>JAZDGT010000017.1:0-25436 GCA_043806635.1 Methanobacteriota archaeon | reverse complement strand
GATAACTGAGTTGTCTTCAGCAAGAGCCCATATCGACCTGAAGGCTTGCTACTTCGACGTCGTCTCTCTGCATCCTGGCGGTGCAGCAGCTGCCAAGGGTGGGGTTGTTCGCCCATTAAAGCGGATCGTGAGATGGGTTTAGACCGTCGTGAGACAGGTTTGTTGCTAACTTCTAGAAGCGTTGATGTCTGAGGGGAAAGACCCTTTAGTACGAGAGGAACAGGGGTCTGCAGCCTCTAGTTTACCAGTTGTCCGACAGGGCACTGCTGGGTAGCCACGCTGCAAAAGATAAATGCTGAAAGCATCTAAGCATGAAGCTCACCCTAAGACGAGACATCATAGAGCCCGAATAACACATTCGTTTGATAGAGCTAGGGTGTACGCATGAAGCTTCGGCGACATGTTCAGCCCATAGCTACTAACAGCTCATTTACTGGCTCAATCGTTAAACAGGTTACATACTAGCACAATTCAAAAAAATTCAGAGTAACGGTGGTTTGACGGTCAAAGCGGTGGGGAAACACCCGGTCCCATTTCGAACCCGGCAGTTAAGCCTTCCTGCGTAATTCTCGGTACTATGGTGCGCGAGCCCATGGGAAGACTACCCTCGCAAGAGGGCTGGAACCTTTAGCCTAGGTGGAGAGCCCTGTTTTGTTCCTTCGGGAACTTTATGGGGTAAGCTTCACTGCTTGAAAGCTAAGGGCTCCTGGTACGCTGTCAAACCACTCTTACATTTCACTCATTTTTTTTAAAAAAAGTAATATAGTATCAAAAAATATATTCATTATTCAATGATAGAACCGTTTTTTATGACTGTATCAACAAGATTTCTTCCTATATGATATGGAATCCAAGAATAAGATGGACAATCCAACACAATGATATCTGCTTGTTTACCCTTTTCTAAACTACCCACTTCAGTATTTACATTAATAGCACATGCAGCGTTAAATGTTGCTGCAGTAATAGCTTCAGCTGGGTTCATCTTCATCTTTAGGCAAGCAAGTTGAATAATAAATTGCATGTTTTCAATCCAACAGTTAGGATTCAGATCCGTAGCAAGAGCGACAGGAATACCCATTTTTATCATCTGTCGCGCGGATGCATACGTATGTAGCATCAATGAAAACGGTGTACCGGGGAGTAGCACACCAACTACCCCAGTGGATGCAAGTTGCTTCAAACCTTTTTCTGATGATTGCAGAAGATGATCTGCACTAATAGCACCGACTTCAGCAGCAAGAGATGCACCACCGGTATCAACGATTTCATCCGCGTGGATTTTCGGAAGTAACCCATAGTTTTTTCCAGCGGTAAGGATTCGTCGAGACTGCGCTATCGAGAAAACATCTTTTTCACAGAACACATCACAAAATTGTGCTAAATGTTTTGTTTTCGGGAGCATCTCATCGATAACAAGACGCGTGTATTCCTCAGCGGTGTATTCTTTAGGAACCGCATGTGCTCCGAGAAACGTGGAGATGATCTCTATTTCATGGGTTTCATTGAGTTTCTTTTGAACACTGAGTAATTTAAGTTCGGTCTTTGTATCAAGTCCGTACCCGGTTTTTGCTTCACAGGTCGTTGTCCCCTGGTGTAGCATCGTATCCAGTCGTTTTCTACTCTGTTGTAGTAACAGTTCTTGTGAGGCTCTTCGTGTTTCATTAACCGTGTAAAAAATACCTCCACCTTTTTTTAGTATCTCCATATACGATAAGCCTTGGAGTTTCATCTCGAGTTCAAACTCTCGTGACCCTGCGAATACTAAATGGGTATGAGGATCGACGAATCCAGGCATTACCGTTTTACCACTGGCATCGACCGTGATTTCTCCTTTATAGAGAAGATGTTTTCCAACAGCAATAACGCGACTATCATGGATAGCAATAGATCCATGCGGAATTATGCTTAGATTCTTCAGTTCATCTTTAATCCGTGGGCGATTCGGTCCTTTTAATGTTATGAGTTCCTGTGCATTTTTTATAAGGATATCAACGGTTTCCATAGGATTTTTCCCCAAATAGTTAAATGAAGGTCTATCGATTAAGGTTTACGGTGATACTAATATGGTGAAACTTGTTGAATGTGTACCAAATTTTAGCGAAGGGCGAAATAAAACCGTTATTGATGCGATTCATGCGATAATTATCAAACATAAAGATGTGAGACTCCTTGATTTTTCTCCTGATGCTGATCATAATCGAACTGATGTCACCTTGATTGGTGCCCCTGAGAAAGTAAAGGATGTTGCGTTAGCTATTGCGTTGAAATGTGTTGAGCTTATTGATATGAATAAACATAAGGGCGAGCATCCGCGGATGGGGGCGATCGATGTTGTTCCGTTTATCCCGATTTCTGAGGTTGGGGTGAGTGAATGTGTTGCATTAGCGAATGGGTTTGCGAAGGAGTTTTCTGAGAAAGCCGGTGTTCCGTGTTATTTATATGAGGAAGCGGCGAAGCGGGAGGATCGTCGGAATCTTGCTGATGTTCGTCGTGGTGAATATGAAGGGTTAAAGGAGGAGATCGGGAAGAATCCTGCGAAAGTCCCTGATTATGGCCCGAATAAAATGCATCCGACTGCGGGTGCGACCGCAGTGGGTGCACGGTTTTTCTTGATAGCGTTTAATGTGAACCTGGGTACGAAGGATATTAAGGTGGCGGAGAAGATTGCTCAGGTGGTGCGTCAGAGTAGCGGCGGGTACCGGTATGTGAAAGCGAAAGGGTTTGAGATTAAGGAGCGGGGTATTGTTCAGGTGTCGATGAATCTGACGAATTATCAAAAAACGTCGATGTTTCGTGTGTTTGAAACCATAAAAGATGAGGCGGAACGATTTGGTGTCCCCGTGATTGGGAGTGAAATTGTGGGTCTTGTTCCTCTTGAAGCATTGGTGGATGTAAGTGATCATTACCTTCGGTTAGAAAAATTCACAATGGATCAAGTTCTAGAAAAAAAATTATTAGAAATGAAAAAGTGAGTGATATGGGAAAACTAGTGGAGATGAAACTCGCAGGGTTTTTAGATGAGCTTGCTTCGAAAAGTCCTGCTCCTGGGGGCGGGAGTGTTGCTGCGTTATCCGGAGCATTGGGTGCAGCGTTGTCATCGATGGTGTGTAATCTCACCTTCGGGAAAGAAGATTACGCTGCGGTGCAGAAGGAGCTTCAGGATGTCTTTAAACAGAGTGAACAACTGAGGAAACATCTTACTCTGTTAATTGATAAAGATACTGAGGCGTTTAACGAGGTTATGCATGCACTGAAAATGCCAAAGGATTCTGAAGAGCAAAAAGAGCAGCGAAAGCGGGCTTTACAGACCGGGTTTAAACATGCGGCACAAGTACCTTTGGAGACTGCGCAAGCCTGCGAGCGCGTTTTAGATGTAGCTTTACTGGTTGCAGAGAAGGGGAATAAGAACTCGATTACGGATGCTGCCGTCTCCGCGCTCTTAGCACATGCGGGAGTCGAATCCGCGCTTCTGAATGTGAAAATTAATCTTAGTTCTATCAAGGATGCTGCGTTTGTTCAAACACTTTCTTCAGATATGGAACAGGTTCAACAAAACGCCAGCGATAAAACAAAACAAATACTCGACATCGTTGATAACTCCTTGTAAAACATGGTTCAGGTATAGATAGCAATGTCGGCGGACCTTAAGAAAATCTATGACGAACTCCTTACTCATTTTGGGCATCAACACTGGTGGCCTGTTGATGTGTCCTATCATGAAAAACAAGGGAGCGACCCACGTTTTGAAATCATACTTGGTGCGATATTAACACAAAACACGGCATGGACGAATGTTGAGAAAGCATTAGCGAATCTCAAAAAACATCATGCGATCTCTCTTACAAAGATTGTAACATTAGATTATAACCAATTGAAAACCATAATTCAACCTTCAGGTTTTTTTAATCAAAAAGCACAACGAGTACAACATCTAACCAAGTATCTTATTGATCGATATGAAGGAGAGTTAGACCCGTTCTTTCAACGAGATCATATAACGATTCGAACCGAATTATTGTCGCTTCATGGTATCGGACCTGAAACCGCAGATTCTATCCTATTATATGCGGGGAATCACCCTGTTTTTGTTATAGATGCATACACAAAACGTATCAGTAAAAGGATACCATTACCAGTCAAAGGAGATACCTATGAAGATTACCAACAATATTTTGATGAAGAACTAAAAAAAGTTGTACCCTCAACTACTCTTGTCCCGATGTATCAAGAGTTCCATGCACTTCTCGTGGAGCTTGCGAAACACTATTGTGCAAAAAAAACTCCTTCATGTTCAGGTTGCCCGCTACGGGGTTACTGTGATTCTGTGCTCTGATGATCAGACAGGATGTTTTCGAGTTTAGTTCTCAATACTTCTGCGGGTATATCCGGAAGGGATATAAATTGTGTTGCACCGAGTTGACCCTTCCCTGATCGTTTCAGATGAATGAACCCGGCGTTTTCGAGCTCGTTCAGATATTTCCAGAACATGGTATGGGCTCGTGGTGTCTCGTTGTATTCTTCACAGGTGACCATATAGGTTTTTTCGACGTCACCAGTGTTTGCATAGACTGTTTCTTCTTTTTGTAATCGTTTCGCAAGAGCAAGAAGAGTGAGAAGCTGATGATGCCCAAGAGAATTCAACTTGGTTTCCGTAACAACAGAGTAGGTTTCTGCTTTAGCTGCGCGGACATGTTCAGGGGTGACTCGTTGGGTATGCTGCTGATCCGCGCACATCCCTGCTTTCCAGATGAGTTCTATCGCGAACCGTGCATCCCCAAATTCGGACACGATATCAGCGATCAAGTCAACACTTTCAGGAGCAACTATGTTTTTATGAAACGCGAGCTCTACTCGCTGAGTGATGATATCATGGAGTTCATCCCGGTTATAGGGTTCCATGATGAGGATGTTGCTCCGTTTGAATGTGCTCAGTGCCGCTGGTTCTAAGAGGGCGAGGACGTCTTGTTGTGAGATCATAATCATGGATACGGGGTTATCTGTTTTGAGTGTTTCATCGGTAAACCTGGTGAGATTATAGATAAGTGTTGAACCGGTTTTTTTTAAGAGTGCGTCTGCTTCGTCGAGGACAAGGAGGAGTTGTGCTTCTTTTCGTTGCAGGTTTTTATGGAGGATTTGTAGCATTTCTTGTACAGAAAACCCGCGATCAGGGAATCGAGGATCGAAATGAGTGAGTATCCCAAGGAGGACCATGGCGTCGGTTGATCGTTTTCTGCAGTTTATGTGGACGTATTCAATGGTTTTTCCTTGTTTCCGTGCGATATTAACAAAAGTGTCACAGAATTTTTTTGCAAGTACGGTTTTTCCTGTTCCTACCGGTCCACGAATGACTGCATTTTGCGGGACCCGGTTGAGTAAGGGTTTGAAGAGTTGTGAAAGAGTTCGGAGTTGTTCGGTTCTATGGGGAAGCTCTTCGGGGATGTAGTCGAAATCGAGGATGCGCAAGTCTTTAATGACGGATGAAGAAAATAATTCGTCTTCGATAATATTACTCATAGGATATCTGAATATCTGAAGGGGGATAAAATAGTATCTACTTGTTTTTTAGGATAAAGATTAAAACCTTCCCCTCTTTTATCATTTGTTTGTTTATGGTTGGCGATGATTCGTTCAAACCCTCGGTGGAGTTTCTCAAGAACCGGTTTAGGGAGTATTATGAAACGAGTACTGTGGAGCTTCCTGATCGTTTTGGACGTCGTGAGTTTGCTTTTGTTCTTTTTGAGGGAAAAGGGATGATTCGTCATCTTGGTTTTCCTCGGAAAAATGAGCTGATGATGTTTTTACGGGATCGTGCTCCTGCTCATGCGTATTACTCCTCAGCGTATTATCAAAAACCTGATGCGTCGACAATGCAGGAAAAACAGTGGATGGGTGCAGAACTTATTTTCGATTTAGATTCTGATCATTTACCGAATGCTGAGCGCCTGAGTTATGAGGAGTCTTTGGTGCAAGTGAAAAAAGAGTTCAGGAAACTGGTGGAGGAATTCCTTCTTGGGGATTTCGGTTTTCATGAGAAGTATATTGATTTGTATTTTAGTGGTGGTCGGGGGTATCATTGTCACGTCCGGGATCCTGCGGTGTTTGATATGGATAGTAATGAGCGGCGGGAGCTCGTGGATTATATTACGGGGCAGGATTTCCAGGATTCTGTCGTGTTTCATGAGCAGGTGCTAGGGACGAAACGTTATGGTAGTCAATCATTTGCGAGTGGGAAGACGTTACGGATGCCTTCTCCTGATGAGTCTGGGTGGAAAGGCCGGATTAGCCGAGGGATTATTGACCTCGTTGAGGAGATTAAGGCGAGTGATGATCCGATAGGGAAACTTGAGGAATATGGGGTGAAACGATCTGAGGCAGAAAAATTGGTTGCAGATCTCTCTGATGAGCGGATGAAGCGTATTCAGAGTGGGTATTTAGATCAGTCGAAGACGATCCGCCGATTCTTTTTGAATAGGGCGTTACGGAAGACTGCGGTGTCGTTGAGTGCTGGTGAGACTGATGAGCCGGTGACGTGTGATGTGAAACGATTAATTCGTTTACCGTATTCATTACATGGGAAAACCGGGTTACAAGTATGCAAGGTGACGATTGATGGACTCACTGATTTTGACCCGTTGACTGATGCGGTGGTGTTTCCTGGTGATCATGTGAAGGTGCAGGTGTTACATCCTTTTTCGATTACGATGAAGAATGAGGATTTTCATTTAGATGAGGGGGAACACACCGTGCCAACATACGTTGCCGTGTTTCTATTAGGGAGGCGGGCGGCACAGATTGTTGTCTAAAAACAATTTTTTTTTCAGAAAAACAATAGTCGGGTTAAGATTTTAAAGAAATCGTATGGCTTCTAGGTTCATGGGGGCTGCGGTTGCTGCGTTGAATTTTTTATGTATCGTTGAGGAGAGATCAAGGCATTTACTTTCTTCTCCATGTCCGAAGATGATGCGTTCCGGGTGGGGGGACATGTTGCTGATATAACTGAGGAGTTGTCGTCGGTCGCTATGACCGGAGAACCCATCGCAGGTTTCAATGTCCATATTTATTTTTAGGGTGAGTATGCTTCCGCTTACGTTAATTGGGATTTCTTTGCTTCCTCGCTGGATTTTTCGTCCCATTGTTCCCTCAGCTTGGTATCCAACGAAGACGAGAGTGTTTCGTTCGTCTTGGGACCATTCTTTGAAGTATTCCATTACTGGTCCACCGTTCATCATCCCACTAGTGGCGAGGACGACGCAGGGGTCGTGTTCTTGGACGATTTTTTCCCGCATGTCCGCGCTGTCTACGCGGTTGAAGATTTCGGACATGAGTGGGTTTTCTCCGAGTTGGAAGATTTGGTTTCTGAGTTTGTTGTTCAGGTATTCGGGGTACGCAGTGTGAATAGCGGTTGCTTCCCAGATCATTCCATCTAGGTATACAGGGATTTTCGGGATCTCGTTTGTTCGGCAGAGGTTTTCCAGCACGATCATGACTTCTTGACTTCGTCCGACTGCGAAAACCGGAACAAGAAGCTTTCCTTTTTTACGGAAACAGCGCTGAATAATGTCTTTAAGTCTATCTGTTGCTTCTTTTCGGGAGGGTTGAAAATCTTCTCGTCCTCCGTAGGTGGATTCCACGACTACGGCTTCTATACGCGGGAAATGATTAATCGCTGGGTCAAACAACCAGGTTTTCTCGTATTTTATATCCCCCGAGAACGCGATGTTGTACAACCCTTCGCCAATGTGGAAATGGGCGGTGGATGATCCAAGGATATGACCCGCGTTATGAAAAGTAAGACGAACGTCAGGGGTGATATCCGTTGTATCACCATATCCAAGGGTGATGCAGTGTTTAATGACGTTTCTGATGTTTTCTGAGGAGTACGGAACTTTTTTCGCATCTGCAGCAGCAACTTTTAGGTAATCCATTTGCAGAAGAGTCATGAGGTCTCTTGTTGGTGGCGTGCAATACACTGGTCCATCATACCCGTATTTATAGAGGAGTGGTGTGAGACCACTGTGATCAAGATGGGCATGGGTGAGGACGACCGCATCGATGGTTTCTAGAGGAAGTACTTCAGGGAGATGGATGTAGGGGGAACCGTTGTTTTCTGAGGAGACATCAATACCACAATCAATCAATATTTTACTGTCTTGAGTATGAAGCATACAGCAGGATCGTCCGACTTCGCGGAATCCTCCAAGGGCGATAATCCTGATGAATTTCTCATTTGTGGAGACACCTCGATGCAGTCGTCTCCCTATCTTCCTGAGGATTTCTTTTCGTTCATCGCTCATCGATCGTAGATAGCCTCTGATCTCCGCAACGGTTTTCGAAGGGATTGGTGGCGCTCGGATGATATGCGGAGTCCAATTGATGCTTCTGCGGATTTCGTTGAGTAGTTGTCCTTCCTTTCCGATGGCAGCCCCAGGCTTTAGTGCTTCGATGATAACCTCACCGACATCAGGTTGGAAGTAGATGTTCGTGATCTCTGCATCCTTTGGAATGATTTTCCTTATTTTTTTCTCTGCAATATCAACATCAGTAAGCACGGTTGGGTCTGGTCGAACGACGATACGCTTCTGCAACATCTTCGCAAGCTGACGGATAAGGTCCTTATTCTCAGCGAATTTATCGGGGGTTGTTGTGTAGATGACGAGTAACGCTCCTTCGAATTCGACTTCAGTAACGTCAATACTATGCGGGATAAACCCTCGTATTTTGCCTTTTATTTCGCGTAAAACATCATCGACGGTCATAGGTTATACCTTGGAAAACTCTACTTTTTTTTTAGATAACTCGAATAAATCAAACCTGTTTTCACTACTCGTGAACTAACAGGATTAAGGTCGTTCTTTCCCCATTTTCTGCATACGTTTTTTAATATCATCTTCAGGGATTTCTCTGAATTCTTTCTCGTTAATCACCGCGATATCAATACCATTCCCGGAAGCGGAATCCCTACTCATCGCCGCGGTAATCGCACGAATCGCGATATCAATCCCTTCCTCAACCTTTATATCATCCTTATAAAGGTCTTCGAGTACTCCGAAGACATAGGGAGAACCTGAACCACCTGACGTGTATTTATCAGGGATAGAACCCCCTGCTGCATCTAACGAGAAAACATGACCACCCGCGTTATCCCATCCAGCAAGGATTAATTGCACATAGTACGGATAAAACTTCCTCTGGTTTAAAATATTTGACATGAGGGTTGCTGCGCTACCCACCGGAATTCTTGCATCGCGTTTCAAACGGTAAAGATTTGTTTCTGCACTAAGATACCGTGAAAGGACTTGTAGATCTCCGACTAACCCGGCAGTAGCAAGCGCGAGATGCTCATCAATCTTGTATAATTTCTTTGTTCCTTTATGAGCAATCAATGTCCCCATCGTTGCCCGTCGTTCTGTTGCGACGACGACACCGTCTTTGCAGACCATGCCCAGTATTGTTGTCCCAGTCTTTTTTAAATCTTCTTCCATAAGAACTACTCCACAAAACCTTGAAAAATCTAAGGTTGGAATATTATAACGTTTATATATACTTTATGCACAGGAGGATGGTTCTATATGATATTTAATTGTTTCCCAAGTTTTTCGAATGCCCCAAGTGAGAAATCGAGGTCTTTTTTCGTTAACCCTGCATTCATCATCACCCGAATCCGTGCTTTATCACGAGCAACCATCGGGAACACAATCGGAAGCGCAAAAATTCCCTCCTTGAATAAGAGGTTACTCAGTTCTTTCGCTTTCCCGGAATCCCCAACCATAACCGGTGTTATCGGCGTCTCGCTCTGTCCGGTATCAAACCCTATCGAGTTCATCTCCTTTTTAAAATATTTCGTGTTATCCCACAGGTTCTTCACATGTTGCGGCTCCGTCTCAAGCACTTCGATAGCTGCAAGTTGCGCTCCTGAGACCGCTGGAGGATGCGACCCGCTGAGCAACCACGTTCGAGACTTATTATAGGCGAAGTTATACAAATCCTGACTCCCTGCAATCAGTCCACCGACGACACCATAGGCTTTACTAAAGGTCCCCATTTCCACATCAATTTCTGCATCAATGCCGAAATGAGCACCGATACCTCTCCCTTCAGGTCCGATGACTCCTTCACCATGAGCATCATCAACATAGGTCATCGCCCCATACTCCTTTGCTACTTTCACGATTTTATCCATAGGCGCGATATCCCCATCCATACTAAACACGCCATCAGTGATAATAAGAATCCTTCGATATTTTTTATCCGCTTCTCTTAACACTCGTTCCAAATCGCCGACATCCCGATGTTTATAGATTGCTCGATCTGCCTTCGTGAGTCGTACTCCATCAATAATACTCCCATGGTTCAACTCATCACTGATAATAACGTCACCTTCACCAGCGAGTTGAGGGATAAGTCCTGCATTCGCTGCAAACCCGGTCTGATAGAGTAATGCAGCTTCAGTTCGTTTAAATTTCGCAAGTTTTTTCTCCACATCGATATGAAGCTTCATAGTTCCTGCGATAGCACGAACTGATCCCGATCCTGCACCGTATTTCTGTGCTGCCTCGACCGCTCCTTTAATTAAACGAGGGTGATTACTGAGATTCAGATAATTATTTGAGCAGAGCATTAACACTTTTTTTCCATCAACGATCGCATGAGGTGTTGATCCGCTTTCTAACACACGAAGTTTCCAATCAAGGTTTTTCTGTACGAGATCATTATATTCTTCTTTTAAAAATGCTGTTGGATTACGATTCATAACTTGTATTCCTCCCATGATGTTTCAACTCCTGCTCAAGGAGGTCCAGAGAATTATATGGAGATATTAAAAGTTATTGGTTCGTATTTTTACGACTCGACTGAGTCGATACCCAATAAGTACCATAAAAAATTCTTTATCGGAGAACTCTTTATCGAGTTGTCTATCCCCCGTATCAACTCGAAGAAAGGGCGTATCGACGAGTTTTGCTGGTGTCGCAACAATCAGGATGTTCTCGATACCTATTTTTTTTATAACTTGAGGGCTGAGTTGAAGGTTCCCTCTTCCTAGTATGAACCCTTGGGCACCAATAGGGCTGAGAATAAGGGTTACTTTCGGATATTTTTTTAATAGAATAAGGAGTTGTTGTTCGTTTAAATCCGTTCCAATAAGCTTTTTTTGGTAGACTGCGTCGATACCTAGTAACGTCTTTTTTAAATCAAGTTTCTGGGCGATATATTCTAAAGTCCCACCTGAGCCAAGGAGAAATAAGTGGTCTGTATGTTTCTCCATTTCATCGTTGATGTGTTCGGCGAGTTCGTCTTTTATTGTGTCTTCTGAGATTGATTCATATATTGTTTTTCCTACTTGGATATAGGTTGGTTCGATGATACCTTTTGCGACACCGATAAGTCGAATTTTCCATTCTCCTTTTCGGTATCGATCCTCGTCAAGGTCCATGATGTCGGCATCACCGAGGGTGAGTCGTTGGTTGATGTATTCATTCAGCATTTTCGCAGCTGCCGTGGTGTTGATGGCGAATACGCCGGAATGCATTTTCACTCCTGATGGTATGCCAAGGAGGGGGATGCGTTTGTTAATGATTTCGAAGATGTCTCGCGCAGTACCGTCTCCACCGCAGAACATAAGCAGGTCAATGTTGTTTTTTATGAGTTGTCTGCATGCATTTTTGGTATCTGTTGCGTCTGTGGTTAGTGTTCTTGGTTCGTAAACTATCTGGTAGTTGGTAATGTTTGCTTTGTGTAATTCTTCTGCTCCCATGGGTCCTGCGCACGTGATCCATTGGATGTGGGGTTCTGTTGAGATGAGGGTTTTGAATGTGTTAAGTGTTTCCTCGGCTTTGTGTGGTGCGATAGGTGTGGCTCCTAGACTGATTGCTTTGTTGAGGACTCCGTCGGTTCCTTTGAGTCCTACTTTTCCACCCATTCCTGCTATCGGGTTGACGAGAAAACCTATTTTGAGGTTCATTTTTTTCTTCATTCTTAGAAAGTGATTTTGTTTATTTAGATTTTCTCTACATTATTGTTAGGTGCGTTGGTAATTGTTTAAAGGATGTTGTTGAGTTTTTTTGGAAAAAACTATATTTTGTTATGTTCTGATGTTGTTGGTTATCTTCATTTGAAAAGGAGTCTTTTCTTTTATTATTTGATACTTTCTATTTATTTCAGCGTTTTTTTATCTGTCATCAAGTTTTATACTCTGCATAAAAAAAATTTACGGTTTTTAGAAAGTTGGACCGTGTTCCGATATAGTCACTGTTCATCTTTTTCCTATTCTCTGTAGATCTTATGAGAACAATTTATATGATAGGATGATATTCAAATTCAAGAAATTAGTATCATGGAGGCTTAATGATTATGAGAAAACTATTGACTGTTATGGTGGTTTTATTATTTATGACTCCTCTCGTGTATACGATAATATCAACTCCAGTTTCTAGTGCACGGGGTTTAGCGCCAATGATGATTCCTGGAGATATCTCCAAGCAAAGTCTCAATCAGATCCTTGGCCAAGTATCGACAGACGTGATTTCTTCATCTTCAGTTACGATAGCTGGTCCAACAGTGTATTTCTATGATGCTGTCTCTCGTATCATAGGGGAGATGCATTCATCCTTACTCCTTCAGTATCTTGAAGAATTAACGAGTTTTGGACCTCGAGTCACCGGTTATCAGGGATGTCAAGATGCAGGACGATATCTCTATCAAGAGTTTGCAGAGATGGGGTTACAAGTCCGATATCAGAATTGGACGTATAACAGCGTCACCGTGAGTAACATTGAGGCATCGTTACCTGGTGTTGATCCATCAAGTGACGAGATCTATATTATCTGTGGTCATTATGATACGGTTTCAGGGAGTCCCGGGGCTGATGATGATGGTTCAGGTGTCGCGCTTGTCTTAGCCGCTGCATGGATTATGCGGGAGTATCAGTTTAATCATACCGTCCGTTTCGTGGCGTTTTGTGGAGAGGAACAAGGATTGCTCGGAAGTTATGAGTATGTTGAGGAGGCGTACCAGCATCAGGATCATATCGTCGCGGTGTTGAATGCGGATATGATTGGGTACGCGGAGACATTATCTGATGAATCCCAGATTAAACTATATTATGATGATGCGTCTACATGGATTTTACAGTATACCACCTCAGTAGGTCAGCTGTATAATGGTCAGATAGGACTCACGATTATTCCGAGTGGGTTCACCTGGGGGAGTGATCATTACAGTTTCTGGTCGTTCGGGTATAACGCGGTGTTTTATCATGAGTATCATTTTAATGAGTATTATCATTCAAGTCAGGATACGATTGCCCATATGAATCTCTATTATACGACGAAGTGTTCACGATTAATCATGGCGACATTGGTTTCGTTAGCTGAGGTGATACCATCGGTATCACCTTATGAACTCAGCGGGATTGGGATATAAAAAGAGAACCGTACTCAGAAATTATTCTTCGTCGAAGAGGAAGAGTTCGTCGATGGTGGTTTGTAACGCTATTGCAATGTCGTGTGCGAGTTTGAGGGATGGATTGTAGTTCCCTTTTTCGATGAAGAGGATTGTTTCTCGTCGGACGCCTATTTTTCTAGCGAGGTCTTCTTGGGTGAGGTTGTAGCGTGCTCGGAGTTCTTTGATTCGGGTTTTCATGTTTAGTTCATCCCTTTCCGTGCGAGGTACAGGTATGATATGACGAATACAAATCCTGAGATGAGTATCATAATTGCTGTAACATCCCCGCCTGTGAGTTCACGACCTAAAAAAATGTCTGCTATCAGTTGGCTACCGAATGAGCTCCAGATTGCTGCAATGAACGCATAGTATCCTGCTTTATAATTGATATTAGTTAATCGTTCATCTTTTGCTGGTAATCCTTTTTGTACATTCTTTAATCTATCCCACACTATGTACATAGCTAAACCAACGAGTATCAAGACTATACCGACCAGTACGATTTCATTTAATTCGATTTCACCGGCACTCCTTAGGTAAAAAAACAGGGTTAGTATTATCGCAGATGCAACTAGTATGCCTAAAACAATTCCTTTTATGTCTTTCATATATTTTTCACCTCTACTGTTTGTGTGTTAGTGATAACTTTTTATTTCTTATCTATAACATTATGTTAGTTATATGTAACATATTATATTTAAACTTTTGCAATACCCCCAATGCCTTGATAAAAAGATACTAAAGTGATTTATTCGAATCTCTTCAAAATCTTCGAAACTCTTCAAATAATATTTAAAAGAACACATTGTATATTTTTCATTCGATAATTATGAAAATAAAAGACATACCCTGGTACAACCGTCCAGGAATACGGTTGAAAAGGAAAGGCGCGTACTCATTAAGCGATGCGGAACTACTCGCAATTGTTCTTGGTCGAGGAGATCAAAACGAGAATGCTATAGACTTATCAAATCGAGTTCTCGCAGAAAATAATTTTGATCGACTCGCCGAATTATCATTACCCGAACTCGAGAAACAGTTCCACAACACCGTTAAAGCAATGAAGATCAACGCAATGTTCGAGATCTTCCGGCGAACAAATAAACTCGCGAAACATGGATTTACTAAAAAAATCGAGACGGCTGAAGATGTCTACAATTACTTTGTTGATGGATTAAAAGAAAAGAAAAAAGAATATTTCTATGCATTATTTTTAGATACAAAAAATAGGATAATTCAGGAGGAACTCGTCTCGGTAGGAATCCTAGATGCATCCTTGATCCATCCACGTGAAGTCTTTAGTGCGGCGATTCGAGCGAACGCAAAATCCATCTTATTAGTCCATAATCATCCGAGTGGAGAATGCGAACCAAGCATCAACGATAAAGAAGTAACAAAAATGCTTACTGATGCAGGAGAATTATTAGGTATAAGTGTATTGGATCATGTGATCATTGGAAAAGAAGGGTTTTGCAGTATGAAAGAAAAGGGAATGGGGGAATAGTAATAATGATAATATCCTCCCGTATCTTCTGGAGAATAAAGATTTTCTGTCTCTGTTCACCAAAATAAAAAAAAGCTATGGAAATTCCTCAAACTTCTTACTACAATATGGACATATTCTCGCGTCAAAGGGAATAGACCGACCACAATTTGGACACATACGATCTGCAGCGGCTGAACTCTCTGCAGGTGCAATAGGAATGAGTTCCCCTGAAGAAATTCGTTGATACGGGTTGTATATTGAAACAAAGAGAAAGATGTTTGGCAAAATACTACCTAAAAAACTGATAAGTCCAGTATTACCACCCCATTGTGAATAGGAAGAAGTACCAATTCCTGTGGAAGGTACTATTCCTGTACGTATCATACTTACATAAATGATAGTAGTCATAGCAATTGAAAAAATATAGTACAAAAATAAGCATATTCTCCCAGTGCTATTTTCTAGTTGGTATAACCCAAAAACCCAGATGAGATTAGTTACCACAACTGAGATAAGCGCTATTATCATAATGCTAATTACCGTACTATTCATGAAATTAGTACTATTCGTACTATCTCCTGGCATCATGCTACTCACATAAGAATATGTTAAAAATGCAACAACGACCGTCGCGATTATCATCACTACAATTGTTATCACAAAAATAAGCATGGCATAAAAAATAAATTTTTGATGTTTTTCACCAAATTCTTTTCTCCCAAGTAA
This sequence comes from Methanobacteriota archaeon, assembly GCA_043806635.1. Lineage (GTDB taxonomy): Archaea > Thermoplasmatota > E2 > DHVEG-1 > DHVEG-1 > JAZDGT01. The sequence goes on along the minus strand of JAZDGT010000017.1, from coordinate 9,781 downwards.
CATAAAAATGGCACCAATAAACCCAATAACACCACCAACAAACGCAATAATAATTATTGGTATGATCGTCGTAAAAGCTGAGAAATTTGTTGTATCTACCGTCGTATAATCTACAGAATACAATAGACTATACGCGACAATACCTGATATTAAAGAAATGATGACATATATCATTAACAACAATAAACCAGTTTTCGTGTGACTTCCCATAACTATACCACCGTTCTTTCATATTTTTGTATGAGAAAACGCGTTTTTCCTTAAATATGTTATTACAATTTTCTATTTTCAATTAGATATCTGAAAAAAAATACTATAACGAAGTTTTTAAAAGGCAATATTTTATATTTTTATCTTAACGACTTTCTCTTATGAATTCTTTAGTGCAGCAATTTGAGAGAACGCAAAATCCGTTTTGTTGGTCTATGGCTATATAAGTTAACCTTATTTCTTTATAAAAAATTTTTATTCCCGTACCAAGTAAATCCATACGTGAGTGTCAGCATCGCAATAATGATGACACTAAAGAAATAAAAACCAACACCTATCGGTTTATCAAGAACGACTGATTCAAACAAGGAATAGAACCAAGACGGAAAATACGCAATTAGCGGATACACGACAGTATACACTGTTTTCGGTTGTGATGCCCACAAAAAATAGTTCTTTTTACCTATACTTTTCAGAAAGATTATAAAAATAAAAATAAGAAGAAGAGCAATAACACATACAGATAAAACATTGAGAAAACCAAGTAATTTAAAATAAAAAAAGAGAGAAAAACACAAAACATATGATGGTGTTAAAAACACGAGGCTATTATATTCAAGTCGATATTGTTCTTGAACGGTATCAGAATCGTCTTTCTGCTGTTTTCTCCATTGGAGATATCGCTGTACCCTCCCTTTTTCCTCGAATTCTTCCATAGGTAGGTATTGTTTTTTCTCTATTAAAATTGATGGTTATTTTCCTTTAAAAAAAATTCTTCCTGATCAAACTCTCGCATTTGTTTATTTAATAAATACCATATCGTTGTCTTCTTTTATATTTCATAATAAAATATTTAAAGAGAAACTAGATAATAATACAGTGAGAACTATGAATGACCAATATATTATGTATGCCGTTACTGCTGCTGATCCTGATGAATTTTTTATTTATAGTTCATTCTAACTAAGGATCAACACTTATTTCTCTTTCTTTTTGTTATCTTTTTCATTACAAACAGAAATATTTATATACTACATAAGATAAAAATAGATTAGATGCACAAAAAACGATTTTACCTCTTCAAACATACGATTACAGCGACTTTACCTCTCCTCTTCATCATTAACTTAACCCTGACCCTCCTTATTACACCTCCTCTTCAAAGCATAGACAACACCCCTATACCTCTAAACATTATCCAAGTAAAAACCCAATGGGTTACCCGATACAATGGAGACGGAAACAATCTCGATCAAGCAACAGCCATCGCCCTAGATAACCAAGGAAATACCTACGTCACCGGGTTCAGTAGAGGACCACCCGGTGAAGAACAACTCGGTAACTACGACATCGTCACAATAAAATATAATAAAACCGGCGCTCAACAATGGGTCCGACGATGGGATAACCCAATATACCATCTCGATGACTTTGCCTCAGCAATTGCTGTCGATACCAACGGGAACGTCTACATCACTGGGAAAAGCCTCATAGGAACCGCAGAATACACCATCGTCATACTCAAATACAACTCCCAAGGAATACAACAATGGGAAGACTTTTACTACGGAGGAATCAGTCAAGTATTAGATTACCCAGAAAAGATCGTCCTTGACGGAAACGGGAACGTTTACGTATCTGGATCAGTACGAGCCGAAAACAACCAATTTAATGTTTGCGTATTAAAATACACAGGATCGGGAGAACAACTCTGGGTTCGATGTTATGATGGAGAAGCGCATAGCAACGACACCGCACAAAACATTGCCGTGAAAAACAACGAAATCGTAGTTGTCGGGGAAACCGCTACCTTTGATATTTACACCGATTATCTCATAATCAAATACAATACTGATGGAGACCTCATCTGGGTGGACACCTACGACGAAGCAGGTACAAATGACGCAGCGTATGCGATAGCAATCGATGAGTCAGAAAATATCTACGTCACTGGTGCGAGTAACAACGGTGAAGTCTGGTACGCATATGATTACGCAACCCTGAAATATTCCTCTGATGGAGATCTTCTATGGGTACAACGGTATGACGCTTTAGCAAATGAGACCGCATGGGCATCAACTGATTACGCATATGATATCCTCTTAACCCCAGAGGGACACGTCGTCGTCGCAGGAAAATGCACACAAATCAGTGGCCTCCTTGACTACTACTCAACAGTATCATACACAACCGAGGGAGAACTCGGCTGGGTTAACCGTTACTATGTGTATCGCGGATGCCCACCCTCACTTGCTCAGGATGCTCAGGGGAACATCTACCTCTGCGGATCATGCGCTGGAGGGTCAACCTATCACGACTACCTCACAATTAGATACAGTCCCACAGGAGATATTATGTGGGTTCAAACCTATAACGGTCCTGGTAACTACTGGGATAAAGCAGCAGACATCGTCGTTGATAATCAAGCAAACGTTTACGTTACCGGTTTCAGCACAGGACAAGGAAGCGATTACGATTACGCAACCATCACATACAGTCAACAAGGACTACCCAATATGCCCAGTGCTCCATACCCCTACGACGGAGCCATACACATCCCCGTTACCACTCAACTTAGTTGGACCGGTGGAGATCCAGACCCTGGCGATAGTGTCACCTATGACGTGTACTTTGGAACAACCAACCTACCACCCAAACTAGTCAGCAACCAAACAACAACCACGTACAACCCTGGGTCGTTAGACCTAGACGTCACCTACTATTGGCAGATCATATCCTGGGATCAAACACATCAATCAACTCCAGGGCCACTCTGGATGTTCACCACAGGAGAATCAGATTCCATTGCACCACAACTGGAGATCATAAAACCACGATTAGGGTGCGTCTATTATAACGACCATGAAGCACTCCATAGATTTTCTGAAAGACCAGCCGTAATCATTGGTACTATCACCATCACCGTCAACGCGATTGATTCTGGTGTTGGAATACGAAGCGTCGCTTTCTACCTAGATGGTACTCATCTCTTCAGTGATACGACTCCTCCATACACCTTTTTCTGGGGTAAAACCCAATCAATATTCAAGTCGCATACTCTTAAGATTATCGCCTATGATAATGCTTGGAATCGATACATTAAAGAAATCGAGGTTTTAAAGATCTTTTAATAAACCCGTATCAGGATAAAATAAATCCCGTTTCAAACTTTTTTTTACTACCTATGGAATATCAGTTACCATGAGTTCTTTCACCGGGATTCCATCACTCCATACCCCCATAAATCGTTGTTCAGTGGTGTTCCCAAGACAAAACTCCCTATTGATACCATAAAACGCGTAATCGGTCAGCGCATCAAACAACTTCCACGTCGAATAATAATCCATAGCATTCACTGTTTCTCCTATGTTATATGGTAGACACAATGGTGCGAGATGATCCGCAGCTAAAGCGGGAGACCCATAAGAATCTGAGACCTGAATAACAAAATCCTTTTGATCAAGCGGGATCTGAGTCGTATTCTCAAAAATGGTTTTCCCTGAGGTATCCCCAACAACCGTGTCATTCTGACCAACAAGAACAATCATCAGTGTACTATTCGAAATCTTCAGTAAATCAGTAGAACCAGTCAGTAGCATTGCAGGTTGTACCGGCATAATCACTTTTGGTATGGGTAAACCAACTTCAGCTGCTTGAGCGGCCATATTCATGGTAATACCGCCTCCAAGCGAGTGACCAACAATTGCAAATTTATCCAACTCAGGATAGACATGATCACCATTTTGAAGAACCGTGATTGCCTCCTTCACCGCGGTAATCGCATTACTATCAAATTCCCTAAACCCAATATAGAGTCCCCTTTGATACCGTGGGTATACAACAATATTTCCTCTTTTTATCAGATGATCAATCCAGACGCGATACGCAATAGGATGAAAAGCAGACCATCCATGGAGAAATACGATAAGCGGAGCAGATTCTGGTTTCGGGTCACTTGGCTCAAAAATCCAGTACATATCTGCGCCATAGTTATATCTTGAAGACTGAATACCTGCGTGCGTATACGATGAACCACCTGGCCCACTCACCGGTTGATCTGGGGGCATAATGTCGCTACTTTGTGCCGAGCCAAATTGAGCAAGAGATATAAAAAACAAGAGGATAATAATTACACGAAGATACTGTCGCATATGCTTCATAAAATGCTTTAAAACCATGAGAGTATAAAAATATATGCATCAATGGCAAATCAACCTTACCCAGATATCTGGTATTGCCAAAACAATAAAAAAAATAAAAAAAGGGGGTTGTTCACCCTCTAATGTACAACTATATCCTATTTTTTATGGATAGTTATTTGTCCGCCTCCAAGAATTGTTGTCGGATTCCCATCATCAGGTAACCCAATGTTGTTATCATAAATAATTACGTCGTTGTTGTCTTTATCCCAGATTTTTATCCGGAATTTATCAACACCGCCACCTCCGTTGATCTGCCCATCGATTCCGGTGAGCATAAACCCATAATTCCCTACGCCGTTTATGGTTCCTACTCCTTTATACATCGCTTTTGGTCCTGCAACAACTAACCAATCATAGGTATGGGAATGGAAATTCAGATTCGCCATCTGAAACTGGAATTCAGTGTTCCCCGTTGGGATGCTTTGCCCTTTCTTGTATTTCGAGACAAATCCAAAGTTTGCTCTCCCAGTTAACGTTGGATCAGCGGGATAGGCACCTTCGGGTGACGTAATCCATCCACCACCAGTAACAAACCCGCTATCGGGATCGTACACGACAACATAGGTTTCTATTGTCTGTGAATCAGCTCCCCCGTCATCATCAGTCACTATGAATGTAATTGTATACACCCCTGCTTCGCTATATGTATGGTTATGGGTAACGTGATATACACCAAAGGGGACGTTTATCACTGATGTCTGATTATCATCCCAGATTATCGTCGCGATATGAGTATCAAGACATCCCAGGTCGGTAAACACCCCATTTAACATGATCGAGACGTTGATAGAAATAGGATCAGTTGGTGGCCCATTCAGCTCAGTTATCACTGGCGGAACATTCTCTACGGTGACATTGACACTATCCGTTACCGTATGATACACAGAGTCCATGACAGTAACAGTTGCCGCATAACAACCGTTCTCACAAAACAGATGATTCAGATCAAATGTGTTATCTGGATATAGATCAAGAACCTGAGAACCAGAACCATCACCATAATCCACTGTTGCAGTATACGGGTTATAACCGGAATCAGTGAAGAAACCAGCGCTCAGAAACATGGATCCTTCATCAATAGTACTATCAAGTCCGGCATCAACAAGAAACCCGTTGCCTGCGATTACGTATACGATAACTGTGTCCATTGTTGTTCCTCCATCATCATCAGTGATCATCACCATGACTTCATATTCACCAGGTTCGGTATAGACATGAGAACCTGTGAACGTGAATTCACCAATTCCTAAATCATATTCAGACATCGCTCCATCATCCCAATAAAACACCGCGGTATAGGTATCTAAAGATGGAATTTCACTCCGTAAATCTCCATCATAGAACTCCACCGTGACCTGTGCTGCATCTCCAATAGTAATGGGATTCATCGGTCCAACAGTAGAAATGATAAATGGTGGAACATTACCCACGATCACCTCTGCACTATCACTCGTATATGATATCCCATCAGTCACTTCAAGCCATACAGTACCAAGATAGTCGTCTCTCCATACTTGCTCATAAAACGGATTGGAAGACCACGAGGTCCATTCTCCATCGATAAGCCACCGATATTGTAACGAGTCATTATCAGGATCAGAACTACCTGATGCATCCAACCATGTCCCAATACATTCATCAGTCAAATAGGGCCCATTCGCTTCCGCAATCGGAGCACCTTCCGCGCACACCAGCCTCATTGGCACCATAGCACAAACTAGTAGCACCAATACCACTACTACTCCATATTCTCTCTTTTTTCTTGTTAGTACCATTTTTTCCTAACCTCCACCCTTCTCGATGTAAGATAAGAATAACGTATTCGTTTTCTTACATCACAAACACAGAAAAACTTTGAAAGACATAAAGCCACACCCAAGAAAATTTCAACATTAATAAAAAAAACAGACTATTCTTTATTCTTTGTCGTAACAATGTAAAAAAATAAAGAGGCTAAGGTGATAGACTTTTTTTAATTATTTTTTTACTCAATAAGGAGAACGTATTCATATAATTATCATGGAGATGTGATCTGGTTAATCTCATTCAAAGTAGTATTTCATATACACCCGAATCATTTCATCTTTTTCCTCTTGAGTGAATGACATAAGCTTTACGCTCCACCCCTGAATACGCGCGTCAACATCACTCTGTGTTCCTGGACATAACTTTGAACTCTTTCGCGTGAATTCATCGATACTATTCGGATACGCTAGAGGACAAACTGCGTTCGTAGGTCGAGCACTCCCAAAAAGCCGTCCAACCGTTGAAATACATTGTATCCCCACGCGTCTTTCCAGTAACAGTTCTGCTTCTGATATCGGTGGAAGCGTAACGTCAAATCGGTACGTTGAGATTACTCCGATATCCGCATCGAAATCCTGCAGAGAAAAAACAAAGTTTGCAGTCCCGGAATACATATCTTTACTGGTAATAGCCACAGGAAAACTGTCTTTTCTTACGCCGGTATCTAACGTTTCTTCGAGATAGTCAATGATTTTTTCAGCATCGTATTGATTAGTACTCTGGTTTATAATCATGAATTCTGGTATTTGTATAGGGGATATTACCTCGCATGCTACACGATATTTACTTTCAATGAGGGCACATAAATCCTCCAAAATAATATCTGCATCGAAAGAATTCAAAGGAATAATTTTAATCGTAAAAAAAGGGTAATATGAAGCTGGGGGTTCGAAATCAACAAGAGTTTGTTGGCCAGAAAGCCGATCAATCCGCATATGTACAAGGGTTTCTTCTTCGCTTGTCCGAAGTAAAGTATTTGACAGGTTTTCGTAGTAATGTAATGCTTCTGTATTTCGACCTAAATCCTCATATACTTGACCAAATTGTATCTGATAAAAGTTTGATTGAGGCTCAAGCTGCAATCCATACTGATAATAGTTTAAGGCGTTCTCGCTATTTCCTTTGTTTGCATAGAGAAGACCAAGGGAAAAGAACACCGTGGAATATTGTCGTTCTGCTACGTTATCCAGAGCATAGATATATGGTAGCATTGCCTCGTAATCCCTTATTGCCATTAAAGGTTCTCCAAGGTGTTCATACCCATACGCCCGATAAAAGAGCACATCGAAATTCTTTTCGCTCACCTCGTTATTTTCAAGGTACTGATTCACCTCAAGAATCATTCCTTCATAATCACCTAAGTCGTAGAGGTCATATAATGTCCATATCGTTATGTTATATTGATACGTATTAAATGAATTTGATTCGTTCTGATGAATACAACCTGAAAAAACGAGTATGAACATAAAAATCAATGAACTAAAAAACATGTGGTTTTTCTTCATCGCCACTCTCCTCATACGGTTAACTCAAAGGGTATTAATAAAAAATTGCATAACAAAAAAGGAACTCTGTTATTGCCTTAGTAGGTTTTCACTACTGCTGTTGAGGTTAACGGACCTGTGGGGATTTGAACCCCAGTATCCGGCTCCGAAGGCCGGAAGGATATCCAGACTACCTCACAGGTCCAAAAACACGTTACAACATAGAAAAACCTGTTATAAACCTTCGTAACAATCATATCTTGGAGAAAAAAAATAAAAAAAAGAGGGAGCTGCTTCTTGATATTCAGAAGCAGATTAGTATCGCTTTTTTTTTACCGGACAAAATCGATGTCGAATTTCGGGTTTACTACCAACGGTTTCGATTGGAGTGCGGTTCGGGGTACCTGGCTCTTTGGACCAAGGAGATTCGGTGATTGTACTCCAGTCATGATCGCCATAACCCGGCATTTCCCTTCAAACTCAGGGACAACACGTGCTCCAAGGATTACATTTGCGTAGCAATCAAGATCCTCGGTGAGTTTCTTCGCAACATCCTGGACATATTTCAGGCTCATATCTGGGCCACCAGTGATGTGGACAAGCGCGCCTGTTGCACCCTTGTAATCGACATTGAGTAATGGGTGGTTTAATGCTTCTTTCACAATTGCATCAACACCAGCGTCTTCGTCAGCTTCACCCCAGAGCATAATGGAGAGACCACCAGAGTTCATAATCGCTTTCATATCAGCATAATCCAGGTTGATTAATGACGGAACCGTGATAGTTTCCGAGATCCCTTTTACGGTCTCTGCGATGAGTTGATCCATCACAGAGAACGCCTGGTTAATCGGTAGGTTTGGAACGAACTCTAATAGACGGTTATTATCAAGGACTACTACGCTGTCTGCTTTCATCCGAAGCTCGTCTAAACCCTCATCTGCTTTGATAAGGCGTGAACGCTCAACATTGAATGGTGTTGAGACCATACAGGTGACGACGGCATCCTGTTTTTTTGCAAGTTCTGCAACAACAGAACTTGCACCGGTTCCGGTGCCACCGCCCATACCTGCGCAGACAAAGACGAGGTCTGCGTCAGCGACGAGCTCTTCGATCTCTCGTGCTGATTCTTGAGCAGCACGTCGGCCGATCTCAGGGAATCCTCCGGCACCAAGCCCTCTGGTTAGGGTTTTACCGATGAGGATTTTTTTATCAGCTTCTACGAGATCAAGTGCCATCTTATCTGTGTTGATTGCTATTGTCTCTGCGCCTTTCACACCGAGTTTGTGTAAACGAGTAATTGTGTTACCACCTGCGCCACCACAACCAATAATGACGATGCGCGGGGTACCAAACATCCCATCTTCAAACTTGAGTTTGCTTTCTTCTTCCATTTTATTGTCTATCGCAGTCGATACTAAAGACTGCATCCCATTTTTGTTTTCGGCCATATCTTTCATTCCTCCTATGCTGGTAGTTGGAAGGACGCCGTTGAGGGCGTCCTTCTTCGTTATCGGGGTGCATCCCATCCCCTTTTTCTTTTTTACCTTTAACTTCTTTATTTTTTCATGTAAGGTTCAATGGATTCAACTGCGGCTTCCAATTCTTGTACTTTTTTAATTTTCTCTGCTTTATCAAGAATGCGGTTCGCGTAGGTTGTAATGTATTCATTTACCGCGTGTCTGATAACCTCTGAGCGAGATGAAAATTCTCCTGCTCGAATAAAGAGATCGATCTGCCGAAGATGAATTTGGGGCAGACGAATGGTGATGCGGTCGTTCTCCATGTTTCTCCTCACATTACTTATTGTGGCAGACATTGTTATGTCGTTTCCATGTCGTTTCCATGTCGTTTTTACATCAAACAAATGACAAACGACATCTTTTGTCTGACAACATTGAAAAAGAATACACAGTTTGTTTATATAGTTTTCGCACACATTGCTTTGTGTAATTATTCTCACCTCGGGTAGATAAGTACATTCCACAGGATAGTTCGCAACCATACTTCGATCCGCCGAAATCGAGCCTTTAGACTGAAAAGGTATTCACCAAATCGCCGTTTCGTCCCAGAGAAGATCGC
>JAZDGT010000016.1:0-24075 GCA_043806635.1 Methanobacteriota archaeon | reverse complement strand
CACTTGTTTTTCTCGTACGTATAAATCAAAGAATCGCCCCAGAGTCGCCACTAACCCAGCTGCTACAAATCCCCAGACAAGATTTTTTAAAAACGCTAGCAAAAAAATAAAGATATCGCCACCCAACTGATTCCGGGTAAGACTCCACGAATAAAAAAGACTAACACTCACAATGATTAACGCAACAATCGAGGTATAAAAAGAAATTCGTGCTGAGAAAAACCCGGTTTTAATCTCATCCCAGAGAAATGCGATTCTTTTCTCCAGGTTGAACACTCGGATCAGTAAATAAATACCCAGGGTAAACAAAATCGCGCCGATACCCGTCGAAACCATATGAAGCACAACGAAAATCGCACCAACCATCAACAATAAAGCGACAGGAAAAACAAACTGTTTCTTCACTTTATCATCATTCAACATTTTAATAATCCGATAATACGTATCCTCCAGTTCTCTACTCTGTTTTATACTCACTCGCCTGATAGAACTAATTGGTATCCTTGATTGAATCAACGGAAGAATATATTCATCTTCAGCCCCATCACTTACAACAACCACATCGTCAACTTTCGTTTCAGAGATAACCTGTTCGAGTTGTTTTGTTAAAATTTTATCAGATTTCACTCCGACACTGATATCCCCACAAATCGTCGCAATTTCAACATCATTCCCTTCCTTTAAAAGGGTTTGATATGTTGAAATCGCTAAAAAAATTGCATTCAAATCAGAATCTTCCGGGTCAACAATACCTAGTTTATGTGCAGCATCAACATTACGGTCTAGACCAATAATCGGGCTTTGTACTTTTGCCTTCCTCCCAAAATCATCATCACGATCGATGTTTAAAATCAATGTTTTCATACTAGGGTCAAAAACACATATGATTCCTCTATATAAAAACGTATCATCACCCAGAACTAACCGTACAGGTTCACCAAAATCAAATATACCCCTGATTATATCCCGTACCATATGCCCGTCGTCACATTTGATTATACCGATTTCATCACCCTCCTCGGCCATAAAATTTCCATGGACGAGTTAACCCAAAAATTACCTATGATCGGGGCGGATCTAGATAAGGTAGAAAAAAATACGATATCCCTGGAATTTTTCCCAAACAGACCTGATTTAACCTCTGTGGAAGGGATCGCGCGTGCTGCTCGAGCATTCTTCAATATAAAAACAGGGCTGCAACACTATAAGACGACACCATCCGATATAAGAACCACGATTGATCCATCGGTGAAAGAAGTAAGACCATTTATTACTACAGCACTCATAAAAAATGTGACAATCACTGATACGTTAATCGTGTCCCTAATGGATCTGCAAGAAAAACTGCATACTGGTTTAGGGAGAAATCGAAAAAAAGTTGCTATCGGGGTCCATAATTTTGCACCCCTTACCCCGCCATTTACTTATAAAGCTGTTGAACCAGATTCTGTATCTTTTATACCATTAACAAAAACAGAACCGATGACTCTACGAGAGATTCTGCGTTCTCATGAAAAAGGCATCGCGTATGCACATCTCGTTGATGAATTACCGCAGTATCCTTTACTTGTTGATGCACAGAATAACGTACTATCCTTCCCACCGATTATCAATGGAAGCCTAACCGAGGTAACCCCCACAACAAAAGAATTATTCATCGATGTAACCGGGACTGATCAAAAAGCGGTAAACGTCGCACTCAATATTATCACCACAGCACTTGTTGATCGTGGTGGTCACCTCTTCACCACAACCATCACTGATGGATCAACACAATTCCATGCCCCTGACTTTAAACCAACCGAACGAACACTCTCTGTTGCTTATGTTAATGAGATGTTAGGTACCACGCTCAACGACCATGATGTTCTTGTATGTTTAGAAAAAATGGGTTATCAAGCCATGGTACAAAAAAAAGGAATATTAACAGTCCAGATCCCAGCCTGGAGATCAGATATTCTCCATGAGGTCGATCTCGTAGAAGACGTCATGATAGGATATGGATTTGACCAAACGAAACCTGACTTCCCTAAAGCACTCACGTATGGGAAAGAATTACGTAAACAAAAGCTCTATGACACATTTCGAAACATATTCATAGGTCTTGGATTCAATGAAGTGACTACGTTTACTATATCAAATGAGCATGTAGAGTTCACAAAAATGGGGTTGAAAAAAAGTGGTTGTGTTCAGATAGAAAACCCCATTGGTGAAGAATACTCCTGTCTCCGAGTTAGTCTCCTTCCTTCACTCCTAGGACTTTTACAGGAAAACAAACATCACCCATTACCTCAACAAATCTTCGAAGTCGGTATCATAGCTGATGAAAACGGGAAAAACCATCGTCATCTCGGTGCAGTGAAAATCGATGCGAAAGCTTCCTTTACGATGTGTAAAGCTATTATCGAAACAATACTACGCGATACCAACATTCAAGCAAGTATAATAGAAACAAATCACCCCACCTTTGTACCAGGAAGATGCGCAGAACTTATAAAAGAGAATATCTCGATTGGAGTATTCGGAGAACTTCACCCTCAAACCATCACAGCATTTACATTAGAACACCCCAGTATCGCTTTAGAACTTAATATTGATAAACTCCATCCATAACTTTTTTTATCTCCAATGATTTCGTGGTGTGTCTATGGCTATACTTTGTAGTAAATGTCGAAAACCTGCTATTACGTATATTCGATATAACGGTACTCATTTGTGTACTCCTCATTTCCTTGAATATGTAGAAAAACGGGTGAAAAAAGAAATAAAAAAACAGGGGAAAACCTCTCAAACCTGTCGTATCGCAATAGCTCTATCAGGTGGGAAAGATAGTATTGTCGCCCTGCATCTAATGCATAGCATATTTTCTCATCGACCACACATAAAACTTTTTGCAATCACAGTCGATGAAGGAATACAAGGGTACCGAGATCACAGTATTCCCATCGCTCAAAATAATTGTAAAAAACTTGATATTGAACATCATCTCATCTCGTTTCGTACGGTGATTGGGACAACAATGGATGCGATTGCTGCACAGCATTACGAACTAGGTGAATGTTCTTATTGTGGAGTATTTCGTCGTCTTTGTTTGAATAAAAAATCGAAGGAGTTACAGATTGATAAATTAGTAACAGGGCATAATTTAGATGATATGGCCCAAACAATATTGATGAATATTGTGAATGGGGATATGCAGAAACTTGCCCGTCTTGGTCCTCATCAAAAAATTCAGCCTGATCTCGTCCCTCGAATGCTGCCGCTTCGGACGATTCCCGAGAAAGAAAGTATGTTGTATGCTCTTGTGAAAAATATAGAGTTTCATAATGCGGAATGTCCCTATGCGGTGCGAGCATTAAGAGGTGAGTTCCGCAAGATCATTGATGATCTTGAATATGCTCATCCTGGAACACGACATAGTATTGTGAATAGTTATGAGGCGATCAAAGACCTCTTAATTGAAAAATACCCGCCTGTCGTGTTACATCGTTGTCAACGATGTGGCGAACCGACTTCGCAGAACCTCTGTAAAACATGTGTGCTCATCCAACACATCAATAAATAGTTCTTATCTTTTTCAAGTGTTAAGGTTATTTTGAAACCGTTACATGTAATGAGCAATAGGATTCGAGTTCAGCATCGAGAACGTCTCCTTCATTGATCGGCCCAACACCTTCCGGGGTACCCGTCATGATGAGGTCTCCAGTTTTTAAAGTCATAATATGTGAGACATATTCGATTATGTGCTCAATGGAATACGTCATTTTACTCGTATTAGAATGCTGTTTTACTATCCCGTTTATTTTTAAGAGTAGATCTAAATTGTTTGGAGTTGGGATTTCTTTTTTTAATACAACGTCGCTAAGAGGGGCGAAGGTGTCGAATCCTTTCGCGATACCCCAAGGCCATCCTTGTTTTTTTGCTTCAGTTTGGATGTCTCGTGCGGTGATATCTAACCCGATGAGGTACCCAAGAACATACTCTAAAGCGTTTTCCTGAGAAACATGAGCGCAGGTTTTTTGTATCACGACCCCGAGCTCTACCTCATGGTGAAGACATGAGGATTGCGGAGGAATACGAATCGATTGATTAGTAAAAATCACCGCACTTTCTGGTTTAAGAAATAATAACGGTGTCGGTGGCACTTTTGAGTTCATCTCTTTCGCATGGTTTTTATAGGTTCGTGCTAAGCAGATAATTTTACCGATAGGTATTTTTTGGTTAGATTTTTTTATCATATAATTGGTCATAGTCGTCGAAAGGTGTCAAACAGGTCTACGTTTTTATTCGTTTCTCTCCTAAGAATACAGAATGTTTTTTTGTTTACTGGTATCAAATGTACAGAAGGTGGGTATCGATTGTACAACAAGTCGTTAATAACAAAACCCATCAAAGTAGATATTGTGGTGAATGAGTTATGAAACGACTCTTAAGAAAAGCCCTCGCTAACGTGTTTGATATGGAAAAAGAAGATGCCTTTGAAATCGCACGAACCGTGGAAACCGTCTTCCGTGGGAAAGAAGAAATTGAAGATATGTCCATCGATAAACATGTGCGATCATTATTTTATGAGCTCGAACGAGAAAAAATATTGAAGATGCGGAGAGAAGAATTTAAAGAGAAAGGAACATTCATCCGAAAATATTACTGGTCGTTTGACAGTAAAGGTATTAAGGAAGGGGCCTATCGTACGTCCATAGAAGAACCATATGGTATTTATCATAAGATCCCTAGTAAAGCATGGCTTGTACATACGATAAACAATTAATAAACGAGTAGTTCGTCTACGGGACTCCAGGCCATTTCAGATCTAACCAGGTTTCTTTGAAACTATCCATTCGACGATATGGTTTATATTTTATGAGGAGTGTAATGATTTCTTTTTCGTTTACCACAGTATAGGTTTTTCCTTTATCTTGCGCATGTACCCTGATGAGTCCGTAGTTGAGTAACTTCGTTATATGATACGAGAGCGTCGATTTCACGATCTCAAGCTGCTCAAGGATTTCCTTATGCGTAGAATAAGGATATTGTAAAAGATAGAGGATGATTCTGAGAGGTATTTCCTTGCGAAGAATAGAGATGCGTCTGCGCTCAGTCATGCCTAATTTCCCTGTCGCATAATATCGTCGATTTCCTTCTTCTTTGACGGTGGTAACGATTTCTGCTCGTTCAAGATATGCTAGGTGGTAATCTGCTAACTGTCCCTGTAGAGAAAGAATATCTGCGATTTTTTTTGCATGCAACCCTGGATTTTCCAGGATAAGCGTATAGATTTTTCTTCTAATTTCAAGTTCAAGAACGTTATCCATAGGACTTATCTCTTCAACGTCGTCATAAACAATATT
Source organism: Methanobacteriota archaeon (assembly GCA_043806635.1). Taxonomy (GTDB): domain Archaea; phylum Thermoplasmatota; class E2; order DHVEG-1; family DHVEG-1; genus JAZDGT01. The sequence goes on along the minus strand of JAZDGT010000016.1, from coordinate 18,727 downwards.
AGGATGATAATAAGGTCGAAAAATTCAAGATACAGAGTTGGTTGAAGAACCACGATTGTGTCGATGAATAAGCTGATACTTAATACAAGTCCTTTTATAAAGAATAAAAAAAATGCTCCGCTAACAAAAAGGAGCTTCTTATTTTTTGAATGAATATAACTCAATAAGGAGACAAAAAAAAGTCCGAGTGAAAAAACGGTGATACACGCATTAATGATTATGTTGATTATCTCCATATAATTCTTCACCACACCTTAAAAGGAGAAACCAAAACAGTAATATAACGTTTATCTACAACTTACATTCGTTTTGTGATTTCACCGATACCAATGAAAAAAATCGCTGCGAAGACTGCGATAAAAATATATGTAAAAATACCGGTGATACCCGTAAATGGTTCAACGATTTCTGGTAAAGATCTAATCGTGATTGAGTGCTCGCTGAAATGGATAATATTGATTGCGATCACGATTTCTTGACCTAGAACAACAACCGCCCATCGTGGCGTGAAAAGAGGATCCGCTGTAGCAGGAAACACTTGTTCAAAATAATCGGCTTGCGTAATGGTGTTTCCATCGATATCGACCTGTAACGAATCGAGTTCATGCATAGGCATTCCTAGTAAATCCTCGGTGTTTCCTAACCGTATAATAATGATTGTCTGCGTTGTATTCTGTGGAGCAGACACGGTACAGGTCAGACTATGATTCGCTTGTAAAAGGTTTAAGGTCAGATCATTCGTATAAATCATACTTTTCGTTAGTTCCGAAGTGATAATAACCGATGCAGCGACCGTTCCAGATTCAGTTGCCCATTGAATTACCGCATCTTGCGAAGTCAAAGGATACGAAGGAACAGAAGATTCACCCATGATTTTTTCCAAAACCGCATTAAGAATCCGCTCCCTGTTTTCTGAGACTTGTATGCCATAGAGTATCTGTGTCGAGTATCCTGTTTTATTTATTTTTATAAGATAACTATCGGGGGATAACGTCACATTATACGTTCCCTCAGAAGTTGTTTGAACTACAGTCAGAAGTTGTTCATCGGAGTCCATTATAGTAATATGAACCTGATCAATAGGTGCATTATCAATATCAGTAATCCTGCCGGAGATCCATCCGTGAATGTATGATTCTTCTGAATTAGTAATAATAATTACGGTAAAATTAGATAAAAAACCATCCTTACTCGCAATAATTATATATTCATTATCCTGGTCTACTGGCGGTGCGGTGATCTCCACTGAACCATTGTCATCTGTCGAGAACAATTGACCTTTAAACGAAACAGTTGCAGACGGTACAAGGACATCATGGAAAAAAACAGTAACAACAAACAAGGTGTTCTCTTCTGCTGAATCAGGAGCAACTATTGTTAACTTCGATTCAGTAATAGGTTCAGAGTTCATGACAAGAATGACTGCTGAACCATCGAGATATCCTGTTTTATTTGCGAAAATTTGAAACAGAGTATCCTCATCAACATGAGGCGATGTAAAAAGTACTACTCCTGCAGCATTCGTGGTATCCTGCATCCCTGCAAATTTTACGGTAACTCCTTTAACAGGAGTATTGATATATTTCACCGTGATCGTTACCGTATCACTTTCATTGACTGAGGTAGGAGCAACAATTGTTAATTGAAGATTAAGCAGGGGTTCATTATTTTTCACGGTAATATTTACTGATCTGTTCTGATAATTTGGGTGTGTAACCCTAAGTAAAAATATGGTATCAACGGTGACCTCTGGTGCTGTAAAGGAGGTAAACCCGTTAATACCTGTCTGATGAATATCCCCATTAAAAGTTACTGAGGCAAAACCAATAGGAAGCCCACCACCCGTCAGTACGGAAACAGAAAAAACGTCTCCTTCTAGCACAGATGATGGAGCATTAATAATCAAAGTCTGTTGTCCTTGTACCGGATGACTAAAAAACGGGAGAGAAAAAACACTCATTAACAGCAGAACTATAAACGATATCGCTATTGGTGATAAATAGGATTTCATAAGACAACAATCCTTCAATCTCTCAATCAACCTAGATTAAGGATTTGAAATTATAAATAGTTTATTTGGAACTATTCGAACAAAAAAATTATAGAAAAAAGTCATTGCACAATAAAGAGATATTGTTTTATCCTTATACTTCTGCACCATCCAAGGTTAGGAGAGAATATCGGGTGGGCAATAAGAGTTATGATAAAGCATGAGAAAGGGGAGACGTCTTATTGCACACCCTTGTTTATGATTATTTTAGGAGACTTCGTTGTTTATATATTTTATTTGGAATATATCGAACAATAAGAATAAAAGAAGAAAAAAACGAACGCATACAGAAAAAATTATTAGAAGAATTTCTGTACCACAATCGCATCAGTTGCTTTTTTCCCCGCAGGATCAAATGCAGCAACTTCTATCTCATGACTAAAGAAGGTTCTTCGAATCCACGTCCATTTAAATGGGGCACTCGTATCCGTCGTTTGTAATACTCCGTCGATATAGAATTCAACGCGTCTGACTTCACCAGACGACTCGATTTCAATGGTTATCGGACCGATAATCAATGGAGTATAACTAAAGCTACGTTTCATGAATGGGTTATTATTGATATAGAAGAAACCTCTCTTCGGTGTTTTAATCGTCACAGAAAACGTTTGTGGAGGTGGTGGCGGTGTCTCAGGTAGTGTGATGAATGACCAAAGAGGGCTCTCATTACGAGTACCATGATTATCCCATGAGACAATACGCCAATAATACGTGGTTTCATATTCTAACGGTGAGGGAAGATCAAACCAAGCACCAGTTTGGTTATCAACTACTTTTGGTAACGGATTCGTAGTATTACCGAAATACACATCATAGGTTACTGAGTCTCCAGGGTTTGGATCCCCACCAATCCAGTTTAAACGAGTAAGCGTTATAGGGACTTGAGTCTCCTGATTCCCAGGTTCTGGGTTACTAGGAGGATAGGGATTTTCATTATAATGTGAGTTATCAGGGATATAAAAGGAGACATACAAGCTTCTCACAGGACTTTGATAGACAATACTATTTTGATAAATGACCGGAGATGATTGATACAGAGTATCAAGAGTCACTTGTATTTCTCTATCTTCATCCAGATTATACAGATAAATATCTGCGTTCCCATTCCTTAGATCCTGCCAAACAATCACATCATCATCAATTGCGGGTCCTGATTGAGAAGAGGGATTATGAGTAATACGGACATCGGGACGGTCATCAGCGGTCCCATATTGTCCGTCGAGTCCAAGATCGTACATGTAAATGTCACTGTCAATGTTTCTTGTATCCTGCCAAACAACCCGGTTCCCTGAGATATCAGGTAACATTTGATAGTATTTTTCAGTATGCTGTGTGAGCTGGATTATCCCGCTATCGTCAGCTGTTCCATATCTCCCATCAGCACCAAGGTCATAATAGGAGATATTTGATAACGATGAAATTGTTCCTCCTCCGCCATCAGGGTCTTCTGGTTTTAAGGCAGAATTCTGCCAGACGATTTTATTCCCGGAGATCGCCGGGTTAAAATGATCTTTTGAGTCTGCAGTGATCCGGTGCTCCAGATGCGTTTGCAGATTATAGATGTAGATTTCTGAGACTCCGTTTCTGAGGTCTTGCCAGACAATATTATTCCCATAAATATCCGGGTTCCCTTGATAGGAATCATTTGTTGTAATACGTATTTCCATACCATCATCCGCAGTGTGAAATCGCCCGTCAGGGCCAAGATCGTACAGGTAAATATCTGTTCTCACATTCCTCATATCCTCCCAGACGATCTTGTTTTGATAGATTGCAGGGCGTGTTTGTTGAGAGGGATCTGAGGTAATCCTACTTTCTACTCCGCTGGTTAGGTTATATAGATAAATATCGGTGTTACCCTCACGGATGTCGCTGTATACGATTTTATCATGGTCAATAGCAGGGCTTGACCCTTGGTTAACATATTGTGTTGGGTAATGTTCAATAAAGAAATGTAACGGGTCGGGGCAGAGGTTGTTCTCTTCGCAGACTTCATCGATACTATCTATTCGATCGACGAGGAGATATAAATCTGTGGCGAATCCTTCGACCCATCCTGATTGAAGCGATATTTGGATATTCAACGGTTGGTTCGTCTGTGCAGGGACATTGACATACCGAGTTGCTTCATCAATCCGAACACCACCTTTTGCTGGGTCATCATCGTAGAGTTCAACTAAGACATTATTTGTACCCGTTTTTCCATTATTGATTATTGTTGAATGGAATATGATATGCTCGGTATCAGGCATCTCAAAACTATTCAGTGAACATTGGAGTTCTGCTTTGTTTGATTCTGCAATGGTTTGCCTCATATCAAGAGCAGGGTCACCAAATAAATTGTAGAGGAGCCGATTCGGATTCGATGGACCAAGGAGCAGTTTCGCTTCAACGAGACAGCTGCCAAGAATATGATTCTGGTTATCCATCATCGCAGTCATCGCCGTATCTATCAGATTATTGTTGGATCCACTGCCGCTTGTTCGAGAAGACCCGATAAATGCGATTGCTGCTTTACCCGCCTCTCGTACGAACTTTTCTGCTAAACAAGGGTCATCACCGTAATCATAGGCACCTGTCGAGCAAGAGAGACTAAAGACAACTGGTAATCGATCCCCATTTGCTAATGAAGATACATCGCTTCGACCAAAAATCGCATGGGTAACATTGCTCCCTACCCACCAGTGGACTTCACACCCGTGACCATTATGCGCCCAAACCACACTACCCGTGTTTATGTAATCCTTAATGAGATTAACTGCTTGCAAATATTCATTGAGGTCTTCAGGGTAATCACCCGCAAAAACCTGATAGGATTCCATCAGATTTGGAGCAAGGAATTGATCACGTACTGTTTCCATATGATTCCAGCTGGCGTCACCACCAGCAAAACCACTTGTTATCGTCGTTCGTGCCCCCCATTGTTGCTGCGGGTATTGAGGCGGAGAGGTTTCATAATTAATTACTTTATTTGTCATTGCTATGATATCTGCTTCAGTTCGTACGCTGAAACGACCGATAAACAAATCAGCGACCTGGTCATAATCATCGATGTTTCCATAACCATCATCTTCGTTAATGCAGCTATACCAGTAATCAGTAACGATTATTTCTCCAAAAGACTCAAGGGTTGTGATATGTAACGGAACCGTAAATGTTGCAGACTCAGGAGCAGCATCACCAACCAGGAGAACATATTGTAACTTCTGAGCACCATCATCCCAGTGTTCATACGCGTATTTAATAAAGGTTTTAATTTTCAGATCATACGTATTCTCGGTATCATTAAGGGAAGGATCGTTCGGGATAACACCACCAACAGAAGAATAGATATTTGCGGTGCTTACAAGAGAAACGTTCATCCCATAATGATTCGCTCGATGACTCGCGAGAATCGCAAGATTCAGACTAGTATAAAATTGAGTTGCAGCGATGATGAGATAATCAGCTTTATTCGATTCTAAAGCAAGATTTAGAGGTCGATAAACAACACCGGCGCGAGTTGGTTCTTCACCCAGCATACCATATTGTTCAGATGGAACATAATTTTGAAGGTGCATACCAGAAAGAATGTTATCATATGCTGCACTATTCATCTCAGGAATAACATCCTCTTGAGATTCCCAAGAAACCCTTATCGCAACATCCTGGATAACCTCTAAAATATTATCAACAGGTTGATATCGTAAGGGATGCAACTGAATTGTTATGTACTGGATTCCTCGGAGATTCCCTTGTTCAACGATATTAGCTATTTGTGAGGGATACCATTCTTGTTCTGATGAATAAAATTCTTGATTTTTATAGAATACATCTTCGACATACTTCACATCGTTTTCGTGTTTAACTTGTGGGGTTTCTGCAGGATAGATATCCAAGGGAAGTGTAAGACATTGTGATTGATAATTCAATATTTCCAGTTTAATCTGTTGAGCATCAAGAGGAACACGGACGTAAACACTTTGAGTTAGCAGCTTCGGTTTACCCGGTTCCATGAGTAACTGGTACTCCTCAGGGGGGGTATATTGGATGTATTGCGTACCGTCAGCCCCAGTCACTTGGGTGGATTTAAAAGAGGGAAAAGTTACTGTAAATTGATAGTCGGAGGAATTCGAGGGATTCTCATCAGCGAATACGATTGGTATATTGAAAAGCGTGGTGGTACAGAGAAGTAAACAGAGTAGGACAGTGAGTTGTTTATGTAGTTGATTAATTCTAAGACTCCTGCGATTTATCATTATATTATCTCCCTATTTATCGTTTATATAGTATTTTATTCTTTAAATATTTTGTGTTGAGTTTCTCCTTATATACTAACTATTATTTGCACGATACTATTTAAATGGTGTTGTACAGGCGTTATCGATTTTACGCGCTCCCCCCGAATTAGGATATCCAGCCATTTGGATCTTGATAGGGGTAGTGATCGATATTTTCGTTATCGATCGTGTACGGTTGTGATCCATCACTAGGGTTACCTGTACATACATGATCATCCCAGTAGTTACCCCCTGAGGGGTATCCGTCGTCCCAAAAGTTGTTATGACCTATACCAGTGATAATAACATTTGAGATGAGGTTATTGATGAAGTTATTGTGATAAATGCGATTACGCACAGAATACGTCTCAAGCCAGGAATACCAGATCTCTATTCCACAATTACTATTATTGATAAATGTATTTTCTGTAATAAGGTTATCACAGGAACCAAACAGGTTAATGCCCTCAGAATTATTATAAATGTAATTTTTTGTTATGATATTGTTCGATGCTTGCCAGAGTCCGATGCCCCAACTATATCCTTCTTCACTTTCAAGGGTTGTAATTGAATTTGCTTCTATTATATTCTGATAGGTATTCATGTTGAGTGCAATACCATACCCAATGTAATAGACATCAATAATAGATATATGATTATTTTTTAGAATGTTTTGCGTTGTATCCTCTAAATAGATGGCACATTCTGAATTGTTCGAAAAAGTGTTTTCCTGAATCAGATTTTTCGATCCGCTATAGATTAAGATGCCAACTCTCGTTTGATTCTCAATAATATTACCAGTGATATTATTATCTGATCCGCTACTGACGATACCATGATTGTTCTTTGTAATAAGACAACGTGAAATTGTATTATGTGAAGTATATAATCCAATTCCAAAACCTGAGTAAAAATCCCATGATTGACTACTGTTTGTGACTGAAAAATTAGTCACGACGACATTGTTTGCGATAATGGTGATGACGTCAATTATTTGTTGTCCATCTATAACAGTAAGGGTTTGGTTTTCACCAACAAGTTTTACTGGTTTATCTATCACAATATTTTCCGGGTAGATGCCAGTATTTACAGTGATGGTTTGACCAAAAGAAACGATGCTGAGTGCTTCGGTGATCGAAGACACATGGGTTTCATCATACCAACCCGATTCAGCATCATCATCAACAAAGATGGGAGAATTAATGATGTGAAAGACGACTTGGGCTTGATTCCCGTATCCGTCATCAGCGATCCAGGTTGCTGAATAATCAGGGATGGTTCCTGAGTTGAATCGGGACATGGTTCCTTCAGGTGGCTCGGTGTAAGCATTTGAGGGTGAGGTTTCAACGAACCAGTTAACTTGAACAAGCCCGATGTATCCGTAGGTGTTGTTGTAGGCTGAGGCATATCCAGTAAGCTGAAATTCTGTTCCAATTGTTGTACTTTGTAGGGGAAACCCACCCGGTGATTGCGTTATCTGGATATAATCAGGTGGTTGAATAGTGATGTCTTGGAGAAGGGATAATGCACTATTATCTGATGTATCAACCGCCCAGATTTGGCATTGATAGAGTCCTAGGTAAGTCAGGTGAAGGGTTGTAGTGTAGTAATCTGTATTGGGAACATGGTAGAGTTGAATGTTTTCAGGAGGATATCCTTCAGGTCCAGTGAGATTAAGGTAGACTTGAGAGACGCAGATGTTATCAATCACGGTACAATTCACAGTGATTTCTCCCCCTGGTGCCTGAACAGGAGGATCAATACGAATTTGCATAATATAAGGAGGTGTACAATCAAAGGGTGATGCTAACGGATAATTATCAACATTGTTTCCTTCAAAAATATGGTAGGGGGTATCGATGATACCGTTTGTGTCATTATCCCACGCACCTTCAGCTGGTTCATCATAGAGAACCCAGTAATTCCCCTCTTCAAGCTCTGGGTTATACCAAGTGTTATTCCCATTATCTGATGCGGTGAAAGCCCATTGGATAAAAAAGTTATTATGATAGAGGGTATTGTTTTGAGTATAATAGAAATAGAGGTTATACGCACTGTTGTACCATAACGTGTTTTCAATAAAGGTATTATTGTATATCTCGTATCCATTGATACCAAGTTCATGTCCTGCTATATAGTTATTTTTGATGATATTCCGATATGAAAGATAAACATCAATGCCGGTACCGTAGTTTTCGTCGCTGGTGATCACATTGTCTTGGATAAGAGAATCATTGACGTTAATGAGAACAATGGAACCGTAGCAATTGGTGAAGGTGTTTTGTTGGATTCGTGCATCGACGCAGTTTTCTCTGAGGTATAGTCCGACGCTCGCCTGATTAAAATTGTTGCAGTAGAACACAGTTGATGACGAACCCTCACTGTAAATACTATAGTAGTAGCTATTGGTTAGAGTATTATTCGTACATTCTGTAAACGATGAGTTGTATAGAGTAATTCCACAAATTGTATCTTCGATATCAGAATTCTTTATTATGTTATGATTGGAGAATCCGAGTTGTACACCGTTATCGACTCCCAGTATCGTCAACCCATCAAGAATCATCTCTGAACAATTTGCGAGTATGACTTGTCCTGCATTTGAGGGAACAGAAAACCCAACTATGTTTTTATAATACAGTATAGCTTTGTTGTTATTCACAGTGTTATTTTCTATGATGTGGGTATTCCAATCTTCAATTTCATTTCCTTGAATACGGATACCGTTCGAAATGAAGGTGTTATTTCGGATGAGGATCTGTTGAGACTGATCAATAATAATTCCGCCATTATCATTATTTTGAATAGTATTTTCCGTTATTGTTGTATTCTTAGATTTCCAGAGTCGTATGGCGCTTTCTCGATTCCTCGTAAAAATATTCTTCGTGATAGTGTTGTTGTTTGAAAACACCTGAATCCCTGTGCCATCCCATGCTTGTCCATCGTATTCAAAGGTGAAACCGGTGATGGTGACTCCATTGATGTTGTTGTAAATAGTTACGATGGAGTTATAGATGTTCCCGGTTATAAGAGTGGTTTGTTGGTTCTGACCTATCAATCTTATGTACGGGTGCATGATTCGTACATCTTCCGCATACGTTCCAGGGAATACATAGACGGTATCTCCATTCATACTCACGTTATCGAGTGCTTGTTGAACTGATTGGTAGGGATGTTCAAGGGTTCCATTCCAGGGTCCAGCACTGTTGTGGATATCAACGTAATAGATACCGGGAAGTGTGCCGTGATAATGGGTCATGAGTGGATAATGATCATATCGACTGTTGGATATCCTATAGGCTGTGTCACCAATTCCATCTGATCCGTAGGAGAGGTTTTGATTTGGTCCTCGGAGTTCATCTGAACCTTGATAGTCACTCCAGTAATTCCCCCCACTGATGTGAATCATATCATCGAGGTAGTAGCCATCATCCCATGAAGTGGAACTACTGTAATCGACGGCGTTTTGACTATTGTTAAAATAATTATGGTATATCTTATTGTTTTCTGAGTGTGAATCGATTGATGCTCCCACGTTGTTTTTGATAATATCAGTATTCGTGAGAACCGTATTCACTGCGGAGGAAAGATACACGCCTATTCCATTTACTGTGGAGATGTTTAAACCCTCGATGCGTGTATTCACAGCGGAACGAATAAAGACACCTGTGGAACAATTTTTAATGGTTACACCGGTAAGATTTACTCCATGGGTATTCAAGACTGTAACACCAGTTTTTTTTATTGAAATCGCTGGTGCTGGTGTAAACGATGGCGTACGTCCTGTAATAAAAGTGGTCTTTGGATTTTTTCCATGCAATTCAATGTTTTTCGTCACGATTATTGATTCTGGATATACACCAGAGGGAATCAATAGTTTATGATTATCCATTGTATCTGGATCATTGATTGCATCCTGGATTTTTATAAAGCATTCAGTCGTGTTTTGGTTGTACACACCAACGATTACCCGACGGAAAATATCATTATCCCAGATGATTTCTTCGCGGACACCTCGAATAAAAATATAAAAAGACACATTAAACACTCCAACATGAGGAACGTGCCAAATAAACGAGAGATTGTATAATGTATGATGCTCTAGAAAAGGAATGACTTGTGTACTTTGTATCATTCCATCAACAAGGAATTGCACGACAACATTGGTCTCGTTAATTACTCCCGTGTTTACAACACCGACATCTAAGGGAAGTTCTGGACCGAGTTGAACATGTTCTGATACCACTAAATTAGGAATAGCAACATTGCGTTTTGGATTCAACAGTTTAAACTCAAGCGTAGGATCACCAAAGTACATCAACTCATAATAACAAAAACGATGATTATAACTATCAATCATCCAGCGATTATCCTCTTTAGAATCCTGATTCGCCTGACTTATCAAAGTGATTCCTTCACCAAAGACGGCATCCCAAAATTGTCGATGGAAATAATTCGATGGACCAATCCATCCTGATCGCGTATTCCAAATCCCCGCAAACGCACCATGACTCATCTTCACGGTGAAATATTCTGCGATACAATCAGGGCGCCAGGGAGCAGCATCCGTATCAAAACTCCCGGCATCACATCCTTGTGAATAAATGAAACAATATTCATCGTTCGTAATTTGATCAATATCCGAGGAATTCCAATAGATGTCTAATTTCATATTATAAAAATCACCGGAATGACCGAAATGGTTGATGATATGGACGCCGCTATTAATACGATCAATGATGACAAAACGAGACCAACCACCATCGTGAATATGGCGAGGTTGAGGCCACCCATGCTGCTGCCAATCGCGGTCATAGATGCGCTCAATTTGATACAACGAATACAGCGTATCTGGGATTCCTACAGTTGTATACTGATTACTATTGGAACCATTAATCATTTGATCTAATGAGTCTCCCGCCCAGTTGTTCCCACCCAGATACTCTCCAAGCATGATGATTCGACTGAGATACTCATCACTAATACTTGTAGTGAGATACGTAAGTGTTTTGTTCACAAAATTCCCAACTTCAGTCAGGTTCCCGACCGAGGCGCGTCCAATATAAATCTCGGAAACAAGATCAACATCACCATCTCCTCCAGGAATATCCCCACCATCTGTTGGCTCACCCCAAATTGCATCACCATCAGAATTGAAGGAGCCATCAAGACAAGTATAGTACAAATCAGAAGGAATATGATCATAAAACAGGTATGCCGCTGGGATGATGTCGATATCACCACCGATTAAGACATACTGGATACCTTGTTCCTCGTATTCTTGTCTAATGAAATTACGAATATTGATGCAAGATTGTTCGTACGTATCACCAATTTGGATATCAACACCAAAGAGTTTGACCTGAGTCCGAATACCTCTCTGTTCATGATCAGTTATAAGTCGTTGGAAACCAGATTGTAATGACTCGTTTGTAATTAGTAACAAGTCATATCCAGGTTCATCGTTCATTATGGGGTTACTTTCTCGATACCATTGTACATCTCTGGGATTCATGACCTTCTCTTGAACTCTCTGTTCATCTTGTACTAATCCACGATAGGATTGTGATAACCCTTTTTTTTCATGGTTTGGAATAAAAGTGATTTCAACTGTTATTTGATCGAAATATTTTAGTTGTCGACAAGCAGGTATATACTGAACAGGATACAAAACAAATAATCCAATGGAATACCCGCGGAATGATTGAATCCCCTTTTGTGTACACGTTACAAGTGGAAAGGTTGTATTTGAGGAATAAATAGTATTATTTGGTGGTGTATTATACACTGAATCGAGGGAATCAACTGGTATCGGTGTCTGACCAGGAGATACTAGATAAGAACCAGGGAGTGGTATTGGTGTACCCGTACTAACCGTATATTTTTCAAGGGTATTATCTGGTGGGATGAGAATCTGAAAACTTTCTACAGGAAGAATTGGTGCTCCAGGTACTCCATAACTTTCTAACCCGTTAATCATCACAGAATCAAATCCTTGTTCATCTTTCGTTATCGTTGGTGTTTGAAATGAAAATGCGAGTATTATACTACTCGTTTTTACGTTGGTTTCGTTAACCTGGTTTTCAACATGATATGCGCTAGTTTGAGGGGACAATATAGGTATAATCATTAATAAAAAAATAAGGCAGATTATGGTATTTTTCAAAAAATCAATCAATCTCACCCTGACGATCATACGCGTACTACTAATAATATTAATATATACCATATATAAATATTGTGGTATAGGAAGTTACAGGAATAATACGTACATAAATATTACACTCAGATTTAAACAGAACTTACGGAAAAAAACAACATCACCAAATATCAAGAAAAAAAATATTACTGTTGTATTCTATTTTATTCTAAAATTTTTTTTAATCAAACTATTCGAATAAACTGCCGTATTAATTTAAAAAAAAATCGTTAGGAAAAACATATAAATAGCTCGTAATCTATTAATGGTGAGAACATGAAGAAAGAACAATTTAGCCCTGAACAATCAAGTTGTATGTTTCTCAAAGATAAAAAGACATTCAATTCAGATGAACAGCTTGCATTATTTATCCATCGTTTTAACCTTGATTGGGAGACCGTTGAAGTAATGCCTGCATTTGAGGAGCATTTAAAAGCATTATTTTCCCGTAATGTAAAAAAATAAACGAGGCTCATAATTTTCCCTTATTTTTTTAACTGTATTAGAAATCCATATAAAAGTAAAAACTATTCACCGGACTGCGGGGTTTTCATGATTGATGTGACGAGATTATACTCAGACCGAGCAGGAAAAATGCGTAAATCAGAAATACGCGAACTGCTCAAAGTCACCCAAGATCCTGAGATTATCTCGTTTGCTGGTGGATTACCAAGCCCGTTATCATTTCCTATTCAAGATTTACAAAGCGTGATAGCTAACGTCTTAGAACATCAAGGGAAAAACGCGTTACAATATGGTCCAACCTCAGGTATGAAAGAGTTAAAAGACGTACTCGCAGAGCGTTCATATAAGGATGGGATGAAAAACGTTACTGCAGAGAACGTCATCATCATGAGCGGATCTCAACAAGCGTTAGATACCGTTGGTAAACTGTTTTTAAATCCTGGTGACACAGCAATTGTCGGATCCCCATCGTACCTTGGAGGAATTAATGCGTTTCGGAGTTACGAGGCAAATCTTGTTGGGGTTCCATTGGATAAAGATGGTATGAACATCGATTTATTAGAGGAATGTATTAAGAAAATGCAGCGTGACGAGATCACTCCTAAGTTTATCTACACCATCCCCACATTTCAGAACCCTGCCGGCGTAGTATTACCAGAATCTCGACGAAAAAAGATGATTACACTCGCACGAGAATACGATCTCATCATCGTTGAGGATGACCCCTACGGAAAACTCAGATATGATGGAACATCAATAAAACCCATTAAAGCATTTGATGATGAAGGCCGAGTGATATACATGTCTACCTTCTCAAAGATTCTATCTCCAGGGTTCCGATTAGCATGGACAATTGCCTCTGAGGAGATCACCCGGAAAATGGCGTTATGTAAGCAAGCATTAGATCTCTGTACGAACACATTCACACAATACATCGCGAACGAATTCATACGGACGGGTTCGCTCGATCTCCACATCATGAAGATCATTGAAATGTATAAACCAAAACGAGATATCATGATGCGCTCGATGGAACAATATTTCCCACAAGGATACACATGCCACAGACCAAAAGGAGGCATGTTCTCCTGGGTAACCCTCCCTGAGGGTATCGATACAGAGATTATGTTTCTAGATGCATTAAAAAATAAAGTCGCCTATGTCCACGGGAAAGCGTTTCATGTCGATGATGGTGGCGGACGTTCAATGCGGTTGAATTTTTCGTATTCTACGAATGAACAAATAAAAGAAGGGATGAAACGACTAGCTGCAGTGATAGAAAAAAAACTGATTAGTATATGACCAAGAAAAAACCAGTATGCCTCGGAGTAATCTTCTGCTGTATTCTAGGAGTATTCTCAGGGTGCACCTATCTCATGGGGACAACGTTTACTGTTATATCAACAGTGGTTTGCGATCAAGATGGCATCCCTGGTTTACAGATGAACTGTAACACCTCGGATCTTGTCACACTCACCTTTTCTACCATGGAAAAGGAAGTATTGTTCACTGACAGCTATTATAAAGGGTCTTTTACCGTATTCCTCCCATTGGATTCCTATCGCATAACCCCAGAACAACGCACGTATCAATTCACAGTTGTTGATCAATATGAACGACAAATTTTTCATCAGACCTACCAGTTTAATGGAGGAAATCTGTCGATTAAGAACATAAAGGGATATTGGTCCACTGACGACGAAGACGACACTACTCTTTCACTGGTCGGGTTAAATATCACCGTATTCAATCAGGGGGATATCCCCATGTACCCTCACACTGTTGAAGTAGAGATCATCGGGAAACAGACAACAACCTACCTCCTACCAACTGTTATACTCCCAGGTCAACAAACAACTCTTTGTTGTTCACTCTATTTGAATGAAATCCCCTATGGGGATACCGCCCTTGCTATCATTCTAAAAGATTTGAATGATAAACAAGTATGTTCCTTTACCTCATTAATATCTCCAGAAAAAAACAATCCGGTAATTGTCTATGACTGGAATTATAAAGGACAACGACATCTTCGAATTCCCATCGCTGATTGTCTCTATGAGTATTATCATAATCTCCCCCGGTTTCTCCTAGAAGACTATGCAGCATACGTGTTTGACCCATATGATGATGATTCCCTCGCAGTCGTTGCTGGACAGCTCGTACAAGAACTTGGTACGTACTCAGAGGAATCAGAGCAGGTGAACGCGATCGCATCCTTTGTTCAAAGTATGGACTATGTCATTGATGATATAAATAACGCTTCATATGAGTACCCACGATACCCTGTTGAGATGGTATACGATCAGCAAGGTGATTGTGAGGATAAAGCAATCCTACTTTCATCATTGCTTCATACTCTGGGTTATAATGTGTCTCTTCTGCGACTCCCAAATCATATGGCGGTTGGTGTGCATTTAGAAAACGAACTTCAGGAGTATTCATATTTTATCTCCCAGTATTATTATCTTGAGAGCACTCGGACGCAATGGATGGTGGGTGATGTACCCCCAGAATACAAAGATACGATAAACGTGACCGTTTACCCTATTATCAGGCGACCATTATTAGTTCATCATTGGAAAAATGCGACACGATACACGGGACGAGATGGAACTGATTTTGTTAAAATACAGGTTCTAATACAAAATATTGGTACTGCAGATGCAACAAATGTCGAAGTAAAAGCAGCGTTTTTTTCAGAGGATACTCTCATGTTTAACCAAGAAAGCTCTACAGTATTAAAAATTACTCCGCAGGAGAAAGTAGCGGTATCGCTGAAGGTGACCGTTCCTCAAGGAATGTCAACGTTGTTGAAGACGCGGCTGTATACGGATAGGAAGCTTGTGGATGAGAAAGAATCAATGGCTTGGTTTGTTTCGAAGGGATTCTCAGAATAATCTAAAAAAAAGTATGCATGGTTAATTTTTTTCGTCTTTTTTCTGTGCTATAGCTTGTTTATAAAATTGTATCAAAGCAGTGTTTTGCTGATCCCAGTTCATCGGTTGTCTTGCTTGAAGGTCACCATATGATGGGTTTTTCCAGATTGACTGGGTTTGTGTTACTCCACTTTCGGTTCCATAATAAATGATGACTGGTTGTGGTAGGCTGAATTGAAGTCGTGCTGCTTGTTGTAGTTTTTCTATGTCGTTACCACACAAGAAAAGAAACCGGTCCATGTCATGATTATCCAGAAAGGTTGGTAAAAAAAAGGTTTTTGGAAATTGATTGTAATGGTTTTTGAGGAGTTTATAGAAAGTTTTGATTGATATTTTCCGGTCTATGATTAGGTTTTTTATGAGTTGTTGTACTCGAAAGTCGAGGACGCCGTCAAGTTCTCCTATGTATTCTTTGAATAGGGTATCTGAGACAGCACCATGAAGCCATTTCAAGTATTTGTGGGTGATGTGTAGGGTTTGGAGTTCGTGTCTTTTTATTCCGTGCATCCATGCTTCTCCTATTAGTATACTAGTCGGATGTTTAGTTCTAATCGTCGTGGTGAATTCTTTCCAGAAATCATGAGAGGGACCAATGACGTGGTCGAGTCGATAACCATCTAATCCCAGGTTTAACCAATATTCTGCTGCGGTGATAATATGATGCCGTGCTTCTTGGTTGTCGAGGTTGATTTTTGGTATTTCTCTTATGCTTAGAAAACACTGGTACTCGTCTGGCCAGTGTGTGAAATAAAACCAATCCTGGTAAGGGCTGTTTCTGTCGTGTTGTGCATCTTTGAAGTAGGGGTGTTCTTTTGAGCAGTGGTTGGGGACGAAATCAGCTATAATGCGCATGTTGTTTTGATGGATGGTCTGAATTAGTGTTTTCAGGTCTTCAAGAGTCCCATAGTGAGGATCAACCTGGTAGAAGTCGGTGATGTGGTATCCATGGTATGCTGATGTTTGATAAAACGGTGATATCCAGATAGTGTTGATTCCGAGGTCGTTCAGGTAGGAGATTTTTTCAGTGATTCCATTGAGTATTCCTCCGAGGAATGTTGGTGTTTCCCAGTTTTTTGTTGAGGGATATCCGGCGAATCTGTCAATGAGGATATGGTAAATGATTGCGTGTTTAAACCAGGTGATGTTCATAATCTCTTGTGATATGGGCAGATTTGTTTATAGGGTTTTTCACTTGAGATGACTGTGTCGATAAAAAATATAAGAAGTTTTAAATTCGTAAATTGGTTTATGTTCATTCCATATGTTGGATGTTGTTGGAGCTTTGGTAACTATAGGAGTTATCATGGTTCTTGGTTTTATTGGGAACTATATTTTTAATAAGACACAGATACCAAGTATTATTTGGTTATTGTTTTTTGGTTTAGCGGTTGGGTTTTTCTTTAATATTCGGAGTGATGTGAACCCTACCGTGTTGCAAAGTTTTTCAGAGTTTGTGGGTGCGGTTACCATTGTGATTATTCTGTTTGATGGTGGGATTACCACTGATTTACATCAGCTTTTTCGTGGAGCACCACGAGGACTCTTGATGTCTGTGGTTGGGTTCGTGTTTAGTATTGTTGGGTCGCTGGTGGTTGTGGTTGCTCTATCGGCATCAGGTGTTCTAGCTCTTTCGTTGGAGAATAGTGTGATTGTGGGAGTGGTTCTTGGTGCAGTGATTGGTGGGACGAGTGGTCCGATTGTGATTCCGTTAGCAGGGAGGTTGAAGAATCTTGAGGCGAAGACGAAAACGGTGTTGTCTATTGAGAGTATCGTGACTGATATTTTGTGTATCGTGGTGGTTCTTGCGATTGTGTATATGGTAACGTTTGGTGGCGGGATTAATCTTGGTGTCGGTATCAAGAATCTGGTGAGTACGTTTTCTGTTGGCGCAGTCTTGGGTTTTGTATTAGGGTTGGTATGGTTGCCGATCATGCAGAAAGTGAGGAGCATTGAATTTTCTTATATCTTAACGCTCGCGATCGTGTTTCTTGTGTATTCACTGACGACTTTGTTGATTGGGGTAGAGGAGGGGGGCTCTGGTGCTGGCGCTATCTCTTGTCTCGTGTTTGGTTTGGTGTTAGGTAATGGAAAGAAAGTGTTGACGATGATGGATTATTCTGGTGATGGCTATGATATGGATCAGCAGACGAAACAGTTTCATTCGTTGATTTCTTTTATAATCCGGACGTTTTTCTTTGTGTATCTGGGGATTATTGCGAGTTTTCAAAAAATCGAGTTTGTTATCATAGGGGTTGTTATTGTTTTTGTTCTGTTCGGGTTGCGGTATCTGGCGGTACGTGTATCGACTTATAAGGGCGGATTTGCGTTAGATGATCAACAAACGATGATGGTGATGCTGCCCCGTGGTCTGGCAGCAGCCATTCTTGCATCGTTGTATGGTCCTATCCTTATCCAACATTTGATGCCGAATGTGGAGGAGTTCTTTTTTGGGGATATCGCGTTTGTGGTGATTTTAGGGACGGTTCTTATTTGTACGATTGGTATTAGCCTTATTTCGTATACGCAGAAGAAAAAAAATATGTGTATGGGGCAGGGTAGTACTGATGACAAGCAAACGAAAAAGGATACGAGGGAAGAAATAGAACATCCCTGAATAGCGAAAAAAAAATGAGAAGATTTGTTGTTTTTTCCGTTTTGTAATTTTTGTGTTTATTCGTGCTTTGTGTAATTATTCTCACCTCGGGTAGATAAGTACATTCCACAGGATAGTTCGCAACCATACTTCGATCCGCCGAAATCGAGCCTTTAGACTGAAAAGGTATTCACCAAATCGCCGTTTCGTCCCAGAGAAGATCGC
>JAZDGT010000015.1:0-66739 GCA_043806635.1 Methanobacteriota archaeon | reverse complement strand
CAAGATTGTCCAACGCGCGAAAGCAAGCCTGGGTCCAAACACCCTTGCGAACCTGAAAGCCCAAGAAGCCGCTCGCAACGCAGCGAACGGAGTCTTAAAAGCTGATACGGTTCTCAGCCCTGTGTTCGCTCAAGCAGTAGCTGGTAAAGTCACCTACAACGGCGACAGCATCTCTGTCGTGTTCAAAGGTTCTCGAACCTTCCAGGTAATCATCGGTCTCCAATCTGGAGAACTCCGAGAGATCAACCTGATATAAAGAAGTCAAGAGACACACGACACAACTCTTTAGGAGAGTACAACTCTCCTACCCCTCTCTTTTTTTATTTTATTTTTTCAGTCTCTTTTTATACGTACCCTATAACAGACACGATTTTTTTTATTGACGGATACAACCGATGAAACGATGTATCATCACCCACAGAATACCCTCATACACTCATAAAAAAAAGATAAAGGAAAACTAATTCTCCTCACTGTTTCAGGGGGTTAACCGGGTGCGATCACGCGGGAACAACATACACTCACGGATGTTATCCAGATCCAGCAGCTGCATCAAAAACCGCTCGATACCAAACCCGAACCCGCCATGCGGCGGAATCCCAAAACGAAACGCATCCAGATACGAAGAAAAACTTGCGGGATCTAACCCGCACGCAATCATCCGCTCCTGCAGCAACCCAACCTCGTGGATACGCTGACTCCCCGATGCGACCTCAACGCCTTTACACTCCAGATCAAAACCGCGGGAGTACTTCTCCCCCTCCGGCATCGTATAAAACGGTTTCGACGCCAAAGGA
Source organism: Methanobacteriota archaeon (assembly GCA_043806635.1). GTDB lineage: Archaea > Thermoplasmatota > E2 > DHVEG-1 > DHVEG-1 > JAZDGT01. Next base: position 65,942 of record JAZDGT010000015.1, on the reverse strand, counting down.
TACCGCGTAATGAAATAGAAGTCTTTGCCCTCCTCATTCATGATCTCCCCAAGGAGACGCTCATCCTCGGTCCCCAGATCCGCACCCCAGCTCACACTGGAGCCGCGTTTCTGCAACCGCAGTACAGCATCATCATACGTCACCCGCGGGAACGGTACACGAGGCACCGTGACGGTTTTCCCAAGGAGTTCCAACTCTTTCGAGCATTCACCTGCTCGTTTCCACATCGCATGAACCAGATGCTCCAGCACATGCATCACGTCCTCCTCACTACTGATGAATGCCATCTCCAGATCCACCGCGGTCGACTCATTCAGATGCCGACGCGTATTATGCTCCTCCGCGCGGAAATACCAGGCGATCTCATACACTCGATCCAGCCCGGTCGCCATCAGACTCTGCTTATACAACTGCGGAGACTGCGCAAGAAACGCCTCCCGCTCAAAATACTGCAGACGAAACATATCCGTCCCCCCCTCAGAAGAACTCGCGATAATCTTCGGCGTATGAACCTCAACAAAATCCTGAGAACGCAGATACTCATCCACGGCACCAAGCACCGCACTCCGAATCGTAAACACCGCACGATTCCGCGGTTTCCGCAGATCAATCACCCGGTTCTCAAACCGCGTATCAAAATCAGCGTCAACCTTATCCACCACCCCCAGCGGCAATGGCGTCTCCGCAACAGATAACACCACCACCTCATCAGGCAGCACCTCATACCCGTTCCTCACCTTCTCATTCGCCTTACACAACCCCTTCACCGATATAACAGACTCACGAGAAAGAGAGGTCAACTTCGTAAACAACTCAGGGTTTTTCTTCTTCAACACCGTAATCTGCGACGTCCCCTGACGATCACGAAGAATCACGAACGCTAAAGACCCGATATTCCGGATGTCTTCAACCCAGCCAGCTACCGTGATTACCGTGTCGTACTCCTTCTTCGTAACCTCTGTTGAATAATGACTTCGAAGTATCATCATATCCACCGTATCTCAAAACAAGGCATTAAGTCTTTTGGAGAGAAACCCCATCACCTCACACAGGTTCCCCTCGTTATCCCACCGACCAACCAGCTCCTCCACATGACCAGCCTTCCCCGTGCGGATCACACCAACCCAATACACAAGACGCGGTAACGCACGAACCACATTATCCACGATGGTGACACTCGCTGCTCTCGCCGTCCGAGATAACGGATTCAAATCAATAGCGACCACGGTCTTCCCCATCCGACGCAACGCCTCACACCGATCCCCATCCTCCAACGGCACCACGACAACATCCGCAGAAAAAACCCCCTTTTTCGTACACAGGGCGCGATCATGCGCAAGACCAGGAATCACCGCATCAGCCGATTCACCAAGCACCTCCTTAGCACCATACCTTCGAAGCTCGTCAGCAACCTTCTGAACCCGCTCAGACGACCGATGAAACAAATTCACCTCAAGAAACGCAGGAACCGCCCCAGCAAGCGCTACACACTCCTCAGCAGCAAGCGCAACCACATTCCCATTCACAGAAATAACAGGATTACGCGCATGAACCAACACCATAGCAGCCACCTTCATCGCCGCATCCGCCGGTGAAATCGTCATCTCACCAAGGAGATAATCAAACGCTTCCCCACGCCCATGCGCAATCAAACCAGTCTCATGAACTAATCCTTCCTTCATCGCCTCAGCAATCCGCTCCCGAGTCACCAGAGAAAGATACCGCGGATGAGTCTTCGGAATACCCTTCATACAACATCCATCATACACAACACTAGTTTTAAACCTAACCATAACCAATAAAAAAAGAAGAAAAAAAGGAAAAAACAACGGGGTTACCCGTACATGTTCGGCTGAGACGCAGTCCCCTGCCCAGACACCACCGGTTTCGCCTGCTTATGGAACTTCTGCAACTGCTTCTCAATACGACCTGCCTCATCATACAACGGGATCACATTAATCTCCACCGCAAGCAACGACGCAATCACATTCAACGAGGACGCCGCAGCCCTAGCATCAGGATAATTCGGATGCGCCTCAGCAAGAATCGCAATCACATCAAAACCCTCATGTCTCCCCTGATTCAACAACACCCCAGAAACACCAGCAATAATCCCGTTCTTAAACTCAGGGATATGCTTATCCCGCAACATAACACGGGCTTTCTCCGTCGAACCAATCGCATACGCCTCAGCTACGTTCTCCTCCTCCGTCGATTTCCCCTCCACCACCATACCCTCCGGAGAAATCAACAGATCACACCCTTTCTCCTTCACCCACTTCATGATCGTATTCGACAACGAACTAATCAAATTCGGCTTCGGTTTAAACTCAGAGACAAACACCGCAATCTTCCGACCATTCCCCAGTATACCCGCATAAATCCGAACCGGAGATAACGGCTCACCCGTATGAACCACAGAAAGCGTAGGAAACTGCGGAGAATCCAATGCACCAATCTGCCGCAACCCTAACGCATCAATCAAATAATTCGCGACAATCGTACTCACCAACCCTATCGAGGGAAAACCAGCGATCACCGTCGCATTCTTCAGATCAATCTCCTCAAAACTAATCACTGTAACATCATCATTCACTCTTGCATCACCATCCAACCAATGTTCCTACATGTGCTTCTAGCATTTAAAACTAATTGGTGAAACCATATCAGAAACGACACAATAGACATGGTTATCCTTTCACAACTCCAAGAGGAACAAGTCTCGCAACCTTCAATGATAAGCGAGCACCATGCGTCACATCAACAACTTGACTCACATCCTTATACGCATCAGGGGCCTCCTCCGCCATCACCTTCCAGCTCGCAGGATGCGCATAGATACCCTTCTGTTTTAGCATCTTCATGATCGCTTCCCCACGCCAGTTCTGAACCGCTTGATGCCGAGACATCACACGACCAGCCCCATGACAGGTAGACCCGAATGTTTCCTCTGCCTCTTTCGTCCCCCGCAGAAGATAGCTTTCCGTCCCCATATCACCAGGGATGAGTACGGGTTGACCAACATCCCGGTATTTCAATGGAACCTCGGTTTTCCCAGGGCCGAACGCTCGAGTCGCTCCTTTCCGATGAACATAGACTTTCTGTTTTTTCCCGTCCACCTCATGTTCCTCAAGTTTCGCGATATTATGGCAGACATCGTAGATAATCTCCATCCTGAGGTCTTCTGCTTTTTGCTGGAGGACATGCTCGAAGGATTCCCGCACCCAATGGACGATCATCTGTCGGTTACACCAAGCAAAATTCGCAGCGCACGCCATCGCATTCAAATACTCTTGACCTTCTTTTGATTTTACTGGGGCACAGGCAAGTTGCCGATCAGGAAGCTGGATGTTATATTTACGAACCGCTTGTTCTAACACCTGTAAATGATCGGTGCATACTTGATGCCCAAAACCGCGGGAACCCGTATGAATCATCACCATAATTTGATCAATACCAGTAACACCATAGATTTTCGCAGCAACAGGATCGTAGATCTCAGCCACCTTCTGAATCTCAAGGAAATGATTTCCTGCCCCCAAGGAGCCTAACTGAGGAGCACCCCGCTGTTTCGCTTTCTCCGAAATTTTTAACACCTGGGCACCTTGCAGGCATCCGTTCTCCTCTAAAAACTCGATATCCTTATCCCAACCATACCCGTTCTCTACTGCCCATTTCGCCCCCAGCAGTAGTACATCGTCGAGCTGTTTTTTACTGAGACGAACTTTCGCCTTAGAACCCAAACCAGCGGGAACATTCACAAACATTTGATCAATCAGTTCCTGAATTTTTTTCATATTTAAATCGCTGCTATGAAGATTGGTCCGCACGAGCCTCACGCCACAGTTAGAAACAACGAACTGACTAGCGATAAAGTTATGATGATAATCAGCAACTGTGAAATCATAAACGAACGGCTCCGACCCAGCCGTGGTTTTTACTTTGAGAGTATCCCAAACAAGTCCCGAATCTCCTAAGCCTTGAGTATACGCATCGATAAACGCATGAAAATGGGGAAACCCGGAGGCTATCCTCGGAGAGGTTTTTCGATCTTCATATAATGAACGCTCTATAAAACGAAAGTTCACATAGGAGGATTTAAGACGTTCGTAGATTTCTACCCTTGTGAAACCTTTTTTCTTTAATTTTTTCGCTGTTATTTCAGCCTCCCGTCGTTCTCTTAAAACAGTCTGTTTTACATGTAAATAATGGACTGCTAGATTTGCGAGACAGCTTCGTTTTTTATTGTAAACAAATCCAACACGACTCCAGAGAAAAAGAAGGTTTCCTGGCGAAGCAGAAATCTCAAGTCTCAATCGAAATGAAACATTTCCCTCTTTGTTCACATATTCCTTTCTCTCACGGATAAGAGAAGCTTTCACATCAAAACAAGCAAGAAGATCCCTAATTTGTGTAAGAAACCGTCGTCCATTCCCAACCAGCTTCTCGTGTTTATTCATAGAGAGTATAGGACAGTAAAAATTATACCCATGATGTGTCACGGTAGACGGAGAAGAAAGTTCTGCCCCGAAAAACGAGGCTAACAATAATCGTTTCTGCCATAACTCCAAACCAAAAACCCACTGAGGAAGAAGATACTCTTGAGCACATTTATTCCCAACTGGGACACCCATCGCCCAGAATAACACTGCAAGACTCGATGCGGTGGTTTTCACACTATATTCCGTTCTCTGAAAACGTACTGTATCATACGTGGTTTCAATTTTATGAGAACGCTCCCGTTTATATATTTTAGACGCGGTAAAACCCAATTTTGTAATATCAGCTTGTATCATTTCAAGATCTTTGGGTTCTCCATACAACCATATCGTTCCTTTCTCCTTGGTAAAATACATGGTACCGTCCCCAAGGATATACCCAATTAATTTCAGTAAATACGGGAGTTTTTCGTTATTCATACGTAATGGCAGAAGGCCTCGTTTTTTCAACTCAGCAATAACCTGAGTAATCTGTTTTTTAAACGGACATCTAGAAATGTCTTCTTCAGTAACAATCAAAGTATCTGATGGCTCATAAAATTCCACACCCTCAAAAGGATTCACTGCCACTCGATCACCTACAGCGAGATCCTTCAGAGGAATCATACCCGCAGGTGTATAAAACGGATGATCCTCAGTTGACACCAAGCGTTTCCCACTCTCTGTTGAAACCTCACAGATACTTTTTTTTGTGGGAAATCTCATAAACGCATTGATTGGTGTATTGATAATTTTCTTCCCATAGTTTGCACATTGAATATGTTCGCTCCTCCAATTACGTTCAAAATCCTTAATTTTCTTTGTATACCCGTGTTCATGCAGAATCATGGCATCCCCAGAGAGACAATTGATGTCAAAACCTACTCCCCCGGGAGAAATAACTCCTTCATCTGCATCAGTCGCAGCGACACCACCAATGGGGAACCCATATCCCCAATGGATATCCGGCATCGCTAATGATTTCCCGACGATACCTGGTAACATCGTTACGTTCGCTGCTTGCTCTGGAGCGTTGTCATCACGGAGTTTGGGGAGCATCTGTTCACTTGTATAGATCACTGCAGACGTCTTCATCTTCAGATTTTGATGTTCACCAGTATAACTCGAAGGAATCTCATAGCGAAACGCATCAACTTTGTTTAGAGGTCCATTCCAGCGCATATGTCTCGAACTCTAACAGTACCAAATGAATCAATTCTATATAAAACAGTAATATCTCTATTATTTTACGGGAGGTTATAGTTGTTCTTTCTTTCGGAGATAGGGAAGACCGGTTTTTTTATTCACATCTACCTCGAACCCTTCTGGGAGTGATGCAGGAGTCCCATCATGAGGCGTTGTTTTGCTAAAGAAATGAATCGTGCGGAGTTTCCCATCAAGAGTCGCGATTTCTTTCTTATATAGGCGATAGTCCTCAAATTGATATGCGATTTGTTCCATCACCATGGGGACAGGTTTTTTCTCAACCGGTAACGGTTTCTCCTCGACCTTAGAGGATAGCTCCCATTCCGTACTCTTTGGTATTGGTGACGGTATTGTTTTTATTGGTTTGCGCTCAGGTCTCTGAACCCACTCCTCTGATTCCCGGATAACGGTTTCCTTCACGGTTACTTCTTTTTTCTTTCGCAGCCAGAACCTACTCTTTGGTTCTTTAACAAGTTCAGGTTTCTTCCGTACTACCTTAGGAGGGGCTACTTTTTTTTCTTTAGGAGGTGGCGTGATGATAATCTCAACGGGTTTCACTGGGGTGGCCGGTTTGGTTTTCCGAGGTTTCGGTGGTTTTTGTTTGGTTTTCTTCTTTTGAGGAATAGGTTTTGCTGTCACAGTATCTGGTTTTTTTCTCCCGAGCAGGAATCGTTTCTTCTTTTCTTTAACCGGTTTTGGTTTTTCACGTATCGGGCGAGGAACCGGTTTTTTTATCTCAACTGGTTCCCACACGGGTACGTTTTCTTCTTCAGGGGGAGCGACGATACTCTCCACGGGCTTCTCCTGGATCGCTAATTCGGTTTTCTGAGGCACAAGAGGTATGTCTTGACCAGGTTTTTTCTGGGTGAATGGTACAGTTTCCACGGATACGGTAACCTTACGTACTGCTTTCTTTGTTTGTTTCGCTTTTTTCCGGTCGGTACGAATAAGCTCTTTTTTTATCCTGCAAGCAACCCGTTTCTCAACACCGTTACGGATGAGGTTCTCAAGTGATGATGCGCGTAAGCTCTCCACTGATGAAAACCCTTTTTCATAGAGGAGTTGTGCCGTTGGGGGGTCAATACAGGTCACTTCTTTGAATACGTCGAGTTTCCCATCGCGAACAATACGTGGAACCGGTGTTTCTTCGTGTTTTTCCACTGGTTCTTTTGGTTTTTCTAATATGGGTTCTTGTGGTGGGAGAGGGCTAGCGACAGGGATCCATTCACGGACTGGTTTTTCCTCTGGTTCTTCTACTATTTTCCATTCGGGTAACGGCGCTTTTTCTGGTTCTGGTTTCTCGATTTCATAGAGATCTTTTGCATCAATCTGCAGGGGTGGTTTGACTTGTTTCTGAATAAGCATTGGCGGTTCTTTTCGGATGTCTTCTCTGGGTAGCGGAGGCTTTTTTTCTTCAGGTCCATGGATCGTGACTCGAGGTTTTAAAAAATCAGGGTGAGAAGAGGGAATTTGTGAAGAAATACGGGCAAGATGTTCCTCGGAAACACCTCCACCGAGTCGTCTCCGTAATGTCTCTAAACAGGGGTCATCTTGTGCGAGCGGTTGGGTACCACGAGGGTTATCTAAAATCATGCGGAGTTTCTCGATGTCAACCTTTTTCTTTTGTTTATCAGCATCGGGCATGATCTTCTCCTTAATGTATAAGAATTCTCTTATATTAATACATTTTCCCGTTTTTTAAAAAGATAATTGTACGAATAACCCGTGTGTGTTCTTACCCTACAAAGTTTCTTAAACTGGGAGCCTATTTACCTCTTTTTGATGCCCATGCAGTTCAAGGATAGAGACGTGGTCTCCATAAAGGATTTTTCTAAGACTGAAATCAATCATATTCTTACATACGCAAAAAAAATGATCCCGTATGCGAACGGGAAGAAGCACACTGATATTCTACGGAACTATGTGATGTCTTCGTTGTTTTTTGAGCCGAGTACTCGGACACGGTTAAGTTTTGAGAGTGCGATGCATCGGCTGGGTGGACAAGTGATTGGGTTCGCGGATCCTTCAGGGACTTCTCTGAAGAAAGGGGAGAGTCTCGCGGATACGATTCGTATGGCGGATGCGTATAGCGATTTGATTGTGATTCGACATCCGCAGGAGGGTGCCGCGCGTCTCGCTGCAGAGTTCTCAGAGTCTCCCATTATTAACGCGGGTGATGGAGCCGGTCAACATCCAACGCAATGTCTCCTGGATTTATTCACGATTCTTACTGAGAAAAAAAAGATCGAAGGGAAGAACGTGGTGTTGTTAGGGGACCTGAAGTACGGGCGAACAGTTCATTCCTTAACGTATGCGCTCTCATTGTTTGGTGCGGAGTTAACGTTTGTTTCGCCGGAGAATCTGAAGATGCCGAAAGAGGTGATCTCTGAATGCAAACAATTTGGGGTGGAGCCAACGTCCACGACGAATCTAGAGAAAACCATTAAGGAGGCTGATGTCCTGTATGTCACCAGGATTCAGAAAGAGCGTTTCCCTGATCCTGAGGAGTATAACCGGGTTGTGGGAACCTATAAGGTTGATAACGGGTTGTTGAAGGAGGCGAAACCGGATCTCATCATCATGCATCCGCTTCCCCGGGTGACCGAGATTGATCCCGAGGTTGATACCACACCGCATGCATTATATTTTAAACAAGCGTTCAACGGAGTCCCTGTACGGATGGCGTTATTATCCCTAATCCTCGGAGGCAGACAACTATGAAGGAGTTGAAGATCACCCCGATTAAAAACGGGACGGTGATTGATCATATCACTGCAGGATACTCGTTAAAAGTGCTTCATGTGTTAAAAATCCCTGAGGTCACCAACTCCGTAGTCAGTGTCGCCATGAACGTGTCTGGGAAAAAAGGAAAAAAAGATATCGTGAAAATTGAGAACCGTGAATTAGACCCGAAAGAACTGGATAAAATCGCGTTAATTGCCCCAAATGCAACGATAAACATTATTCGTGATTATGAGGTCGTGAAAAAACATGTGGTCGTACTACCAAATGAGATCATAGGAATCGCGAAATGTTCAAACCCGACGTGTATCTCAAACGCGCGGGAGCCGGTGCAGAGTCGATTCCATGTGATCAGTAAAGATCCTCCACGGATAAAATGTTATTATTGTGAACGAGAACCTGAGGATATCGCTGAGCGTATCACTTGAAGTAGAGGAAAATTATTTCTTTTTTCTCATCTGGGTCAGGAGTTCTTTCGCACGGTCAAGTTTTATTTTATTCTCCTGAATAAGATGGTCAGCGAGTGATTCAATCTCGTCCCCGTGCGCCCCAGCCATGACCGCGATGTTTTTCGCATGCAACGACATATGTCCTTTCTGTATACCCACCGTGGAGAGCGCAAGCACCGCGGCAAAGTTTTGTGCTAGACCGACGCTTGCGACAATTTCTGCAAGCTCACGCGCGGATTTTATCCCAAGGATTTTCCGGCACAGCTGCGCCTTCGGATGAATCGTTGCTGCACCACCGACGATACCGACCGCCAGCGGCAGCTCGATTTCTCCAACCAGATCCCCATCCTTGTTTTTCTCATACCGGGTGAGAGACGTATACATTCCGGTACGCGCAGCATACGCGTGCGCACCTGCCTCAATCGCGCGGAAATCATTCCCCGTAGCCAAAATCACGGCATCAATCCCGTTCATAATCCCTTTATTATGCGTTGCTGCACGATACGGGTCAATCACCGCTAACGTATACGATTCAAGGAACGCATCAACGACGTCTTCACCACCCATGGTTCCTTTATCAAAAACCGCACGTGCTCTCACAATCCGTTTATCCGCTAGGTTCGACAGAATTTTCAAACGGATTTTCCCACCAGTCAACTCCTCAAGAATAGGAGCAAGTGCTTCACACATCGTATTCACCGCGTTCGCACCCATCGCATCACAGACGTCCACAATCAGATGAGTAACAATCATTTTTCCCAGAGGACTATCAAGAATACGGACTTCAACATCTTTTGCGCCTCCACCTAACCCTGTGAGGATTTTATCCTGCTCATTCGCCAGATGGAGCAACTCTTTCTTATGCTGAATAATCGTCTGAGCAGCATGAACCGGGTCGGAAACATGAAGCAGTTGTAATTGACCAATCATCAGCGGAGATGAAGACCACGTCGTAAACCCGCCTTTCACCCGGGCTATCCTCGCCGAGTTACTCGCTGCAGCAACCACACTCGACTCTTCAACCGCCATCGGGATAAGATAATCTTTCCCGTTAATAGTAAAATTCACTGCAAGACCCAAAGGTAACTCAAAAGTCCCGAGGACGTTCTCAATCATTCTATCCGCGGTTTTCAGATCCATCGGCTCGGAGAACAACCGTGTTTCCTCCTGGGTTAAACCAACGAACTCTTTCACAAAGTTTATTCGGTCCTCGATTGGGAGTTTATAGAACCCAGAGACCTTTGAAGTTTTCGTATTCGACATAGTGTAATCCCTCATTTCAGTAAAACATCTACTATTTTTTATAATTGTGTATAACACTACTACAAAAATGAACACACTGTTTTATCGATTTTTATCCGATTATTCAACGGGCTCTCGAGTTCGCACTGCTATCCCATACGTAAAAGCAAGCATCTCCTCACGATTCAATACTACTCTGCCGATAGCAAGTAGATGATCTTTTTTATCAACGATCAAACACTCATCATCAGGTCGTAGCTCAGGGTCTGCATCAAGGACAAACTTCGCAAACACATTCTTTCCTTCTCGGATAAAAGGGGAAGCATCTGGATCCACAATCACCCGTGATCTAGGCGATTTGAATGACTGGTGAAGTCGTTTTCCGCCACTACTTCGCAGCGTAAAAAAACCATCCTCTGCACGTAATGAGACTACATGCTCACCGTTACAGAAAACCGTACGAATCTTCTGAGTCGTTTTTGATTTCATTATTCGTACGTCTCCTTTGAATAATGCCGTTGCGGCGCCTCTCCCAAATTGCATGGTCGCCACCGCAGATATCCTCCATAGGTCCATATCAATCTCAACGGGAGACGATGGTTTCTTCTTTTTTACTCTCCGACGTTTCTGCAACGTCTGAGTACCTTTCCAAACTACAACCGTTGTTTTTTTCAGGAAATCATGAGCAATTTTGTTCACTACTTCCTTCGTCTCACTATCTGTTGTTTCTGGAAAAATAGACTGGGCGAACGGATAATATTCATCAAGTTCGAGGGGGACAGGTCCTAATGATGAATTCACGACGATATTCACTGGTTGTGTTGTGAAAAGTTGGTGGAGCGTTTTCAGATGATATTTCGTATACGGTTTTTTTCCTTCAGGAACCAGCACGGTTGTGTCAAACAAGGGTTTATAGCGATGGAGTAGTCGTTGATGAGTCCGATAGAGTAGTGGTCGATGGATGGTGTGGCTACCAGTATAAAACACCGCTCGTTTCTTACTGATTGGTTCGAATCGTTCCATCCATTGTTTATGCTTTGTTTTTCTTAATTCAGAGAGTGATGAGAGAAGCATTGGGTTCTCGTATGCTCTTCGTTCGACAAGCTCCCAGAGCGTCCCCTCGCGGATGGCAGTTCGTATGCGGCGTATCTCTGAGAAACTCACAAATAGGTTATGTTTCGCTAATTCTATGGTTAATCGTTCCGCGTCAAGGTCTTGGAGCTCAGAAACCGTGTACCGGGAGCATACCGGGCAACAGCATGGAAGCTCTTGGAGATCAGTTAATACACTGGTGCCTCCGGGAAACATCATTCGTTTATCCTGCGCATATTTCGCGTAGGCTGACGAGTCGAAGAAATCACATCCCAGGGCGACAGCGAGGGGGAAGAGGAGTGGGTGTCCTGCTCCGAAGAGATGAACCGGTTTTGATGGGTCGAGCCCTTGTTTTGCTGCAAGGATAACGCGGACGAGATCGGTGTATCGCTGGTTTTCCATGAGGGGTACGACGCCGCCGATCGGGAAGAAATCCGCGCGTAATGTGCTGAGTTCTCTGGCGCAGTGTTCACGGAGATCTGGGTATATTGATCCTTGTACGGTGCAGGCGAGGAGCATGTCTCCTTTGACCCGTATGCTTTTTTTTGCGCGGGAGAGTGTTTCTTGTATTCCGTGTTGTGCTTGTGTTCTTGTTTGGCGGGGTGTCCCGAATATGTCAAGTATGGTTCCGATGTCGCTTCCGATGTCTCGTTGGAATTCAACGATTTCTATGGGGTCGATGTCGATGTCGCCGTAGACGTAGGATTGGAATGTTCCTGAGTCGGTCATGATTGGTCCGTCGAAATCTATGAGATCATGTACTCCATGGTGGAGTGCGTGGTCTCGGTGGGTAGGGTTTTTGTGGATGATGTATGAGTTGGTGATGACGATTTCTGTGCCGAAGAGTTTTTTCATTTCTTTTGGGGGTATAATCATTTTATTCGGATTAATTACGGGGAGGAGTGTGGGGGTGGTGACCGTTCCGTGTCTTGTTGTGAATCTGCAGATGCGACCTGCGGCGTCTCGCTCCTTGATTTCAAACGTCATAGGTTTCACTAACGGACGAGAAAGAGATGAGGCCTATTTAGCTGTTAGTTTTATTTCCTGTTACGAAAAAGTAAAAATGGCATGGCGGGGTGTTCCGTCTATATAAAACTATGTTTTATCTTTACACCGTTACAAAGGTATGCTCTTCTCGTAAATCACCCGATTTGAATTGGATCGATAATCCTGCGTAATAGGGCGATAGCAGACAATGACGCCATATAACTCGACTGAGGATTATTCGGATTCGGCATGTTCTCCACCTCAGCACGAAGCCTCCCAAAATGCCCATGCGCAAGGATCTTATGAGAAATCCGGGACTCCACCGGATCAGCCACGATCTCCACCTTCGTCTCATCAAACCCTATGCCTGCTAGAGACAATGATGCGGCAACATTGATATTCTTTGGGAATTTCTTCACCGCCTCACGAGCAGAACCACGGAAGACAACTGTCCGTCTATCAACCTTCAACCCAAGAGACGCGGGTGGTTTCGTCGTCACCAACGTCACACTATTCAGTTCATCAATACCTGCGGCTAATATCCCATCAATACCACAGACTGCTCCAGAGGGAAGATAAATCTTACAATGCTGTTTCCGTGCAGTATCCTCCAATTTCTTCTGTAACTTGTCATCAAATAAGCTACCAACACTCATCAGGATCAGATCTTTCCCTGATTCAAGAACCATCACCCCGTATTGTACAACTGCTTGTTGTGATGCAGCCTCAATGACGACATCGACAACCTTAAGGAACTGTTCAACGGGCAGGATCTCCGCTTTTTTTAGGAGAGCACAGAGGTCTTCTGAGGCTTTCGCTTTTATATCCCAGAGGTAGATCTTCTCGATTTCTTTCATCGTATCTGCTGCTTTACCGATATCGTTTCCAATTGCGCCGCAACCAATTATGCCGAGTTTCATACAGGCCACCAAAACCTTAATAGAACGAATCAGTATAAAAAATGGTATGGATGATATCGACCGGTACCTGCGAGAAGACCTTGGTACAGAAGGAGACATCACTTCAGAGTCATTATTCACGGACGAAAAAGGACAAGGAATAATCATCGCGAAGGAATCCTGCATCGTCGCCGGTCTCGAAGAAGCAATGAGTGTGTTCACAAAAACCGGTGCACAAGCAGCTGCGCTGGTTCAGGATGGCAGTCGCGTACACCATCAAACAACGGTGTTAAAGGTTGCTGGTTCGATACGGTCAATCCTCAAAGGAGAGCGTTTAGCCCTGAATTTTATCTGTCGGATGAGTGGAATCGCTACTGAAACCAATGATTTGGTTACTCGCTGTAAACGTCTTAACCCTAAGGTGACGATTGCGGCTACCCGGAAGACGACCCCCGGGTTCCGAAAATACGAGAAAAAAGCAGTTGTTCTCGGAGGCGGAGACCCTCATCGCTTCGGGTTATATGATATGATCCTCATCAAAGATAATCATATCAAATTGTATGGTTCCATTCAGGAGGCTCTTCAACGTGTTCAGGAGAAACACCCGGGTGATACGATTGAGATTGAAGTCGAAACCCAGGAGGATGCTCTGGTTGCGGCTCAGATGAACGCGGATATTATCATGTTAGATAATTTTTCTCCTGTTAAAGGGAGATGCGTCGCAGGTAAAATACGACAGATTAATCCGCATATCATTATTGAAATCTCCGGAGGTATTACTCGGAGAAATATTGCGAATTATGCAGATTTTGCTGACCGGATCTCCTTAGGCTCACTCACGCATAGCGTGAAAAGCAAGGATTTTTCTTTAGAAGCCACCCCGGTCTGAGGAAATATTTTAATAAGTCATATGCCTTTACAATATTGAACAAAAAATATAATTTGTTGAGAGGGAGTTATTAAGGGATCGTGATTTCATGAAGAAGATTGTTGAAGATGCAGTGAATAATATGAATGCAGAAGATAAGGAAGATACGCAGGTGAAAAAGACAGTGAAACCGGAGAAAAGTACGATAACGATTGCTGGGGTTAACGATGAGGAATTAGAGGAAGTTTTAGCGGGGTTAACGACCATAATAAAGGTTATCGGTTGTGGTGGCGCTGGAAGTAACACGATAGGACGATGTATGGCCGAGGGCATTGATGGAGCGGAGTTAATCGCTATGAATACTGATGCACAGCATCTGTTGATGACTAGTGCATCGCATAAGATCCTTATCGGGCGGCATCTCACCCGCGGGTTAGGGGCGGGTTCTCTTCCTCAGGTTGGTGAGGAGGCTGCACGGGAGAGTGAGCAAAGTATCCGTGAGGCTATTATCCCCGCGGATATGGTGTTCGTGACCTGTGGGCTTGGTGGAGGAACTGGGACTGGTTCCGCACCGATTGTTGCTCAGATTGCGAAGGAGGCAGGCGCGTTAACGATTGGTGTTGCGACGCTTCCTTTTAATGTTGAGGGTGCTGTTCGTATGGGGAACGCTGATGAAGGGTTACGGCGGCTCCGGGATGTCTGTGACACGGTGATTGTTATTCCGAATGATAAGTTGTTGGATATCGTACCGAATCTGAGTTTGAATGCCGCGTTTAAGGTTTCTGATGAGGTCTTGATGCGGTCTATTAAGGGAATCACGGAGATGATCACGAAACCGGGATTAGTGAACCTTGATTTCGCTGATTTAAAAACGGTGATGAAGCGTGGCGGTGTCGCGATGATTGGTCTTGGTGAAGCAGAAGGTGAGAATAAAGCAGTGAACGCGGTGGTTGAAGCATTGAACTCCCCGTTGCTTGAGGTGGATATCTCTGAGGCGACCGGTGCACTGGTGAATGTGACTGGTGGGGATGATATGACGATTAGTGAGGCAGAGAAGGTCGTTGAAGAGGTGTATTCTCGTGTTGACCCGAATGCGCGTATCATCTGGGGTACGACGATTGATCCGACGTTGAAGCGAACGATCAGGGCGATGCTCGTTATTACTGGGGTGAAGTCGAAGCAGGTGCTCGGGCCAGCACAACGGGCCATGGGAGAACGGGGATATGGGATTGATTTCGTGACGTAATCCTCCTAGGTAATCCTGCCAAATTATTTATATATCCCTTTCTGTTTGACCTTTTATCTTACAATAGGGTGATTTGTGTTGAATACCGAAAAAACAGGTATCGTTGGTAAAGCGTGGGATATTCAGCAAAGGATAGAAGCGCGGCAGCAGCGATTCGGGAAAGGGAAATACGGTCGAGTCTTTAAGATGGCTCGGAAACCAACGAATGAGGAATACGAGAAGACTGCGAAGATCACGGGATTAGGGATTCTGTTAATCGGGCTTGTCGGTTTTATTATTTACATTATTCGACAAGTTGTCGTCCCGTTGATTTTAGGCATGTTTGGTCGTTGAAGAATTATAGGTGATGAGTAATATGCAGGGTACTGATTCTTTAGGTGTTGATGAAGAACCAACGAGGATTTTCTCGATTAAAACCCAGGTGGGTAAGGAGCAGAATACGGCTGATTTAATTAATAGTCGGGCGAAGAAGTCGAAGATTGATATTCCGTCGATTCTCGTGACTCCTGAGCTTCGTGGGTATATTTTTGTTGAGAGTACGAATGAGGAACTTGTTAAGGATATGATTAAAACGATTTCGTATGCGCGTAATATGCTTGATGGTGATATACCGATCGATCAGATTCAGCATTTTCTGACGCCGGCATCCGCGGTGGCGAAGATCACTGAGGGTGATATTGTGGAGATGGTCGCGGGTCCGTTCCGTGGGGAAACTGCGAAAGTCACCCATATTGATGATACGAAAGAGGAGATCACGGTGGAGTTGTTTGAAGCAATGGTTCCTATCCCGATCACGGTTCGGGGTGAGCAGGTACGGATTATCAAAAGGAAACAAGAAGACGAAAAAAGGAGTAATGAGTGATCATGGTAGAAAGTGTGAAAGCATTAGTTGATGGTGGAAAAGCATCCGCTGGTCCACCGTTAGGACCGGCGTTGGGTCCCCTCGGTGTGAACATCATGCAGATCATCAACATGATTAATGATAAAACTAAACAGTTTAGTGGAATGAAAGTCCCCGTAACAGTTAAGGTTGACCCGATGACGAAGAAGTTCGATGTCGAAGTCGGGACTCCACCAGCGTCCTCGTTGATTCTTCATGAGCTCGGTTTGGAGAAAGGATCAGGGAAACCGTCAACCCATAAGATTGGGAATCTCACTGTTGATCAAGCGGTGAAGGTCGCGAAGATGAAATCCGATAGTCTCCTCGGGAAGGATTTAAAACACAAAGCAAAAGAAGTAATTGGGACGTGTACCACGATGGGGATTACCGTTGAGGGGAAATCACCAAAAGAAATCCTCCGCGAGATTGATGAAGGGAAGTACGATAGTAAATTTACATAAACAGGATAGAGAGTACTTCCTTCCTTAAAATTTTTTCAGTTCAGTCCTTCATTAGAAACGTATAAAATTCTTCTGTTTTATCTTAAATTCGTTTAAACCCGCGTTGGAAAAACTGTTTAATGGATTTCAACATGCGATCCCGTCGATACGAAAGCGGCATGGTTGCCCCTTCCCCCCAAGTACGTTTTTTTTCTAGCTCCGAAAGTATCGTATCCATTGATAAATCAGAGGTCTCAAACACGGTATACGCGTAACCCGCGTATGTCGCCTCATGCGTGTCGCTCCCCCCCGTCCCACCCAGGTGGAGTTCTCGTGCGACCTGTACGGTTTTCATATTCGTTTTTGGGAGGCTACACCCGTTAAACACCTCCATCGCGGGAACTTTCTGTATAATCTTCTGCAGGTTATCTGGTTTTATCCCGGACATACGGCGAAACAGATGAGGAACTACGGGGATGCCTCCAAGATTCCTGATGCGTTCCACGGTTTCTTCGACAGAAAGATTTCGCAGCACCGGTTCTTTTACATTTAATGCTAAGAGGTGACCTTGAAGAGTAGAGATTTCTAACCCTGGAATCACCAGGAAATCTTTCACCTGGATTTTCGTTGCTTTCACCGCTCCCTCCACCGTATTATGATCCGTGAAGGCGACACCATGAAGACCTTTCTTCTGGAGGATCTTGATTATCTGCTCAGGGGTACCAGTTGCATCCTCAGAATACTGGGAATGAACATGAAGATCTATCTTGAACATAGCCGTGTTCCTTGACTGCCCACTGGTAAATTCCGTTAGTATTAGAAACTTACGGTTATCAACAAGAAATAAGGAGTGTATACTCAAGGGATCCTCTTCTGTTGGACAAGGATAGAAACGAAAAGAAAAGATTATTAACCCGTGTCCTATTGCACAGCAATTGGGGCGAGGCAAACTTATGCTGAACAATAAAATAAAGTATCCGAACAATAAATATTTCGGTGAACTAGAACTCGTGGATAAGGAAGTCTTCTACATCTGTCCAAATCGAAGAGACAACTGACTATCTACCAACGTAGAGCGGACCAAGGGGTTTTTCACTGCCTCAAAAAGTGAAAAACAAAGGAGGCACAACGCTTATCTCCCCCTCGTTCCTCTCTCAATCCCCCTTTTTTTTATCTTACATTAAACACAATCTTAATATTATCGCCTGTCATATAAACCCATGAAACCCGTGCTGGTGAAACGAGCTCATGAGAAAAAAACCGTCATTAAAAGTCTTCGCAGGGAAAAAACTCGATGAGCTTGAGAAATACGCATTCACTAGCACCACATTTCAAAGAATCGCTACCGGGTTGTATCGATCCAATATTTACACGTTTTTTTCGAAGAAAATTAATGAATTCAGAGATTATAACCTCCGAGAAGAAGTTAAAAAACTTCCTATCCCGAAACATGTCGCCATTATCATGGATGGGAATCGTCGTTTCGCTCAAACCTTTGATCTCGCCCCAGAGATCGGTCACTATCTCGGAAGGGATAAAATCGAGGAAGTCCTTGAATGGTGTTTTGACCTTGGAATCCCCGTGTTAACCGTGTATGCGTTCTCTGTTGAAAACTTTAATAGAAGGACTGAGGAGGTTAGCACCCTCATGGATTTGTTCAGGGATGAATTACGCAAAGCAAAAACAGATTCTCGGATCCATAAAAACCAGGTCCGTATCAGGGTACTAGGTCATCTTGAGATGTTACCTGAGGATATCCGGTTATCCGTAGATGAGGTCATGGACGTGACGAAACAGTACAAGAAGTATGCGTTGAATATCGCGATCGCATATGGTGGTCGAGAGGAAATCGTTCATGCGATACAACGGATTGCTGCTGATGTCGAAAATAAACATCTGAATATTGCGGATATCTCTGAAAAAACGGTTTCTTCGTATCTCTACACGAAGGGGTTACCGGATCCTGATCTCATCCTTCGAACCTCAGGGGAGGAGCGGATATCGAATTTTCTGCTGTGGCAGCTTGCGTATTCTGAGTTGTATTTCTCTGATGTGTATTGGCCTGCGTTTCAACAGCGAGATTTCTTACGAGCGATACGAACGTACCAGAACCGGCAAAGACGATTTGGTACTTAAAAATTTTTTAAAAAACTTTTTTATTCTACGGGTTCCTCGTCATCCCCTGTCCCGCATTCAATATCCTTTGCTATCTGTTCAAGCTTGGTGAATTGGAGATGGAAAAAGTAGAGAATACCACCCACGCCAATGAACAGGATAGCAAACGCAAGGATAGTACTCGCTTCCTTTGGGTAGGATGATAATAGCATGAGGCCGATGTAGACGAATAAGAGAAAACCGCCGATGATAAAAAAGAGTATACTAAAAGTACCGGTTTTTGATTGTCCACCTAATAATATTCTGTGTTTTTTGATCATCCTGCATCCTGGTTAGTGATCTTCAGCGCGTTTTGTACCTTGCTTTGTAGCTCGTTGAGTTTCTCCCGGCTTCGACCCTCCTGTTTTTCCATGGTTGATTTTCGTAACTCAAGGGATTCTTTATCAGATTTGAGCTCTTTTTGTATCTCGCTTTTCCCTTTCGTTTTTATTAACAATGCTCCGACGCTTTTATAGAGTGGGGTTTTCTCATCGGTTTTTTCGAGTTCTTCTAATGCCTCGTCTATTTCTCGTAAACGGAGTTCTACTTGTTGACGTTGTTGCATAATCATCTGCAGTTGTGATCGAACTTGTTGTAACCGGTTTATTTGATCTTGGAGTTGGGATGACATCTCATTTTCAGCCATATGTTCTTAGTTCTCCTTCTGAGTATATCGGGGGTAATACCTCATAGGCTATATTAACACTACCCTGCAAAGAAGGATTATTCATCAAGGGAAATCTTTAAGGGGCAGGGTTAAGATTCACAACTAAAAAAAATTATTGATTGATGGAGTGGAAAACGAGATCAATGAAAAAAGAATGGGTTGTCGCTGGTGGTATCTGTTTTATTATCGGGCTGTTATTCTTCTTGAGTCGTTCACTCGGAGAAACTGAGGTTATCCGATTTCTTTATGGGAGTGGTTTATTGATTATTGGGGAGAGCATTCTTGCGATGTTTATTGGTGTCGCTTATCCCAAATAGTAAATGAAAATGGATAATAAATTGTTTTTAAAAAAAAATTTTGTTGCTAATTAGAGGGTACGGTAAAGTGTTTGTTAGTTTTGTACTCCGTGTCCCTGGCCACCGCTTATTCCACCCGACTCAATGGTTCCTCCAGAGTGAGGCGTGGGTGGTGGTGGCATATCAATATCAAGGGTTCTACCATGATATTTTATAACCATAATTTTAATGTCTGCAGGATTAAAACCTTCTTTTGTTGTTACTATTCTGAAAGCTGATGTTTTGGTGATATCATCTGTTGGAAACGTAACGTATCCGGAATCATTAGTTGTATAGCTTTTATCGAGGGTAAGTCGCTGTCTGAATCAAAACCAGAGTGCGGGCGCCGGGATTTGAACCCGAGTTATAAGCTTGGCAAGCTTAAGTGATACCAGACTACACTACACCCGCATAAGGAGATTAGAAATCAAGTAGCAAAAACCCCTTAAAAAGCATTACGATGCCGTTTTGCCCTAAAAATTTTTTCCAGAACAGAAGAATATAAATAAGAAAAAGGGTATTAAACGATGGGGGCGGCTATGAGAGTCATCACATGGATTCTCTTCCTTAATCTTCTTTTTTCCACATTTACCGTAGGTGTTGCTACGACACCCTTGATTCCTCATTCGAAGAATCCTACTCATATGGATTGCTCAAAAGATCCCTATCGTTTCCCGTACCTTCTCACACGATTTTTTCCTCAGATTTCACGAAACATCAATATCAAGGTTAATCAAAACACGCGAGACTCTCAGTTAGATACCACCACATTCACCCCAGTCGAAGTCACGTTAAACGATGACGCCTTCCACGGGGCTGGCACGCTCCATTTTACAGAATGGTGGTATTTCGATGCTCTCCTTGATCACGGGTACAGTATCCAAATGATTATCCAAATTATTAATCTCATGAACCAACAAGTCGCACTCGTAAAAACCAACCTCTATAACCAAGGCAATCTTATTCTCAGCAAAGAAAAAATCTACGGAGCACATGAATTCTCCGTATCAACAGAAAAACCATTTATCCTGCTCAACGGGAAACCTGCGATGACTGCATACAACCAAAACGGGAACATCGTCTATGACGTTTCTCTGGAAATCGAGGAGTTCTCCATCCAACTTCATTTCCTCGCAAATGCACAAGGATGGAAAGGATCAATCGCTGGAGGGCAATGGATCGTACCAGTACCAAACGCAGAAGTACAAGGAATACTACAACTCAATAACACAAAAATACCTGTGCAAGGGAGAGGATACCATGATCATAATGCTGGTCTCACCCTACAAACAAGTATGCAATATCGCGGTTGGTACTGGGGGAAACTGGATACAAACACCACAACAATCGTCTGGTCCTCATTGATCACAAAAAAAATGGACCAACAACCATTACTCGTTATCACCCAAGGGAAACAACACTATCAGAGTATTCCACCAGAGAATATCCACTTCCAAGCCATAAACTGGTACTTAGAAGACGGTGTACGAATACCTCACGCATTCATCCTTCAAGCAGAAGCCACCAATCTCTCACTCAACCTCACAATGACCGCATTCACCACCCATCATGTCAAAGTCGGATTCCTCAGCTATTGGCGATACCACGTCCAATGCCTTGGAACAATCACTAGTAACTCAATAACAGAAAAAATAAATCAAACTCAGATCAGCGAATACATCAGATTCACCTAACCAAACATTTTTTTTTATTTCATACGTTTCAACGGCTTACTCAGATGACGCCGAGCACACACCGGGACTTCGTAAAACCCTTTCATAACTAATCGGGGTTGAAGAATACTGCGAGGTTTTTCAGAGAAAGTACCACACCGACGACATTTATACCCCTGACATGTACCACGTGATTTCATATGCTTACCACAGACGGGGCATACCGGGTTCTCCACCTTCTTCAATAACGGTGCAAGCCGATGTACCTTGATCTTCTCGATATTAATTGTTAATGGTTTTTTTCGTATGCCCCCATAAACGCTAATGCAGTCTCCAACGGTTAGTCCCCGGATAATGGATCGAAACTGTTTCGTTGGTTCATACGCCGCGCAATCAATTACTCCCGTAGAATCCCTTAATTGGAAAATGACGTGACCACCCACAAGAGTACGAGGGGTCGTCTTCACCGAACCAGTAATAATCACTGAGTGATAGGGATGTACCTCGCTGATATGTTTTTTTTGGAGATGATCATCACTCCCTTGATTGGTCTCAAAGAGTAGCCAACCGTCTCTCGATTCAGATATAACCAAAGAAAGAGCAGAAACAAGATCCCGCGGGTTCTCCCCTCTAATACCATACAAGATAGGACATGGTGAGTTCGGTACCAGACGATTATGACGATTCAGATAATCGTAGTTATCAAACGTGGTTGGGCAAATGGTATCCATTTTTTTTACGGAGGCATCGTTCACTCTTCGTTTCGTTCCCCAGCGCGCTTTTTTTCTATAGGTAATTAGTTCATAGGTTCTATCCCGTGTAGACGTCCAAGAGATCGCAGCGGTCGCCCCAATAATCCCGCGCCCGTTTTTATATTGCTTATACATTGCACCAACGGAGTTAAGATACGCGGTGACATCCTGTATGCGGACGATCTCCTGCACCGTTTTCGTGTACCATGAACGGTCTGGTTGTTCTGGGAGGAGTACGAATCCTGGGTTCGTGTTCTCATCATCAAGTTGGGCATAGCGTTGAACCGTCTTAGTTACGAGTTTTTTCAGAGAAGAATCATCTACCTGTTCATCATCATTTTTTGGTTGTCTATATGCAATAAGATCAAGGCCGTTGACCTCGCCGATATTCATCGGTTTCCCTTTGCCTCTGCCGATACGGAACGCGAGTGCCCCATTCCCCCGAGTCTTCCAGGGGATGTTCGGGTTTAAACGAACGAGCCGTGGATACCCGATGATATCGTAACCATTCTGTATAACCTGGTTGATGAGCGCTCGTGCTACATAGGTGGTACATCCACCCTTCACAGAATCGGTATCATCAACACCTATCCAGATATGATTCACCCACAATAACATTATTATAGATGGAGTACTTAATGTTTCATCTACTGATATGGAACGAAATGAGTTATTAAAAAACATCCGAGAGCTTTTAGCGAATGCTGGATTCTACGTCTCTGATTTATGCTCGATTCGTCTCCCTGGTTTTGATTTAGTCGCACGACGAGACAACACGCTCTTGATCATTAAAGTCCTCACCAACATCGACTCTTTTTCTGAGAATATCGCCAAAGAACTCCAAACCCTTGCCTCGCTGTTAAAAGCGTCTCCGCTATTAATCGGGGAAAAAACAGGGTTCGCGGATCTGGATAACGGCGTTGTCTATGATCGTTTCGGAGTACGCGCAATCACGTATTCGACCCTCCGAGATCATCTCCTAGATGGAATACCTATCATCGCCTATGCAGCACCAGGGGGATTATACGTGAATCTTGATGAACGTAAGGTTCAGATTCTTCGTCAAGACCGCGGGATATCTCTGGGGGAATTCGCCCGATATGTCCACGTCTCCCGTAAAACCGCTCAACTCTATGAGAAAGGAATGAACGCACGGATTGACATCGCCTCACGAATTGAGGCGCTCCTTGATGATACAGTGGCGATACCGATAGATATCTTTTCTTCTAAACCACGAAAACCTGAAGATCGATTTAGCTACAATGCCGAGAGGGATCGTCTACAGAATTTTCAACGAGAGATTTTTTCGTTGATCGAGCAGTTAGGATACAAAGTTATTCCCTTGGATCGATGTCCGTTCGAAGCAGTCAGCAAAGAAAAAGATCGTATTTTATTAACGTGTGTGCATAAGTACGATAAGAAACTCGTACAAAAAGCCCAAATTATCAGTAGTATCTCAAAAATAACGGAGAAATACGCCGCAGTGTTTATCGATAAAGAGACAGAGAAAACCAGTGTCGAGGGGACTGCGTTGATTAAGAAAAAAGAGTTGAAGAAGTTCAGTGAGCCTGAGCAGATTTTTGAGTTGATTATTGAGCGGATTCGTAATTCTGAGGAGTAAGTCGTCGATTGTTTTATAGGTTTCTTCTTGTTTACTCCATAGGTGAAGAAACAGAAACTTCGTCAAGAATTCTTACAGAGAAGGAAAGCGCTTACCTCAGTGGAGGTTCAACAAAAAAGTATTCAGATTCAGAACCGGTTGTTTGCTCTTGATGAGTTTGTTCATGCAAAAACGGTTCTTTTTTATGTGTCCTATGATAACGAAGTTGCGACTCATGACCTGATTAAAGCATGTTTTTCTTTGGGGAAGCAGGTTGTGGTTCCTTGTACTGATATAGAGAAAAGGATACTGGTTCTTTCTGAGTTGCGTTGTTGGGAAGACCTTGATGTGGGTGCGTATCATATTTTGGAGCCGAAACCGGTTTGTCGACAACCGATATCCTATGAGGTTATTGATCTTGTTCTTGTGCCTGGTGTCGTGTTTGATGCTCATGGTCAGCGTATCGGACATGGAAAAGCGTACTATGACCGGTTATTACAGAAGATGGTTGGGAGTAAAAAAATCGGGTTAGCGTTCGAGTTTCAACTTGTTGAAAAGGTTCCAGCAAAGAAACATGATGTTCGTGTCGAAAAAATCGTGACGGAACAACGAGTGATCACGTGTAGTGTTTAGGTGACGATGTCTTTCAAGCGGTCGGTTTCAATAGCTTTGTTGATTTCTAAGGCGATCCGTTCACCGTAGCTGATGGATTCCCCGTACAGATATCCCGAGTGGGGGGTGAACTGGGTGAGGGGGCTCCCTGGGATTCTCAGAGAGACGTCGAAGACGACCATTTCTTCTTTTCCTTTGTCTGCAACCATTGCTCCTTGGAGTGCGAATGGTCCGATGATGCCAGGTGGGTATTCTTTTTTTGTGGTGGCGACGAATTTTTCTCCGAGGTCGAAGATTTTTTCGATGATGGATTCTTTCGTGGTTGCGGCGATATGTCCGGTCTCGATGATTTTTGGGGTGAGATGTTTGAGGACTTCGAGTTGTTCGTTTGCGGGGAGTCTGAGGAGGCCGTCGAGGTTGGTTTGTCGTCTTGTATCCGTGCCCATGATTTCGAGTTCATCATCAAGGATGCTGTAGAAATAGTTGAAATTGATGGGTGCACCAATCGCGTATTCTTCGATGACTGCTTGCTGGAGTGATTCTTTCGTAATTATTTTTTTCGTGATAAGTTCATCGGATTTTTTCTTGTAATCCTGGTAGTTTGAGGCGTAGAAGAACGCGCGTTCGTACCCGCGGAGTGCTTCGTTGACTTTCACGATGACCAACCGGTCGATATCCTGTGGTGAGGTGTATAAACGTGGGTACCGGATTCCTGCTTTCTCAAGGAGGTAATACTGGTTTTTCGGGATGTTCCGTTCCTCAAGTTTCAGCATAGATCGCGACCCAAAAATAGGGATTTTGAACAGGTTTTCGATATCAGCAAAATTGAAGTACACCCAGAAATAACGGTTGTGAATAAAAATCGTGTTCCTCTTCCGTAGATCATCTTGTATCTGCGGTTGAGTAATATCTGAGAATTTCTCAAGAATAATGGTAGAATCAATGCATCCTCGGCCGTCATTTCGAGTCTTATAATATTTCGTATAGGTTTTCTCTCGACCTTTTTGACAAACAGCGAGCGTTCGGAACCCGTGTTTTTTCGCGCCACGACAGACATCTAACGCAGAATGACCACCGAGTACGCCAATCGTGATATTCTCCGTATCATAGGAATTGATGAGGTTCTGGATTTCTACTCGTTTTATCATACCTAATAACTCCCCGTATATGTCGTATTCGTTTGCGTAAAGAACCAGGCATTATTTAGTAGTTTTGTTTTACCACCGAACACTTAGTATTATCCTTTAAACCGTGGTCGTTTTGACAGATACAGCGCAAGTGGTAATTTCTGCTGTGGGAATTCCTTAATCTGATGACTAATCAGATCAAATAACTCTTTACTCGTATACAATTTCTCTGAGCCGAGCTCCGCGGCTCGTATTCTCGGTGTCACCTTTTTCTCTGTCCGTTCTTTTTCACCAACGACAATAATAAACGGTATCCACTCTTTCTCGGCATCACGGATCTTCCTACTGACACTTTCTTCGCGATCGTCGATATCAGCACGGATATGATACAATGGTGATACCTTCGTTACCTCATCGACATACTGTTCGCAATCCTTGACGAAATCGTCATTCACCGGGATAAACCGAACCTGCGTTGGTGAGAGCCACAACGGAAGCATAGGTTTCTTCCCTTTCTGCATCTTTATCGCTTCCCGCTCCAACAACGCATACACACAACGGTCGATGCTCCCACTAATACTCGTATGGAGGATATACGGGTATTTCTTCTCCCCTTTCTCATCCGCATACGTGATGCTGAACCGTTCCGCGTTCTCCACATCAATCTGCACCGTGGAGAGCGCGCTTGCTTTCTGCATGGAATCAATAATGTTAAACTCGAATTTCATCACAAAATAGAAATACCGTTCATTCCACAATTCAATGAGTACTGGTTTCCCCGCGATCTTCGCGAGATCCTGCGCAAGCCCCTTATTCTTCTCGTAGAAATCCCGAACGAACCGGAGAGCAACCTCAGAGTCAAGCTGCAACGCCTTCATCCATCGCATCGCGGTCGTAAACTGATATTTGAACTCCTCAGTCGCCTGCACAATATCCGCACATAACGTATGCAGATCAGGCATCGTGAAACATCGTAACCGTTTCAACCCGCTGATTTCACCATGCTGCTCCCTGCGAAAACTATAATGCGTCAACTCGTACATCCGTAACGGGAGGTTCCGATAAGACAACGTCATATCCTTCATGATCATATACTGCCCGAAACATGCGGCGAACCGAAGGAAAAAATCTTTCTCATCAGATCTCACCGTATACTGTCGCGCGGGGAACTTCTTCATATACGCACTCAACGTCGGATGCTCAAGGTCGTACATGATCGGGGTCTCCACCTGCATCCCCCCGATATCCTGCACCATGTTGTTGATATGCTGCTCAAGCAACCCCTTCACCATTTTCCCTTTCGGGTACCAACGGAAATTCCCGGAGTCACTCGCCGGCTCATAATCCACCAGTTCCATCGACTGCATCATTTTCACATGAGGCGGTTCACCAACCGCTTTCCGAGTTCCTTTACTCTCATACTCGTATAATAGTCGCAGTTCATCATGACCCGTAAAATCAAATTTCTCCGCGTCAAACAGTTTTCCCTCAGGAGTAAGGATGTGCCATTCAGAGACGATCTCTTTTTCTTTCTCTACCGCTTTTTTCTCTTTACCCGGAATAATTTCTCGTGAGAGCTCTGAGAGCGGATGACCTTTGCATGATAATTTGAATGCTTTATACCAACCAAATGGTGAACGTTTCACCTGGAACTGCGTATCTTTTTTCACTTCTTTTTCTAGTTCAACAAGGATGTCCTTCCCTGCTTTCGCACTAGAAAGATTCGATGATAGATGAGCGTACGGGTACAGCATGATGTTTGTGACTTTCAATTGTTCAGCGGTTTTCACGATTTCTACTGCAGCCTCTTTTACTGCTTGTGCTGGTGATTGCTCATCAACTTTTTCAACGGCGATAAACACCGTAAGTGCCTCATCTAGACGATCTTTTTTCGTCTCGGTTTCTTCCGGATGAGGAATTGCTTTGTCTTTAACTTCGTATTCGATATAATCGCTGTGAATGAGGAGTAGTCTCATAGAATCAACCTGTGAAATAGGGACCTGGTATTAAAATAATACGTATATCCGGAAAAAAAGTTGTTATGGGGGAGGCGGCGGAGGTGTATTACACCGTTACTAAAAAGTTTTTTGTTATACTTGCAATCCCATCTCTCCGCCTGACACATGCTATGCATTAATTACTATATGAATTTTTCTACGAATGACACTATGTGTCGCACCCGTTTTTTCTCGGAGATTTTCTCCTGATATTCTCGTAAGATTTTTTTGTGTATTAAAAAATTTTACGCTTGTTATTCGTATTAATTTTGAGGATGATACTGAGACGATTTTTGTACAAATACGGGATGAATCCGTATATTTGTGCAAAGCCAAGTCTACCTACAGGTTTATATAATAATATCGTATTTCGGCTGTTCACTCGAAAAAGGTGATACCCTGGGAAATGTACGACAGACACCAATAAAGAAAATTGCATTAGAACTCATTAAACTCTATCCTGATCAGTTCAGCTCTGATGATTATCAAAAAAATAAGCATAAGGTAGGAGAATTAACCGATATTGATAGTAATCTTATCAGAAATCGTGTTGCAGGTTATGTCACACGGTATTTAGTGTGTCAGAAGAAAGGACGACTCCGACGACCCATTTCTGAGTAACACCCCAATATTTATTTTAGGGAGGCAAATTTCTATTGAGGTGAGCTTATAGAAAAAATCGATAGAGCACTAGACGATCTCAAACAAGGAAAATTCATCCTTGTCTACGATAATGAGAAACGAGAAGGAGAAACTGATTTTGTTATTGCTTCACAGTTCGTCACCCCGAACGCAATCAAACGCATGCGGAAAGATGGCGGTGGCCTCATCTTCCTGATGACATCACATCAGGTTGCTCAGCACGTTGATCTCCCATTTCTCACTGACCTCTACATAAGCGTCTACAAACAATATCCGATTATCAAAGCACTCGTACCAAACGATATCCCCTATGATACGAAATCCTCGTTTTCATTGTACATTAATCATCGAGAAACATTCACGGGTATAACCGATAACGATCGAAGTCTCACCATGAAACGTTTCGCAGAACTTCTCCCCACCATCCAAAATAAAACACAAGTGCAGGCGATAAAAACGTTCGGGAAAGAGTTCAGATCACCAGGTCATATCCCTATTTGTGTCGCTGCTGAGCATCTCCTCGATGAACGTCGAGGTCATACGGAGCTGGTCATTGCTCTCCTTGAGATGGCGGGACTCACCCCTGCAGGGAGCGGATGTGAAATCATGGGTGAGAATGGTCGAGCACTCTCCAAAGAAGCAGTCATCGATTACGCAACACAAAACGGTCTCCTGTTCCTCGAAGGAAAAGAGATTATACGAGCGTGGAAACAATGGTCATAGTAATGGCAACAGGTACATTCGACCTCTTACACATGGGTCATATTTATTTTTTACGAGAAGCAAAAAAACTTGGGGATAAACTCGTTGTTGTTGTTGCTACAGACTCCACGGTTCGACGGTTGAAACATGAGCCAGTCACTCCACAAGATATACGGTTAAACCTTGTGAAAGAACTCAAAATCGTTGATAAAGCATTCCTTGGTCATGAGGATGATATGTATAAGATTGTTGAGGAGATCCGCCCGGATATTATCGCGTTAGGGTATGATCAGATTCATGACGAAACACAGATTCAGACGGAGTTAAAAAAACGAAAGATTGTTGCGAAAATCGTCCGTCTCCAAAAATATAAAGGAGGGGAAGATTTGGATGGTACGCGGCGGATAATCGGGAAGATTATTGCTGCGTACGAGTTCCAGAAACAGATGGAGAGGATTGAGAAACCATGAAACTCATCGGTGTCGCAGATACCACGTTCGCACGATATGATATGGCGAAATCAACGATGAACGAGTTACAATCGCAGGGCACTGGTTTCAAAATCATACGGTACACGGTCCCAGGGATAAAGGATTTACCGGTTGCATGTAAAAAACTGTTTGATGAACACCGTTGTGATATCGTTATAGCGTTGGGTATGCCTGGTGCGATGCCGATTGATAAACAATGTGCTCATGAGGCAAGCCTCGGGTTGATTCAGACCCAGCTCCTCTGCAATAAACACATTATTGAAGTGTTTGTGCATGAGGATGAAGCCAAAGATGAGCGACAGCTCGCCTGGCTTGCGGATCAGAGAGCACGGGAACACGCATTGAATGCGTATAATTTATTGTTTCACCCTGACCAGTTAACGAAACAAGCAGGTAAAGGATTACGACAAGGATTCCAGGATGCTGGACCTGTCCAACAATAAAAGGAGGAAAAAATAGTATGCCAAAAGAAACCATACGTATAGGAGCAGTCGTCGCCGAGTTCAACTACGATATCAACATGATGATGTTAGAACAAGCGAAAGAACACGCCCAGTTTCTCGGCGCGGAGATCACCCAGATCGTGAAAGTACCGGGAGTGTTTGATATGCCGCTCCCCGTCAAAAAACTCATACAACGGAAAGACATCGACGGTGTGATCACCCTCGGCGCAGTCATCGAAGGAGAAACCAAGCATGATGAACTCGTTATTCAGCACACCGCACGGAAAATCACTGATATCGCGGTTGAATATGAAAAACCCGTAGCCCTCGGGATCACGGGTCCAGGAATGACTAGGCTTCAAGCACAGGACCGTATTGAGAACGCGAAAGCCGCGGTTGAAGCTGTGGTAAAACTTCATCGACGATTGAAACTCTAAAACAAAGATAGTATATATGTTCCTAGGGAGGATTTTTTTTTCATCCTCCATTTATCTCTATAACTTATTCAATGACATAGATACTCTATTTTTTTACTGGGGTTCTTTCATCGTTTTTTTCCGGTATAACCGAGAAAGAACCACTATGACACTGGTGACGATCACCGCGATAACAGGGATAAGGATCACCGAGAATACGTTCGTAAGCAGTTGAGGTTGGAATACAAGTAAGACACCAAGAAGCAGCATCATCAACCCGGAGAACAACTTCAAAATACGCCCTTGCCATTCCGTCATTTTTCGTCGTCCCAAGGTAATTGTGAACACCAGAACGATAACCAGGAGAGGAATAATATACACAACATTATACAACACCACATACAGATAATACTGAGCCGGAGAAAGCGTATAGAGCGTTAAAATCTTCGTATACACCAACGGGAACCCCATCGTACAAAACAACTCATACGTGTTCGCAAATATAGCTAAGAGAATAGTGCCGGCGATCATCGAAGGAAGATACGCTGCGTTCACCACATCCCTCATTTTTTTAAACAATGACGGTTTTTTACTCTCCGGGATACTCAACGACAACCCTTGTTTAAAAAAGAAAAAATCTTTTATGTTAATACCACCAAGGAATAATGCGACAACCCCTGCAAATATCGCGATCCAGGTGAGCTGAGACGTCAGCAAGAAAATACCGAGTAAAAAAACCATGAACAAGAAATAGATAAACCCTGAGAAGAAAATGAATATCCCTCCGATGAGCAGCATCCGTCGACGTGACTGCACATACAATAGCAGACTCAGAAGAAACACAAGCACCCAAAACGAACACGGGTTAATACTATCAAGACCACCGAGAACAATAGTCAGAATTGGTAAGGAAAAAGCAGACAGATTAACCTCTCCAAAGGGAGTCTGAACAATCCAGAACGATTGATTCGTTGATGCATTCGGTGTCGTCCCCTCTAGATACGTGTCAATACTAGTACTCAGGTTCTCTTTTGTGATCTGTGTAAAAGTATATTTCGTCTGATTATTCAAAACCACTGCGGGGACCTCGAGGAACTCGTATGCATGAAACCGATCCCAATTCTCTATACTGCCGACTTCTAACCGCTCAACCCAGAGATGAGCACCATACTCGTCTTCGATTTCATCGATAACTGGTTCAACCTGTGCACAATCAGGGCACCCATCACTATAAAAAAACTCAAGATGCACCACATTCTCCGCAATGGACAATGGAGCGAGAACGATCAACAGAGCACCAAAGAATAGGAACCATTTCCAACGCGTCTTCATCATATAATTCGCTCAACCACGGAGTAATTACTAACCGTAATTTCGATCACCTATTTATTGTCTTCCCCCCTAAAAAAATCACTATTTTCACTGAAAAAAACCGTATTATTTTTCCTTATCTTTATCTAGCATCTTAAAAATGGATGGAAGATGAATCGTATACGAACCATCCTTATGAACAATAATCGGCTCCTGATCCAACAACCCTTTCACATCAATCTTATATTTCCCCGGCGTCTCAATATAGATCGTCTCAGGGTTTTCCTCATGCTTCGCCTCATTCTTCAGTTTCTCAATACGCGCTTTACGATATGCCTCATCAAAAACCAACGGAAGTTCTTTCTCACCAACCGTTTTTTGCTCGTTATTCAAACGCTGCTCAAGTAATTTACGAATCTCCTTCGGTTTCACCGTCACCCATTTCCCTTGCTTCTCAAAAACACCTTTGTTTTGTTCTCCGATAAACTCAGTGATCTTCGCGGTGAGATCATCAGGGACCTCAGAGCCAATCTTCAATCGTTCTTGCTCAGTTAATGGTTGTTTCGTAAAGAAAAAACGGTTCCCTCCGCATTCGGGGCACCCTTTCAATAATTGGGAGGATCCTTCATCAAACACTTTTCCACATTTCAGACATTGATGTGGCATCAGGTTTCTCCTTTACCAGGAATGATCATGGTCTCAATGGTATCATTATCTTTATGAATCGTTTTTAGTAAATTCGCTGGTCCAATCACAGTCATACGAGGTTTTTTAATGAGTCCAAATACTCGTTGAATAAAACTAGTTTTTTCATCCCGATATCCTTCCATCTCGATTCCAATAAACGTGTCTTGATCGATTTCATTCATCGTGTTCTTGATAAGCGATGCTTGCTCTGTCGCGGTTAACCCTTGTTCTAGGACGAGGATGCGTCCTTTTTTTACTTCTTCGAGGATGAATGCGAGTTTTTCTGTTGTTGTTAAGGTGTCCAATTTACTCTTTGAGACAAGGTGAAAAGGGATCTCAGTCGACGTTTTTTTCGCCATGTCTTCATCCTCTTTTTTTGCGTCGTTTCTTTCCGAAAGTTTTCACCATCATACCGTACAGTGCATCCGCGTTGTACCCGGTCAATGCACTGATAGGTACTACCGTGTGTTGAGGGAACGCTGATTTTAGCGTAGCAGGGCTTGCGTCCTCTGCGTCGATTTTATTCGCTGCGATGAGGATGGGGAGGTTTCTTGCTTCTAAATTGCCGAT
This sequence comes from Methanobacteriota archaeon, assembly GCA_043806635.1. Lineage (GTDB taxonomy): Archaea > Thermoplasmatota > E2 > DHVEG-1 > DHVEG-1 > JAZDGT01. The sequence goes on along the minus strand of JAZDGT010000015.1, from coordinate 33,234 downwards.
AATCGTCACATTCACTTGTGTGAAGGGGTCCTGGGTTGCATCCATGACGAGGACGACTCCATCGATGTCTTCAAGCCAACGGATAGCTTCGATGACTCCTTCTGTTGCTTCTTTTGCTCGTTTCCGTGACTCATCTTTTGTCATCCCGTAAGTGTTCATGAAATCCTTAAAATCGATTTTTGTTGCGATACCTGGGGTATCCACGATATCCATCATGAGTGATGAGGTTCCGTTGTCAACCTTCACGTTGGTTTTCCAGGTGGCTCGTCTGGTCTCATGAGGAATCTCTGAGACGCTCCCCATGATGTCACCGGTCCAATCACGCAAGATACGATTCGCCAGCGTGGTTTTTCCTACATTTGGTGGACCATAAATACCAATCTTTGCATGTCGCTTCCCGAAGATCTTCTGCATCATCTTAGAAAAGCTACTAAGGCGTAATCTATCGAAGAGTCCCATCCTTATTCATCCCTCCTAGTAATTGGAGTACACCAAAAAAGAGTATGGAGAAGGTAGTTTATTAAATTAATGCAAGAAACAGAGGAAAACTGCTATGACAACCCATAGCAAGTTCGTTTTTTGTGGAAAAACGTATCAATAAAAATAATAATGCTTATATAGCAACAACCTTATTCTCATCAGGTAAAAATTGTTGGGAGGCTTAGGTATGACTAAAGAAAAGGATATGGAGGCAGAAAAGATGGGACACGCATCAACTCTTCTTGAACGTTTACAACAAGCGTCAAATGAGATAAACAGTGTAAAAGACTCGTTCTTAAAAAATATGGATGAGTTAGAAAAAATCCAGAGTATACTCAGTATTGAAGACTTGAGTAAGTTCACCAATATGATTCAAGATTTCGAAACCCGTATCACCGATGCAGAACGACGACGCGAAGAAGCAGCCGAAGGTGCAAGACTATACAGTCAATAATTAGAAAATGAAAAAGAACGACTCATGAAACTCTGGGATGCCTATAAAAACCAGGAAGACGAACTATCGTCTCATGAGAAAAAAACATCGATGCTCGAAGAAAGAATCCATGAGATTGAACAATCCAGAAATCTGTTAGAGAAAGATTTGACTGCACGGATAACAACCTTAACGAAAAAACTTGAGGAAAGCGAAAGAAATACCGCACAAGTCAACGAATATAAACAACAGATGAAAGAATTTGAGACGATACGGGATCGTCTAAATCAAGAAATGAATCTGATGAAAACAGAGGTTCAAAACAAGGATGAGACGATCGCCTGCCTCGAAAAAGAGATCACAAATTTGAAACAATACGAGTCCTACGCAGAATATAAAAACAAATACGAGGCGATCTGCCGAGATTTTGATAAAGAAAAAGAGCGACTCACAAAACTCTTCCGGTTATACGAAGAAACCGAATCAGAATGTAATACGGTAAAAAAAGAGGTCACCGAATGGCAGAACTGGTTTAACCAGAATGAAGAACTCTTCAACAAATTATTCACCTCTGCCGCACATCTGCCAAAGAATACCCCGGAGACAACAACACCCTCGTATACCCCAGAGCAAGAACCTGAAACGAATCAGACCGAAGACGAACAAGTAAAAACCAAGAAAAAACTCAGATTCAGAATCTAAACATTCTCCTTTTTTTCTCTTTTTTTTCATTCTTCATACACATTAGATAATATAAAAAAAGTTCGCTATCCCAAGAGTAACGGAGCATTAAAGTAATATAATCTCATTCCTACCAACAGGATGCAACACACAACAACACAACTTTATGAACGAATCAAAGACCTGAAAACCAGGAAAGAATTCACCACACTCATACGCACCCGATCCCAGCAATACGATGGTTTATTCGACGACAACACGATCGCCTTACTCATTGTTGATGAACTCGGCAGAAACACCCAAAGCATCACCCCCATAGCACACATGCAACCCGATACCGACTGCACCATACAAGGAACCATCGCAGCGATCCATGAACCAAAAACCTTCCAGAAAAAAAACGGAGCCAAAGGAAAAGTCATCAACCTAGACATCAGAGACGCCACAGGATCATCACGACTCGTCCTCTGGAACGAAGACGCTGACCAACTCGACCGCATCCACATTGGCACCACCATAAAAATCATTAATGGTTACGTTAAAAACGGATTCAACGGAATAGAAATAAACCTTGGACGATGGGGCGCACTCGAAATAGAACCAAAACATGACACAACCAAAAAAATAGTGAACCCTGAACCCAATCACACATCAGAACCTCCCACCAGTGTCACCGGGGTTCTAACCAAACGAGAACCTACCCGTGCCTTCTTCAAAGACAACGGAGAATTCGGCTTCGTCACCACGATTACTATCAAAAACCCTTCTAATCAAGAACAACAACTCACCCTCTGGGGAGAAAACGTGAAACAAATACAACACTTCAAAATCGGAGAACCCATACATATCACAGGAATCACCCAAAAACAATACAACGGGAAAACCGAACTCCACCTCAACGGCGACAGCACAATCAAACGAGACTAACAACCCTCTTGCTCGTATTTCTCCTTATGCTCAAACGCGTACTGTGCCCGTTGCAACTCCCGACCCAGATACAAATAATGCTCCTGACGAAGCATCGGGATATGCTGCGCGATCGTATCACCTAACGCATCCGCGGTCTTCCCAGAAAAAACTTTTTCAAGTTTCCCAGAAACAATCTTCCCCTCTCTGTACACATTCGAATAATACTCAACCTTGATTCCCTTCCTCGTCACCTCAATCACAAAAAAACCTGCAGGATCAAGGACGACATCTTTCTGAGGAGTTTTCTCCGCATTCACCAAAGGTATTATTTTAACTCCCATACACTCGCTCACCCGCCTGGACAAGATTCTTCAATTTCTGATACGCGGCTTTCCGGGGCAACAACCGTTGACCACAATCAGGAGAAAGTTGTATAAGTTTTTCCCCGAACACATCCAACCCATGTTCAATATGAGACACGATCTCCTCTACAGATTCTACCCGATCAGAATCAGAGCGAACCGAACCCAGACAAATACTTTGAGGAAACCCTGAATGTTCAGAAAACGCATCAAAAAGATGCGGGGATGCTTTAAACTCATGAGCAAGAATATCCACAGGCATCTCCAACAGATCAGAAACAATCTGTGAGACATCACCACAGACATGGAGACGGGTAGGACACACAGTAATACTCTTACAAATACAGTCGATCAACTCTTTCCCATACTCGGGCATTTCCGTGGAAAAAAAAGGTTCATCGATGCTCACACAATCAACATGATGCTGCAACTCAGAAGCCTCCTGTCGCACTACGTCAGCGAACGCGAATGCAAGCTCCCGCTCATCATGATAAAACATATCCACACATGATTTCATCAACGTAAACGGTCCAGTGAGAACACCAACAAGCTCGCCCTTCCCAGAAAGGAGCCGTCTCACTACTTGTTGATCCTTCAGAATAATAGGGCCACAGTACTCCACCGGACCTATAACCTCGGTCCGAGCCCTCACCCGACACCCCCCTAACCTTCTTGTGAACAACTGAATAAACGGATCCCGCGTCTGACCATCAGAAACCATACACACCCCGGCAGAAACCATATCACGAACAGCAACCTGAATATACCGCTCCCATGACGACTCCTGCATCTGGAAATAACGACTCATAATCCCCAGAGAATCAACCGATACCGGATACGAACCAATCACACTCGTTTTCATGCGGTCTTTCACGGTCATTTCAACAGTTTCCTCCGAGGATGACCCTCAACTGGTGTGATACCAAAATAGTTCTCAGTATATTCAGAAACCAGGATATCCTGCCAGGCAATCACTGGGATCACCACCTCAGCATTCTCAACCGGACCAAAAATCGCGAAATCACCACCAAACAACGGAATACTACAGTTCGAGGCCGCATCAACAGTTCGTTTCTCAGAAGAAAAATCCGTAAGCCAACGTGATTTCTCCACCACGTTATGAATCGCACACCCCGCAGGAAGACCATACTCCTCCTTAATTACTGGGATGGCCGCTATTGCAGCTCCACTATTTTCCCCGGGAGCAAGCGCTGCGGTATCCACAAGGGTTTTCGAAAAACCAAGTTGCTCAGCAAGCTTCAACAACCCCTGATCAAGGAGATGTGCCCCATTCTCCAGCACCTCTATTTTCCCGTCAGGGGAGGAATCCTTCGGGTTGAATGCGACAATAATCGCCATCTCCGGAGTACATACCTTCAGGACGTCCCTTTCCTCAGCAGTAATACCGATGTGGATTGAGTTATAAATCGTACGAGCAAGAAGATTCTTCTTAGATAAATACTCCAAGGTTTTCATCTTAATCACAGGATCGATGATGTCAACAGAGAACGGATGGTTTTTCGGGACAGTTTTCTCGATAAAACGAATAATGCCCTCAATTGATTCTTCCTTACGGATAAAAAAATCTGGGACAACAGGCGTCCCCGTCATCTCACTCAGATGATACATTCTTTGCACATCATGTTTCGCTTTCTCATAATCAGGAGCTCCCTTGAAAAACACGCCACCAAAAAGAACCGTAGGATACAAACCCGGCTGCCCACCAAGAAATACTCCCGATATTTCATGTACAACCTGCTCTTTCGTAAAAGAAAACATCTACGTCCGCCTCTTCTCAACTTTCCCAAGATAATTCATCACAATTCTTGAATGTAACGCTCGCGCATCACGAAGATCAATAGTCGCTTCAGGTTTGATCCGGATGGCAATAAAAGGCTCCCCAAATACGGGAGGTGCTTTTGCATGATATGTATGGATCACTGTATCAATTTTTTTTTTCTCTGTTATTCCAATCAGGTTAACAAGTTCGATTTGTTTCTGGAATCGATCCAAGGCGTCTCTCTCTAAGTTTTCAATATAGGGGATTGCACCTGGTGCATTAATGATACGATGATGTTCATCAATACCATATTTATGTAATGAGGCAAGTGATGTGCCTGATCGATGCCCACGAATATCCTCACCACAGAGAAGAAGATACCGGATATGCGGATTCGAAATCACATTTGCTACGATTTTTTCTATACCTATATTCTCTGTTTTTAGTGGTCCATATATTGCGACAATGTCTGGAGGCGTATATTCGATAGTGAGAAGGACGACAGCGATACAACCGTTTGGTTGGCAGATCGTGTACTCACCACCCCACGGATAATACTCACTATTCATTCTAAGGTCGTCTCCAAATCGAAGTCGTAAACATGATAATTCTTTTTAATAGTTTCACCGAACCCCGATATTTCTTTAAATAGTTCAAACGATGTTCTGATTCTTGGAATTGATGCACCGGACGGATCTCCTTTTTATTCGAGAGACTTCCTCCTCTCCTCCTCGGATCCCAACCGTCCGGTTCTCCTCACTTTTCATTGGAAATTAGATAAATGAATAAAAAAAAGAAATAAACGAGAGAGAACTAGGATATCTGGCTGATTATTCTCCTAATACCGAAGTGGGTTAGGGGAATATTGGTTCTTCCCCGGGGTATTGTTCATAGACCTCTCCGGTTTTGAAACACCAGATCGGCCCAACACTGCGAACACCATATCTATCCAAGCTTGTTATCTGCCAAAAATATTTTGTGCGTCCATCCATATGTCCATCCAGGAGATATCGACTCAGATTAAATGTGGTTTCTGTCTGATTCTCTGAAATCATGTCCTCAGGCATGAATTGGTCGCTCCGGGCTTTGAAATATACGGTGTATCGGACAATATCATTTTCGTCAGGGTCGCCGCCTTCCCAGTTGAGATTACTATAAACATTAATGTTTCGTCCAAAATCTGGGGGAGCGGGAGTATTCGGAATGAACGGTGGGTGATTATCGACTTTTTCAATACCAATAGAATGTTCACCAGTTAATCGTAGCCTCAGAGCAAGTCTTCCCTCATCTTGGGTGTAGCTACAATTCTCAGGATCCTCAGCACCATCCAATACCACTTTATAATATAGTGTTGGATCAGGCATTTGAACAACAAGTGTAGCGGTTCCCGTTCCTTCAACTGCTATCGTTGCTCTCGTGAGATTATCAGCTGGTGATGTTGCTGATAACAATAGAATTTGGGGATCAGAAAGCGATACGATGGTAGGAGTTGTTGTATACGTATAGGTAAAATCTGCTGTTGATGGTTGTTCGGGTATCGTCCTCCAAAACGGGCCACCACCAGAAAGCTTTATCGAGCACCAGTACCAGCTCCACGCGTAATCCATGGACCAGTTAATATCAGTGAAATTCACCACGGTCCAGGTGTAATACAGCTGTGGTTCAAGTGTGATGTTAATGTGTCGGCCATTGTACTGATTATACGTTACGTACCGCTGTAACGCAATCCCCATAAACCCAGGAGCCGAATGAAATTTATACCAGGATGACACCGTGATATCACGGAGAATAGATAAGGGATACAGCGCAGGTAACTCATCTGGGGAGTTCTGCACCCACATACCACACCGTTCATATTCTGGTTGGAGTGGTGGGGAGAACAGGAACGAATACGCATCAGTACCTACTTTGTTTAACGGTTGACCATGGGTCGGCTCAACCGCACGTAAATAATACGATGTTGTCTCCACCCCAGATGCCTCAACAAAAAAGAGGATGATTCTTTCTGCAGTATTCTCAGCAGTATCAGTCATCATGATCCGAACAGAATATGTTCCCAGTTGGGTAACATTAAAATGAACCGTTACTCTGTTCTCAACGTGTTGAATCAACATTGACTCGATTGGTGATGATGTGATCTGAAAATTATCCCCGTTATAGGGAGATCTGTCAGGAGATAATAAGATAAATGTGAGTTCAATTTGATTATTCAACGTTTTCATCCGGTCGACTTCTCCAAAACCAATCATGCGTCCTTGGAGGTTATGAGAAAACACATTCGATGAAAAAATATTGTTCGAAAACTCGGAGATATCGAAGACGTTGAATTTGAAGATGTTTCCGGTAATGTCGTTGTTCTCTCCATTCCCTATGATACCATAGTTGTTACTTATGAGTTTATTATTCGTGACGAGAGTGTTAGATGAGCCGAATATCGTAATACCATTCATGTTGTTGGTAATCATGTTTTCTTGAATGGTGTTATCATCAGATGAGTCGAGATATATACCTTTTTCATTTTCTGTGAGCGTACTGTTTCGTATTGTGTTATGTGTTGAATCAAAGAGAGATACTCCATTAATATTATACGTTGTAGTAAAGTGTATTATCTGTGAATCAGTCGTGTTTACTAGGAGGAGTCCTTCTTGGTTTGAGAATGTGGTTACATCTTGTACTAGAATGTTGCGGCAATTTACTAACCCGATATATCCCGCATCTGTGGGTACCTGGATATCATGCTGATTGACGAAATAGCGAATAGGTTTTGATTCAACAAAATTGCTGATGTCAATCGTGTGTATGAAATGCTGGTTCAGGGTTCCGCTGACTCCAAAATTAAGTTTGTTACTTGTTAAATTATTATTTCGCATAAAATTGTCATTTCCTTTTTCGAAATAGATACCTCGGCGTTTATTTGAATGAATATAATTATTGAGTATCTGGTTATGACTTGAGCCAAGAGTTGTTAATCCAGATAATACGAGACCGTATCTATTATTCAAGATTTCATTGTTTGTTATTGTACACGTATTTGAATCAACAAGATGAACACCATAGAAATGATCCTCTATCAAATTGTTACTGATGGTCACGGAATTCGAAGAAGAAATTAATATTGCAACAGTCGTGTTATCTTCATCTTCTCTATCCATGGTAATTTCGAAACCTGAAACGGTGACTTGATTCCATTCGATGATAAACACTTTTGAATAGATTCTGTTCTCATTGATGACCACTGGTTTTCCGGTATCGTCTCCGGTTCCATACTCATGAGAAATACCTATCAAAGAAATGTTTTTTTGGATCAGTAGATTTTGTTCTTGATAGCTGCCGCTGTAGACGTTGATAATATCTCCGATGTGTGCTGCTGCGATCGCGTCATGAATTGTTCGATAGTTTCCATCACCTTCATCATCAACGATGATGATGGTCCTGGGACTAAAATTGTTGTTCAGTAGTTTCTCTTTTAGCGCGAGCGCGGGTATCACGCTCGTGATCAGAAATAGGGTGCCTACTAGAATTACTACTCCTTTGTTGAATATCGCATTTTTTTTCATGTTTTTTTATCCCCACAATTTTTTTTTCAACTTGCTTAAGAAGATCTTATTATCATAATTTATATATTTTATTTGGAACAAATCGAACAACTGGTGTTTTTGGTCTCTAATCTGGGCAATTGAGAATGATAAATCTTATATGAGCGGTCCTTATGAGGTGGTCATAGTAAAAGGTGAAAAACTTATGGCGAAAGATAAGATAACTGAAGAGATGACGATTAAAGAAGTGATTGATAAATATCCTGAAAGTGCCCTAGTGTTCATGAAGTATAATGTTGGGTGTATTGGGTGTCTTGCTGCATCGTTTGAAAAAGTGAAGGATATCGCTACTGTTCATGGAATTGATATTAAAGCACTCGTGAAAGATCTGAATCTGGCTATTGGGACGAAATAATTTTATAGCGTGGTACTGGTGAGTACGAGTTTTCCGTGTTTTATTCCTTTGAGTGCCGTGATAGAGTCAGCAAGGTGTTGTATGTCACCTGTTTTTCCTTTTAATACGAGTACTTCTAGACAGTTATGATGGTCGATGTGGATATGTGTTGTGGTGAGGATTTCTTGGTGATGATCGTGTTGTAGTTCGAGGAGTCGGTTTGTGAGTGGGCCGGTTTGGTGATCGTAGATCATGGTTAAGGTTCCTAATCCTTCTGTTTCTAGATTGGTATTTTCCTCGAGAATAATGTGGTCTCGTATGAGATCACGGAGTGCTTCGGAACGGTTTTTGTATCCTTTTTTCTTTATATTTTTATCAAATTTTTTTAGGAGTTCAGGTTCAATGGAGACGCCGAAGCGTATTATTTTTTCCATAGTGCCACGAAGTACAGGTAAACGTGGCACGAATTATAAATTTTTGCTACCACAAAGTATATATCATATTTTTTAATTCTAGTCCCAAGAACAAAAAAGGAGGTAATACAACATGGTTTGTTATGCAATACCAACTGTAGCAGCATTAATTCATTATGTATCAAGAAAAACAAAAACAAATTGGAAACACAACGTGCATCATCTCTGGCTTAGCCTACTCTTAGCAGGAGGCGCGCTCTTCGGAGTCGTCGACCATCTCTGGAACGGTGAACTCTTCCTAATCGGAGAGAACATCGTCTCTGATATACTACTCGGAATAACCATCACAAGCGTCATTTTCATCATTTGGGCGATAATGGTTACTCTCGATAAACGTTCAATAAAAAAGGCAGAAAAAACCATACAATAAACCTCCCCTTCTTCTTTTTTTTTACTCTCTATATTATTTTGAAACTATATTCTTTCTTTTCTTCCTTTGTTGAGGTTCTCCAAGAAACACACGTAAAAGACTAGGATATTCACTATGTATTTTCCCAGATCCATATCCAATCGCACGGACTTTCATCAGAGGCATTTCACCAAAATGAGATGCAAACATGGTAATAATCGCTGCGCCTGTCGGTGTCACTAATTCCTGATTCCGCTCAACCGAATAGACCGGGATATCTTTTAACAGTTCAACGGTTGCCGGGGCAGGAAGCGGAAGAACCCCATGTGCACACGTAACGAATCCATGACCAAGAGGAAGCGGAGAACAATAGATTCGATCAACAGCAAGAGCATGGATTCCAATCACTGATCCTACGATATCAAGAATCGAATCCACTGCACCAACCTCATGAAAATGAACCTTGGAGATAGGAATCCCATGGACAGTGGCCTCAGCCTGAGCAAGATGATAAAAAATTCGGATACTGTCTTTTTTCACCTTCGTAGATAACCTACTTGACTTGATCAGATTAATAATATCTTGAAGATGACGATGATCGTGTTCCTTCGTCACTAGAATATTCACATCAGTTGCTTTAATATGGTTCTCTGTTACTTTTTTTATTTCAATTCGATACCCGGATACCGGGAGTTTTTTCAATTCTTTCAAGAGAAATTTTGCGTCAACACCTACGTCAATCAGAGCACCAAGAACCATATCACCAGCGATCCCAGAGAAACAATCAAAATACAAGAGCTTCATCAATAATCACCTATTAATCAGACCAGCGAAGTACCCGGCACCAAACCCGTTATCGATATTCACTACAACAACACCTTCAGCACAACAATTCATCATCGTCAACAATGGAGCAACTCCTTTAAAACTCGCGCCATACCCGACACTTGTGGGAACGGCGATAACCGGTTTTGAGGTGAGTCCACCGACAATACTTGCAAGGGCACCCTCCATCCCAGCAACAACGATGATGACGTTCGCCTGGAAGATTTTGTCTTTAATATCAAAGAGTCGATGCACACCAGCCACACCAACATCATAGACTTTCTCCACAGGGTTCCCCATGAGTTCTGCGGTGACCACGGCTTCCTCGGCGACGGGGATATCCGAGGTTCCTGCGGTGAGAATGAGTACGGTTCCTTTCTTTTTCCGAGGTCGATGTCGCATGATCACAATGGTTTTCGCTTCATCATTATACGATGCATTCGGATACATTTTTTTTATGGATGTATACATTGTTTTTTTTGTTTTCGTTAAAAGAATATTTTGATCATTTGGTATTCTTTTGAGGATAGCATGGATCTGCGATAGGTTTTTCCCCTGGCAAAAAATAGTCTCAGGGAGTCCTTTTCGTAACTCTCGATGGGTATCGATTTTTGCGAACCCTAGGTCTTCGTACGGTAATGCTCTGAGTTTCTCGAGCATGGTTGAGAGATTAATTTTTCCGTTTTTGTAGTCTTGAAGCATTTTTTTTATCTTCATGAAGCACCTCATTTAAACTCCCGGTTCGATACCCTTCTATATCAAGGGTGACATAGGAGAACCCTAGGTGTTTGAATCGTTTCACGATTTCTTCTGCATGGGTGAGAATCAGGGGAAATTCAGGGGATTCTACTTCGATTCGTGCTGTGTCGTTATGATAGCGGACTCGGCATTGGTGTACACCAAGGTTCAGGAGATGCGTCTCTGCTTGTTCAACTTGTATGAGTCGTTCTTTAGTGATTTTTACCCCGTAGGGGAAGCGTGAGGCGAGACAGGCAAAAGGTGGTTTATCAGCGGTTTTCAGATGCATCAGTTGTGAGAGGTCTCTGATTTCCTGTTTTGTGAGTCCAACTTGTTGTAATGGGCTGATGATTCCGAGTTCATCGCGTGCACGCGCCCCTGGTCGATAATCTGCTGTGTCGTCCGCGTTTGATCCATCAAGGACGAAGCTGAGATGATGCTGATGGGCGACGTGTTTGATTTTTGTAAACAATGCTTTTTTGCAGTAGTAACAGCGATCTGGAGGGTTTTGAGAAAACTGGTCGAGGGCGAGTTCTTCTGAGTGGATACTGAGGTGAGTGATGCCTATATTTTTTGCGAGGTTTTTCGCTTGGGTGAACTCTCGTTGGGGGTAGGTGGATGACGTCGCAGTGATCGCGAGAGCGTTTTCACCGAGGACGTCATAAGCGACTTTTATGAGAAAGGTGCTGTCGACTCCTCCCGAGTAAGCGATCGCGCAACTCTTCATGGTTTGAAGAAGTTTTTGTAACTGATGGAGTTTTGTTTGAGCGGTTTTTTTCACAAGATGGAAAGAGAAATGTCTGACCTATATAATGGTTTATCTTCTTTTGGTTATTTGAAGAGGTTGTTCAAGTGTTGTGGTTTTCGTTTCTTCCAGACGCCTTTGTGGTACGCGTAGCTGACGATGAGAGGGAAGGTAAGGGTTGCTTCGCTATACACCATTTGTTCATAGTCGGTGTCGACTTTCCCCCAGGAGTTCGCCTCTTTTAAGGTTGAGCCGGAGAGGCCTCCATCGCGTTCATCTGCGACGGTGAGTTGTATTGCGTATTTATGCATCGGCGCATCGACTCCGAGGATATCTGCGGCAACAACGGTGTCTTGGACGAAGTTTTTCGGGACACCTCCTCCGATCATGAAGAGCCCAGTTTGTTTCGCATGAATTTTTAACTCTGTTAATTCTTTGAAATCCTTCACGGAATCAATCGAGACTGAATCACCTTTGTGTTCATGTTGATGAAAGACTAATCCAAAACCAGCACTAGAATCGGAAAACGCAGGGCAGAAGATAGGGATTTCATGTTTGTAAGCTTCAAGTACGAACGAATCAGGGTTTTTCCCATGACTCTTCAGATATCGACCCATTTCGTAGATAAACTCTCTGGAGGAATACGGTTTTGGGGGTAAGGTATCCGCAATTTTTTTCACGGTCATGTCACAGACTCGGAGATCATCCTCGTCGATAAACGTGTCATAGATACGATCGATGTGCATCTTCTGAAGTTTTGTGTCGTCAACCCGTATTTCCCCCCGGTAATGGGAGAACCCAAGTCCTTCGAAGAAATCTTGATCAACGACGATGGCGCCGGTGGAGACGACCGCATCAATCATGTTGAAACGAATCATGTCAACGATAGCGTTTTTCAGTCCTGCGCTGACGAGGGATCCTGCGAGACAGAGAATCACCGAGCAGTCTTTATCCGCAAGCATGGTTTCAAAGATTTTACACGCGTTCGCAAGGTTTCGTGATTGGAACGCCATATGGTCAAACGCGTTGATTAACGGGATGCTGTTGAAGGTTTTGATATCGATATGATCAATTTTTTGTTTGAGTAACTTTTTTTTCTCAGGTTTCATAATACGTAAACCCCCTCCAGCGGATATCATTCTTCTCTTTTTCTTTTTTTCTCTGACGAGAAATATGGTACTAATTTAGATATCAGCGATGATACTGACGACGTCTCCGTTCTTTAATGGGTGATCAGCGCCGATGACTCGCTGTGTTCGTGCGTCAATAGCGCGGATAAAATGTTTTCCGAGGTCTGTATGTACTTTGAAGGCGAGATCCCGCGCATTTGTCCCTTCAGGAACAAGGTACGCATCAGGGAGTATTCTTCCTTGTTTATCCGTGAGATGATGCGCGTCCTCAACAGGGTAGACGACGATGAGATGAAGCATCTGGACTGCTGATTCGATGCACTTCTGGACACCTGTTGATCCGTATTTGGTGAGGACATGCGTTTGGATGTACTGGAGCGCTTGTCGTTGTTTCTCAGTGAGCTCCTCGTTTTTGATGATCGAAAACGTGTTACTCCCCGGGGTATACGAGATGATTCCTTTTTTCGCGGCATTGTTTAATGCAAGCTCTGATTCAGCACTCGTCGGTATCACACGGTATCCTTTGGTTTTGAGTTCATCTGCTTTCTGCATAAACTTTTCCGGTGCTTTATCTGATTTATTGAAGGCGAGTATCATCGGTTTACTCACACGACGTACATACTCTGCAAGCTGAAGGAGCTCGTCATCATTCCAGTGTGACGGCTTCTTCGCATTCAGATTACTAGTTCTCATCGCATTCACGATATGGTCTTCTTTGATCCCAAGACCCGTGAGTCGTTCAGCGAGGACTTTTTCGATTTCACTATCCTCGAGCTCGCATTTTTTTGCGAGTCGATCCCATCCATCTTGAATAATCCCAAGTAACCAATACGTGATTTCTTTCTCAAGAAAATCCACATCATTCAAGGGGTCGTAACTCCCGACATTGCAAGGGTTCCCCTCTGCATCAGTGCTCCCTGAGGCATCCACGATATGGATGAATGCATCCGCTTGACGAAGATCATCAAGGAATTTATTCCCTAGCCCTCGCCCTTTATGGGCATCAGGGACAAGACCTGCAACATCGATTGCTTCGATGGGGACGAAACGAACTCCATCCACGCATTTCGAGTTATGTGGTGTACAATGCAGTTTAAACTCGGTACAGGGGCATGGGGTGCGAATGTACATGACGCCATGATTCGCATCGATCGTAGTGAACGGGTAGTTCGCGATCTCCGCATGAGCATCAGTGGCTGCATTAAAAAAGGTGGATTTCCCAACATTCGGTTTCCCAACAATACCTAACTGCATCCCCATAGTGGGTTTACTCCAACATGCTCTTTACTTCATCAACAATATCCGCATTCGTCTCAAATCTTTTAACCTTTTCAGTCACTTGTTTCTCTGTCTTATCAACAAACGATATTCCGTTCGCCGCAAAGAGTGTTCCCTGTACTGTTGCAGTTTTTGATAATAGGATTTTTTCTGCTGAGACGTTTCCATAGATGATGGTGTGTTCATCAATACGTGTTTCTCCTGTTGAACTGAGGTTCCCATGAACGGTGACGTGTTTCCCGCAGACGACATCTCCTGTAGCATCGATTGAACCGTTTATTTTCGCGTGATCATCAGCGGTAGCGTTTCCTTTGATCGTATAATTACCCAGTATTTTACATTGTTTACCAATCCATAGGTTTGCATCAACTCGGGATTTTTGTGTACTCATTATGGAATTGTTTGGTATGAATAGGAATGTTTCTGAGATGGGAATCATTGCGCCGTCATTGACTTCGAGTTCGTCGAGGATTCGTTCGATTTCTTCACTGCGCCCCATCCTCAACAACTGTGTAAGATATATAAAAATATATATAATAATGGGTATGGGGCTACGAATATTAATCCACCCTTTCGCCTCAAAACCCTGCTCAATCTCCACACTATCCCCCACATCAAGATCACCCTTCAACGACAACTTCCCTTTCACCTTCACCTTCTCCCCCAGATACACATTCCCTCCACTAACAATATTCCCCCCGATACTCGAAAAAATATCGACACGAACATCTTTCGTCGCATCCAACTCTCCGTCAATAACCACATGCTCACCCACAAAAATCCTGCCATCAGTCCGTATCCCAAACTGTAACATCGAACGATCCCCAATAACCACATCACCTTTCGTCACAATCACCCGATCATCGAAAACCGTTTTATCAGGAAGCACTAAACTTTTCCTATCAAACGCCATTCCTAACCATCCGCTAAAGCGAAAACATTTAACCTATTATAAAGGCAACGCCTCTTCTCCTTGGAAAAGAAAAGATTCATATAGCATCCTTGGTTACAGTGGGTAAATATTATATTATACTGTTACATTATATTCTAAGAAAATGGTCTAGGGTGAGCCGTTATTGTCTGAGGAACAAGAGAAAAAAGAGATGCCATCCATTGAGGATTGGATTAAAAACCATAAATTCGCTTCAACCAAAGATATCCCTGTTCCTGAAAGCCTTCTTGATCAAGTCATCGGTCAAGATAGAGCTGTTGAGATTGTAAAAAAAGCAGCAGAGCAGAAACGGCATGTGATGCTCATCGGTGACCCTGGTACTGGTAAATCCATGGTTGCCCGAGCGATGACCGAGTTTTTACCCAAAGAAGAACTTGAGGATATCATCGCGTACCCGAATAATGATGATTCGACTACTCCTCATATCCGTGTTGTGCCTGGTGGTAAAGCAAATGAGATCATCAAATCTCAACGGGAGGAAGCACGGAAACGACGAGAACAACAAAGCAGTATGATTACGGTGATCGTCTTAGGCATCATCATGTTTTCTATTTTCGCCGCGGTTGCAGAAACGTTTAGAGGTGGACCAGTGCATCTTGAGTACGCGGTTTTCGGTATCATCGCCGCGGTCATGATTTATCTGTTTATTGCGCGAGGAGCACTCACACAACGACGAGACCTTCAGCAGATACCAAAGATTCTGGTTTCTCATGATAAAAGCGATGCTCCGCCGTTTATTGATGCGACTGCCGCCCATTCTGGAGCGCTTCTCGGTGATGTACGGCATGATCCGTTTCAATCTGCAGGGTTGGAGACTCCGCCTCATCAGCTTGTGGAAGCAGGTGCGATTCATCGGGCGCATAAGGGTGTGTTGTATATTGATGAGATAAACACCTTAAATTTACCTTCTCAGCAGCATCTTCTCACTGCGATTCAAGAGAAAAAATTCCAGATCACTGGGCAATCTGATCGCAGTTTCGGTGCCATGGTGAAAACCGAGCCGGTTCCGTGTGATTTCATCCTGGTATCCGCTGGAAATCTCGATGCGTTAAACGGGATGCATCCTGCACTTCGTTCCAGGATTCGCGGGTACGGGTATGAAGTCTATTTGAATAGTGCGATGGATGATACTGATGCGAATCGGGAGAAGCTGATCCGTTTTGTTGCTCAGGAAGTCAAGAAGGACGGGAAGATTCACCATTTTGATCAGGATGCGGTAGCTGAGATTATTCATGAGGCTCGGAGGAGAGCCGGGCGGAAAGGAAAGTTGTCATTGCGATTGCGTGAACTTGGTGGTTTAGTTCGGGCTGCAGGAGACATCGCTTTTGAGCGGGGGGACAAAACGGTTACGAAGGATCATGTCCTAGTCGCAAAAGTAATTGCTCGTTCTTTAGAACAGCAGGTTGTGGATCGCGCGTTGGAGTCTCAGAAGACGTACCGCTCGTTTAAAACCTCGGGGGAAGAGATTGGTGTGGTGAATGGTCTTGCGGTGCATTCTGCGGATGTATCGATGAGCGAGTTTTCTGGGTTAGTGCTTCCGATCGTGGCTGAGGTGACCCCTGCGGGTTCTCAGTCTGAGGGGAAGATTATTGCGACGGGGAAGTTAGGGGAAATCGCGAAGGAGTCGGTGCAGAACATCTCTGCGATTATTAAGAAGTATATGGGTCGGGATATTTCCAAGCATGATATTCATATCCAGTTTATTGGGACGTATGAGGGTATTGAGGGTGATTCAGCGAGTATTTCGTTGATTACCGCGGTGATTTCAGCTATGGAGAATGTTTCGGTTCGGCAGGATGTTGCGATGACGGGTTCGATTAGTATCCGTGGTACGGTGTTACCTATTGGTGGGGTGACTGCGAAGATTGAGGCTGCGGCTGAGGCTGGTATTAAGACGGTGCTTATTCCGAAGGCGAACTTGAATGATGTGTTGTTAGAGGATAAGTATGAGGGGAAGATTGAGATTATCCCTGTTGAGACGTTGAATGATGTGTTGCAGCATGCGTTGATTGGTGAGGGGAAGGATAAACTGTTGGAGAAGTTGAAGGCGATGCGTCCTCCGATGGTAGTGGGGAAGGTGGAGTTGGAATCGGAGAAACCGAAGACTCCTGCGTCGAAGCAGAAACCTGGTTCTATTGTGGGGGGAACTCGTGGGAAGAACGGTCATCGGGTGAGTTCGTCTCGGTCTTCAAGAAAATAATATTTTAATACTGTTGTGTTGTTTCTTGTTTTCGTATGAATGCGTTGTTTGTTGGAAGGTTTCAGCCGTTCCATAATGGTCATCTGATGGTTCTTCAACGGTTGAGTACGGAGTATGCGGTGGTCATTATTGGGATTGGGTCTTCGCAGTATTCTGGGACTCAGGAGAACCCGTTTTCTGCTGAGGAACGGGAGCAGATGATTGGTGAGTCGTTACATGCTGAGGGTATTGAGAATTATCGGATTGTTCAGATCCCAGATATTCATGATCCTCCTCATTGGGTTGCTCATGTGTGTACGATTGTGTCTGATTTTGATGTGGTGGTGTCGAATAACCCGTTGACTCAGCAGTTGTTTTCTGAGAAGGGGTATCGGGTTGTTGGTACCCCGGTGTATAAAAGGAAAAGTTTTTCTGGGAAAGAAATCCGTCGACGAATCATCCATGGTGAACCCTGGCAGGACCTAGTTCCTCCCTCGGTGGTACGTCTTATTAATCAGCGAGATGGAGTCGAACGTATTAAAAAAGTGAGCAGCAGCTAATTAGTTGATTGTTATTGTACTAACCCCGTTGTTGTCTTCAACAACGGTGATGGTGTGTTCAATATCGTTTTTTATTTCGTCAACGTGGGTGATGAGGAATATCTGTCTGAATTTTGATGAAAGACTATTTAAGGCTTTCATAATGCTCTGCCGTCGGATCATATCCTGAGACCCGAAGATTTCATCCAGGATGATAAAGTTGAAGACGCCCCCTGCACGCTCCGTGATCACCTCTGAGATTGCGAGGCGGAGGCAGAGGTTCGCCAGGTCTTCCTCTCCCCCGGAGAAACGATCGATTGTATAGCAAGTGCCTTCATCGTAGATTTGGATGTTATAGTCTTCATCTAGTTCAATCTCCTGGTATTTCCCATCGGTTAATCGCCCAAAAAAATCTGAGGCATAGAAGCTAAGCGTCGGTCTAATCCGTGAGATCAGATATGTTCGGAAATTCGACATCACCTCGTTGAGCATCGAAAGATATTGAACCGTTTTTTGGTCGTTTTCGATTTGTTTCTGTCTTTTTTCTAGCTCTTCGATACGCTGTTGGAGCATAGTAATCTGTTGAAGAATGAGTTTTTTTTCGCTTTCTTTTCGTTCGTGATCCAGCTGAGCTCGATTAAAAATTTCTTTTTTTTCATTGACTGATGCTAACAGTGTTTGGTAGGTTTTGTACGTGGTTTCAACCTGATGTTTCATTTTTAGATATTCGTCTTGGTTGAAGACGAGTGATCCTATTTCTTTCAACTGTTTTTTATTGGTCTCCAGTTCTTTTTGTTCTCGTTTCATCTCCGTTATCGTGTTTCGTACTATGGTTAACAGTCGTTCTTTCTCGCGGAGCATCTTCTGGAGGTAGTCTTTTTTCTTTTGTAACGCCACCTCTTCACGTTGGGTCTGTTCGTCTTCCCCCTGCTTCGTCTTGAGTTCCTGTAGAATCCGTGTTATTTCAGTGTGTTTCTGTTGATGTTCATGATCAAATTTTTTTACAAGGATATCATGTTGTTTCCCGAGGACGCGTTCGCAGGTGGGGCATTCAGCATCAGGACCCATACGTGCAATCCTTTTTTTCTTTGCTTCAATTTCTTTGATGTCTATTTTCCGTTGTTCGATAATGGTTTTTCGTTGCTCAATTGTTTTCATGAGGGTTTCATGGTTTTCTTTTACGGTGCGGAGTCGCTGTTCAAGCTTATGGGTTTCTTGATCAATATCACTGAATGTGGTGAGTTTTTTCTCATGCTCATCAACGTGTTTTTTTCGTTCTCGTATTTTTTCCTCTAATACGGTGATGTTTTCTTGGAGTTTCTGTTTCTTTTCATACAACGCTTTTTTCTCGGTGAGTTGTTCCATTTTTTGGCGGAGTAACTCGTACTCCTTTTTTTGTTGGGTGCATTCTTTCTCTTTTCGTTCAACATCTTTTTTATGTTGTATTATTTTATCTTTCATGCGTTCTATGAGCTGATGAAAGTTTTCTTTTTTTATTTCGAGGTTTTTTAGGTCACCAATGTAGCGTTCCACCTTGTTTTTTCCGTGTTCATCGATAAGATCTGCTCGTATTTTTTCTACTAGGGTTTCTTTTTGTCTTTTGTCACTGCCGATTTCTTTGATGACTTTGTCGATAGCATCGATTCCGAGCATCCGTAGGATCAGGACGCGTCGTTCACTGGTGTTTATCGCAGAGAGCATATTGAGCTCTTTTTGTTTCGCGAAAATTGAGGTGAAAAAACGATCGGAAATCTATGCCGAGTTTTTTCTCTATACATTTTGTTGCGGGGTCAGCACCAGTTGCGGCGATTTTTCCGTTCATGAGCACTGTTGCTGAGGGTGACAGGTTCTTGCCAGTCATTTCTCGTATAATCCGGTAGGTGTCCCCTTCGAATATGAATTCGAGTTCGACGCGGCAGGGGTCTGATGGGGTTGCTGCTTTGTTTTTGATTTGATCTGCAGATGTTCGAGCCGCTACAGGTCCGTAGAGAACCCAGGCGACTGCTTCGAAAAGAGTAGATTTTCCTACGCCGTTTAATCCGACGATGCCGGTGACACCGTCAGGGAATTCAATGCTGGCGTGTTTGAATTTACGGAAATTTTTTAGTGTGAGTGTTTTCAGGATCATGGTTCCGCTTCTTTGGTTATGGTTTTTTCGATATAGTCGATTCCGAGTTTTCGGAGAGTGTTTTTTTCTTTGATTGATTCGTTATCAAGGAATCGTTCGAATTCGTTGACTAACGCGCCGATCCGTGAGGTGCCTTGTGGTTTTTCTTGTTCATTTTTGAGGATGTTGGTTTTTAGTTCGTAGTGGATACTGTGTTCGCAGAGTTTTTTTATAGTTTGATAGTCAATCCCGCGGTTCAGATGTGGTGGGATGTTTTGGAGGGTGATGCGGATGATTTTTCTGTCAGGCTCTATTTTTTTTATGGTTGTTTTCAGCTGGGTCATAAGCTCCATTATGGTAAGGTTTGAGCAGTCGATTGGTTCTGCATCAATCATGGATCTGTTTTGTAGGGGGATGAAGCGAGGGGTGAGTCGTCCGTTGCATTCTACCTCAATAAATCCTTTTTGTTCACCAGCATCTGCGAAGGTGAATCGTTCTGGGGATCCTGCGTACCATGCGTTGTCATGAACCTTGGTATGTTTATGGTAATGGCCAAGTGCGATGTAGTCGAAGTGGGCTTTCAGGGAGGCGGTGGGGATGAATAATTCGTTGAATTCATTCATGCTGAATTCTTGTATGCCTTTGACGCATCCATGGGTGACGAGAATATTGTAGTGTGCTGAGGAATCAAGTTTTATTTTTTTCATCTCTTTTTCGTAGTGTTCCTTACTTGCACATTGAGGAACCGCATGAATGAGTACTTTTTCTTTTCTGATGGTGAAGGGGAGCGTCTTGTAGGTTTCTTGGTAGACCGGGTAGACGTGTTCCAGGTGATCGAAAATACTGAAGATATGACCGGTTTCTCTGAGTTTTGGGTGTTCATGGTTTCCATCGATGACGATGAAGGGAATCCCTTGTTTGGATACTCGGAGGATTTGTTGTAAGGCGAACGTGATCGCTCGGTTCGTGGGTCGGACGGAGTCGAAGAGGTCCCCGCTGTGGAGGATCAGATCAGGTTTTGTTTGTACAGCATATTCGATAAACTGATGAAACGCATCATAGGTGTCTTGTTCTCGCTGGTTAATCCCTTCATCGTTCGTCTTCCGGTAAGCGGAATATCCAAGATGCGTATCAGCGATATGGAGAATCTTCATGGTGATCGTCTTTTTCGAGCGAGTTTTAACGAGGCCACATCACAGGCGAGCGTTACCGCATCCAAGGTTGGAGCAATCGGTGGTGCGTACGTGGTCTCCAGTTTTTTTAGTTCATCAATCGTTGCTCCTTTGAGGATGGCACAGGCGTACACGTTTATTCGTTGCCCCGCGTTTTTTCCTATCGCCTGAGCATAAAGGATTTTCCCCGTGTTTTCATCAGCAGCGACTTTTATGGTAATCGGTTCACCGCCGGGGAAATACTCAGGAAGTGATGAACCATTGAATTTCCCGGTGACCAGTGACGTGTTCTGTAGTGATGTTTGTGTAGGACCAACCGCAGCGATCTCCAATCCAAAAAACTCTGATGTACGTGAGAGTAATACTCCTGGAGGAAGGGTGTAGGCGCCTCCTGCGGCGTTGATGCCTGCGGCGATACCTTGTCGCACGGCGATGCTGCCAAGACCTGCGCAGAGGGGTTCATGAGTCACAAAATCTTTGTATTCTGTGCAATCACCAGCCGCATACACGTGTGGTAGTGAGGTTTCTGATCGTTCGTTCACCTGTATTCCACCGGTTTTCCCGATGATGCATCCGATGCTTTTTGCGAGTGTTACCTCAGGTTTTGTTCCTGTTGCGAGGATGAGGAGATCAACAGGAAGTTGTTTTTCTTCCTGAGTTGTTGCATCTTTGATGATGAGCGTCTGAATCGTGTTTTGTTGGTGTTCTACGCGTATCGCATAATGGTTCGTATAGACTGTTATGTTTTCTTGTATAGTTTGGAGGACTTGTTCGTTCATATCATCATCGAGGGTTGTTGCGAGGATGTGCGGGAGTGCTTCGACGACGGTGACCTTCATCCCTTTTTTATGGAGGGTGTCTGCCATCTCAAGGCCGATGAGTCCGGCGCCAATGACGACTGCGTGTTTCCCTTTGTGTACGTTAGCGAGTATGTTTTTTCCATCGTCTAGTGTGCGAAGCATATGAGTATTGTGGAGGAGTTGTCCGTTTTTCTGTATATTTTGTATGGGTGGAATCCATGGGGTCGCCCCGGTTGCGAGAATGAGTTTGTTATAGTGTTTTTCTAGGTGTTCGGCTCCTTGTTTTGCGTATACTGTTTGTTGGTGGAGATCGATTCGTTCAATGGTGGTGTTGAGGAGGAGTTCGATGTGTTCTTTTTTGAACCATTCCTCTGAGAATTCGATAAGGTTTTCGATTTTTGGGATTACTCCTGCGATTGCGTAGGGTAACCCGCATTTTGAGTATTGTGGATAGGCTCCTTTTTCAATCAGGGTAATGGTCGCGTTTCTATCGGTTTTTCTAGCGAACTGCGCGGTGGTTCCACCAGCAGCACCGCAGCCGATGATGACAATGTTTTTTCTCTCTTGATTCATGTAAAACCCCCGTATCCATTTAAGGGGAATGATTTTAAAATGTTTGTGATAAAAACATATAGTGAGTGTCAATTGATTGTTTTAGTTGCTATTTCAAGGGTAGACAGAATGGAGTAGGGTGTCGCTTTCTTGGAGAGTTTGATGGAGATATGAGAAGGCGGTCGTGTATTCCTGGTTTGTAAATGAGTTTTCAGCGAGGTGGTAATTCTCCTGTGTATGGGTCGTGTTGATGTGGAGGTGTTGGTTGATAGCGATTTTTTGGTTGCAGATGGTGAGTGCGATGGTTTGGATGGTCTTGCACTGATCCTGCGTATCTGGGTTGTTTTTGAGGGTGTCGACTGCATGTTCCATGTTGATGAGTGAGGTGGTGTAGTTGTTTCCCCAGAGTGATACGAGTGTTTCGTAGAGGTTTTTTGTGTCAAGTGAGTCTGGGAGCTGTGCATTGTCTCGCCAGAGTTGTTCGGTGAGGTATGCTTGTTGTTGCATCGCGGTGTCTGCTATGGTGAATAGTTGGGAGACCGCAGTGGTGTTCTCAGTATAGTTCTGCGCAAGATGTTCCAGCAGAGTGGTTTCGTTGAGGAAGATTTTTTCAAGGTTCGAGAATGGTATGATGAGGGTTCCATGGCCATAGATTTGGAGGAGATCGAGTGAGAGTTGCGCGGCTTCCCCAGTGGTGTACGGGGTGTAGATGTCGGTGTCGAGGATATGAATAGGGACGTAGATGGAGGAGCAGGCATGATTGGCTGCGAACCATCCGCTACTGAATACATTGGAGTGCTCTTCAGGGATTTTACTGATCAGTGCTGACTCGTATGGGAAGAGATCTTCGCAGAGTGGTCGTAACCCTTGGAGGTCTTCGGTGTGGAGTCGTGAGAGATTCATCATATCTTGTACGGTGAGTGAGCCGTAGTGTGGTTCTAATTGTTTGAGGAGTTCGTGTTCCCATGCCTGGTACACGGTGGAGATATGAACTCGTGCATATTTTCCGAGGACGGCGAGGACGGTGACGCTGTAGTCTCCCACGGTTTTTCGTTCACCTCTTTGTATCACGACTGGTGTTCCTGGTAGTTGGAGTCGGTTATCGATTTTTAGGGCAGGGATTTGTCTCAGGATGATGTGGTCCTTGGTGATTCTCATGATTTTCACGCCGTAGAGAGATCCAAGACGGATGACGTCTCCTTGTCTCGCGGTGGTTGTGCGTTGGCTATTAAATGAGGATGCGATCGGGAGTTTTTTATGGATTTGTGTCTGCCAGAGTGCGATGGGGTAGTTCGACATAACTCGTACGCCGTCGGTGAGCTCCTCAGTATGATAATGATACGCGTCTGCTTCGATGATTGCTGATTTGTTTGGTCCTACGAGAAACAGATTCTCGGAGACTGCGGAGGCGTGCAGCTCGTCGACGACATCTTTTGTTAAAAGAGTGATTGCTTCGTTTTCATCATCTGCTTGTTGACCGGCGTAGCGGAGCCAGTCGAAATCATCCCACGCATTGCGAGATGGGTTTTTCCAGTTCGAGTCGGTATCCGCATCACCAAATGCGAGACCCGCATCGGTGATCATCATGCCGGCTTTGACGATATTCGGGAGAGTGTCTCCGAGTGTGGCGACACCAATGTAGCTATGTGTTGTCGTAAACGTGAGTGGTGCTCCTGTCCAGGGGTGTTGATAGGTGTAGGTATAGTTCGCTGGGACGTGGCAGAGAATCTGTAGGCCTGGTCTGCTGGGATCTCTTACTTTTAAGAGGAGATTGTAGGGTCCAGCGGTTGCGTCTCCGCAGGCGATTACATCTTTGCAGCAGGATCCGGTACTCGTGAAAAACGATACACTAAGAAGAAAACATGAGGTGAGAATGGTGAGGAGGGTAATCTGTTTCTTCATATATAAACAAAGTATACAATAGTCAATAATTAATATATAAATATAGTAGTTAAAATAAGTATTTTGTTAGCCCGATATCCTAGGTGTCTTCGTCTATTCTTTCGGTTTCTTCTTGGTTTTCGGTTTTGCCGCAGTCTTCTTTTTACTCGTTTTTTCTTTGGCTGGTTTTTTTGCTGTTTTTTTCGTGGTTTTCTTTTTCTCTTTTTTCTCAACCGCGGGTTCTTTCTCGATGACTTCCCCTTCTTTCACCTCGGGGGTTTCTGTAGTAACTGGTTGTTCAGGTGCTTCCTCTTCGGTCTTCTCTGGTTTTTTCTCTATCTGTATCTCGATTGTTGGTTGTTGCGTGATCTCTGTCTTTGATATTTCAATACGTTTCACTGGGTAGAGGTTTTTACAGTTCTTATAAATGTCACTGCCGACTTTTCCGTCAAGCGCGTCTCGAATGAACTCGTTCAGGGTTAATGTGGCACCGCTATCGACAATCGTTTTCCTCATGACCTCACGGATTGCTTTCTTTTGTGAGCTCTGAATTCGTTTCTCAGCGATCGCAAACGTTTTCACCCGGAAGATGGCTCCATCGCGTGATGTTACATCATAGACACCGTCAACCCGGGATCGTCGTCTTCGAATCATCCGTCTGATATAATCGGAGGTGAGAGAATGACCAGCGATCTGTGTATATGCCTGGTTCTCTTCTACTTTGTAAATCTTAAATAACATTTTAATGTGTGATTTCCGGAAATCATTCGTGAGGTCTTGTAGTGAGACATCAGTGATTCGACCGATGACACTACTAGGGGCGTCTGCGAGCGTCTCAGCAACAGGGACTGAGTCGAACAAAGGTGGAGCAAGAATCTGGTACCATGTTTTCGCTTTCCATTTATCTTTCACTTTTTTTGCTGCTGCTCGTGATCGTGCTTTGGCCATATCAATCCCTTAATATTTATGAGTGGTATTCTCGTATTATACTCGATTTTTTTGGTGTAAATGGAGTTCCCCTACTTAAAGTCTACTGGTGTTCCCTTGTTTATTTCTCTCTTCCGTAGATAACCAAACGTTTATAAATAGTGTTATTATTCCCGAGAACTACATTCCCCTCTGATATGGAGGAAAACAAGAAATAGAACGTTTCGATGGTTGACAATGGTTGAGAAAAAGATAGTTGATGCGATTCAAAAAGTCATCGAAGAGACAAAAAAACTTGAACGTAAATTCAAACAGAACATCGATGTCGTCATTAATCTAAAAAATATTGATATGAATGATTCAAAAAACCGTATCGAAGAAGAAGTGATTCTTCCTCATGGGCGCGGCGCTGAGGCGAAAATCGCTTTATTTGCGAGTGGTGAGCTTGCGCTGAAATCAAAAAAACTTGTTGACCTATTAATTAAACCTGAAGATATCGAAGAGCTGGCCAAGGATAAAAAGAAATTTAAGAAGATGGCGGATGAATACGATTTTTTTATTTCAGAAGCCCCATTGATGCCGACAATCGGGAAAACCCTTGGTATTATTCTTGGTCCACGAGGGAAAATGCCGAAGCCGGTACCACCCAACATTGATCTTACCAATATCGTGAAAAACCTTCGGAACACCGTGAAACTCCGCTCCAAAGGGAACGTTACCTTCCATACCACTGCAGGAAAAGAGGATATGGCGGTGGACCATATCGCAGAAAATATCGACGCGATCATGAAACGATTAGAGTCAAAGCTTGAACGAGGACGCATGAACATCAGCTCAGTTTATGTGAAGACGACGATGGGACCTGCGGAGCGTGTCTTATAAGGGGTTTGAAGAAAATGACTACTCATGTTGCTGATTGGAAATATAAAGAGGTTGAACAGCTCACTACACTCATTACGAGTAAAAAAGTAATCGGCGTGATTGAGATCGGAGGCATCCCAGCTCCTCAACTCCAACAGATGAGGAAGAACATGGGTACGGTTGCCGTAATCCGTTCAGCAAAAAACTCGCTCATCATTAAAGCAGTGGAAGAAGCAGGAAAAAGCATCACGGGACTTGATCAGTTAAAGACTTCCGTGAAAGGTCAAGCTGCTCTTATTGTCACGGATATGAATCCGTTTAAACTCTTTAGTCAGGTGAAAGCAACCCGGACGATGGCTCCAGCGAAAGGGGGAGAAACCGCGGCTCATGATATCTCCGTTAGTGCAGGGGAGACACCATTCAAACCAGGGCCGATTGTAGGAGAACTACAAAAAGCAGGTATCCCGGCTGCAATCCAAGAGGGGAAAGTCGTCATAAAAACCGATAAAATCATCGTCCCCGCAGGAAAAAAAATACCTAAGAATGTCGCACAAATGCTCACCCGGTTAGAGATTTACCCGATAGAAATTGGGATGACACTGCATGCCGTCTATGAGAACGGAGCCGTCTTTAAAGCTGATGTCCTTGATATTAACGCTGATGAATTCATGATGAAAATCAGGAAAGCCACAGGGACTGCGTTTGGTCTTGCGATGGAATCCACATGGGTGACCCCGTCAACGATACGACCCTTACT
Source organism: Methanobacteriota archaeon (assembly GCA_043806635.1). Taxonomy (GTDB): domain Archaea; phylum Thermoplasmatota; class E2; order DHVEG-1; family DHVEG-1; genus JAZDGT01. The sequence goes on along the minus strand of JAZDGT010000015.1, from coordinate 6,394 downwards.
ACAGAAAGCATTCCGGAACGCGTTCTACATAGCCCTTGAGAAAAACATTATCACAAAAGATACCGCATCTCATCTCCTCTCAAAAGCGTATCAATCGATGCTCTCCGTAGCATTAAAACTGAAACAAGAAGCGCTTGATGAGGAGTTAAAGAAAAAGTTAACATAAAATAAAAAGATAAAAAAATTGATGAAGGAGGAAAAAACAAAATGGAATACATCTACAGTGCATTGCTTCTTCATGCCGCTGGGAAGGAAATCACCGAGGAACACCTGAAGAAAGTCCTTACCGCAGCTGGTGTTAAAGCTGATGAGACACGGATAAAAGCGTTAACTGCATCGCTTGAAGGCGTCAACATCGATGACGCGATAAAAGCAGCAGCCGCCCCTGTCGCAGCAGCGCCAGCACAAGCAGCACCGGCTGAAGGAAAGAAAGAAGAAAAGAAAAAAGAAGAAAAGAAACCTGAAGTCACTGAAGAAGAAGCAGCAGCAGGACTCGGCGCGTTATTCGACTAAAACGCTCTTACGGGTTGTCGTACTACCCACTTTTTCACTGAGTACAACCCGAGATATCTTCTTTTAACCCGAAAAAACGGGTTGATAAAAAACTACCTACCTAGTGTAAACAAGGTTTATCCATCAGATGATTATTAGGTGGGGGACGGGATGCGAAGATAGGAGGAATATGCCTCGATATCGAACGCAGGTACTCGATTAACCTCCCCGATATGCCCTATCGTCCCCCAAGAATCAAATACCCTAAGGAAATAAAAAGTTTTTTACTCCTACTGCAGGGCTTGAAGAACTATTTTTTTCCCTATAAACAAAAAGAAGTGGTTACGGGTAGCCCCCAACCCGTAAACTCGGATCACCAAGAAGCATGAACTCCTCAAGCGTGAAAAAATCCTTACCCACGTTATTCAAATAATCAGTTTGCGCACCAGTGAACATCTCACCAACCGTGACCCCCTCAGTATACGCTTTGAAGAAATGCACATCAAGATACCCGGCTCCAGCATACACGCCGTTCTCATCCACCATCGTATACGCGGGTCGCGTCGCCCCAATCGTTGCAATCGCACCCCCATCCTCTTTCACAAGGAAACTCCACGCAAAACAAGGGAAATAATCCGTCCTCGTAAAATATGATAATTGCGTGAACCGCCGCAACAACCCTATCATCGAAGGATAATACCGCTCAAGATCAGAGATATTAAAATCAAGTTTCGCGGTCAGACACGCATCAAAAAATATAATGGGCAACTTCTCTTGATTATGGAGAAAACGAAGCATCGGAGTATAATACAAGGGCTGCGTCAGACCCATTCTACCAAACGGGTAATTCGACCGATACGTCCCCCACCCGTGTTCAAACCCATGACCAGCATACGTGAGAAAACCAGCTCCTGTATCGATCGCCTGGTTAAACGTTATTGCGTTCAGGTTCCGTTTCGAAGACCAAAGACGTATCTGCTCAAAACCTGAGAGTTGCTGTGCAACCATGGTGTTCGTGATTTCCCCTTCAAAAATATTCCGAGGTGACCCTTTCCCTGGGGGGAACGTGTCGCCTCCAACAAGAATGATTCGTTTAAACCAGATTTGATCATACGTGGAATCCTCGTATGTTATGATTTTATCGACGAGTAACCGTACTTCATCCGTGTTCGTACAGGGTAACCGACCAATCTGCACGTCAGGGTATAAATCCACGTTATCCGTATTGTTCATCGCTGGCGGAAACCCTTCGCCGTACTGGACTTCACCGAAAATACTATTATTATTCGCATCCCAGGAGCAGAAACTATAGTTTTCATCATACAGGTCCGCATAATACATATCCGTCAGAATGTTCCCACCAAAATCTTTTCCTTCATTCCAAGGATATGCATGGGTTGCTCGAATCGGTATCTTCGTAATATCACCTATCAAGAGAACATAGCGCGTGTTCCAGGTTTCTACCGCATATTTAATGAAATATTTGATTTGCTCTGCAGGATCCCTCCCAGGATAAGACGCGTAGATGTTTTCGACCGTCATCATGACCGTGTTCACCCCATGAGTATTCTTATGCGTAATTAATGGGTGGAGATAATCAGAGAAATCCGTCGGAGTAATAATCACGAGATCATAATTGGTACTCGTGGGTGATACAGGGGTGTACTCTGGTTCTTGATACGTGATCTGAATGGTCATCTCAGTCACATAATAAATCGTATTTTCCTGTGGACTGTAGCGGATGGGTTGCAGATGTAGAGACAGAAAGAGACTATGATCACCCGTTGAGGTCTGCCCAACACCTTTCATACAACTAAACCATGCCGTAGGGTATAACTCCGCACTAGCATAAACGGAGTTGTCGGGTACACTATCAACACAAGAAATCTGACTCTTTTCCTGGTGAAGACTCGGTACAGGGTTGATTTTTTTATTTGCTGTCATCGTCCGTATTTCTCCACAGGTTACCGCGATGTCAATATTCGTGGTGCCCCAAGGGAGTTGAATAGTTGTCGGAACAATGGGAATCATGGGGCGTGTAGGGTCCGTGAGATACGAATCAAATCCTTCAAGAGTCACAGTAGTATACAGCGTGTTTTCTTTTAGTTGCGGTTCCAGGAAATGAAATGTATATTCCTGAGTCTTTATTTGATCCTGTGACGTCACAGAGGCCGCTTGAATAAATGGAGTGGTCGAAGTAATCATCACTCCGATAAGGAAAAGAATGAATCCTTGTCGAATCCGTAGAATCGTATTCGTTTTCATCGCGTTTTTCTCCTATATAGATACATCTTTCACAGAAATATCGATTATATATAGAGATATTATAATATTTAAAATTTTTTAACAAAACCGACGGAGTACTCGTGATGATATCAGATTCAGAAACTCCTTGGTACATCTCTTCTTAGAGATGAGGGGCTAAGCATTTAAATAGTGAAACGGTATACTGGTTTTTCACTCTTATCTGTTAGGTGAACAAATGGGCAAAGGAATCAATGCAGCAAGAAAACTGAAAAAAAACAGGAAAAACCAACTCTGGAGTAGTCGATACTACAAGAAAAGAGTATTGCATTTAAAAGAAAAAGCCGATCCTCTTGAGGGAGCTTCCCAAGCTAAAGGTATCGTTATTGAAAAGGTTGGAGTCGAGGCGAAACAGCCGAACTCAGCGATTAGAAAATGCGTGAAAGTCCAACTGATTAAAAATGGGAGACAGGTCACCGCGTTCGCTGTTGGTGATAAAGCGATTAGTTTTATTGATGAACACGATGAAGTCCTCGTGGAAGGAATTGGTGGAAGAATGGGGCGAAGTTTCGGTGATATCCCTGGTGTCCGATTCAAAGTCATCAAAGTAAATGATGTATCCTTAAATCAATTAGTTAAACATAAAGTCGAGAAACCAATGAGACGATAAATATGACCGAAAAAAAACTGCCAAAGGACATGATACCTTTTTTACCTATGCTAGAAAAATATGATATGAGTACGATAAAGATTGAGGATAAAGGGCTAGAGCGGTACATGAATTTGGATGTGAAGCATTTTTTCACTGGTGGCGTGTACTCAAATAAGACCTTTGGGAAGTCCAAGATATCGATTATTGAACGGTTGATTAATAATCTCATGAAGACTGAGGTGTATACGGGTCAGAAGTCAAAAGCCTATACTGTGGTGAAGGATGCGTTTAATCTTATTGATAAAAAGATGAAGACGAACCCGATGCAGGCGTTTGTTGATGCCGTGCAAAACGCAGCGCCAAAAGAAGAGACAACGCGGTTGCGTTTTGGGGGTATTATGGTTCCAAAATCGGTTGATGTTGCTCCGCAACGGCGGTTAGATATCGCGTTACGGAATATCTGTATGGGCGCGATGAGCGCGAGTTATCGGAGTTCAAAGGATATCGCGTCGTGTCTTGCTGATGAGATTATTAAAGCAAGTAAGAACGACCCTGCTTCTTTTTCGGTCACAAAAAAGAATGAGCTGGAACGGGTAGCAAAATCAGCACGATAATTCTGTATGAGACAGAGTAGTTGAGGGAGATTTTATGGGGCGTAAAGAAGAGAACATCAATAGAGCAACAAATCTCATGAATAAACTTGATTATATTCGTAATATTGGGACTGCGGCACATATTGATCATGGGAAGACCACGTTTTCTGATAACCTTCTTGCAGGGTGTGGGATGATGAGTGAAGAACTCGCTGGGAAGCAACTCGTTCTTGATTATGATGAACAGGAGCAAGCACGTGGGATTACGATTAATGCGGCATCAGCATCAATGGTTCATAATTTTGAAGGAAAAGAGTATCTCATTAACCTGATTGATACCCCGGGTCATGTTGATTTCGGTGGTGATGTCACCCGTGCGATGCGGGCGATCGATGGATGTATTGTTCTCGTCTGCGCAGTCGAAGGAGCGATGCCGCAAACAGAGACGGTTATCAGGCAGGCGTTACGAGAAAAAGTCAGACCTCTTTTATTCATTAATAAAGTTGATCGGTTAATAAATGAGTTACGAGTCACTCCTCAGGAGATGCAGCAGCAGTTCATTAAAATCATTACGAAATTTAATGAGCTAGTCGATAAAATGATCTCTGATGAGTTTAAGGGGAAATGGAATGTGAAAGTCGAAGATGGGACGGTGGCGTTTGGGTCCGCGTTTCATAACTGGGCGATTTCTTTTCCGTTTATGCAAAAAACGGGGTTGAGTTTTAAGGATATTTATGAGTTTTGTAAAAATAATGATCAGAAGACTCTTGCGAAAAAGACGCCGATTCATGAGGTCGTTCTTGATATGGTCGTTAATCATTTGCCTTCACCGAAAGTGGCACAGAAGTATCGTGTTCCTCATATCTGGCGTGGTGACCTTGAGAGTGAACTGGGGAAGAGTATGCTGGAAACTCGGGAGACTGGACCATTAGCGTTGATGATTACGAAGATTATTATTGATCCGCATGCTGGTGAGGTTGCTGTTGGTCGTATTTTTAGTGGGAAACTTATTCGGGGTCAAGAAGTCTATGTGGCTGGTATGCCGAATAAAAACCGGGTGCAACAAGTGAATGTGATGGTTGGTGCTGATCGAATCCCTGTGGAACATGTGAGTGCAGGGAATATTGTTGCTGCGACCGGTATTCGAGATGCTATCGCCGGATGTACTGTTACGGATAGCTCTGATGTGGAGCCGTTTGAGCGTATCGTTCATGTGTCTGAGCCTGTGGTGACCGTTGCGGTTGAGGCGAAAAACACAAAAGACCTCCCTCGGCTTGTTGAGGTTTTACGGATGATTTCAAAGGCTGATCCGAGTATTCGAGTGGAGATTAACCAGGAGACTGGTGAAAACCTTATGTCTGGTATGGGTGAGCTTCATTTAGAAATCACAGAGTATCGGATTCGTAATGATTATAAACTTGAGATTATCTGCTCTGAGCCTATCGTTGTGTACCGTGAGACGGTGGGGAAACCTAGTCCACATAAGTTCGAGGGGAAATCACCGAACAAACATAACCGGTTCTACATTGAAGTTGACAAACTCCCTGAGAAAGTCGTGAAAGCGTTGTATGATAATGAGATCCCTGAGAATGTGAAAAAATTCAAGAAAGAAGTCGCGAAGCAGTTACAGGATCTTGGGATGGATAAAGATGCAGCGAAGGGCGTGTTTGGTATTCATGGGTTGAATATGATCAGTGATACAACCAAAGGGATTCAGCATCTTTTTGAGACTCGAGAGTTGATTAAAGAGGCGTTTGATGAGGTGATGAAAAGTGGGCCAACTGTTAATGAGCCATGCCAAGGGGTGCTAGTAAAACTCGTGGATGCGAAGCTTCATGAGGATGCGATTCATCGTGGTCCAGCGCAGGTTATCCCTGCTGCTCGTAACGCGATTTATGGTTCGATTACGATTTCTGAACCTTCAATCCTGGAACCTATTCAGAAGGTGTACATTAGTACACCACAAGATGTTATGGGTGACGCGTCGCGTGAGTTGAATCAACGACGTGCTGAGGTGAAGGATATGCAAACTGAGGGTGACCTGGTCATTATTGAGGCGAAAGCGCCGGTGGCGGAGATGTTCGGTTTCGCGTCTGCGATTCGATCGGCGACTGGTGGTCGGGTGCTCTGGAATACGGAGAACCTCGGGTTTGAGCAGTTACCTCGGAGTCTGCAGCCTCAAGTGGTGAAACAGGTTCGAGAGCGAAAAGGTCTTAAACCTGAGCCGTACCCTGCTCAATATTACATGGATTAAGAATTTTGTGATAAATCCTGCTTTGTGTAATTATTCTCACCTCGGGTAGATAAGTACATTCCACAGGATAGTTCGCAACCATACTTCGATCCGCCGAAATCGAGCCTTTAGACTGAAAAGGTATTCACCAAATCGCCGTTTCGTCCCAGAGAAGATCGC
>JAZDGT010000014.1:0-47877 GCA_043806635.1 Methanobacteriota archaeon | reverse complement strand
TTTCAAGTAAAGACCTCTTGAAATCAAATCTTCTTAATCTTAGAGATATTCTGGAGAACAAAAAAGCATCGTTGTCATCGGATTATTATCCTGGGGAATTAATTGATATTTTGATTACTTTTTTATATTGTTTTTTAGGATGGTTATTTATAATATCTAAATAATTATAATTATTTTTTTAGTCAGCAGACCAGAATAAACATTATGTCCCAACATAATATACGCTGGGTGTAGACAATAGACCTCTTTCTGCTAGTCTTTCTATGAAATCTGGTGTGATATGCTCAGGGAGTTCTAGGATAAGGATTCCATCTCTTTGACACCTATCCTCTATGAGTATTTTTATTTCTTTTATTATTTTCACTTCCTCCAATTCCTTAGGTGAAATTATGAATAAGAGACTCCTCATCGGAAGCTTTCTATAATAAGGTTTAATAGGAGGATGCTCTCTACAAAAATATTTATAACCTGCTCTTCATCCACTCGTTCTGATGAAAACCTTAGGACTCCTCATTGTCATAGGTATTTTCGTTCTTATCACGACTACAGGAGTCACCGCTCAGATCACGCCCCTCTCACACTTGGACGGTACATTACAACCACAGACAACCGCGTTTTTTATCGGGCACACCACACTCACCGGGAACTTTCCGGGGTACCCCATGAAATCATTTTTCAACAGCTCCGCAGTAGAAGACATGACCGCGTATCCCCTCTTTGGTAAAAAAACAATCTCTGACATTGACACATTATATATGATCGATACAAAAAACCTTGATATAGAAAACATCCAAGACTACACTCTTGAGCAGATACTCGCATTCCTCATGCTCAGCGGAACGAACATCTCACGGTTCTCCCACGTCACCCTTCTCGCGGAACAGGGATCGCACATTCTTGGCGCGTTACATGGGGACATGACCATAGAAGCAGACCTTGATTACGCGATATCAGGTATTCTCAGCCTACCCGTCACAGAAGACATAACCATCCCCTTCTATCTCATCATCACCTCATCCCTCATTGAGACACGTCTCACCGGTGAACAATTCCTCATCCTCCCGCTCCTAGAAAACAGTAGGATACGCATTCAAGATACCACCAGTGGAGCTCTCCTCCAGGAAATAACGAACAATCACACGATTTTTTTCATGACTGACTCTAGTTTATCGATCACTGAGGAATCCCCAATCCACGTCTACCCACTGTTTTCTGAGCAGCCTCAAGAGATGCTTACCTCCACGATTACTCCTACAGCTCCCGAATATCTTGATATCCCCAGGTTTTTAGAAAACATTTCATCAGCAGAATTCGGGTTCACCGGAACAAACTTCTCATCAGCAACACAAGGTATACCTGGTTTTGAGACCCTACTCTTCAGCATCTCCGCATTCACGAATGGTGCAATGGTGATTATCGGGAACAACACTCTTTCTATTGACCAATCCCCGCAGACCATCACCAATGTGTGTTTCGCCCGAGGCACTACCTACACGGTACAAGTCATAGGAGCACAGAACCCAGAAACCAGGGTATCCGGAGAATACCGATTAGTTTTTCTTGATGACCACATCTACAATGTTCAAGCGAAAAACAGTGATGATGGAATCGCGTTCCCCTGGGTGATCGTCCTTCTTTGGGTCGTCGCAGTCGTTCTCTTCTTTATCTTCCGTTTCTTCATTAAACGCGAGGTGAAACAAGAAAAAGACCAGAACATAAAACGATATGCGCTCGTGTTCCATATCGCGATGTTGATCCTTGCCTTTATCCTCCTTGATCGAGAAATCAGTTATCAACTGGGTATCAGTGCGCTGGACACCCTTTTTCTTCAAGGATTCACCATCCTTCTTCTTGCGTTTCTTGGTCTTGAACTCCTCATCTGGACCCTCGGATTCTTCCTCTTCGCACTACCAGTCCAGATCATCACGAGAACGGGAATGAACTATCTTGGCATCGGTAAAGACGGGAAAGGATTCGCAAAAGGAATAGGAGACCTCTCCATCTGGATATTCTGCGGGTTGTACACGTATCTTTTTATGAACATACTCCTCTCATTCATATTTCCTGGTGGATTATTCCCTATGGGGTAACCAGATGACGACACAATCGCTTCAACCAATACCAAATGAGCCAGCCTTATTTCTGAATACGCAGAGAATTCTTGTGGTCACTGATCTCCATATCGGTATCGAGCACGAGCTACGTATACAAGGACTCCATATCCCCTCGCAGACACAAGCACTCACCCACTATCTTGTCTCATTAATCGAGAAAATCAAACCCCTTGAGGTTATACTCCTTGGTGATATCAAACATAATATTCCAACGTCCACAAGAGAAGAACGCCATGACGTGTACCGATTCCTTGAGACACTCATCTCCTACAGCACGGTTCATATCGTCCCAGGGAACCATGATGGGAACATCCACAAATGGGTGCCCGAACCAGTTCAGATCCACCCCTCCGACGGGTTTATCTGCGGAGGAACCGGGTTTGTTCATGGTCACCGCTGGCCACGCGAAGAACTCATGACCTGCACCCAACTCCTCATCGGTCATACGCATCCGACGATACAACTTACGGATCGCCTCGGCTATAAAACCTATGAACCCTGCTGGCTACGAGGCGAGTTTCAACAAAAAAAACTTGAGAAACGATACCCCAGAACCCCCTATCCTGAATTAATCATCATGCCTGCGTTCCATCCCCTCTGCGGAGGAGTCGCAGCAAACACCGAACACCTCCTTGGCCCCCTCGCAGGATCACTTGATATCCAAAAAACACATGTGTACCTCATCGATGGATCACACCTAGGAAAAGTCGGAGACATCCACTAAAAAAAAGTTTTTTTTTAAAACTGTGGCTCCGAAGGAATCGGCTCCATCCGTATCGGATTCGTCGTCCCATGGATGGTAACTCGTATAGGATCCGACCAGTCGCTCTCCATGTTCCGACTGTTTTTTGCTTTCACCCGAACCAAATAAATACCGCCGTGACGCCACTGATGAGACGCACCAATCGTTTGTCCCGAGTCGTAAGGTCCTAACCAGCCGCTGATACTGCCATCTCCCCAGTCCCAGACATAATATACTGAGTCCCCGTTCGGATCAAATGTTGTGGTGATGTATCGATAGGTTCTCCGTTGAACCCCCGAGGTTGGACCATTCGGTTTCATCGGGTTTTTCGGCGGTGGTACCGTAAGATTTAGGTGCATGAGCGGGTATCGATCCTGCTTCACGCCCCCAATAAGCACATACGTGGTGTCACCAATGTTATCACCACCAGGAAGATTCTGATCCGGGCCATGCATCACGTCAACACCCGAATAATTATCCCAATAGTTCCCCCCGCAGGGGTATCCGTTATCCCATTGGTTCATCTGACCAGTATCCCGGGCATGATACTGATTCAAAGTGAACATATTATCGTAAACAATGTTCTGTTGTGAATGACTCCAGAGACACACCCCATAATTGTTATTACTCAACATGTTCATACTAATGATACACCGTTGTGCGTCGATACCTTCTATACCATATCCGTTGTTCATCACCGTGTTTCTTGATACAAGATTATCTGTTGTGGGTGCTTCTTCGCCTCTCCCATCCAAATAAATAGCACATTGCTCGTTCTCCGAAAAAATGTTTCCTATTATGGTATTATATGAGCAATTCCCCAGGTTTAATCCATAGTGACTCCTCTGGATGATGTTCCCCTGAATCGTGGTATTATCAGATGCTTCTGTGATCAACAAACCGATACAACTGCTGTTATCCACCGTGTTGTTGAGTATATGATTCCGAGCAGATGATTGCATACACAACATCCCATACCCGTACCCCGTGATCGTGTTCGTATCAATGACGTTCATTGTTGAATGCTCTAAGAAGACCCCGTTTCCATAGTTTTCTTTCGTATGTTGAATCATATTTCGTTTGAATGTATTCGCGTGAGAGTAGACAACCGCTACGCCAGCCTCATTATTATCAACGAACATGTTATCCATGATACTCGTATATGAAGAGAACCGTATCCGTAAACCTTCAACACTGTTCATCACCGTATTATCTTGTATGAGTATATTGGATGAAAAACCTACTTGGATCGCCCCCTGGAAATCACATATATTCAGGTTCTGGACGACACAATCAGAACAATTCGCGAGAAGAACCTGAGCAGCATCAGAAGGAACAACAACGTTTTCCCTGTTCTTATAATAATAAATACGCCCGTTCTCAGCAGTGTTATTCTCGATTACCTGTGTGTTCCAGTCAGCTAACGTCTCATACTCATCAGGGGAAAACCCGTTATCAATAACGATCCCCTGCGAGCTAAACTGATTATCACGGATAATCGTTTTTCGGGAGAAGACAAGATGTACACCTCGTTCACCTCCTAGAATAATATTATTTTGAATCGTGTTATACGATGAACGCATCAGTTCAACTGCGGCATATCCACCAGAAAGTCTGTTCCCCATGATTACATTCTTCTCAGCAGAATCATACACACTAATACCTAGGGTGTAATTATAACAATAATTATCTTGTATCAGATTATCAAAAGAATCATAACAAAGCGTTATACCACCCGGGAACCAACTGAACCATATTCCATCATGACAACAACATTCTCGGACTGTGTTCGAATGAGACTGTGATAACAAGATACCATCCATGTTATTCTCAAAGGCTTCACAGCGTTCAACACAGTTATTCCACGAATCGATTAGTACAATACCTCGAAAGTTATCGTACGCGACACAATCCCGGATGAGACTACTATCCGTAGTTATGAATTGAATACCATGCCCTTCGTTTGTATATGTAGTACATTGTGTAATATTATTACGGGATCCATCAACAACAATGCCATTGATGTTATATCTCAGGATACAGTCATGAACCGTAGTATTATTTCCGCTAATGATCACACCAGAATGATGATCCTCTCCACTATGTTGAATCGTAAAACCACTCAGATACACATCATTCACCGTGATCTGAACAACATGAGTAAGGTATCGCCCATCAATAAACGTTAATGTGTTGTCTTCCCCAATGACCCTGATTGGTTTATCGATGACGAGGTTTTCATAATACGTTCCCCGATACACAAAAACCGTGTCATGATTATTCGCTGCAGTAATAGCTACTTGAATACTGGTATAGTTTCCTGGTCCACTCCCTCCTACGAATAGGATTCTGCTTTCAAAGCTGGAGGGAAAAGTAACAATACTCGTTTCATCCCCTGATAGATTCTGTGTTTCTCGAGCGATCGTAGGAGAAGAACTTAGGAGTAATACAATGATTACGAAACTCATAACGATACGTTTCTTTGCTATCATGGGGTTCATTTCTCGATATTCCTCCCTATCGATATGGTGTTTCTCATAGCATTGTTTCAACATAGGAACTATATATACTTTATTTATCAAGATTTGAAATTTTTAATAAGTTTCGAATAAGCGAAAGATGTTCAGGTTTTTTATAAGCACTTGATTGCTTTATCATTGGGTAGTTCTAATCTGGACTTTGTTGAGATTGCTGTTGTGACTCCTCAATATATACTTGAACTGATTGTTTTTGGGTATTCACCAGATACCCTTCAACGAAATAGTTTTGTTGATTCGCTTGCATTCCCAAGGGGAGTATATCGAAATTATAGGTTGCAACTTGATTGTAGACTTTCTCAATTGAAGTTATCGGTATTTGTGCACCATTGGATCTGAGAAGGTGATCACCGACTTGTACTGATCCTGCTGGTATCCACTCACCGTTCACAAATAGAAGATGAGTTGGAGTCACTCGTATCGCTTTGTTGATGATGAGATAATATTCAGACATTTCTTCGGCAGTATGATGATATACTTTTGTGACAAATCCACCAGCTGTGATCCTATTTGATGTATCAAAGGATTTCACGAGATCTCCGACTTTGATATCTTCGATATTCTTTCGTGATCCATCAAACATGGTGATTTGTGTGCCAGATAAAAAACAAGTTGGATTGTCTGTGGGAACAATAATTGATTTATGGTCTGACCATTCGCTTAATGCACCGTGTGTATCATTTGCTATTACTTGTATACTGTACGTCCCTGATTGGGAAAACGTATGATTTGTGTAAGCAATAGCATCTGATGCTTTGTAATTCGTCCATTCATCTATACTATCATCTCCGTTCCAATCCCATCCATAGCGGATATTATCACCATCCGGATCGTGAGCACTTGTTGAATAGGTGTATGTATTTCCTTTGAAAACGATTGATGGACCTGCGGGTGTTGAAGGTTTCGTTGGTTTGGTGTTATGTGTTATGGTGATATCACCGCTACTTGAGACATTTGCAATAGTTTTGAGAATGATGGTATAACTTCCAGTATCAATATTTGGATCAACAATCCATGTATATTCGTAGCTATCGACGGGGATAGGATCTGGGGTAATTTTTTCTTGGAAAATATAATTATTCCCTTGTTTTTTATAGAGGTCAATAACGGCTTCATTCCCAACTGATCCTTGATAATTCCATCGAATTGTTTTTTCTATATCGCCTGTCCATTGTTCACCCGGACTGGGAGAAATGATTGTTATTGATCCTTGGGGAATTGTTACGTTGATTTGGATTCTTTCTGATAGAGGACTTGTTAAATTGTATTGTGTATATTCTTTGGATTGTACTCGTACAAAATAAGCACCGGGTTGATTGAATGCATGGGTTGTTTGTGTGGGTTGTCCTTGAGTATAAGGTCCAAGCCAGTTACTTGTGGTTCCATCATCCCAATACCATTTATAGTAAATGAGGTCATTGTTGTCATCTGTTGCATTTGCTGTAAACGTTATTGGTTCATTTATCTGCACTTGATCAGTATTAGATGAAACAGTTTGTATTGACGGGTTATGTTGATCCATTGGTGGTGATACTGGTGGGTTATGCCAATCAACTTTAATGGAACCCCAATTGACTTTACTATCGGATAAGCCTTCCCCGCTAAAGGTGACATATACGCCTTCGATGAACGTATCATATCCTGCTACAACAGTACTCGCTGATGCATCAAGCATAATTCTATATTGTTTTCCTTCTTCTAACAACACAAACACCTTGGTGTTATCATGAGTAAAAGAACCAGAAATTGGCTGTTGCTGATCTGTTAATCCAAGGATAATTTCATGATGAGCGAGGTATTCATATTTTATTGGTTGGGAGTAGGGTAACTGTGGTGAGTTGTCATCTTCGATATATAATTTTACATCCATACGGGCTGCGGCAAGTGTTTTAACTTGCAGAAATCCGTGGTAGTTCCCTTCAATGCTTATCCAAGCACCATGAATTGCTCCTTCTTGTGTGATCACTGGAACATCTATAGTACATCCGATTAAACTTTGAACAACAAAATAGAGGAAGGGTGGTCCTGAGCAATCAGCGAATACTCCTGACCGTGCATATTTCTCTGCGAGATTCATTTTGTTCCCATAACCATGATCAATGAACCATTGATTTTCATTTTCAGGGAATGGAAGCAACCACCAATCTATTCCTGGAAAAAATGCATCATTGAATTTGTGAGACCTGGTGGGATTATCAATTGTTATATCAAGTAAAAACGTTCGAAACGTTGCCGTATCACTCCAATCTCCCCATTCTTCTCCATCGAAATATCGTACACGCCAAAAGTAGTTTGTTCCTGCTTGTAGTGATACGCCATGATACGTGATATCCGAGCATCTGTCCCCTCGTTGTACTGAGCAACCTATTTCTGAAGCCCACATTTCGGCTCCATCACCCCAATTCGAGTCATCACCGACTTCAATTCTCAACATGGTCGCAATATCATTGGTATCCGGGTCATTGTAAATAGCACTAAACGCTGGTGTTGGGTTGGTTACTTGATCCGGGTTTGTTAATCCATCACATGTAAGACCTGTAGGCGGAGTTGGTGGATTATTCGGGGGAGGTTGAAGATCAAAAACCGCGGTCAATGATCCATCACCTTCAACGATTGCATAAGCGTCTTGGTTATATGGGTGATCAACGCTCACATCAGGCTCATACTCCCATCTGTTGAATGTGTAATCTTGATAAGGATCAGCAGATATAAGATGGGAACCAGTAGTTGTGAGTATAACGTCGTTATTCTCGTAGTAGTCGCCATCGAAGATAATTCTACCTCCATTAGATGGAGATGTATAGAACCAGACTCGAGGAGGTGGAGGGATATAGTAAAAATGAACCGTTAGGGTACAATCGCCGCTCATTGTAACTGTTGTTGATGGGATATATTCGTTATCAATGGTTAAGCCACCTGTTTTAGACCAGTGTTGGAATCCATAGTTAGTCCCGGGGTGTGCTTGAATAGAATAACTCCCATCCCGTATTCTTATGTTATCACCATCGTAATAATTAGAACCACCAAAGGTAATGTATCCTCCATATGAGGGATCTGTATGGAATGTGATTGTATGCTTATTATACCCCCATGTTTGAAAACAAAAATCGGAACTATAATCCGGAGTCCATTGTCCACTTTGTTTTACCCACCTGTTTCCATTAGGATAACTATTCTGAGTACTTCGCCACCAATAAAAATTATGATTAGGTCCTTGATAATTAGTAAGATATAATTTAATGTAATATGTGACACCCGGTGTTAAAGAAAGCGGAGTACTACTCAAATCCATTACTGTTCTCCACTGTCCTGATTCTGTGATCTGATTAGCCAGCAGCATGCTGGCTGCGAGAGCGTCTCCATCTAAAGAATCGCTGATTGATGTTACAATATAACCACTCAACGTATATTGGTCTCTACTGCAATAGATTTTAATGCGTGTTAGAGTATTTAATGTTGGAACAAAACTTTGCGCAAGAACAATAGTGTTATCATATATTCCATATGGTGTTTGAATATTTTCACAATACTGATCCTTGATATCATTGTCGATTATTTCAGCTGGTATCAGATTTCCAAAACCGCCGATTATCATTAGCGTTATAATTAATGTTACAAATAATTTACTCATGATTTTCTTTTTCATTTTTTTCTCACCTTTTTATATTATCAATTCAATTTGTGTTCTCTACGCTTTAAATACTTTATTTGTTAAGTTTCGAATTTTTTTATGAGTTTCGAATAAGGAGAAAATCGTGTTATACTATCTTTTATTTCTTCAAAAAGAATAAAAAAATGATGTGTTATGTTTATTTTATTAAACGGATTCTCACTCCTTATTGTCCTCCCTCTCTGTTTCATATTCCTCCCTCAATTTAATTTTTTTAATCACCTCTCATCAATGCATGACTAAATCATGCATGTGTATATATGTATCACACCTTGTATTTATGTGTGTCGAAATTTACAAAAAACACAATACTATACACTGAAAATCATACTAAATAATTAAAAAAGAGAGGAGAGCGAAAATTCCTCTCAAGCGCTTATTCTAAATACGTTTTATGGGTGTTTAGGTTTAAACTGCTTCGGTAACGACGTCTTCGCTTCGATCTTATTTTCTCGCGCAAGCCATCCTAACGCAGAGTACGCATCACGTTCATCGATCTGCGTCAACACAGAGATATCAGACACATCAAAGGTTCCACGGACTTCCAAGACTTTCCAGATTTTACCTGCGTCAGCACCGATTTTATTCGTCAGATTCGTTTCCCCGAGTCGGAACAACGCGCCAGTCTTGCAGATCTTGTTCTCCCGTGCGAGCCAACCAACTGCTGCATAAAACTCGTCTTCATTAAGTCGAGCAGTATCCATCAGTTTCGTTTCTGGAAGCGGCCCATACGTGTTTAGTGTTCGCCAAATCTCTCCGGCATGACGACCGATTTCTTCATAAATGTTTATCATTGAGCATACACCTCCAAAGGACGCGTATTCAAACAGAAGTTTAAATAAATTGTGATGAAACCATTATTTCATATACCTTAGAGGAGATACCCCGAGAGAATAAAAAAACAAAGACTAAATCATTCCAAGACCTGAAGTAAAAAACATAAGGAATCCTATGAAAAAACAAAATAAAACCTTCAACAACGCAACACAAAATCAACCTCAGACTTCCAAAGAAAACAATAAAACACGGCCCGTACAACTCACCCAACTCTTCTATTTCGGGCTCCTACTCTTATGCGGATTTCTATTCTTTCTCATCATCCACCAACTCATCACCGAGGAACAATGGATATGGTACTGGAAACTCGTCATCCTCTACTTTATCCCACCCTTCGGAAAAGAATCCATCATCCCCGCAGGATTAGGCATAACCAGCTCGTTAGGCGTCGGAGTCCCCCTCCCTGCACTCCTCCTAGGAGTCACCATCTGGATCTGTGATCTCCTCGTCTGCATCGGCATCATCACCAACTGGTGGATCCTCGAATTCTTTATCAATCATATCCCCGCGTTTCCCTTCCTAGGTATCCGACGGAAAAAACCGAGGATCTACAAAACAAGGGTTTCACTCAAAATCTGGTACGAAAAATTACATAAAAAAACCCAAGAAATAGAACAAAAGAAATATGGGAAAATCCTCCCCGTTGCTTTATTTGTCTTTATGTTTGTACCCTTCCAGGGAACAGGAGCGATGTCAACAACCATCATCGGCACATGGCTTGGCCTGCGAAAAAGAGAAACCGTACTTGTTGTCGCGATTGGTTCGTTTCTCTCCATTTTATTCATTATCGCAGTATCACTCGGTATTCTCAAAATAATAGGATAAAAATTTTGCATCTTAACAGTTTTCTCTGAACTAACAAACCATGGGATATCCAAATCTTTTTATCGATGCTGCTATTACCCTACCCCTGGATAAGGCATAGAGAACTGTAACCCCGAGAAAAACGAACACCATACTCTCGTTGCTCTCTTTAAAACCATAACCATAAAAAGAACTAGGAATGGAGGAAAAACCACTATGGAAATCACGATGTATATAAATAAATATAGAAACGCTCGATGGCTCTTCTACAAATGGCGCTATGAACTTGCAATAGTCCATAAACTGTTACTCGCCCTAGGGTTTGCCTGTCTCACCGGCGTACTCGCACAGGCTCGCTTCTATCTCCCATGGTCCCCAGTACCAATCACCGGACAAACATTTGCCATCCTCCTCAGCGGTGTTCTCCTCGGCGTCTGGGGCGGCGTCAGCCAAATGATGTATCTAGGAATCGGTGCCGCGGGAATCCCCTGGTTCGCTGGAGGTAACGCAGGTCTCGCGTATCTCACCGGTCCAACAGGTGGATACCTCATCGGTTTCGTCATCGCCGCGTTTTTCCTCGGTTATTGCGTCGATCGATACATAAAATCACGAAATTTTATCACCCTGTTTGGTCTCATGCTCTTCGCCAACATCGTTTTCGTTTACGGTCTTGGACTCCTTCAACTCTACGGATGGCTCACCCTCATCAAAGGATCAACCGTAGGGCTCACCGAACTCCTCATCATGGGAATGATCCCGTTTCTCATTGGAGACATCATCAAGATAGGATTAGCAGCCACCATCGCCCATGGACTCACCCCAAAACAATCCTACGCAAAAGAACTCGATGCAACAAGGATATAACGGAACACAGAAAAACACACCTCTTTTTTCTCTTTTTTTCCATAAATTAAAATCCACGATACCTATACCCCTAACCAGGGCTCTATTCTAAATAAAAAAAGAAGGAATGAATAGACCGGTCGACTAATAGGATTTGATACAGAATGAATCTGCAAGAATTCACCTCTCTCACCGTGGAAGAAACACTCTCCCAATTACACTCATCCACAGATGGCCTCCAAGAAAAACAAATCGCATCATTACAAAAAGAATATGGGTATAACGAACTCCTACAAAAAAAGAAAAAGACAATACTCAGAAAAATCGTCGAAGCCCTCATAGAACCGATGGCGATCATCCTCATCATCGCATCTGTCATCTCCTTCCTTATTCAACAAAAACTCGAAGCAGTCGCCATCCTTGGAGTCGTCATTGTCAACACCATCATCAGCCTTATCCAAGAAGGAAAAGCAGAAAAAGCAGCAGAAGAACTGAAAAAAATCCTTTCACCACAATGTAAAGTCCTCCGAAACGGTAACGTGGAAGTCCTGTCAACAAAGTTCATCGTACCCGGTGACGTCCTCATTTTTGAATCCGGCGATATCCTCCCAACCGATGCCCGAGTAATCGAAGCAACAAACCTCCTCGTCGATGAAGCACATCTTACCGGAGAAAGCGAACCAATTCAGAAAACCATACAACCAATTCCCCAGAAAAACCCTCGATTATACGAAATGAAAAACACGGTATTCGCCGGGAGCAAGATCCTCAACGGAGCTGGTAAAGCAGTAGTAATCACCATAGGAAAAGAAACCGAGATCGGCAAAATAGCGATGAACATACAAGAAGCCGTAGAAGAACGAACCCCAATACAAAAAAAGATGGACCGCGAAGTAAAATTCCTCGTCCTCCTCGCCATCGCCTCCCTCCTCCTCGTCTTAGGAATGGGTGTTCTCCGAAATGTCGACCTTGGTTTTTCTGTGTTACTCTCAATCAGTATTATGGTCGCCGTATTCCCCGAAGGACTACCCGCATCAATGACCATAGCACTCTCACTAGCCATGGAACGACTCGCAAAAAACTCGGTCATCATCAAAAAACTCTCCTCAGTTGAAACCCTTGGGAACGTGGACTACATCTGCACGGACAAAACAGGAACGATCACCAAACATGATATGACGGTGAAGGAGTTTTTCATCGGCACCAAATTCCACGTGATGACTGACATGTTCAAGATGATTGCCGAAGGAGAATCAACCCTATTACGTGACATCTTTTTCACCGCAATAAAATGCTCCACAGCTCAGGTCGTGGAACAAGACGGGAACATCATCACAGAAATGGGTGATCCAACAGAAATCGCTCTCATAAAAGCAGCGTATCTAAACGGGTTCAAACCAAATCAATTTGAGACGTACAACGTGATTGAGAGCATCCCATTCTCCTCAGAGTTGATGTTCTCCGCGATCCTCACCAAAGACCATACGGGTACACATGAGATATACATAAAAGGAGCTCCCGAACGACTCCTCGAATTTTGTGATACCTATTATATCGCAGGAAAAAGAGAATCACTCGATGAGAAGCATCGGCACCATATTCATACGGAGTTAGCTACTCGATCTGAGAAAGGATACCGCCTCATTGGTTTCATAAAAAAACATGTTGCTGGTGATACACAAAAAATCGACCTCGGTCAACTCACAGGTTTCACTTTTTTAGCAACCGCTGCGATTTATGATCCGCCAAAAGACGAAGTCAAACAGATGATCCAAGAGACAAAAGATGCGAACATCAACATAGTCATGATTACTGGTGATAGTAAAAACACGGGGTTTTCGATCGCGGAACACGTTGGGATCGCCACGGATATTAATCAAGTCATCGACGGAAAAGATCTTGAGCAATTATCAAACGATGAGTTCGGCCTCCAAGTCGAACAGCTCCGTGTCTATTCCCGTGTAGCTCCTCTAGATAAACTCAAAATTGTTGATAAACTCCGGGAGAAAAACCATATTGTTGCGATGACTGGTGACGGAGTCAATGATGCGCCCGCGTTAAAAAAAGCGGATGTCGGCATCGCCATGGGTCGCGCAGGTACTCAGGTGTCCCAAGAAGCCGCAGATATTATTCTCACAGATGATAATTTATCTACGATTGTGAACGCGATTGAGGAAGGACGACGCGTGTACCAAAATCTTAAAAAATTGATTCGGTACCTGATCACCAACAACATCGGTAAAGTCCTTGGTGTGGTCATCACTCCTCTCATCATGATAGGTGCAGCTCCACTTACTCCCCTGCAACTCCTCTGGTCCAACGTGATCATGGAGAGTCTACCCTCGATAGGGATTAGTACTGATCCTGCGGATAAACACGTTATGAAACGGAAACCATCGAAACTCTCTGAACCAATCATCTCACGATCACAACGATCCGTCATGATTCTTGATGGAATCATGTTCGGAATCGCGATCATGGCGGGGTATATCCTCTCTTATCAGTATATGATGAATCAACCCGGTGTTTCAACTATCCAAGCAAAAACTGTTGCAGGGACTATTTCATTCATCATCACCCTACTCTCACCCCAAATCTATGTGTTTATCCTCCGCGAGGGAACATTCCTAGAGAAATTCCGACGGAAGAACCTCTTATTAAAATCCTTCTTCCTCTTCACCCTACTCATGATATTAGGGATCATGTTCATCCCCGCATTAAATACGCTGTTCTCCACCACGCCGATCTACGACTGGCGCCTCTGGGTACTCATTATTGGTTTTTCACTCCTCACCACAGTATTTCATACAGTATGCAGTGAAAACCTCATCACATGGTTTGAGAAAAAAACTGCTCACAACAACGCAACTACTGCTAGTCAGAATTAACCGAATTTTTCTTCCCTTGGATAATTCTTTTCATAAACGGTGGCGTAGTACTTCTTTTTAATAACGAAGGAGTGATGAACGAGCTAATAATCACCAAGAACAAGGTCGCAGTTTTTATCTGCTGAGCAAGCACACTATGCGAATCACCAAAAATACCCATCTCGATCATCGTAGTGACAATAATCAGCGCAATCCCCATCCGAGGCATCATCCCAATACCCACGCTTACAGCTTCCCGCTTCGTAAACCCTGCTAACCGCGCCCCGATAGAACACCCGATGAATTTCCCTAATAAACCAAAAACCACAAAAACGCCGATAAACAACAACACAAGACTCACTTGTCCAGATCGAAACAAAGACAAGAAATCAAAACTTGCTCCCACCCACACAAAATACAACGGAATAAAAAACGCGTACCCAATCATCTCAAGATAATCAGAGACAATACCTGCCTGTGGCGTCCGCTTCATGATAAGACCCGCAAGAAACGCACCAATAATCGGCGCAATCCCCATATTCTCCGCGAACGCAGCAAATAAAAAACAAATCATTAACCCCGTAGTCAACAGAATCATCGGTGTCCGCCGTTTCCGCTGCATCTGTGACATATACCGAATAATAAGATACCCCACAAGAAGAGTAATCACAAAAAACAACACCACTTTTAACACTAAAACCACCGGGTTCCCCTTCCCGATAATTAACGCAAGTAAAAAAATCACAAAGATTTCATTCAAAATATCCGCCGTATGAATAGTCAACCCAATCGGAGTAGATAACAGATCTAAATCCGCAAGGATACGAACCGTCAACACAATCGATGAACACACAAAAAGAACACCAATCGCTAAACAAAACACCAGATCAAGCTGAAACAACACCCCCACGAAATACCCAAACATAAACGGGACGACCACACCAAAAACCGCGGTGATTACCCCTGCTTTCCTCGATTTTCTCAGCTCCCCCGTATTCGTCTCTAACCCGATAATAAACAACAAAAAAATAACACCTATCATAGCAATCTCCTGAAACTCAGGAGTCCCAAGATCAAGACTCAAATGAAACAGAGATGTATCAAAAATACTCACAGAAACATTTGATAATGAAAACAATAAACCAATACAACAAGGACCAAGAAGAATCCCTGCGACAATCTCCCCGATCACCCCCGGCTGTTTAAACCGCTCAAATACAAAATTGAGCAGCTTCGCCACAATTAACGCAACAACTATCTCAAGTAACATGACGGTGCATCCCGCAATAGCATCCTATACAAACCGAGAAATAAAGAGGCTATACTTAAACTTAGGTACCTCCTGGTGTACAGAGCATTTAAATATTCTGTTCCAGTTCGTTATCTACAATGGAAAAACACAACGAAAAAGAGCTTATCACAGAATTCTATAAACACTCCGTGAAAGACCTCATGGATACTAGGACATGGGATATGCCCATCGTCGAAAAAAACGCGGATATCACCACCGTTTTCACTATTCTCAGTGGAAAAAGCCATATCTGGGTAGTCGACAACAAAAAAACTATGAACATCGTCGGCGTCATCACCGAACACGATGCCCTCTCCTTACTATCACCCGCCTATGAGCCATCCTATATCGCTCAAAAAATGAACATACGATCCCTACAAATTGATCAAGCTAAAACCGCAGAAGACCTCATGTCAAAAAAACCAATCACCACAACCCCTGAGGAAAACGTCACTGATGTATTAACTAAAATGAATCGCTTTCGAGTCCGTCGTCTTCCTGTCGTTGATTCCAATAATACATTGCTTGGAGAGATAACCCTGCATCATCTCATTTATAAATTTCATCAGCATCAAAACAAACAATAACCACCTCATAAAAAGTGAAATAACTAGAGTAATAATCAAATATTAGTATTTATTTTTCAACACTTTTGTTGCAGTTAACGTCCTCGTATCAATAACACCATCAATTGCCCGTATTTTCGTAATAATGATATGCCCAAGATGTTCGAAAGTCTTTGCTTCAATCTTCGCAATCAAATCATATTCTCCAAACAAGGAATATAGTTCAACAATTTCCTGAACCGTCGTAAGTTTTTTATGCACCTCAAGCTCATGAGTAGGAGCAACATTAATAAGGATAAACCCGACCGCAGAGTCCTCTTTTCGCATCCCTGTTAACTTAGCCAATTGTTTTTTCATGTTTACCACCGTATAATTCAATTTTTTTTTATTCTCTTTACAATTATCTACAATGTAGTAACTATTTTTTCTTTATAAAATAAGCAGGTATAAAAAAATGATTTTTTTAATATTTTAGACCATAAAAAACCGTTTCTTCTCATACTCAAATAGGATATGTTATCTATGAATATACTTGAATGTCAAATCTTAAATAATACATGTTTTATATCAGGGAGCATCTTAGCCGGAACCCTATCCTAAGATGATGACCTATGGAGCTCAATACAAACGAAACATTTAAACAAATACTTTTAGCGTTCTTTCTTCTAATTTTACCATGGATAGTAATTATTATAGGGATTATTTTTACCATTCCCAGTGCATGGTATTTTTTACTGGCGATAACGTGGTTTGGATCTGGGGTAATAATTTTTAGCACAATACACTAAACATGAGAAAAAGTTATTGCTTCTGTCTTTTATCTGGCACTACTTTTATGTTTTATACGTTCTTGGGTGGGATCAATCCAACCCTGGAATATCTCCTAAAAAAAAGAAAAACCAAAACAATTTAAATCACATAGGTTATTCACTAGCCCCGTTGATCCTTTATGGTCCATTATATTATTATCACGGGTGGAGTTATTTCTGGTCTTGGAAAAGGTATTACGACTGCGTCGATCGGGAAAATTTTACAGATGCATGGGTATAAAGTCACCGCGGTTAAAATCGACCCGTATATCAACTTCGATGCAGGGACACTCAGACCAACGGAGCATGGGGAAGTCTGGGTCACTGAAGATGGGGGAGAAATCGATCAGGACTTAGGTCATTACGAGCGTTTTCTTGATATTAATATCCCGAAATGCAATAATATCACCACTGGTCAGGTGTACAGTGTTGTTATTGAGAAGGAACGGAATGGGAAATATTTAGGGAAAACTGTGCAACCGATTCCTCATGTGACTGATGAAATCAAACGACGTATTAGAGAATCAGCTGAAACGGGTTCGAAATATGATTTTGTGCTTGTGGAAATCGGTGGCACCGTTGGTGACTATGAAAACGTGTTATTCCTTGAGGCGGTTCGTCAGATGAAGTATGAGGGCGATAAAGTCCTGTATGTTCATGTCACCTATGTACCGGTGTTGAAAACCTTGGGTGAGGCGAAGACGAAACCGACTCAGCATTCCGTTAAGTTGCTCCGGGAGATTGGGATTCAACCTGATTTTATTATCACTCGATCTGAGAAACCATTGGATGATGTGCGGAAAGAGAAGATTGCGTTGTTTTGTAATGTCCATGGTGATGATGTTATCTCTGATTCGAATATTGATAATGTGTATGGTGTTCCTCTGTTGTTTGAGGAGCAGGCTCTGTGTAAGAAGATTTTGAAGAAGCTTGGTCTTCGGAAAGCGGAGATCAGGTTGAAGGAATGGAAATTATATATCGCGAGAATTCGTAAGTTTAAAGAGCATATTAAAATCGGGATTGTGGGGAAATATTTTGATATTGGTGCGTATAAACTTTCTGATTCGTATATCTCGGTTATTGAAGCAGTGAAGCATGCGGCGTGGAATAACGGTCTTCATCCTGATATTGAATGGATTGATTCAAAAATCTTTGAGAAACAACCACGGAAGATCGTGAATCTGAGACGGTTCGATGGGATTATTGTTCCCGGTGGATTTGGTCTCTCGGGTATTGAAGGGAAGATTGCCACCATTAAATATGCTCGGGAAAACAATATCCCTTATCTAGGTTTGTGTCTGGGGATGCAACTCGCGGTGGTAGAATATGCTCGAAATGTCTGTGGCTTAAAAGATGCGAACACAACTGAGGTCAATAAAAACACGACCTGCCCTGTTATTGATTTTATCCCTGATCAAATAAAAATCATCACCGAGTCACGGTACGGTGCGACCATGCGACTAGGGGCATATCCTGCGGTTCTCACCGAAGGTTCATTGATTAGGAAATTATATGATCAAAATAAGGTAACTGAACGTCATCGTCATCGCTATGAGGTCAACCCGCAATACATTGAAACACTTGAGAAGAATGGTCTCCTGTTTTCAGGGCGTTCACCTGATGGGATTCTTATGGAGTTCATGGAGCTTCCCACCCACCCGTATTTCGTTGGAACACAGGCACACCCAGAGTTTAAATCACGACCGATGAAACCTGCACCACTTTTCGATGGCCTGATTAAAGCCGCAGAAAAAAGAAAGAAAAAATAATATTCTCTTTTACGATTTTTTTTACTCTTGTAACCTTATGTCAGATACCCAAAGAATTGGAATTCATGGAGATCCGCGGTCACTGGCCAAAGGATCCAGCGTTGCACATGGAAGCAGACCCTCGCTTTGGTTACACTAGACGCCTTCATGAAGGAGTACTCGACCCATTCACGATCAGCAAAAGGCCCCTGATACAGGTGATGCCAGTCCCCATCATAGTAGATATCAAAATCGATCCTGTTGCAATGGAGCTCATCGTACCAAGCGTAGAACCGTATTCTATCGCAGGTGATAGGTGCAGATACGGTGAGTTCTAACCAGGGCGTCCAGGTCCAATAAAAATCGTATATCGTGCATCCAGCTTTGGTAGCCACAAATCCATCATATGCCTTTGTCTCATTCTGCCAAGTGTTCTCTGGGTCATTATGTCCCGAGGGGAGAATCCATCTTGGTATAGGTGGCAAGTTATGCTCTTGTCGCATAAGAGGCTCCATCGTCATCATCTCTGCGTTTACGAGTGTTGTTGCACTCGCAAACCAGAAAAACATGAGTATCAAAATACTACACATTATCCGGTTATATCTCCGTTTTCTTCTCATGTATTTCACCCTTACCCGTGTCTATTAAAAGTGCCAACTCATTTAAATGTTTCGCTTTTCATTTTATTATCATTTTTACAATAATTTTAATACAAATATCCCAACAAAACCGAACTATTATATCATATATTTACCTAATGCGCGTCTATCAATCACCTACGCATATGAGTAACCCCCCATAGGGAACATCACACCTATAATAAAAAAAATTTATTGGTGCTTTGATCGAAGATACGCATCGATTGCCCGTGCTGTACGTTTCCCCGCACCCATCGCAAGAATCACGGTTGCTGCACCGGTCGCAATATCACCACCAGCAAACAACCAGGGAATACTCGTTCGCCCCTCCTCATCAGTCACAATATTCCCATGTTTCCCGATTTTCAGCTCTTTCATCGTTTGTGGAACCAACGGGTTGGGGCTTTGACCAATGGCAACAAGCGCAGTATCAATCGCTATGCGTTCCTCAGACCCAGGGATTGCTACTGGTCGTCGCCTCCCCGATTCATCAGGTTCACCGAGTTTCATCGTGAGAAATTCAACTTCGTTTAGAACCCCTTTTTCATCACCAATAAAACGTACCGGTGCGGTAAGAAGCTTAAAAATAACGCCTTCTTGTTTCGCATGATGTATTTCTTCCTTACGCGCTGGCATCTCCGCCTCGGTCCGTCGATATAAAATATAGGATTTTTCTGCACCCAACCGTAACGAGGTACGCGCGCAATCCATCGCCACGTTCCCCGCACCAAACGTCGCCACCACTTTACCAATTTTCACCGGCGTATCATACTCAGGGAACTTGTACGCCTTCATCATATTCACTCGAGTCAGAAACTCATTCGCAGAATACACGCCATCGAGATTCTCACCAGGGATATTCAACCAGTTTGGAAGACCCGCACCTGTACCAATAAAAACCGCATCATACTCGTCCTTCAACTCATTCACCGTGATTGTTTTCCCCACAACCACATCATACTGAATACTCACTCCCAGACTTTTAATGTACTCAACCTCTGATTTCACTATTGCTTTCGGCAGACGAAACTCGGGAATCCCATACATCAACACGCCACCAGGATCATGTAGCGCCTCAAACACCGTGACGGTATACCCCATCTTCGCTAAATCACCAGCACAGGTCAAACCCGCAGGACCGGACCCGACAACCGCTACTTTCTTCCCTGTCAGCAACGCCCTTTTCGGTTTACTTTTTCCCTTGACATGCTCTCGCTCAAAATCAGCAATAAAACGTTCCAACCGACCAATCGCCACTGGCTCCCCAAGTTTCTTTAATGTGCATTCTCCTTCGCACTGGTTTTCATATGGGCATACACGACCTGAAATCGCAGGCAGACTATTCTTTGCTTTAATCACCTCAGATGCTTTCTCAAAATCACCCTGTGCTATACAAGCGATAAAACCAGGGATATCAATCTCCACAGGACATCCTTGCGTGCACGGTTTGTTTTTACATTGCAGACAACGCTTCGCCTCCTCAATAGCGACCTCTTTTGAGTACCCAAAGGGGACTTCCTGAAAATTCTTAATTCGCTCCTCAGGTTTCTGCTCCGGCATCTCATGCTTCGTTTTACGTACGCTCATTGGGCATCAACCAACTTACACGCTTCATCTTCTTCATGAACAAAACGACGATTCCGCAACATCAAATTATCAAAATCAACCAGATGACCATCAAACTCGGGACCATCCACACACGCAAACTTCGTCTTGTCACCAACCGACACCCGACACCCACCACACATTCCTGTGCCATCAACCATAATCGGGTTTAAACTCACCAAGGTCTTAATATTGTATTTACGGGTAAGATTAGCAACTACTTTCATCATAATAATAGGCCCGATCGCCATCACCATGTCGATTCGCTGTTTCTTATCAATCAATTGTTGAAGCACCGTACTGACAAACCCTTTTTGACCTTTTGAACCATCATCAGTTGCAATGTAGAATTCATCACTGAACTCTGAGATTTCTTTTTCTAAAAGGAGGAGATCTTTTGTTT
The DNA here is from genome assembly GCA_043806635.1 of Methanobacteriota archaeon. Lineage (GTDB taxonomy): Archaea > Thermoplasmatota > E2 > DHVEG-1 > DHVEG-1 > JAZDGT01. The sequence continues at coordinate 26,403 of JAZDGT010000014.1, read as the reverse complement.
TTGCACCGAGGATAGATATCACATGGTTTCCTGCTTGTTTTAATGCTTTCACAATCGGGTACAGTGGCGCAATACCAACACCACCACCGATACATACCACGGTCCCGTACTTCTTCACTTCAGAAGGCATACCCAGTGGTCCCGCAAAATTTAGCAATGAGTCTCCAACTTTGAGGGTACCAAGCTTCTTCGTTGTCTTTCCGACTTCAAGATAGATGATCGTGATCGTTCCTTTCTTCGGATCGGAATCCGCGATTGTGAGTGGAATTCGTTCGCCTTTTTCATCAATACGAAGAATAATAAATTGTCCAGGTTGCGCCTTTTTCGCAACCAATGGTGCTTTAATCACCATCAGCTTCACGGTATCAGATAAAACCTTTTTTTCTAGTATCGGGTACATTGTCATACGCCTTCCCCTAATCGTGGTAACCTGTATTCCAAGGTTTTTTTAATAGTTTCTGATATCCTCAAATACCTCTATCCAAAACCTATTTAACCCATTTGTATACTGACGAGTGTCAGTATTTAGGTGTTACTTGTGCGTTGTGTATTCGTTTCTGATCTCCACGGAAAACCAGACCGATATAAAAAATTATTCGCCATCGCCCTGAAAGAAGAACCGGATGCAGTTTTTTTTGGTGGAGACTTACTTCCAAACCACCTAACAGTCATGAATAATATGGAGGAGTTTATACAAAAAACTCTTTTTTCATCTATGAAAAAAATCAAACAAAAATTAGGGAAACCGATTCGATTTTTTCTTATTCTAGGGAACGACGACCCACGAGTGTATGAGTCCCTATTCGAAACAGCACATCAAAACGCTATTCTTGAATATATTCACAATAAAACCTGTGGATTTGATACCTTTTTTGTAGTGGGGTATTCGTTTATTCCACCAACACCTTTTCAGTTAAAAGACTGGGAGAAATACGATGTCTCTCGATACGTTGATGTTGGTGCTGTATCTCCAGAAGTTGGTATGAGATCAGTGCCGGTTCCTCTTGATGATATTAGAGAATCAACGATAGTACATGATTTGGATGTTCTATCGAAAAAAGTACCGGTCGAAAAAACAATTTTTTTATTTCATTCTCCACCGTATAAATCTTTTCTAGATCGAGTAGATATGGATGGAATAAAGATTGATCATGCCCCAGTAGATATCCATGTGGGGAGTGTCGCAATACAGCGATTCATTACCGAGAAACAACCCTTGCTAACCTTGCATGGGCATGTACACGAATCCGTTCGTCTCACCGGTCAGTGGAAGCAAAAAAGTGGGAAATCATATATGTTTTCAGCAGCGCATGATGGTCCTGAGCTTGCTGTGGTTCGTTTCGATACCAAGAAATTAGAGAATGCAACTCGCGAGCTCGTCTAAAAAGAAAACGGTTACACTTCTTTTTTTAAGGGTATTTTTTTCACGGATTGATACGGTGAGGTGATGTGGGTTGCCCAGGAACTCCTGTTCTTGATATCCTCATCTGTGATTAAATGAACGTCAAGGAGTCCACCAAGTCCACCAGTCTCATATCCGGTTCGTTCTTTGTTTTCTTGATCCAGTTTTTTACCCCACTCATCGAACCATGCGATCAGTTTATCTTTTTGCTCATCAGTTCCATTGAAATGAACCAGTAAGTCAATATCACTGGATGGACCAGCACTCCCATCTTTAGTACTCCCAATCAGATAGAGTGCTTTGACGCCATATAACTCAGGATCAAGAGCCAAAGCGATTTCCTCAACTTTTTGCGTCCGCCATGTCAAATGATCCGGTGGTTTGAAGAACGCAAGAGCCTGATTTGCTTCTCCATCCATGATAACCGCAAGGTTCCCGCCAGGGATAAAATCAGATACTTTGATTACCCGAACGACATCCTCGAAACTCTTATACCCTTGCAATAAAGTTGATAATTTATTATCTGCCTCAAGAAGCATTTGTTCATTAAACAAATTATCCTCAAGATCAGGATACAGCGGGAGATATCGGATGTTGGACTCAACTAAATCCTGGAAGAAATGCGTCCCAAATGATAACTCTGGTGTGTACCCACCTTGCTCTTTCGCTATTTCCACAATTAAGGAACAGTTATTGATATCACCGTATCGGACGGGAACACCCAGTTTAATGTCTCCTTTACTCCCCCATCGCCCCGGACCAATAAGAATAAATTTACGACGAGGCAGCTTCGCATTTAACTCACTAATGATTTTCGCAACTTTCTGCATCTGCTCTCGCTTTGAAAGATTCGTATACTCCTCAGGAACCACATAGACGATGTACTCAATGTTTTCGATTTGACCAGTTGTTACATATTTCTTGGTGAAAAACACTTTCCGGTCCTCAGGAATATCCTTTGGAACAGGTTTGCGTTCAATATCACGAGATTGACTCTGCGGACGACATTGCAAAATATACAGTTTTTCTCCATCACTCGCAAACTCTACATCAACAGGTACATCAATTTTCTGTTCAAGTATATTCAGAATATGTTTTATTTTTTCAAGAAATGTTGTTTTTTCAAACAGATTCTGGAACGTCACCACAATATCTGCTTTCTGAGGATCTAACATCACACTAAAAGAATTACTAAGCCTTCCTTGCTCATGAATAGAAATAATATCAGTGATTTTCGGGAAATCATCAAAATATTTCTTGATGATTTCTGTCGCATCAACGGTTTCAATCATCCCTGTTTCAACATTAATGACATCCATGAACCGCGGTGAATATTTCACCCGTTCCTCAACTAACGTGTTCACCAGCAGGTTTGGCCGTTTTGGAGAAATCAAAATTGGATAATCGTTTCCCATTCGATCAACCGCTCGAGTGCCTAGTCCAGGAACCATACGAATCATGCCATCTTCTCTGGTGATACGTGGTGACCAACGGAACTCGTTTCTGCTAAAGGCAACTCCTGCATATGTAGGCATATAATACGGCCCAACTTTTGTACCTACAACTTCCTGAATTAAGATTCCCATTTCCTCATTGAAATCTAACAGACCCCGTTCCCGTCGATATTCAATTGGATCTGGACTGAGCATTGAGGCGTACACTTCAGCGATTGCGTTCATCAGACCATTTAACCGATCTTCTTCAGAACCGACATTTGGGACAAATAAACTTTTATATTTCCCTGAAAAAGCGTACCCAAAGCTATCTTCTAGTAAGCTAGATGAACGTACAATAATAGGTTTGTCTTTGAAATCACGGATAATCTTTCGTAATCCTTCAATGATTTCAAAAGGAAATGTTGAGTTCTTAAAAATCTGTTCTAAGAACGGTTGTTCCTGACGGATTTCTAAAGGATCAAGGTATTTAACATGGGAAACCTCATCAAGATCATTGTAATGGATATAGGTCAGAACCGTGTCCGATGTGATATACCAGCTTTTTGGAAATGCAATATCAGTCAAGATCGCATCTGTTTTCATCTCTTCTTTAATGATTTTTTCTGCTAGTAGTACTCCAGAGGCTTTTCCACCAAGTTTTCCTGCGCCTTGAGCAGGTCCTACCATATGGTCGATTACATGTGCGAAATCTTCAAGCTCAAAAACTGTTTTTGCAACATTAAGGTACTCTAATCGATCAGTACAAAATCGTCTGATTAACGCGGTTTTAATACTCATACGGTCTTCAGGGGATATCGCGGTTTCAATATCTGCTTGGTCAAAAAATCGATTTAATTCTGCGGTGATTTCAACCAAAGGAATCCCGGTTTTTTGTGACGTGAGCAGTAACGGACGCGCTTTGTCCTGTCTCATCCAATTCGCAAACAAGGATGCAATAACATCTGAAGGGATGCTTTCTTTTGCGATGTCAAAAACCTGTTTTTGAACCGTCAAAAATGTATCTAGGTCTTGTTTTGGGTTTGGCATGTTAAATCGATGTTGGGTGACTGATGTAGAATCACTATCTGGAGAAGTAATGGTAATGAGAAGGTTCATGATTTTTTCATTTTCCATTCGATACAGGTAGTATGCCATTTTTCTCGTAAGCCGCAATAACGTCCGTGAATCAGTTTTTGCAAGTAGATCAAGGATAACTTCCCAATCCTGTTTTTTTTCTGGTGTTTTTTGTTTGATGTGATTTTCATTTTCTTCGGCTTTCATCATTTTTTCGACATAATCAAGTCGTTTACGTTGCTGTTCTAGTTCTTCTTTGATTCGCCGCTCTTCTATGTATTTTACTAAAAGATCAGCAATAGCATCAATGAGTCGTCGTTCCTCAACCAGAAATGGTCCTTCATTTGCTTGTGGTTTTTCTTCAAGATAATAGACTTGAAGGACTCCGATTTTCTTTTCATCAACGATAATATCGCTTTCTTGCATCCATGGTGTTTTTTTGTAATTCTCTGAGGTAAACTCTTTTTTATCAAGATATATACGTGCACAGGTACTCTCTGGATATTGCCATGCTGGTAGAATAAGCTCAACAATTTTTTGTAAGGCTTCGTCAATAGAAAATTTACTGTTACGGACTATTTTAGTTATACGATAAAAACAATTGAGCTCCTTTACCCGCTCATTGAGTTCATGCATCATCGTACTATTCGATGAGGTACCAAGAGTACTTTGATCATCTTGAGTATGATGTTTCGTGACATCTTCTTTATCGCTCATTGTCGACTCCCTTGTCATATGGTGAACCTCCACCCCGTATTGATGGGTCACCTTATTTAATGCAATTATTTATTCCTTTTCCTGGCTGAATGACCGCTTTGCCTTGTTTTCCATCGATCTTTACTACTAGAGGATAGGGTATCTGGGCATGGCGCACATCTATCTGATCATCAATACAAGACAGGGTATCAAGCCAGTTGAAATCAATGTTCCCTTTACCTTCTTTTGTTATCAAGTACCCGACTTGAGAGGAGATTAAATCATGGAAGAAATGAGACCCTTGAGACGGATCGATAGTACGCTCTTTGGATGGTGTCTCAACAATTACTTTTGTTCCTGCAATATCACTCCAAATCACAGGTATACCGAGCCATTGATCTGCAGATCCCCATCGACCCGGTCCAACCAACAGATATGGTTTGTGTTCCTCCATTAATTTTTTATTGATCTTGCGAATTTGCTCAACCGCTCTAACGGAATTTGCCATAGTAAAATCTGACTTCACATACACAATATCTTGTATTCCTTCAATGACTCCATTTCCTAAGGCATTCTCACTGTAACACAAATCCTTCCCTGGAGTATATTCTTCAATACTGATATCAGAACCTTTCCCTGGTGGAAGCATGCTGCGTATCTGTAAGATAACAAGATCTGCTTTCTGAGAATCTGTTGCACTTATATTAACAGCAAACTCGATTTCTACGGGATATCCTAGCGCAATCTCGCTAATCCGTAACAGTAATTTTAATGCTTTTGCGAGAGGTAATATTTCATATTGTGTAATGGGACCAAAATCAATAACCACGGAGCCTTCTTCATAAATACCTGGATAAAGATGATCATCTTGACGAACATAGGTGGACGCAACTTTTTCTAATACACCATGGTGTTTTGCATCCTCAATTTCTAATATTTTATACGAGGTTTCTTCATTCCGCTCAACAATTTTGTAAATAGATTTCAGATTTAGCGCATAGAATTTCCGTTGTGCATATCTCATGAAATCCTTTGGTGTCCCAAACAAGGGTGTCGTGGGTCGTTCTGGACAAAAACAAAATGAGCATCCGCCATCGACAATCGCTTTACCAAGACCTAAAGCAAGATATACGATCCCATCCTCTTGTCGGCATCCACCAGATGGATAATAGTTGTAGGATTTTGCCACCCCAGAAATAACCGGATAAAAATAAGTCTCATGTTTTTGGCCCACTACATCCTGGATTATGACCGCCATTTTTTCGTCACCAAGGTTTTTTGGTGTTGATTTAATGTAGGTCCTAGCTTTTTCAAAATAGGTTGATGCATACACATATTTGATTGCGTTGCAGACTTCCTGGAACCGGAAATCAGTCTCCCACGATTCATTAGGAAGCAAAATTGAGTCATAGATACCAGCAAAAGATTGTAACAATGAGTCTTCAAGGACTCCTGATGAGCGAACAACCAATGGTTTCCTCGTTTTTTGGATAAACGAACGAAGATCTCCAAGCACAGTTGCAGGAAGATTTCCGCTCATAAATTTTAACGCAATTCGTTCATCAGGTAAATCATACAATAACGGATCGTATAAATTATTTTGACTCATGAATGTCTCAAACACGTCAGTCGATAAAACAATGGTTCTCGGAACAGTAATACGAAGATTCGGAAACATCTCATCAGAAATATATTTAGACACAAGTTTAGCAAGAAACGATAACCCCCTCGCTTTCCCGCCAAGTGCGCCTTTACCGATACGATGGATTTCAAGATGCGACGCAATTGTTGTACGCTCAAATGGAGTCACCGATGCTTGGGTTTGCGCGTATTTATGTTCTTCGAGTATGTCAATAATTCGTTTCCGTAACTCTGATTCTTTGGTGATCGTTTGTTCAGCCTGATGTATTTTTTCAGCTAGTTCTTGCTCTCCTCGTGCTGCAAGCCAAGTAGAAAAAACATGCTGATGAGCAGCCTTGTGAAGAGATATATCTGGATTGGATAACAAAGTCCCTTCTAAATCCTTGATATTTTGTATAGAAACAATATTTTTTCCTTTTGCATTCTTCAGTGTAATATCGCGTGGACCAAGGTGAGTGTTGATGAAATCTTTTATGATAAGAGCGAGTGTCGCGGTTTGTTTAGGGATAAATTGTATGTTCTCTGATAATTGTTCGTTATTTGGAAGGGGTTCTGATGATTGGATGAGGATTGGTAACCTTGGATTGTCTTTCGTTATTTGTTTTGCTAGTGTTAAACCATCCTGAGTTTTTGTATTGTTTTTCGTATCAAGATGGTTATCTGTAATGATACCAAATATCTGCCCTTTATATTTCGTATACAATATTTGTACTTCTTCTACTGTTTGTGCATGAAGGATAATCGGTCGTCGTTGAACCCTCACTCTGCGCTGCTCCTCACTCAGATCATCTTGCATGACTTGAGCAAGAAATCCGTCTATTTCATCATATAATAGGAGCAAATATGTTGAATAATATTGGATGGAATCCTCAATCAAAAGAAGACATCTGCATTGCTGAGCAAATACGGGATCATGGTGTAACGCAAATGCATCATTAAGATACTGCACCAATGTGAGAATGATTTTTCCGTCACCATTCCAGGTTACTATTTTCTGTAATAAATCATCAGTGTTTTTTTTCGCAAGATCAGAAAGCTGCGCAATATTATTTCCTAAAACAACTATGGGGATATCCTCTATTTTTTTAATACTTTGAGCAAGAGCAAAAATACCCGTATTTTCAAAAGAACCAAAAATAATTACAAGATCAATATGTTGTTTTTTCACCGCATCAATACATTCTTCTTTGGTTTCTACATGGGTGATTTCAGGGGTGGTTTCCCTGATATGAAAACGATGCCACTCATTAAGGAGTGTACGTAGTCGTCCTTCTTCCTCAATCTGAAAATAATGATACGATGAACAAAGAAGGAGAATATGATTGATGCGAACCGGTTCAACAGGTTTCTCGTCCTTCTGCTCTTTTTCTGTTACAACAGGCGGTGTAATACCGGTGATTTCTTTAATACAGTCAATAATTTTTTTTTCTGAATCATTAAACTGTATCTGCATAGAAGACGTTACACCCAGCCGCGCATTTTACATGCGTCAGCTACCCGGGAAATTGCAATCATATATGCGGCGTCACTCACCCGGATTTTCTTTCGTTTCGCAAGCTCCCACACCTTGTAGAATGCATCGGTCATCTTGTTGTCGAGCTTCCCAAGGACTTCCTCTTTTGTCCAGTAATAATTCTGATTACTTTGTACTTGCTCGAAATAACTACAGACAACCCCGCCAGCATTTGCGAGAAAATCAGGGATAACAACAACGCCTTTTTTCTCAAGAAAATCCTCTGCTTCTGGTGTCACCGGACCGTTGGCACCACAGATAACGATTTTCACATCGGGTTTAATATGATTAACGTTTTCTTCTGTAATCGAATGTTCAAGGGCTGCAGGAATAAGAATGTCAACCTCTTGTTTCATCCATTCATCACCCGGAAGAACCTGATAACCGAGTGTTTCTGCTTGTTTCTTATCAATAGTTCCAAACCGGTCTGTAATTTTCACAAGTTCTTCTAATTTAACTCCATCTTTTTTGTAGTAACAATACGTGCTGTTATCATGTTGATCCCAGCAGGAGACAGAGACGACTTTTCCACCATACTGGATAAATAATTCAGCAGAATACCGAGCAACATTCCCAAATCCTTGAATAGATGCAGTTGTTTTTGTGATATCCATTTTCATTTCTTTTAACAATTCACGAAGAATAAAGATCAACCCGTATCCCGTTGCTTCTGTTCGACCAAGAGATCCACCAAGTTCAACGGGTTTCCCCGTAATAATCCCTGGGTATTGGCCTCCCATAATCGTTTGATATTCATCCATGATCCACAACATATGCTGACCACTGGTCATGACATCGGGAGCAGGAACATCACGGTTTATCGCGATATCACGGGCGATTTGTCGTACCCACCCGCGACAAATTCTTTCTTGCTCTCGTTCAGAAAGATTATGAGGATCACAGATCACCCCACCTTTTGAACCACCAAGCGGGATGTCAGCAACAGAGCATTTCCAAGTCATCCACATAGATAACGCACGAACGGTATCAATCGTTTCCTGAGGATGGAATCGTATGCCCCCCTTACACGGTCCTCGTGCATCATTGTGTTGCACTCGAAATCCTCGGAACACTTTCATGGCACCATCGTCCATGCGAATAGGAATAGAAAAACTATATTCACGGAGCGGATTTCTGAGCAGATCCCGTGTTGGTTCATCAAGATTTAATTTATCAGCAATCCGATCAAATTGTTGCTGCGCCATTTTAAAAGGATTGAACCCTTCTTTTTCTTTTCTAAAAACACCGGTTGTGCCTTTCTGCTGTTTTGGTTCATGTTTTACTTCCTGTTTTAATTGCATAACTACTCGCCTCTACTTCGCCCTGTATCATGCGCGTGTATAAATATTTTATTTCAAAGAAAAAACACCAAAAAAAACAAGCAAACCGTCTATTTATCAGGAGGAGTATTTAAAGAAAAAAAGGAAAAAAAAGAAAGAAGAATTATCGTTGACTAAAAAAGCCCTTGGTCGATCATCGCATCAGCGACTTTCACAAACCCAGCAATATTAGCTCCTTTTACATAATGAATATAGTTTCCCTCTTTCCCATATTTCGCACACGATTGATGAATCTGGGTCATGATCCAATGCAGCTTCTGATCAACTTCTTGTCTACTCCAGGCTAAACGCGCGCTATTCTGACACATTTCCAACCCACTTGTCGCAACACCACCAGCGTTTGCTGCTTTCCCTGGACCATAAAGGATTTTATGTTCAAGATACACTTCAATTCCCTCTGGCGTGGTTGGCATGTTCGCTCCCTCAGCAACAAGGATACACCCGTTATCAATCAGTTTTTTTGCATCATCCTTATTGACCTCATTTTGAGTAGCAGATGGAAACGCACAATCCGCTTTGAAATGCCACGGGTTTTTCCCTGCTTCATAGGTGCATTTGTATTTTTCAGCGTATTCTTTTATCCGACCACGTTGCACATTCTTTAATTCCATAACATACGCAAGTTTTTTCTCATCAATTCCGTCAGGGTCATAAATCGTTCCAGAAGAATCAGAAAGGGTGACGACTTTTCCGCCAAGCTGATTAATTTTTTCAACGGTGTATTGCGCAACATTCCCTGAGCCAGAAACCACACAGGTTTTGTCTTTTATTGATTCACCACGTGTTTTAAGCATTTCCTGAGCAAAATACACACACCCGTATCCAGTTGCTTCAGGCCGTATCAGACTACCACCCCAGTTTAATCCTTTTCCTGTCAGTATACCAGTAAACTCATTCCGTAAACGTCTGTATTGACCAAATAAGAAACCAATTTCTCGTCCGCCTACACCGATATCACCGGCAGGAACATCAGTATCTGGACCAATATGGCGGCAGAGTTCGGTCATAAAACTTTGACAGAATTTCATCACTTCATTATCGGTTTTTCCTTTTGGATCAAAATCAGATCCTCCTTTTCCACCACCAATTGGTAAGGTTGTGAGACTGTTTTTAAATACTTGCTCAAATGCAAGGAATTTTAAAATACTCAGATTGACGCTAGGGTGGAACCGTAATCCACCTTTATACGGACCAATTGCACCATTCATTTGAATACGGTATCCTCGGTTCACTTGGATTTCCCCGTGGTCGTCTAACCATGGGACACGAAACATGATGACACGTTCAGGTTCAACAATGCGCTCTAAAATCTTTGCTTTTTTGTATTTCGGGTTTTTCTGGATAAACGGCATGAGGCTTTCGACAACTTCTTGAACCGCTTGGTGGAATTCTTTTTCCCCCGGGTTTTTTTCTTTTACTTTTAACATGAATTCTTCGACTGATTTTTCCATAAGAATCCTCCACTTAATATTGCTGGTGTGGTATCATTGCCTCCTTTTAATAGTTTACTACTTTTTACGGAAGTAAAATGAGTTAAAATAGAAAGGTTTTCTATAAGGTTTTATTTTAATTAAGGTTATGTTATCTATAAAAAAGTGTCAGATGCTTTTATTCCATGGCCGGTTAATGGGATAATTACCGTCTTATTCTTTTTCATAGGATATTTTTTGAATCCAGCAATGGCTGCTGCAGCTGTCGGCTCAATATAATACCCTTTTTGTGTTATCTCCTGGAATGCATTTTTTATTTCCTGTTCGGAAACGCTGAGTATTGTTCCTTTTGTTTCTTGTATTATCCTTAAAATATCCTTTCCTCGAACAGGAGATGCTACAGCGATGCCTTCTGCAATTGTTTTTTTTGTCTTAACCGTCTTAATTGTATTAAGCTTTTTTATCCAAGCTGAAGCAATTGGTGCACAATTCTGTGCTTGCACACCAATAATTTTTGGAAGATTCTGTATGATTCCTTCTCTGTGTAATTCTTTTAACCCGATATAGGTTCCCATTAAAAGGGTCCCATTACCAATTGGGAGAATGACGATGTCTGGAGCGTTCCACCCAAGTTGCTCGACAACCTCAAAAATAAAGGTTTTTGTCCCATGGAAAAAAAATGGATTCCAATAATGACTCGCGTAATACCTTGTTTTTGTTGCAGACCAGGCAGCGTTTGCTGTATCTTCTCGACTCCCATGGATTTTATGGAGATGTGCACCATATCGTTCGATTTGAAGAAGTTTTTTTTGCGTTGTTTTTTCGGGTACATACACATCACAGGTTATGCCTGCTTTTGCGCAGTACGCTGCGATTGCTGCACCCGCGTTACCTGAAGAATCTTCAACAACACGCTGAACACCTAATTCCTTAATTTTACTGACTAAAACGCTGGCTCCTCGATCTTTATATGATCCACTGGGGAAGAGATAATCGAGTTTTAACAAGACGTTTCTTCCTAGTATCTGCTCCTTTAGTAATGGCGTGTATCCTTCATCGAATGATACGATATGTTCATCATGAATAATAGGAAGTGCTTCGCGGTACCGCCACAACGTATTTTTTCTTTTCTGAATAACATTTTGAGGGAATCGTGCATGAAAGTCAATGGAGAGAAAACCACCACACTCACAACGCCATACCGGTTCATGCGATGGATACTCTTTTTGACAGGTCTGACAAACAAGTTTCACATTCATTCCTACATTAGATTTTCTGTGTCCTATGTAAATGTTTTGCTTCTGCGCTCATTACATCACGTTTTAATACATAAAAACGAATACGGGATGGTAGACGACATTGGCCTATTTTTTTCAGAAAGGAGGCATAAAATGGATACGGAATTGATGATAACAAATAATAAACAATATTTAACAGCTGAGGATGTTTTAACAGTAGCAAAAAAAGAAAAAGTCTTGTTCATCAGACTCCAATTCATCGATATTTTAGGGGTACCAAAAAATATTGTTATCCCGGCTAGTGGATTAGAAGATGCTTTACACGAGGGCATCCCCTTTGATGCATCATCAATTGCGGGTTACGCAACGATTGAGGAATCAGATAAAATCGCTAAACCTGAACCTGGAAGTTTCGTTATTCTCCCCGAGATTGTTGAAGAACGAAAAACCGCTAAACTCAACTGTGATATTTACGAACCGAATGGGAAACGATTTGATGGTGATGTAAAATATATATTAGAAAAGATGGTGAACAAAGCAAAAAAACTTGGATACATTTATAACACTGGTCCTGAATGTGAATTTTTCTTGTTTAAAAAAGATGGGGATAACCATTCAACGGTTACCCCAAATGATACCGCGGGGTATTTTGATTTATCTCATCGCGATCTCGCTGAGGGTGTACGCGCTGATATCTCTCTTGCGTTAGAACAAGTCGGTATCCAACCATATACTGCGCATCATGAAGTCGCTGATGGTCAACAAGAAATTAACTTCCATTACGCTGATGCGATCACCACTGCAGATCGAGTGATTACCTTGAAATATATTACAAAAGTGATTGCAACGAAACATAACTTGCATGCGTCATTCATGCCGAAACCTATCTATGGTCTCTGTGGTTCGGGGATGCATACCCATCAATCATTATTCACGCTAGATGGGAAAAACGCTTTTTATAATCCAAAAGATGAACATCAACTCAGCCCTGTCGCATACTCCTTTATCGCGGGTCTTTTAAAATATATCAAAGAAATCACCTGCATCCTTAATCCTACTGTGAATTCATATAAACGACTTGTTCCCGGGTATGAAGCACCCACCTATATCGCTTGGGCGAACCGGAATCGAAGTGCTCTGATCCGCATCCCATCCAAACGAGGAAATAGTACACGATGTGAGTTGAGAAACCCTGATGTTGCCTGTAACCCGTACCTCGCGTTTTCGGTCATGCTTGCCGCAGGTCTTGAAGGGATAGAAAAAAAACTTGAACCACCAGCCGCCGTGGAAAAAAACATTTATGCATTAAGTGAGGAGGAACAAACGCAATACGGTATCGAACAACTCCCTGAGAGCCTAGGTCATGCGCTCTCGTTCATGAGTAAAAGTGTTCTTGCAAAAAAAACCTTAGGACAACATGTGTTCGAGAATTTCTTACATGTAAAACGCCAAGAATGGGAAAACTACCGGATGCAGGTAACCAAGTGGGAGATTGATAATTACCTACCCGTACTCTAAACGATTAAGCCTTCTTGTAAACAAAATTATTTCCCTCTCTTTTCATTGTTAAGTAAATATTATAAATTCATAGAGGTATATCCTACGTGAGGGTTTTTCATATGAGCTTTGAAATGCAAATCGTGAGTAATACTCCCTTAGTAGGTGATGACGACCCTGATCGCGTCGCAAAAACATTCTTCGAACAAATCGGCTATCTCTCAAAAGGATCTGACCCAACCATCCCCTATAAGATCTTCGTTGATTTCTTCCTCAAACACCCCACAAAAGCCTGGTGCGTCGATGAAATCGCATTTGAACTCGGGACCTCGCGACCAACCGTCTATCGCCATCTGAACAAATTAAAAGGATTCGATATTCTTGAAGAAGTTCAAATCGTTGATGAAACCACCAAACAAAATAAAAAAGCCTATCAAATACGCTATGGCAACTTCCAAAAAGCATGGAATTTCGTCGAAGCACATATTAAAGTAGCGATGGAGAACTACGGGAAAACCGTTGAACATCTCCAAAAACTCTTAGAAAAACAACGAAAAGGAGGAAACCAATGAATAAAAAAGAAGATTTACGGCTCACCGAGGGATCCAGCTATCGAGTCTACTCCATCGGCGGACGAGACACGGTCATGGAAACAGAAGGAATACTCAAAGGATTCGCGAACCTCGGTATTGACGAGGCCGGCCTCCTCATTGAATTATCAGCGGTTCATGAAAAACTCCAGGGGACCCAACGTATCATCCCCCTTCATGCTATCCTAGCCATCGACATCCTCTCAGAAAAAAAACTTGAGAATAAAGAAGACGAAAAAGACCCAGCACATTATTACGGATAAATAAAAAAACCAGTATGAATATTCATCATTAATCTTACAAACCCAACGCTCCACACCTGTCATAAGAGACAGAATATCATGTACAAAATCTTTATAAACAAAAACACTGTTGCAATGCCTCGTTCTCAGAACACTATAGAACAGTTGAAACAAAACCAAGGAAGGAGATTATGACGAAAGAAGAAAAAACAAAAGAACCAAAAGAACCAAAAGAACCAAAGGAACCAAAAGAGACAAAAGAAGGAAAAAGAATGGATGAAAACGTCATCTACGTCGGCAGTAAACCACCCATGAACTATGTCACCGCCATCATCGCACAATTCAACTCCAGCGGATCAGACGAAGTCACCCTTAAAGCACGAGGCGGCGCCATCACCCGAGCAGTCGACGCAGCAGAAATCACCAGAAATCGCTTCATGACCAACCTTACCGTAAAAAGTATCGTCATCGGTACCGAAGCCCTCACCAACGAAGAAGGGAGAACATCAAACGTCTCTTCCATTGAAATCTGCCTATTAAAAACAAAAAAATAAGCATCATCAACTGATTTCAAAAAAGCTTCATCAAATATATCTCTTTTATTTTGATTAATGCTTCTCCATAGTGAGAAAAAAGCTTTAAAGTAGAGGTTAATGCACCGACTACGATGACGTCCGTTTTTCAAATGTTAAATCCCCACATACAAAACTTACTCCTCCAAAAAAAAATTCATGAACCAACTGAGCCACAACACCTCGGAATCCCTCCGATTCTTCAAGGAAAACATGTCTTACTCATCGCGCCCACAGGACTCGGAAAAACAGAGGCAGCTCTCCTCCCCCATTTTTCATAATTTTCTAAAAAAAGCTGAAGAAAAACCAAATGAAAAAAACACAGGCATCTCCATCCTCTACATCACCCCACTTCGCGCGTTAAACAGAGATATGCTTCAACGAACAGTCACCTGGGGAAAACAACTCGGAATCAATGTCGCCGTACGACATGGAGATACCCCTCAGAGTGAGCGAGCACATCAATCCAAAAACCCGCCAGATATGTTAATAACCACGCCAGAAACATTTCAGATTTTATTTATCGGTAAGAAACTACGACACCATCTGAAAACGGTGCAATGGGTCGTCATCGATGAAGTTCATGAGTTAGCTGGTGATGAACGTGGTGCTCAACTCGCCGTCGCCTTAGAACGCTTATACGAACTCGTCCGCGAGCAGGAATCTGATTTCCAGAGAGTCGGTCTTTCAGCAACCGTTGGATCACCCAATGAAGTTGCCCGATATCTCGGAGGTGTTACGAACGGATTATTTCGCGACGTGGTTATTCTCGAAGTAGATGTCACCAAACACATTGAAATCACTGTCGAGTTACCAACAATAACACACCATGACTCCCAGCTCGCACAAAGATTCTCAATGGAGCCGATCTCATTTGCTTCGCTACGACGATGTACAGAACTCATCAATGAACATGTATCGACGTTGCTATTCATTAATACCCGTGATGGTGCGGAAATCCTTGCATCCCGTTTGCATCTTTGGAAAGAGGATATGCCTGTGGGTGTGCACCATGGATCGCTTTCGAAAAACGCGCGAATTGAGGCTGAAAACGAGTTTAAAAACGGAAAACTAAAAGGATTAATTTGTACTTCATCTTTAGAACTCGGTATAGATGTCGGCAATACGGATTTCGTTATCCAATATAACTCCCCGCGTGATGTCACTCGGATTGTGCAACGAGTTGGTCGATCTGGTCATCGTGTTGGGAAAACATCCACGGGGATGATCATTGCGACGAACCCTGAGGATGTCGCGGAGAGTATGGTAATTGCACGACGTGCTCTTACGGGCGAATTAGAAGAACTAGACGTGCGACAAAACCCGCTCTCAGTCCTCTCAAATCAAATAATCTCCCTCATCCTCGAATATGGAGAGATTGATGCAAAAAAGATGTTCAACCTTATCACACGGGCGTATCCGTTTCATACCCTTTCACAGGAATTATTCAATCGTCTTATTCAGCAGTTACAAAACCAGTACATCTTCACGGTCAAAGAAGACAAACCAATAATCCTAGTCAAACGAAGGAGATCACGCGATTACTTCATCGATAACATTTCCATGATCCCTGATGAAAAAAGTTACATGGTGATCGATGCAAGTTCACGAACAAAGATCGGGAAACTCGATGAAAGTTTTGTACTCAGTTCAGGGTTTGAGGGGACTAAATTCATTTTACGAGGACGACCGTGGATCATCGTGAAACGAGATGAAGACAGCATCCTTGTTTCCCCGATTAAGGAGCTCGGAACTGTTCCCTCATGGGTCGGGGAGGACATCCCTATCCCCTTTGAGGTTGCTCAAGAAGTAGGGAGAATACGACGTTTCGTATCCGAGAAAAAACCGTATGATCAATATCCTTGTGATGAAAAGACTTTTACTGCGTTCCTTCAGCAGATTACGAATCAAGAACGCCAGGGTTTTCTTGTTCCTCATGATAGCTTGTTGACGGTTGAAACTGAGGGGAAAACCGTCGTCATCAATGCTTGTTTTGGGACAAAAGTGAATGAATCACTTGGTCGGTTGATCTCCGCCATTCTTGTGCAATCCTTGGGGGAAAGTGTTGGGGTGACCAGTGACGCGTATCGGATTACTCTTGAGCTTCCTGGTCGAGTCCCAGCCGATCGTATTGTGGATATCCTGATGAAGACGAACCCGGAGTCGTTAGAATATCTACTCACGACTATTCTACGGAATTCGTCGTCGCTTCGTTGGCAACTGGTTCATGTCGCGCGTAAATTTGGTATCCTCCGTAAGGATTTTGATTATCGATTTATTGGGATGCGGAAGTTGTTTACGTTGTTTGAGCACTCGTTAGTCTTCGAGGAAGCATTGGATAAACTGTTGTGGGAACGGATGGATATCAAACGAACACAACAAGTGCTACGGGATATCCAGTCGGGTCGTATCACCGTTCAGCAGCAGCGGTTATCACCACTCGCGCTCGCAGGATACGAAACCATCCGAGGTCTTATGCTCCCGGAACGCGCAGACCGCACTATCCTGAATGCATTAAAAAGACGATTAGAAGAAAACGACATCACCTTTCTCTGTACCAACTGTAAACACACATGGAACACGAGTGTTGGTCGGACACCATCGCAACCATCATGTCCTCAGTGCCAGGCGATACGCATAGCCGTCATCCCCAGACGACAACACGCTCTCATCAAATTATATAAAAAGAAGGCGAAAACAAAAGAAGACCAAAAAGAGATTGCACGACTGCATAAAAACGCGAGTCTTATCCTCTCCCACGGAGTATTCGCAGTCTACACCATCATGGGACGAGGCATAGGACCAGATACCGCCGCACGAATACTCAGACGATACACAAAACGAGACCTTGAACAATCAGATGAAACCCTCATGAAACTCCTCAAGGATATCCTCAAAGCAGAATTAACCTACGCACGAACACGAGGGTTCTGGGATAACTCATAACTGCTCTCTAATATAATATTATAGAACAAGACGCGTATCATCTAGGATAACAAAGAGGTTTAAACGTTATCATCTCATTCTGAACACCACATATGACATTCCACTCAGATATCACCCGTCTTATCCTCACAAAAAAAATACAAACAAAGGATGAACTCCACAAAGAAAAAATACGACTCTGTAAAAAATATCATCTCACCACGATCCCACCAGACAGTGAAATACTGGCTTGCTTACCCACTGATTCGACAGAAGAAGAAAAACAAACCGCGTACGATGTCCTCAGAAAAAAACCAATGCGAACCATCTCCGGGGTAACGATCATCGCCGTCATGACATCACCAGAACCATGCCCACATGGACGATGTCTCCCCTGCCCAGGTGGCCCAGAAAAAAACACTCCGCAGAGCTACACCGGATATGAACCAGCAGCAATGCGCGCAATATTCCACGATTTTAACCCCTACTACCAGGTAACCAGTCGCTTGGAACAACTCCACGCTATCGGTCATCCTACTGATAAAATCGACCTCATCCTCATGGGAGGGACCTTCACCGCAAGACTCCCCGATTACCAACAATGGTTTGTCAAACGCTGCTTTGATGCCTTAAACCAAAAACAAGCAAAAACACTTACTCAAGCACAACATATCAACGAAACCGCACACTCACGATGCATCGGATTAACCGTTGAAACAAGACCCGACTGGTTTCGATTATTCCACGCAGATACCGCACTTTATCTTGGAGCAACCAGGGTTGAGTTAGGAGTACAAACCGTTTACGATGATATTCTCTATGGAATCAAACGTGGGCATACCGTCTCAGACTCAATTGCGGCAACCCGTGTCGCAAAAGAATGTGGATTCAAAGTCTGTTATCATATGATGCCCGGGTTGCCTGGATCAACTCCAAAAAAAGACCTCGAAGTATTTCGCATCATCTTCGAAGACCAACGATTCAAACCCGATATGATTAAAATCTACCCGACTCTCATCACAAAAGACACAAGACTGTATGACCTATGGAAAACAGGAACCTATAAACCATACACACTCGATCAAACAATATCCCTCATCGCACAGATAAAACAATACGTCCCAGAATGGGTTCGCATCCAACGAATTCAACGAGACATCCCCGTCCCCCATATCACGGCGGGAGTGAAAAAAGGGAACCTACGACAACTCGTAAACAAAAAACTTCAAACACAAGGAAAAACCTGTCGATGTATCCGCTGCCGGGAAATCGGACATCGATCCTTAAAACAACCGTTAACGTTTCATGATGATCAACTCATACTACGACGCTATCACTACGAAGCAAGCGGAGGAACAGAAATCTTCCTTTCACTTGAAGATAAACGTCATGATGTCCTTGTCGGGTTTATTCGAATACGAGATCTAATGCAGCCTCATCGATATGAACTCCTCAGACGTCCATCGATGATCATCCGTGAATTAAAAATTCTTGGTCGAGAACTATCAATTGGAGAAAAACAAAAACAAGGAATGCAACATAAAGGCTACGGCAAAGAACTTGTACACGAAGCCGAACGTATCTGTGTAGAAGATTTCGATAAAAAAACACTTGTTGTACTCAGCGGCATCGGAGTCAAAGCCTATTATCGAAAACTCGGTTTTTCAGATGATGGAGTATATCTGAGTAAATACCTTAAAAAATAAATAGTACGTTATTATCGACTGAAAAAAACGCGTGCTAGTCTACCGGAAAAAATCATTCCATGCATATTCTTATTGACGTGTTTTCACAGAGCTAGAGCAAACATCTAAATATCGAAGCCCTATACCTATTTTAAGGTGTGACTAACTATGAAGGAGATAGAATCTCTGGTAAAAAAAGCGGCGAAATACAAAGAAAGTGGTTTTTCGGATTATGAAATCGCGGAAGAACTGAATATCTCGAAAGAAACTGCGATGTGGCTCTTAAATAAAAGTACCGATAAAAAAGGGAAAGGGAAAAAACCTGAAGGTGATTTGAAAATCGGGTGGCGCTCTATTGGTGTGTATCCCTCCCGTATTGGGTGTATCTCTGATGCGCTCTGTGATATTATTTTAGAGGAATCTGAGAAGAGGGAGTTCGAGGTTGATACCATAGTTGGTGTCGCGATCAATGGTATTCCTTATGCGACGTTTATCGCAGATAACCTTGGGTTGGAGTTAGCGATTTTTCGTCCTCACCAGGATAAATCAGGGGCGTTTTGTTCAAATTACGCTACTGTATCTGGGAAAAAAGTGGTCCTGGTCGATGATGTTATTGGAACCGGTGAAACGTTCCGTAATGCTATCAAGACTATTAAAGCGGAGAAAGGAAAGCCGGTGCTGTGCGTGTGTATGTTGAATAAACGAATGACGAATGATGTCGATGGTATCCCGCTTCGTTCGTTGATTCGTGCTCGCGCACTCTAAATTGATGGATAATATCGTTTATTTAAACCTGGTTGGAGACGTTCGTTCGTTATGCATTGGGCGGAGGTTTTAGCTGATTCTTTACTGCAGAAAAAGAAAAAACACGTGTTAGCCACGGGTATCACTCCTTCTGGTCCTATCCATATTGGGAATATGCGGGAGATTCTGACGACTGATGCCGTGTATCGTTGTCTAAAGGAGAAAGGTGGTGATGCGGAGCTTATTTATGTCGCTGATGATTATGATCCGTTACGTCGGGTGTATCCGTATCTCCCAAAAACGTATGAGGAGTATGTCGGGAAACCGATTTCTGAGATCCCTTGTCCGTGTGGTCATCATGTGAGTTACGCGGATCATTTTTTATCGTCGTTCCTAGCATCTTTACATGAGATCGGTGTGAATCCGAAGGTGTATCGGGCCAGTGAGATGTACGCGAAAGGTGATTACCAGGAATCTATTCAGGTCGCATTAGAAAACACTACTAAGATTCGTCATATTCTTGAAACGATATCGAAACGGAGTATACCGAAGGATTGGCTCCCGTTCAACATCCAGTGTGAATCTTGTGGTAGGCTGACCACGACTACGCCTGTTCTCTATGAGTCTCCAACGATTGAGTACACCTGCACCTGTGGTCATAAGGGTGAGGTTGATATCCGTAAGGGTCACATCGGGAAACTCCCCTGGCGGGTGGACTGGCCAGCACGATGGAAAATGCTTGCCGTTACCTTTGAACCCTGCGGGAAAGACCTCGCCACGGTTGGTGGTGCACGAGAAACCGGCGCGAAAATCGTTGAAGATATCTATGGGTACCCTCACCCTGCGGTCGTCGTCTACGAGTTCATCATGCTCAAAGGACAAGGTGCTATGCACAGCTCCAAAGGAACCGCACTCAGTGCTGAGGAGATGCTCCAGATGACGCCACCTGAGGTGTTACGGTTCCTAATCATGAATAACCAACCCGGGAAACACATCGTCTTTGACCCCGGGTTAGGATTACTTGACCTTGTTGATGATTACGACCGAGAAGAACGCGTCTACTTCGGAGTAGAAGAAGAAACCAAAGGCATGAAAGATCTGAAAAAAACCTACGAGCTCTCCCAACCGCACCAGATCCCAAAAACACTCCCTGTTCAGCTCCCCTATCGACATCTCGTCACCCTCATCCAAATTAATAGAGAGTGGAGCCAGGTGAAAAAAATCCTTCTCCGCACTAGGCAACTCCCCAACGACGTGAAAAAGACTGATGAAGACCACATCAAACAACGAATCGACCATGTCCACTACTGGCTCGATACTTTCGCACCGGACACCATGAAATTTGAAGTCCAACAATCACTCCCCTCACTCACTCTTTCTGATGAACAAAAAAAATTCCTCACCGCGTTTCATAAGAAACTCCAAAAAATGGACTGGAACTCAGACGAGATCCACAACACCATCTACGCCATCGCAGAGGAACACCAGATCCCTGCACAAACCGGTTTTAAAACCCTCTACCAAATCATCCTCGGAAAAGAAAAAGGGCCACGTGCAGGATACTTCCTCTCCAACCTCGAAAAACAGTTCATCCAAACCAGAGTCACAGAAGCAATTAAATAATATTTCTTCTCTTCACCCCCTCAGTCTTATGAGGATTTATCTCGAAACCTACGGGTGTACCGCGAATAAAAGCGATGAAAGCATCATTAAAGGTATTCTCACCAAAGAACACCACACCATCGTCACCGACAGCACACAAGCGGATATCTTCATTCTTTTAACCTGCACAGTTATCGATACTACCGAGCAGCGTATGCTCTCACGACTGAAAACGTTTCAAAAAACCAATAAACCGATTATCGTCACCGGCTGCATGATACCGCTCCAACAAAAAACCATAACCACTCTAATCCCGAACGCTCGAGTACTCCCACCACACTACATCCATCATATCAATGAGATTCTCCAACAGAAAGAACCAGAATTCATCCAACGGAATAAAACCATGCTCCCAAAACAATTCACTGGGACTATCGCACCCATAGCAATCGCCGAGGGATGCCTGCAGAATTGTTCCTACTGCATCACCCAGTTCACCAGAGGTACCCTACACAGCTACCCGCGAGAAGAAATCCTCTCTGACATCAAAAACGCACAACACCAAGGATGCAAAGAAATCCAACTCACCGCACAAGACACCGCATCCTACGGCCTTGACACCGGCGACAACCTAGGTAACCTCATCAAAGACGTTACTGGACTCCCTGGAGAATTCCGAGTTCGAATCGGCATGATGAACCCGTACACCCTAAAAAAAAATCTTGACACTATCCTCCCCGTTTACAATGCACCAAAACTGTACGCATTCCTTCACCTTCCCATTCAATCAGGTGATGATGACATCCTCCAAAAAATGAACCGAAAATACACCGTAAACGAGTATCTCACCCTTGTTGACCAATTCCGAAGAAACCACCTCACTCTCACCCTCGCAACCGACATCATCATAGGATTCCCCACCGAAAACGACACACAATTCAACAACACGATAACTCTCATCAAAAACATACAACCCGACATCACCAATATCACCCGATACTCAGCGCGACCATTCACCACCGCAAAAACCATGAAAGGACGAATACCCACAGAAATCGTGAAACAACGATCAACACAGATAACCCACCTCTGCAGAACAATCAGCACAAGAAAAAACAAAGAACACATCGGAAAACACTACACCATCCTTATCACTGAACACGGAAAAAAAAACACCATGATGGGACGAGCAGAAAACTATAAACCCGTCATCATCAACGAACAACTACCACTAGGAACACTCGCCCCTGTCGAAATTACCAGTTCAGCACCCACACATCTTTTCGGAAAGCTTATATAGAATACTTCTGTTTGGAGGAAAAGGTGGTTTGAGGGATGATCAACGTAGGAATAAATGGATTTGGACGCATAGGAAGAAACGTATTACGATCAGCATTTCAACATTCGCAATACGGAAAAAAATTCGAGGTTGTCGCCATAAACGATCTTGGGAATACCGACATACTCGCTCATCTTTTAAAATATGACTCTATCTACGGCAAGTTCGATGGAGACGTTATCGCGAAAAACAATGGAATCGAAGTCAACGGTAACCTGATCACGTTTGTCTCCCAAATGGACCCTGTGAAATTACCCTGGAAACAATATGATATTGATGTCGCGATCGAATCCACCGGTGTCTTCCGATCACGGGAAGGCGCGACCAAACATCTCGAAGCCGGAGCAAAAAAAGTACTCATCTCCGCACCAGGCAAAGAACCAGATATCACCATAGTCCTTGGAGTAAATGAACAAATGTACAATGCTGAGAAACACCATATCATCTCCATGGCATCCTGCACAACAAATAGTCTTGCACCACCCGTCAAAGTATTACACACTGAATTCGGTATCGAACAAGGATTCATGACCACAGTACATTCGTACACCGGCGATCAACGTATCCTCGATTTCCCCCATAAAGACTTTAGACGAGCACGAGCCGCAGCCGTATCCATCATACCAACAACTACCGGCGCAGCAAAAGCAGTCTCCCTCGTCATCCCAGAACTCAAAGGAAAAATTGATGGCGTTGCTCTCCGCGTCCCCACCCCAGATGGATCATTAACCGATTTCACCTGCATCTTGAAAAAAACAGTGACCGCTGAAGACATCAACAAAGCACTCAAAAAAGCAGCGGATACCACCCTCAAAGGGATCATGCAATACACCGAAGAACCACTTGTCTCAGTTGATGTCGTCGGAAACCCACACTCAGCGATCATCGACGGGTTAAGCACCAAAGTCATCGGAGAAAAAGGCAACCTCGCAAAAGTATTATCCTGGTACGACAACGAATGGGGATACTCCTGCAGAATCGTTGATCTCATCAACTACATGTTCAACGAAAACTACGTCATGGAAACCATAAAACACTAACACATTTCCCTTCCTTTTTTTTATACGCGAAACAGTCAACAATAAACAACTATAGGTTTAAATAAACAAAATCAGATGCAGGACAAAAGAGGAGGATTTTCATATGAAAACATACAACACCTTAGATGATTTTAATGTAGAAAACAAAACCGTACTCGTCCGCGTAGACTTCAACATGCCCTTAAATAAAAAAACCCTTGACATCCTTGATAATACCCGGATTCGACTTGCGCTCCCCACCATCCAAGAACTCATCACAAAGAAAGCAAAAATCGTTATCCTCGCACACCAAGGAAAACAAGGAAGCTGGGATTTCATCTCCATGGAAAAACACGCGGCCACCCTACAAAAACTGTTAGGGAAAAAAGTCACCTTCATCAACGATATCTATGGAGAAACCGCACAAAACGCTATCAAAAACCTACACCCGGGAGACATCATCTTCCTCGACAACGTACGCAAATTCCCTGGTGAAACAGAAAAAAAATCACC
The DNA here is from genome assembly GCA_043806635.1 of Methanobacteriota archaeon. GTDB lineage: Archaea > Thermoplasmatota > E2 > DHVEG-1 > DHVEG-1 > JAZDGT01. The sequence continues at coordinate 1,905 of JAZDGT010000014.1, read as the reverse complement.
AGAAGAACACGCCAAATCCGTGCTCGTACAAAATCTCTACCCACTCGCCGACCTCTACGTCAACGATGCCTTCGCTGCAGCACACCGAGCACAATGCTCACTCACCGGATTCACCGCAGTACTACCCTCATGCGCAGGCCGCCTTATGGAAAAAGAACTCACCACCCTAGAAAAAATAGTCAGCAACCCAGAGAAACCATCCATGTTCCTTTTCGGAGGAGCAAAATTCGCAGACGTCATCGTCACCATCGACCGAGTCCTCACTAACCACATCGCAGATGAAGTCTTCCTTACCGGACTTGCTGCGAACGCGTTCCTCAAAGCACAGGGATACAACCTCGGCATAAAAAACGAAGAAGCATTTGGAGAAGACGGAACACCTGAACTCTTCGAACAAATCAAAACCGTATACAACAAATTTTCACACTACATTCATCTCCCAGTAGATTTCGCAATTGAGGAAAACGGAGTAAGAAAAGAAATTACTCTTCAACAACTACCCGTTGAACAAAATCTTTTTGATATCGGTGAGAAAACAATACTAGCATATACTAACAAGTTGCAGAAAGCGAAAACGATATTCGTGTCTGGTCCGTGCGGTGTATTCGAAAATCCTTTATTCAAAAAAGGAACTGATAAAATCTTCAACGCAATCGTGCACTCAAACGCGTTTTCCATCGCAGGCGGTGGGCATACCGTAGCAGCGATTGACCAACTTCACCTCAACACAGAATTCTCACATATTAGTACTGGTGGTGGTGCCCTAGAAAAATTCATGATGGGAGACAAACTTGCTGTAGTAGAAGCGTTAAAAAAAGCAAAAGACCGACCATTAGTAACCTGTAAATAATCCACCGACGAAACAGTCAAATAGCCCATTCTTCTTACCAGTTTTTTCACGGGCTGATAGATCAGCGGAAGATCGCCGCCTTCGCAAGGCGGAGGCCGCGGGTTCAAATCCCGCTCAGTCCATCGTACATAATCCAAACAAAAAGAATACATACTTTGTCAAAGTGTGACAATACTATGTATTAAACGTTTCACGACAAACTACGACAAACTATATGTATAACATTTATATATAACTACCATATACGGTTTGTTTACCTTCAAAGAAATAGTATATCCCGGACCAATCCGGTCGATCTATGAGAGGGCGTCATTGCTCTATTGATGAGTAGATCATTTCCGGTCTGGGGTACATAATATGGATGTGGAGGTTCAAGAAAATCAAGTATCCTATGAGGCTATTTGCGCTCTCTTGAATCTGACGATCGACGTGATTTGGTGAAATTTGATTCACCTGCCAATTCCAATAATAAGAAACAGTAATAGTGTGTTTGACTCCGGTTGATCCTGCCGGCGGTCACCGCTATTGGGATTCGATTAAGCCATGCGAGTCGAGAGGGTTCGGCCCTCGGCATACGGCTCAGTAACACGTGGATAATCTGCCCTATGGTGGAGGATAATCTCGGGAAACTGAGAATAATACTCCATAAATCTAGGCTGCTGGAATGCTCTTAGGTTGAAAGCTTCGGCGCCATAGGATGAGTCTGCGGACTATCAGGTAGTAGTCAGGGTAATGACCTGACCAGCCTACGACGGATACGGGTCGCGGGAGCGATAACCCGGAGATGATATCTGAGACGCGATATCAGGCCCTACGGGGCGCAGCAGGCGCGAAAACTTCGCACTGTGCGAAAGCACGACGAGGGAATCCCAAGTGCTGGCTCGTTAGAGTCAGCTGTTTCTCTGTCTAAAAAACAGAGAGAGTAAGGGCTGGGTAAGACGGGTGCCAGCCGCCGCGGTAATACCTGCAGCTCAAGTGGTGGCCGCTATTATTGGGCCTAAAACGTCCGTAGCCGGCTGAGTAAATGCCTGGGTAAATCGTGTGGCTTAACCATA
>JAZDGT010000013.1:0-59816 GCA_043806635.1 Methanobacteriota archaeon | reverse complement strand
GTTTTTGTTCAATTTTTTGGTGTTCTTGTTGTTTTTCTGAATTGAGTGGGAGTCCAATTTATGGGGAATTTGTAACTGATATCATCATCTTACTATCAAACACGTGATGTTGCATTACTCATTGTTGGGCATTTTATTATTTGATATTTTTTGTTAAAATAAGAGAGAAGTTTTGTGACATACAATTATATAAGAGTTTTTTGATAGATATTGTATAGGTTGTTATGAATCAGGAGGAAGGTCCATTGAACATGAGAAGGATTGGTATTATATGTTTTATTGTAATATTGTGTGTCTTTCCTACATGTACTCTTGCTGAGATACAGGAGAGCGATGCTGCTGTTGTGATGAGAATGCATGGGGGTTTTGGTGTTCACTTTTTTGTAAAAAATGATACTCCTTATAATGTGACTGTGAATTATACGATTAGGACGGGGCGTTCTGTTCTCGAAGGTGTTGTGTATTGCTCCTATGGTAGTTCAGCGAGACGGTCTGTTTATCCTATAGCTATTTTTTCTGAGATATCAGTCCTGCTTGATCCAGGGGATACCGGGCAGGGGCGGTTGATAAAATATGGGTATATCATTGGTTGTTTTGTTATGATAATGTAAAAAAAGAGTATTGGTCTATGAAAAAAATTGTAGTAGTTGGGGGAAGCATTGGAGCAGTGATTATTTTATTAATGATGGTGTTTCCCACAGTTGGTAATGCACAAACAATTAAAACAAATGTTATTAGTGAGATTTTTTTTGAAAAGCTTAAAAGTTTGAATCTTGGCGATTATCCTGGATATTGGCTTGAGACATTAATTTTTATTCTTATCCGCTTGTTCGTATGGTTTTATGCAAATATATGGCTTAATCTTGGAGGAAGTTGAAAAAATATAAAATTTAAGTAGTAAACTTTGAAACGTGGGGAGAGGAAACAAAACATGAAGAGAATTTGGAGTAGATTAAAGGCAGTAGGTATAACACTTCTTTTTTATCTATGGTAAAAACCCGAGTGCTTCCTCAATCCGACCCATCTCAATACCCGTCGTCTGATTCCCAATAATCGCACCCTTACTATTCGCCACCAACCCACTCCCAATCATCGGGAACCCATGATTCACCGTCCCAATCATCACCTCAACACCGAACACGTCATGCAACACCTGTTTCTCATCATCCGTCACCTTCGGATGACACAAACACCCCTTGTTTGTAACAACAGCAGCCATACCCACCGTGGATAACCCCGCAATCGTCCCCCGAGACACAGGCACACCAAGTGTTTTCTCAATCGTTCTTATCGTCGGATCACGGATCTCCGGATGCACCAACGCCCCCGTATCATTCACCAGGATATCGTTCCCCGCAGCGTTAATGATATCCTTAATCACATACACACGGAATCCCTCAGCCTCAATCGTCTTAATGGTTCCCTTATCAGCAAAATCAGTCACGATAGCACCAGAGGAGTTCATCACCAGAAGCGAACCGATAATGGTGGCATCATAAATACTGAGTCCAACAACCTTCACACCAAGGGTTTCCGCGATCTGTTTCTCAATTTTTTTACCGAGTTGTTTCTGCACAAAAACTACCGAGTCATTCGCCCGGCAGTACACCCCTAGATTAGGATTCTCATTGAAATCCAATAGCTGAAGCATACCCTGGTCACTTTTCTTTTTTTGACGTCGAAGGCTTCCGTTTCGATTTCGAAGCAGGTTTCTCGGTTTTCTTCGCAGATTTCTTCTTCGCAGCCGGTTTCTCCGGTTTCTCTTTCATGGTTTTCTTCTTTTTCGCAGCCGGCTTCTCCTTTTTCTCCGCTGCAGTCTCTTCTTTTTCTTCTTTCGGTGCTTTCTTTTTCTTCACCTTGACTTTACCTTCACCAGTGGGGACGACCTTGACACCCTCAGTCCCAGAGATTTCTCCTTCCGCGGGTTTCTCTGCTTCCTCTTTCCGTAGGATCGGTTCTTTCTTCTCCCGCTCCTCCTTCAAGAGTTCACGTCGAGATGTCTTTAATCCGAGCTCAGGGATCGATGCCTCCACAACGCCATCCTCAAATTTTACCGCACGAACTCGGATGGAGCTGGGGATCTTGTATTTCCCCCGCGACCAGATTGCCTGGTTCACAGAGTCGTCAATCCAGACGTTCTCCTCCGTCACTTTCATGTGTCGGATGAGAAATTTCCGAACTGCTTTAATCGCCTTCGGCGCAGCATTCGTATACCGACTCTGTTTCACTTTGGTAAGAGGAATAACATAAATCCGTTCAATCTCTTTGGTTTCTTCAGCCATACTTTCTCATCAGCCTATCTTCAGTTTATTCCGCCGCCAGTTCCGCATCTTCGGATGCCGGGTGAACCGCCGGTTCGTACGAATCATAATCCATGCAGGGACCCGTCGATTACTCTTGGTCGCCTTCATTAATCTGAGTTTTTTACCGAGTGTTTTATGACTAGCCATCTTCTTTTCACCTTCTCCGTATCGTGATATCTTTCTTCCGGGGGAGTATCCGTGAGAGTAACTCCCGTAGTTGTTCATCATTTATTTTGCTTTGTAATCGTCCATTCTGCGCGAGCATTATCAACTGATTCTCGATATTCTCCGCAATCTCAGGACGAGCAACCTTGATATTCCCAAGACGCTCCCGCGCTTTGGTGGTTAGGATCGCCCGTAGGATCTGTTGTCGCTGTTTATCCTGCTCTTTCTGCTGATCCGCCTGCTCATCAAACGAATCCTGAGAGAGGAACTGCTGCTGTTGGAGCTGCTGCAACCGTTTCTTCCGTAACGCCTCCAACTCATCATCCATACTCAATCAAAGCCTCCTATCCTTTTCCTATACCAATCAGTGCTATTTAATCATGAGGCCTTCTTAATATTTTTTAAGCTCAGGATGCACGGTTAAGAGACCCTGCATGACTTCATGAGCAGTATTATCAAGAAAAGACCTACCCTTACCAGTCAGGACCCGGCCTTTCCCTCTAATCGTCATCACATACCCTGCTTCCTCTAGTTGCTGAACCATGGTTCGTATGATCGCACCGCTCCCAGCACGCGCCCGGTTCGGTTTCGACCCACGATCACGATACCCGCCGTACTCCTCACGGAGACGCTGAACACCGATACCATTAGAAATATAAATCTTCCGCAGAACAGAAGCACAACGAGTATACCACCAGTTCTTATCCACAGGAGACTTCTCCGTATGAACACCAGTGCGTACATACTTACTCCACTCTGGCGGAGCTACTGCTTTCTCATTCTGTAACTTCTTATGCAACGCATCAATCAAATCCTTTGCAGGGATGTCATATGTTGTTGTCATAGGGTTCTCTTCCTATATGTATAGGTATGAAACGGGTAACGGTAATAAACCATAAGTTATTTAAGCCTAGCGGATGCCAACACCAGACCAGTTTTATCCTTAGGAAACCATTGAACGACGCCGCAAAGGCATTCGAGTACGCCCATGACATCGCAAACAAGAAATAATCAAACGCCCCCGATGCACGCGCACCCGCCCAGTCACCCCCGGCAACAAATACCGATAACAATGCGTACAATAACACCGTTTAAACTCAGCGGGAATCGAAACAAGATACCGCATGGAAATCTTCCGCGCTAACGCCACATACCGATCAGCCAGATTCATACGCCCACACATCGCATAATACTCAGCAAGACGAAACAAACGAGTGATACGCACGATTGCTATTTTTTTATTCGCTGATTTCTCCTTTGCTGTTCTTCGCACCATACAACCAATCAACCAACAGGGGATACAAAAACCCTACGAAAAAAACGTGCCCTAATAAAAAATAAAAAAAGAGAGGTAAATATTTACCTCTTTTTCAGATAAGGAAGGCCAGTTCGCTTGTTCACACCAACAGCGTACCCATTCGGTAATTCGCAGGGGGTTCCACTCTTCGGTGATCTCTTGCTAAAGAAATAGATTGTTTGGTTTCTTCCGCCTTTCAGTTTCACATCCCGGGTGTACAAAGTCCATCCTTCGTGTTTATATGCCATAATTTTTACCTCCAGATACGGAATAGATATCAGAGAATTTAAATCTTTCCTTATTTTCCTCCTTGCGAAACATTGCCGCTCAGGAGTATATAACACCATATCTTAGACATATAGAGACCCAATATAAAAAGAGATTAATAAATAGACAGAAAAATGGTTAAAAAAGAGCCGGTAGTTGTCTCCCCAATACTGATATCGTTTTATTGATTTTAAAGATTTCGAAATAATTCACATAGAAAACAAACATTTTTCTAGACCCACGAAATCATGATACCTCGTGAACACCCCATGACAAAAGGACGACTCCTCTTCATCGGCCTAGGACTCCACGACGAAAACGACATCACCCTCAAAGGACTTGAAGAAATCAAACACTGTGATACTATTTACGCGGAGTTCTACACTTCACGACTCACCAACACCGCCATCCCCGCGTTAGAAAAAAAAATTAAGAAAAAAATCACGATTCTATCACGACAGGATATCGAAAACGCAACAGCTCTTCTCGACGAGGCAGAGAAAAAAACCGTTGCACTCCTCATCGGAGGAGACCCGATGATGGCGACCACCCACATAGATTTACGATTACGCGCCAGGGAACGTGGAATCGTCACGAACATCATTCATAATAGTAGTATTATGACCGCAGTCCCCGGCCTGTTAGGCTTACAAAATTATAAATTTGGGAGGACCACCACGCTCCCCTTCCCTGAAAAAAACTATTTTCCAACCAGCCCATATACCGTAATAAAAGACAACACACAGATGGGATTACACACCCTCGTCCTCCTCGATATCCAAGCAGAAAAGAACCAGTACATGACCGCCCATGAAGGACTCAACCTCTTACTCAGAATGGAACAAGAAAAAAAAGAACACATACTGAACGAACAGCGCATCGTCTGCGTTGTCGCACGAGCAGGCTCAGCAGATATGATACTCGCAGCAGATACCATCTCCCGTTTAATAAAGAAGCAGTTCGGGCCACCACTCCACACCCTCGTCGTCCCCGGAGAACTCCATTTCATGGAGATCCAAGCCCTCACCTCATTCGCGGGTTTGCCTGAAGAAACCGCTAAAAAAATACAAAAACTATAATAACCACGCGTTATATGTCTGCAGTACAAGGGGTTCTGGATGCCACAACAGAAGAATAACGGCGTAGGTATTATCTACGGTGATGTCGGATCAAACGAGTTCAACTTTACGGTAGATGATCGCAATCTACGGAAATTCGATTACGTTGCTGCCCCCCACAAAGAAGGCTATATTCTTGCTCAAGTCCTCGATATCAAACGCTTCTCTGACCTCTCTTTTGATGATGCTAAAACGTTCAAAAGCACTGGTGATCTCCCCAGCGTCCACAGTGACCTCTCCGCATACGCAGGAGTCATAGGTTACCGAGATGACAAAGGACAACTCCAAGTCCCACGATCACCCTTCGAATCAGGGAGTCGGATCACCAACGCAGAAGAAACTTTCATTCGACATATCCTTGGGTTACACTCTGATAAAGAAAGCGGTGCCTACATCGGACTCCTCAAAGGACACACCCTCCCCGTCTACCTCAACATCGATGCGATGGTGCAGAAACACATCTGCATCCTTGCCAAGACAGGTGGAGGAAAAAGCTACGCTTGCGGCGTCCTCGTCGAAGAACTCCTGAAAAAGAAAATCCCTCTCGTCATCATCGACACCCACGGAGAATACTCGTCTCTGGAATCACCCAACAAAGAGAAGAAAGACCAAAAAAACATGACAAGATTCAACGTAAAACCAAGAGATTACGCAAGTCAAATCCAAGAGTATTCACCCATCGGCGGGAAACCCAATGCGAAACATCTCACATTGAACGGGATGAACCTTGAAGCACGCGAAATCATTGATCTCCTCTCTGCGAAACTATCCGGCCCGCAAATCGGCGTCTTATACCAGGCGATAAAAGAAATCAAAGAATTCAAACAAACGTACACCATGCGTGATATCATCGATACCGTGAACCGGAGTAAAAGTAACGCCCGATGGAACGTGATCGCCTCATTAGAATCACTTGATTCAATCGGTATTTTCTCTGAACAGGGGACTCCTGCGCAGGATGTCGTCAAGAAAGGATTATGCTCACTCATTAATATGAAGGGTGTACCGCCTGATGTGCAAGATGTCGTCGTGGCACGGTTGACCAAGGAGTTGTTTGAAACCCGGAAGGCAGGGAAAATCCCACCATTCCTCCTGGTTGTTGAGGAGGCACATAATTATTGTCCTGAGCACGGGCTAGGTCGTGCGGTGTCCTCCAATGTTCTTCGGACAGTGGCATCTGAGGGGCGGAAGTTCGGTATGGGTCTCTGTGTGGTGAGTCAACGTCCTGCGAAGATTGACAAAAACATCATCTCTCAATGTAACACGAATATTATTTTGAAGGTCACGAACCCAAATGATCTGAAAGCAATTATTCAGTCGGTTGAAGGGCTGACGCATCAGACATATGAGGAGATCCAGCGGCTCCCTATTGGTGTTGCATTAATCTCTGGTGCATCGTTGCAGATACCGGTTATGGCGGAGATACGTACCCGAGAAACCAGCCATGGCGGGAAATCAGTGACCGTATTCAAAGACGGGGATGATTATAGTCCTTCGAAGATACCAAAGATGCCTAACCCCCAGGAACGGGGTGACCTCCCCAGTGAAGCACCGCCATCATCAATCACAAAACCGCAATCAAGCACGTCACCATCGAAGAACACTGTGACAACGAAAGCCACCCAGGTGAATAGGGTTGCGAAACGACTCGGCTGGGTATCCTATGATGACCCAGAAAAAACAATACAGTTCTTAACAAAAGAAGCAGAAAAAATGAAGGAGAACGTGTATCAGTATCTAGAGTCGTTAGCACGTCTTGGAGAAGATTTTTGTCATGAGTCAAACCCAGAGTGCCCTCAATGCCCAATGAGTAACGGATGCGCGTACCGGAATACGCATAGTAAAAAAATAAAAATTTTTAGGAGATAACCTAGGGGCGTATGCAAAAAGAAATTGTGTCGTTTCTGTTGATCGGTGTCGTCATTATTACTCTCCTAACCACGGGATGCATGGATATCGTGTTTGATGATTCAACCCGGTATGAATCCTATCCAACAGCAATTCAATACACGATCCGATACGGGTATAACCTTTCCGTAGCAGGTACCGGTTCGTATTCGATTCATTTTGCGTGTGATACACCACAGGTTCTTCAGGGTGAGGTAACCCCAGTCACCATCCTGTACCCCGGCGAGTATCAAGAAATCATGGTAGGTGGAAATAAACGAATTGTCTGGGACATCAACGGTTCCTCTGCGAACACGTACGAGTTAGGGGTGACGACCTCGGTGGTCGCACGAAGTTACCTTGTCTCAGACCTGACTGGAAAAAACGCGTTAACCCTCGAGCAAATTCCCTCTCAACATCCTACCCTGGTGATGCAGTATTGCGGATTACAAGCAATCGACGAAACACGATATATAGACCCGTATCAACCAGATATCCAGGATACTGCACGTCGCATTTATAACCAATCAGAGAGTAAGAACGCGTTTGTACTCGCGCAGGCGATATTTGTCTGGTTAAAACAAAACACTGAGTACCGTCTTCATGAGAGTGAGTCCGTGGTTCAACCTGCCTCAGAAACCTTTATACTCAGGACCGGGGACTGTGATGATCTCTCATTCCTGTATATTTCCCTCTGTCGCTCACTGGGTATACCTGCACGGTTCATCCGGGGTTATCTCATAGAATCAAACCAAGGTGATGCAGTCGCAGGTCCTCATGCGTGGGTCGAGGTGTTCGTCGGCGGCGGTATGGGGAACAACGGGTGGGTACCCGTTGAATGCGCAGGTGTTGCAACCTTACAGGCTGAGGTGCATCAGAACTTCGGGGTTGAAAACGCGTTTCACCTGAGGCTTTTTGTCGATGAAGGAAGTAATGAGTCCTTGAATCTCTCATTATCTGGTATTTCATGGGTGTACAGCTCTTCGATCACCATCACCGCTGATGCATTCACTGAATTATCTTTATATTCTGAGAGAGAATCTAAACAACTCGTTATAACAAAAGATAATCAACGGTCATATCAATAAAACCCTGAGAAAAATAGGAGCAGAGAGCAGATGCTTCTGCGTTAACAGTTGATGTATATGATCGAGATTACAGCAGGATCATTAGAAGGGCAGATCATAAAAATCTTACAAAAAAAGTATCCGGTAACCCTGAACGATTTACAGAAGGAGTTACGGGTAGCTAAACCGCTTCTCCTACGGGAGCTTAAAAAACTACAGACAAAAGGCATCGTCCGGTTAGACCAATTACCAGACACAATATATATTAGACTCATGCGACATGATTTCTGTTTTGTCGGCAGAAAACAACAAAAAAAACCAGTGAAACATCGTCGGATGCAGAAAAAATATGAACCGAAAGAATACGACGGCATCATGTACACCTGATATCCTCTGTTGTTGATTTATTCATGTAATATAGTTGAAATGATTGAAAAAAAAGATAAACTACTATGTCGTTCCGGTCTGCTAATAATACAGTATTTATAGTATAAACAACGTATGAGAAGGTGGATGGAGAGCATGGAGGAAACGTCTACGATTCAATTGAAGGCAGATCTAGGAAATAATGGTTTAAAATCGACGGGGAAACCAAAAATAGCGTATTTTTCGATGGAGATCGGCATCGATGAACACATCCCAACCTACAGTGGCGGGTTAGGTATTCTTGCTGGTGATACGTTAAAATCCTGCGCAGATCTGAACGTGCCTATCATTGGGATGACGTTACTCTCTGAGAAAGGATATTTTTACCAAAAACTTGATGCGGAAGGAAACCAGATTGAGCTCCCGTTTAATTTTAACATCAGCGATTTTCTGACGTTACTACCGAGTAAGACTCAGGTGAAGATCGAGAATCGAACCGTGAATATTCAGATTTGGTATTATCTCGTGAAAGGGATTAACAACTATATGATTCCCGTGTTTTTCCTTGATACGAACCTTGAGGAGAACGCTGCTGTTGATCGAGAGATAACGAAGTATTTGTATGGTGGTGATAACAAGTATCGTCTCTCACAAGAAATTATTCTTGGTGTTGGTGGTGTACGTGCGTTGCATGCACTTGGGTATTCATCTATTGATAAGTATCATATGAATGAGGGGCATGCCGCGTTAGGGACGTTGGAGTTGTTCCGCAGATTTAGGGATATTGAAAAAGTACGAGAACAATGCGTGTTCACGACGCATACCCCCGTAGCATCAGGGCATGATCAGTTCGACATGGGTCTTGCGAAATCGATGCTGGGTGATATGATGCCTGATTCTTTGTTGCAGGATGTCACGTATGAGAATAAGTTGAATATGACGCGTCTTGCGCTTTTTTTCAGTCATTATGTGAACGGGGTTGCGAAGAAGCATGGTGAGGTGTCGCGGATGATGTTCCCCGGGTATTCTATTGATTCGATCACGAATGGTGTTCATTCCGCCACGTGGGTGTGTGAACCGTTCCAGCGGTTGTTTGATAAATACATCTCGGGGTGGCGTACTGACTCGTATTCTTTACGTGCCGCGTTTGGTATGGATAAACAGGAGATCTGGGACGCTCATATGGAAGCGAAAAAAAAGCTTATTGATTTCATTAACAGTCGGTATAATGTAGGGATGACGTATGAGCCGTTCACGATCGGGTTTGCTCGGAGGCAGACTGCATATAAACGGCCTGATCTGTTGATCTCTGATCCGCAGCGTCTGATGGCTCTTGCGGAGAAGGCGGGGCAGATCCAAATCATTTACGCGGGGAAGGCGCATCCGAAGGATGGCACCGGGAAGGATACGATTAAGAAGATTTTTTCGATCATGAAAAGTATTCAAGGGAAAGTGAAGATCGTCTATATTCATAATTATGATATGGCGATTGCGAAGATGATGACTGCTGGTGTGGACCTGTGGTTGAATACGCCGCGACGGCCGCAAGAAGCGTCGGGGACGTCGGGGATGAAGGCTGCGCATAATGGTGTGCCGCAGTTCAGCACGCTGGATGGCTGGTGGATTGAGGGTCGTATTGAAAATATTACTGGGTGGGCGATCGGGTCGAGGAAATCCAATGAGCGAGAGTCTGATGATGACTGTGATCGGAATGATTTATATGAGAAACTTGAGCATTTGATTATGCCGAAGTTTTATCATGACCGGGAAAACTGGATTCGGACGATGCGGAGCTGTATCGCGATTAATGCGTCGTTTTTTAACACGAGCCGGATGATTCAGCAGTACGTGCTGAACGCGTATTTCATGTAGCGAGTAAGAGTTGTTCGTATTCGGGGGTTATCCCTTCGATGTCTTCCACCCAGGATCGGAGTAGTTCTGAGACGCTCCACGCTTGGGTGATGCAGCCTTGTGGGAGGAATGGGGGGTCTCCATCGAATATCTCGTAGATGGATCCGTCCCAGGTGTCACCAAACACGTTGAGCATGGGGTATAAAAAGTTCTGGTATGCGTATTTTCTCCATTGTGGTTCACGGTTTTTGACTTTGATAAATGCTCTGATGAATGGCCCGATGAGCCATGGCCAGACTGTGCCATTATGATAAGCGAGATCCTTGTTGTAGTCGCCGATATAGGTTCCTTTATAGCGGGAGTCTTCGGGTGAGAGGGTGCGAAGTCCGAATGGGGTGAGGAGATGTTCTTGTACGTCCGTGACGATGTTTTCTTGAACTGATTGAGGAATCATTGAGAAGTCGAGGGAGACGAGGAATATCTGATTCGGCCGGCAGGCGAGGTCTTTCGTATCAATGACATCGTAGCGGTGGGTGTATTGTCTGGTAAAATTTTTTTTCACGTGGTTTGCGAGTTCCCCATAGACATCTTCTTCTCCTAGTACGGCGGTGCATGCGCTCATGATTTCTAAGGCGTTATACCAGAGTGCTTGGATTTCGACGGCTTTCTTTGAGCGGGGGGTCGGGTAATAGTCTCCGAGTTTTACATCCATCCAGGTGAGTCCTTCATCGTGGCTTATGAGGTAATCGTGGTCCATGTGGATACCATAATCGGTGCCTTTCATGTACCCGTTAATGATGGATTGGAGGACATCCCAGATTTCTTTGAGGAATTCTTGGTCGTTCGTGTATTTCAGATACTGGTATGCACGGTCCACGTACCATAATGCGGCGTCGACGGTGTTGTAGAGGGGTTGGGAGTCGCGATCCATGAACGTGTTCGGGATGAGTCCGTGTTTGGTGTGTTCACCGAAGCTGAGGAGGATTTGTTTCGCATCAGCGAATCGTTTGGTGACTAGGCAGATTCCGGGGAGTGCGATGAGGGTGTCTCTTCCCCAGTCGCTGAACCAATGATACCCGGCGACGATCGATTTTCTTCCTTTCTTCTTCACGATGAAGTTATCCGTTGATAGTACGAGTTTCTCGAATTGTTTTGGGAGGTTCACATGGTCGAGAAGGTTCTTTTTTCGTTGGAGTTCCTGCTCGTAGAGGTGCGCAGCAGGATGATCAAGTGTATCTTCAAGGGTGCAGACGAGGTAGTAGTCTGATGATGTTTTGATGATTTTATGGAAATCGCCAAGATGGATGTTGTTGTCTATCCAGGAGTCACGTCGTTCATGGTCTTTTTGATAGTACATCTCCTCCCAATAAAATGATGGCTCATACTGGGCGTCTTCCAGGAATATTTTGATGGTGTTTTGCACGTTATTTGGTTTCAATTGTATCCCGTTGGGGAGTACATCTTCCTGGATTTTGAGGTGGCGTTGAGAGGTGACATCGTAGAAATGACGAGAGTTCACCACCGGATGATAAAAAAAGGATACTGGAGTATCCGTTGTTATCTCATATTTCATAACCGTGGTGTTCTTCCCGTTTTCCATGAACACGGTTTTTTTTATGTGGACTCCGTCAACATCGTAGTGAAACGTTGGGAGATACTGATAGGTGAATTGTCCTCGAAGATTCCTGAGGTCATACGTTTTCTTCCCGATCTGTATTTTCTCGTAGACGTTGGAGATGAACATCCATCGTTTTGCTGGTGGGTCAAGACTGGCAACTAGGAGACCATGGAATTTTCTGGTGTTCTCGTTATTGTAGGTTAATGAAGCATAGCTGCCTAATCCGTTGGTGACAATCCATTCTCTCATAAATCTTTCTCAAATAAAATTATCATAGATTTCTAAGGTACGTTTCGTGACGACATCCCAGCTGAACTCCTGCAGTACTCGCTCGCGGGCTTTTTGCCCCATCAGTTGACTTTTTTCTTTTGATTGTAACACAGCCTTGATTCCCCAGGCGATATCCTCAGGGGTGAACGGGTTGATGTGGACTCCGCATTGTTCATCCCCAGTAGGGATGATTTGTTCACGCATCCCGTTTGTTCCTCGTGCACCGACGACGACTGGTTTCGCCATGGACATTGCTTCGGTGCAGACGATACCGAATGGTTCGTAGAGAGAGGGGAGGACGACGACATCTGCTGCAGCATAATGCAGGATACGTTCGGGTTCACTCACAAACTCTGACCTGAAAATAACTTTATCGCGTAACCCGAGTTGTTCAGCCTGATAACGGAGGCTGCCTTCGAGATCACCGATCCCGAGAATCAACAGTTTCGCATTCGGGAATTCCTTCACCACGCTAGGGAAGGCCTTCATCAGGTTATCGACTCCTTTCACGGTGACTAGGCGACCGATGAAAAACACGAGGGTTTCATGATCCTGGACGCCGTATCGGTGTCGGAGTTCATTCCGCTGCGCGGAGGAGACTGCCTTCGGGTCGTATTTCACAGGGTCAACCCCGTTCCAACACACCTCGATCTTGTTGGGTGGGAACCCAAGTTTTTGTAACTCATCCGCCATCGCATACGAAACGGTGATCACGCAATCAGCAACTTGCCCACCTTCAAACTCAATATCTTTAATCGTATGAGATCCGCGTCCAATAGATCGTCCGACCTCAGTGGAATGCACATGAAACATTAACGGGAGATCCAACTCTTTTTTTGCGGTCATACCACCGATGATTCCGAGCCAATCGTGGGCATCGATGACATTAAATTTCCTCCCGTTTTTTTTCACGAGTAAGTTCACGAGTTGTGATGCGGACATGACGTTGTAGCTCCAGACATCAGCAAAAAACTTGAAATGAGATCCCCATGAGCGGAGATCATGGTCTGCACAGAGAAACAATGCGGAGGTGAGATCAAGGGTTTTTGGTCGGTAGACTTCAACACCGTTATAGATGTCTGAGGTGGCAAGACGGTTCTCAGGATTCAATGAAAAGACGGCGACCTCGTTGCCGAATGATTGTTGTTTCTGAGATATTTCTGTGACAAATGTTCCTAGTCCGCCGTAGATTACTGGGGGAAACTCCCAGGAAAAATGGACGATTTTCATAGTAAGTAAACTCTCCTCAACACTTCAATTATTTATGTTATTGTGATGCTCGTTGTTTTAAATCCTGTAAGATATTCATGTAGTTAATAAAGCCATCGTACGGGACTTCGTACGGGCTGAAGTACGCGTGGACTGCGCCGTCCTCAAACCCTTTCGTGGAAATATAATACAGATGATCCGAGGTTTGCAGTAATCGCCATGTGTAGAGGAGATCCTCGTCTTTTTTCTCTCGTAGTTTCCGACCGATGTCTTTGAGTTCATTAAAACACGCGATCTGCATGTTGTTCCCCAGCCATGTGGAGACATCGCGATCCGCGTCTGCCCAGGAGATCGCCCAGGGGACGTCAATCGTTCCCACCGGGTGATACCGATGGATTGCTTCGCTGACTGTCACGAAATCAAGGTTTCCGTATTTGAGGACCTCACCAGGGAGATGTCGGAGGAATTCGAATATCCCGGTCTCCGTCCACTGATGCTCCCCGAAGGTTTCATAATCCATGAACAAGTTAATCAGGTCACCATCGGTTTTCGCCATCCATTGCGCGTATTTATCTGAGGTGAGCGGCCATCCCTGCCAGCCTCGGGCTGAGAACCGGAAACCGACATCATCACTCAACATATAATTCCGTAGGAGGACACTGAGATTAGCGTTTGCTGGTCTGTACAGATAATTTGGTGATCGCCAGTCAAGGATTTTATCTGCACCTTCTGTGATGATTCCTTTATACCCCATGTCTTCGACTTTTTTTGCGACTCGGTTATCATAGATCGCTTCCGTGTTTCTGAACACTTTCGGTTTGTAGTTAAAAATCCGTTTAATCATATTCCGGTGCATCTTCACCTGGTCTTGGAACTCATCAAGGTCGTCATACAACCCTGAGAGGGAATGGAAGTATGTCTCCTCAATGAAATCCACTGCGCCCGTGGCGAATAACTCCTGGAAGCTCTCCAGCACCCACGGCATAAACAATTCACAATATTCCACAAACGTCCCTGTGAGGCTGAATGAGATGCGGAATTTCCCGTCATACTCATTGATCAAATCAAGTAAAAGTTTGTTTGTGGGCAAATAGCATTTTGCCGCGACTTTCTCAAAAATAGCACGGTTTTTCTTATGATCAAAATAGGAGGAGTACGGGTCAGCCACATTATTCCCGATATCAAACACAGAAAAATGGTTTAACCTCACGGGCTGATGAACTTCAAAATATATGCAGATAGACGGCATTCGTAATTACCTCGCGACTTCGTTGTACACGTCTAAAGTCCTATCTGCAACACGATCCCAGGTAAATAAATTTATCTCTTGTTTAGAATAATCCATCATGGTTTCCCGCAGCGGCTGATAGCGGATGATCGAAATGATCTTATTCGCCATTTCATCGGTATCCCAGAAATCCACTTTGAAACAGTTATGGAACACCTCGGAAACGCCGGAGCTCTTTGACACGATCGTTGGGGTGCCTGCGGAGCATGCCTCAAGCGCGGTGATCCCAAACGGTTCACTCACAGAAGGCATCACGTACACGCTGGATATTTTGTAGATATGGCGGACTTCCTCATCAGTGAGTTTCCCCGTGAAAATCACTTTGCTTGAAATCCCCATGTCCACCGCTTGGTTGATGAGACGGGGGAGCATATCGCCGGTCCCTGCGATCACAAAATGGGTGTCTTCATGTTCTAACACTTTTTTCGCTGCTTTCAAAAAAAACTCTGGACCTTTCTGGAGGGTGAGTCGGCCGAGGAATAGCACCAGATTCTTTTTTTCTCCACCACCAATGGGGTACACCGCGTTGTGGACAACACTGATTTTATCAGGGTTGATCCCGTATTTTTCTACGATGACTTGTTTCGTGAAGTTACTGACTGCAATAACTCTATCTGCTTTCTCCATGCCTTCGCGTTCGATATCAATAAACCATTGATTCGGGTACAGCCATCCGGCACGGTCGTATTCTGTGGAATGCACGGTGACGATGAGGGGGATCCCGAGTTTTTCCTTGATCTGGATTCCTGCTTTCATCGTCAGCCAATCATGACAGTGAACCGCATTATATTTTCCTTTCACTTTTGAAACGAGGAGTTCGTTGTACTTGTACACTTTCTCAAAAAATTTTCCGCCGAGGGATTTATCATCGGGTCGGTCGTAGGGGAAAATCTCGGTTTCTCCGACTTCGATGATGTTGATGTTTTTCTTATCGCTTTTGATTTTGTTCCGGATTTTCGGCATATAAAAATCAATCTGGATACCTTTATCGGCAAGACCGTGTGTAAGCCCGTAACAATGAGTTCCTAAGCCACCCACTTTGAACGGTGGGTATTCCCAGCCTATCATCGCGATTTTCATTCCTGTTTCCTCACCATTGAATAGAACGAGTTATCCTTCCTTTTTATCCCGGTATATCCACTCGTTAGCGGAATATCAGTAGCCGGATGTTCTGTGAAGGAAATAGTATCGTTCTCATATTCTATTTTTTCTATTTTTTTCCTAATTTTTTTACTCTAGTTGGGGAGTGTCTGGGAACACTCTCTTGTATATAAGGTTTGTGTTTTTCTCCTCCATAAAGAGAAGTCCTTTACCGTATTCAGGATTCTCTTATTTTTGATATTCGGTGTACCTTTCCAACTCGACTCCAAGACTAGTTATTGGTATCCTCTTTAACATTATAATATTATCTATTTCTTTATGCATAAAATACCATAAAAATATTGATATTTTGTAACGAAATTTTCGAACAAAAAAAATTTTTGTTAGTCGCTGTCACCCAACATCACGAAAAAAATGTTTCGATGTTGGGTGTGGTCATAGTCTCTCTGCCGTTATTGCAGCAGCGGAAGAAAGACCACTACGTATCTCGCGACAGTTCTCGGATACCGAGGTTATCCTCAAATATCATTTCTTGACGTTTCGTCTGATCGATCAACGAGGGACCCTATCAGTATCAACCTGTGCCCTTGACCTTGCGTCTCCAATCACGGTCTCATGGAGATCTTCTTATCAAGGGTGAAAAAGAATCATATCTGATTGTTTTATTAACGTTTCGACTCCCCTGTTTTTTTTATCGAAAGGTATTCATCTGATTACGAATGGCTTCTGCTTTCTTACGTGAATGCTCAGCGAAATCTACGTCCCCACCTGCAAATATGATATCCCGTGATGAATTCACGAGTATCATTTCACCGTGTGCGTTAGTCCCGTTTTGTACGGTTTTTTCGATGTCACCACCCTGTTTCCCGATACCGGGTATAAGCAGCGGTATTTCTTCGCCGAGTATGCCTCGCACGATTTTAAGCTCCTCAGGGTAGGTTGCTCCGACGACAGCGCCGCAATTCCCGTTTGTGTTCCATTCTCGAATTTTTTGGGCAACAATCTGGTATAAGGGAACCGATGAGACCGATAAATCTTGAAAGTCGCGTGCGGAAGGGTTTGAGGTTCGGCAGAGGATAAAACTGCATTTCTCCGTGTAGGTGAGGAAGGGGTCGACTCCATCTTTTCCTAGATAGGGGGTCACGGTCACTGCGTCTGCTTTAAAGGTGTCAAACAGGGTTTGTGCGTATTTCTGGGCGGTGTTCCCGATATCGTTGCGTTTGCCATCAAGGATGATGAGGATGTCTTTCGGGATGTGACTGATAGTTTTTTCAAGGACAGTGAAACCGTTTTTTCCAAGTATCTCGTAGAATGCCATGTTGAGTTTATAGGCGCACACCAAGTCCTTGGTTGCATCGATGATTGCTTTGTTGAAATCAAACACCGGGTGTTTCTTGGCTTCAATTAAGAAACGGGGTAGTTTTTCTGTGTCTGTATCCAATCCAATACAGAGTAGACTATTATTGGTATGAACGGCATCCAAGTATTTTTCTCTCCAGTTCATAAGAAAACCCCTTTGCGAGGGACATAGGATTTCGCCTATAAAAACTAGGGTGCCCCCAGTTAGCTATTTAACATCCTGTTGAATTCCTTCTTTCAGATGGAGATTATTTACGGTATCTGTTCATGGGGTCTTGGCCATGCGACCAGATCATTGCCAGTACTCAGGAAACTGGTGAGTGAACAGCAACAGGTGACCGTTATTTCGAATGGGCGAGCATTAGAGCTATTACAGAAAGAGTTAGGAGACTCTGTTCAGTATGAGGATGTCCCTGATTACCCGATGCTGCTTTCAGAGAACACGCGGCAGTTCATGGCGAAGAGTATGCTGTATTGGCCAGTGTTCATTAAAAGAATTGAGGATGGGTTAAGGAGCCTCGGGGAGATATTGAGTACGAAAGATTACGATCTTATCGTTTCTGATGGCCGCTATGATATGTATAGCAAGAAAATCCCTTCGTTTTTTATCTCCCATCAGATGCGGATTATGAATCCATTGCGTATTCGCATGTTTGAGAATGCGATGGAATGGTTCAACCTGTTTTTTTTCAAACGGTTCCGCGGGGTGATCATCCCAGATTATCGGACGGATGATCTCTCCGGGGATTTATCACATAATCTGAAACGAATCGATGAGGACAAACTACACTATGTTGGTGCATTGTCTGATTTCACGAAAAAAAACCTGAAAAAAGATATTGATTTTTTCTTGTCCTTGTCTGGTCCGGAGCCTCAACGAAGCATGTTACAGGAGCGACTACTCGGCCAGCTTCATGAGCTTCAGGGAACTATTATTGTTACTCTAGGTAAAACGGAAAAACCTTTTGAGGTGACGAAAAAGAAAAACATTACAACGTATTCGTTTCTCCCGAAAGAAAAACGGGAGGAACTTCTGAACCGGGCGAAACTGGTGATCTCCCGATCAGGGTATTCAACAATCTTGGATCTCGCCGTGATTGGGACGAAAGCACTCATGATTCCAACCCCGGGTCAGATTGAACAAGAATACCTCGCCAGATATCATACAAAGAAAGGCACGTTCTATACGGTTCACCAACAACATGTAGATTTACATAACGATATTGTTCATGCGCAAAAAACCACGGGGATTACGCGGCAGTGCTCCGTTCAAAAAACCGTTGATCACATCCTGGATATCATCATGTCCACCTAAAAAAATATGTGGGGGAACGATGAGATGTCTTTTTCAAAGAAAAGAACATATATACTCAGAATCTTATAAGCGACTGAATCATGATACAGAAAATAAAAGAACTACTGCATGAGGGGAGACAGAATTGGGTGTTCTGGCTGCTCATCATTACCATTGTAGCGATTATTCTTCGCTCTGTCCCTGCATGGACTCATGCTGCCTGGGGATGCGACTTCGGGATCTACTATGGTCTGGCGAACTCCTTCGTGGAAAACAAGGAGTTGTTTAGCGCGTATACTGGGTGGGGAAGCTCCTATCAATTTTTCCCAGTGTTGTATGTGATTACTGGGGTTTCTCATTGGATTACGGGTCTTGATGTGATCACATTGATGCCGAAGATAGCTCCGATCTTTGGTGGTCTGTCGGTTTTATTGTTTTATTTTGTTGTCTATGAGCTCATCGGGGATCGGAAGAAGGCATTGCTTGCGAGCGCGTTCCTTGCGGTGTTACCGTTTCATGTGTATCAGACGAGTCATGCCGCGCCGCTCACCATTGGTCATTTTTTTATGGTGTTGTCTTTGTACTTTTTTATTAAATTCAGAAAAGACAAACGGTATGTGGTTCCCTTATTATGTTCCACTGTTTTGTTGACGATGTCTCATCATCTCACAACGTACTTCTATCTCATCTCCCTGATTTTTATTGTGTTCATTGAAAACGCGGGGAGTATTGAGTGGGTGAAGACGGTGAAGGCTGATGTTGCATATATTCTTCTCACGAGTGGTATCGTGTTTTCGTATTGGATTGTGGTAGCAAAACCGGTGTTTGAGAGTTTCATGATGGGTGGTCTTCGGTTGGGGCCTCTTGAGATTGATTCCATTGTGGTGATTGTGTTGTTTTATGTGTTCTTTTTTTCGTTGTTTGGGGTTATCTGGATGAAACGTAAGCTTCATCTCTTCCTCGAGGTGAAGGAGCCGACAAGGATGTCGTGTTTATGGAAGTTTTCTGTGTCGATGTTTGTGTGTGTTGCGGCGATGAGTGTGTTCTCTGTGGTGACGTTGCCGTGGACGAACTTCCGGTTTACTCTTTCGTCCATCTTGTTTGCTGTGCCGTTGTTGATGATGATTAGTTTTGGTGTCGCTGGTTTTCGTTTTACGCGTTTTGTACAAAATGGGGGATTTATCCGGGGGTGGATGCTTGCGTTGTTGGTCTCGTTTGTGTATTCGTTGGTGTCTCGGAATGGGACGTTGCCGCCGGATCGTCATCTTGAGTATATTATGGTGCCGTTGAGTATTATCGCGGTGTTTGGGTTGCAGGGGATTTTTTTTAACCTCCGCTCTGAGGTGATTTCGAAATGGAAGACGACGGTTCGTCGTATTCGTCCGACAACAATTTTTCCGGTGAGGACGTCGCGTATTATTCAGAAACGTCAGGTCGTATATTTTGTGGTGATCGTTATTTTGGTGACGACGAACGCGGTCTCTGTGTATCCTTCTTTTGTGTCGTTAAACGCGGCGTATGAGGTGATCTCTGATGATAATATGGCGGTTCTTGAGTGGATGGATGTGTATGTTGATAAGAATGTGAGTGTTGTTGCGTCTGATCATCGTCTTGCGCGGATGGCGGAGGCGGTCGGTTTTCGGACGACGCTTGATGAGGCGAGTGTGTTGTGGGTTGCTACGAATTTGAGTGAGTATTTACCGGAGTTGGTGGGGTCGGGGAAGAATTATTCGAGGATTACGCATGTGCTCATTGATGAGGTGATGAAGGAGCAGGTGGTTCACGTGCATTTTGGTGAGATGCAGTATATGACGAACGCGTCATATGAGAAGTTCCTGGCTCCTCTGTTCGAGTTGGTGTATCGGAATGCATCGGTTTCTGATGATGGCGTGGAGACTGGGTGGACTGAGTTGTATGCGGTGAACTGGTCGTATCTTGAGCAGCATGAAGAGTTCCTGGTTGAGGTGGAGCAGGAGTAGATGTTCCTGTTTCCGTATTTGTGTGAGAGGGATAAAGTATGAGGTATTCGGTGGTTATTCCGGCGTTGAATGAAGAGGAGAATATCGTTGCTTGTATCACTGAGGTGAAAAAGCAGGCGCCGTCTGCTGAGATCATCGTGGTGGATGGGGAGAGTACGGATAACACGGCGGGTATCGCGGAACGTCTTGGCGCAGTAGTGATTGTAGAGAAGAAGAAGACGATCGCGGCTGCTCGGGATACCGGGTTGCGGACAGCGACAGGGGATATTGTGTGTTATGTGGATGCGGATGTGGTGCCTGCGGAGTTGTGGTTTGAGCGGATTGTTCATCCGTTTTCTCACCCGAAGGTAGTCGGTGTTGCAGGGATTGCCATTCCTCATGATGGGACGTGGTTTGAGTCGTTTGGTATGGCTGCGGTGTTGGGGGTGCTCGCGGGAATGTTGTTTAAGGTGGGTATTCCGATGGTGACGGGGCAGAACATGGCGTTTCGTAGGAAAGAGGCGTTGGAGGCAGGGGGGTTCCTGGTTGATCAGATCACGGGTGAGGATACGAGTATGTTTCTGAGGATTAAGGAAGAGGGGAAGATTGTTCATTCGTTTTCTTGTGTGCGGGTGTCGATGCGTCGGATTCGGCGGTGGGGGCTGTTGAAATATGTGGTGTTTAATACGAGGAATTTTTTTCATTTACTGAAGTATAAGCAGCCGATTCAGGATGAGTATGAGCCGGTGAGAGACTAAAAAAAAAAAAATTTGTGTGTATCAGTTTTTTTTATTTGAAGAGATACGGGCTGAGTGAAGAGAGTATCGAGAGTGGGGACGCGAAGACGTCGGTGGCGAAGTATTGATACCAGCCGCAGCAGCGCGGGCATTGTTTCATCGCGTCTCTTGCGTGTTGTGCATCCTTGGTTTTGAGGAAGTCCATGAAGGATCCTTCAGTGAAGTTGTAGAATCGTTCTCCGACGGTTCGGCAGGGGTAGAAGAGGCCGCCGTCTGAGTCGATGATGACGGAGGAAGGCGAGCACCCGTGTGGTTTGTTGATGTTGTCGAGGAATCCTTTGGGTGTGGTGATGGTGTTGGGGTATTTCTTTTTGAGTCTGAGGAGTTCGGCGCGGAATGTTTCTGGTGAGGGGTAGTAGTCGTCGGTTCCGTCGAGGTGGCAGGCGGGCATGACCACGGTTCTGGCATTTACTTTGTGTATTCGTTTGACTTTTTCTTCTAAGTCGGGGAGGGTGTCTTTGGTGACGACGATCTGGATGCAGATCTCTGGGCCGTAGCTTTGGAATTCTTCGAGTCGTTCGAAGAATTGTAGGTTGTCATGTCCTTCGTCGATGCTGATGTGGAGGTAGTCGATGTGTTTCCCGTATTCCTTCATTGGTCGTTTATCGAGGAGGTGACCGTTGGTGGTGAAGAAGAGGTAGAACGGTTTTTGATGGGCGTATTGGAGGATGTCGCCGAGGTCTTTTCTGGTGAGGGGGTCTCCGCCTTCGAGGCTGAGGACGATGATGCTGGAGTTAGCGATGTTGTCGATGACTCTGAAGACGTCTTCTTTTGGGAGGTCAGGTGTTTTCTCCATCCAGACGTTGCAGAAGCTGCAGCGGAGGCTGCAGATATGGGTGATTTTAAAGGATGCGTAGAAGGGGTAAATGTTTTCTTTGGCGAGGTAGTTCGAAGCCGCGTATTTCATTGTTTGTAGATATTTTTTTACGGGGAGTTTCTTCATATGTTCACGGTACGTGTTTGCATCATCGTACAGTATGTAAGGTTTTTTATGTTTTACTCAACCCCCCTGTTTTTTGTGTAAACCACAAGGGAATTAAACCGCTTGTAAAATGACTGCTTGTGGGTAATAGGAAAAAACCGAGGAATATCAAACTCTCTGTGATCGTCAGTGTCGCACTGAGTATTACCGTGATTCTGGTTATTTTGTATCTGACCGTTGATGTGAGTACATTCCAGTATTTGTCCACGGTGTCCCTTCGGTACGAGTTTTTTGTGGTGGCGGTGGTGTTGAGTATCCTGTATTGGGTGTTGTGGGGTGCTCGGTTGAAGGTGCTGAGTAACGCGATTGATCCCCAGGTTCGTATCGGGTGGTGGGAGTCAACGAAAATCGTGTTGGCGAACCTGTTTTTAGCGTCGATTACTCCGTCGCTTGCGGGTGGTGAGCCGGTTCGTATTTATTTGTTGAGTAAGGATGGGTTGAGTACGGGTAGCGCAACCGCGGTGGTATTGGGTGAACGGTTGATTGATGCGATCTTCCTATTGGTCTGTCTTCCTTTTGCGGTGTTCATCCTGAAAGATCTCGTCCATGTCGAGTACCTAAGTATCGGGTTAACGATAGCGGTAATTGTGTTTATCTTTTTCGTTCTCTTGTTTGCGTTGGCGATAAAATATCCTGAGAAGACGAAATCGTTTTTGATTCGTGCGAATGAGAAGTTTAATCGATTGTTGAAGAAAAAAAACACGAAGAAGATTGTGAATAAGATTAATCGTGAAGTAGATAATTTCCATTCGAGTATGGTGTTTTTTCTTACCGGGGGAAAGAAAGCGTTTCTTGGTGCGAGTGCTCTGACGGTGCTGATGTGGATATCCGGGTTTTTGATTCCATCGATGATCCTGCTCGGGTTGAATCTTCCGCCGGTGTTTATTCAGTCGATTGCTGCTCAGGTGTTGTTGGTGGTGATCGCGATGATGCCGACGACTCCTGGGAGTACGGGGGTGGTTGAGTTGAGTTTCGCCGGGTTATACACCTTGTTTGTTGAATCACCGTTCATCGGGGTGTTTGTGATCCTGTTCCGATTGATTACCTACCATATGGGTCTCCTGGTTGGTGCCGTGTTTCAGTATCGTATTTTTAAGTCGATCACCTCGTTCTCATTGGATGCGTTTGAGAAACATCGATGAAAACTATCGTTTTACATGAGGATTTTGATGGAGAATGTTGGAGGCGTCACATTTAAAAACAGGTACCCTATTCAGCACATCCTATGAAAAAAGCCGAAACCTGTATCACCTGCGGAAAAGGACTGCTTACCCAAGGGTCAACCACATTCCCCTGTCCACACTGTGAAGCCGTCATTGGACGGTGCAATGGTTGCCGGGAACAAAGCATACATTTCACCTGCCTAAAATGCGGGTTTATAGGGCCATAGAACACAAGAAGAGGGAGCATAGTATGGGGGAAGTAATCGCATTAATCCGAGTAATGCCTGACGGAATGATGACGGATAAACAACTACAGACCATGATGGATGAGATAAAAAAAATAGTGAAACCACCCGTGAAACTCGGCCGTGTTGAAGTAAAAGACATCGCGTTCGGGTTACGAGGGCTGAACGTAACGGTTCTTGTCCCAGATTCCGAAGGCGGGTTAGACCCGATCGTTGAGGCGCTCTCCACAATAAAAAAAGTGGAGAACGTTGAAGTCGTTGACGTCGGCCGACTCTAAAAAAATATTTTTTTTATGCGGTGACCTTGATCATTCTTCCAGTGTAATTGTTGAAGCTTTCTAAGGCTTCCGCACCTACCTCAGTCGGATAATAGACTGGGTAGACGGAATGGCTGGTATCGCCTTCAATGAGCTCGGCCATATGCATTTTTTTCAGATGCCATTTCACGACATGATGATTCAGATCCAGAGCATGAGCGATCTCAAGCAGGTGTTTCCCTGGGTGATCATTCAGGTATTGCATGATGTTTTTCGCGTTCTCATTTCTGAGTATGGACTCCGCGATCGCGAGTTTCCGGACCTCTATACCACCCTCGACAAGGTAAAACACTTTTTTCCCACCAATCATACGGCTTCGTACCAGGTTCGTTTGTTCGAGTTTCCGGAGGTGCCATGCGGCGTTACTCGGTTTCAGGTTCAGCTCACGAGCAATCTCCCGGAGATGAGACCCTGGGCATTCATCCAGATACTCATACAGGTTTTTCCGTATCTCCGTATCAAGAACATTCTCAGGGGTAACGTATTTTATTCCACCAGCAACAAAAAACAAGGTGATGATGATGGCGATGACCGCAACGATAACCCCAATGGTCACCCCGGTCATATCCGGGCCTATCCGACTCGCAGCTCCAACCGTTTCAGCTACGGTCAATGTTGCTACTAAAACTATCACTAACCCTATCACGACTCGTGTAAAGGCATTCATGCTCAATCCCATCCAATGCAGAATCAAATGCTAAAAAAGTATAAATAGTTTACTTATGAGCAAAAAACCCGGTAATATCCCCATTTTTCGCGTGTTCCACTCGGACAAAACCGATTCGTTCACATTGAATAATCTCCCCAGTCTTCACCTGCGATACCGCGTTCTCCGCGAACCCATCGACTTCCTGCAGACTCCCCGGGTTATACACCTCGTTCGCATCAAACAGGAGACCAGGGATGAAAAGCTTCATTTTCTTATGATTCTCTGTCGTCCATTGGATTTTCGGGGTGTCCGTAAGTGGTTTCCCCCCCGCGTACTCACCTACTAGCTCTTCCCCTTTTTTTATAAGACGGACATTGAGTAAATCCTTCAGTCGGAACACGTCCCCCATCTTTAACTCATCAACGTCACCCTGAGGGATAAAAAACGTGGTATTCGTCGTCAGTATTCGTTCACCAAAATCCATGGTCGGATGCATCTTGAGATGAACTGTACGTTCTGGCGCATCCTTCACTGTGAGTTTCACCGGGTTCGGCACAAAAAAATACCGCTTCGAAAGCGGATCCAGAATCTTCCTATTCATCGCTTCAACAAGACTAAACGAGACCTCAGACTCAGCCTTCGAAATACCCTGAGAAAGCACGAACTGTTTAATCGCCTCAGCAACGATACCCCGTCGCTGTAACCCGCGAAGCGTCGGTAACCGAACATCATCATACCCTGAAACCTGCCCGTTCTCAATCAACGGTTTAATCTTCCGCTTCGACACCGGCATCCCCTGAATACTCAACCGCGCGAACTCCATCAAAAACGGTTTCCGAAGATTCAACAACGACAAAATATAGAAATACACTTCATCCCTGAGCTCATACTCCTTCGTCCGAAACGGATGAGTCACCCCACTAATACTATCCTCCACCGCACCCGCGAAATCATACGTCGGCCACACCCGATACCGCGTCCCCTTCAACGGATGCGGCGTCTCAATAACCCGGAACAATGTTGGATCACGCATCGCCGTATTCGCACTCTTCAGATCACCTTTCAACCGAAGAATCGCACCGGTTAACTCACCAGAGGTAAGCATCTCCTTCCAATGATCACCCGTCTCACCAGGAGATATACTCCTGCATTTGCATGGTTTTCCATGGAAACGGCCATCCTTCACCACCTCTGATACACAGTCACACATGTACGCATGACCCTGGTGAATCAACTGCTCTGCAAGCCGATAATGAGTCTCAAGATTATCAGAAGTATTATACTCTTTATCCCAGGTTATTCCAAGCCAGCGGAGATCCTCCCGCTGCACCTCATAAAACATCTCCTGCTCATTCTCCGGGTTCGTATCATCAAAACGCAGAATGAATCGTCCATCATACAATCGCGCATACTCATGATCAATAATCGCGGCCTTCGCATGACCAATATGCAGATACCCATTCGGCTCCGGAGGAAAACGAGTCACCACCTTCCCGTTCTCCGCATGAGGGAGTTCAGGGAGGCTAAAATCACGCTCCTTCTTCTCTTTATGGAGCAGATCTGGCGCGAGCTTGGTGAGTTCCTTTATTTGCTGCTCAGGGGTGAGACGGTTCACTTCGTCAGTAACAGCCCGGACGACAGGGACAATATCTTTCGGTGAAAAAGATTCATTTTTTAATGCAGCAATGACTTTCCCGGTGACTGCTTTTCCGTCTGCTTTCCCATTGAACAGAACCGCGTTCTGCAGCGCGTAGATGCGTGCCGTCTTCTGGATTTTCTCTGAAGTCATGTTATTTTTCTCTTTGCATCGTGTAGTCGATGAGTTGTGTTAATATCTCTCTCGCTGGTGAGTCTTTAAGGTTCTCAAGTGTTTTTTTTGCTTCAGTGGTATAATTGGAGGCGGTGCGTTTCGCATAATCGATTGAGTCGAGGTCGCGGAAGAGGGTGAGAATGGTTCGGATGTCTTTCTCTGTGGCTTTCGGGTTTCCGAAGATCGTGGAAAAAATTTTTTTGTCGTTGCCCTGGGCATGGGATAACGCATGAACGGCGATGAGTGTCTTTTTGCCGTTTCTGATGTCGTTGCCGATGTCTTTTCCGAGTACTGCTTTTGAGCTGCTGAGGTCAAGGTAGTCGTCCCAGATTTGGAAGGAGAGCCCGAGACAGGTTCCGTAATCCGTAAGTGCTTGTATTTCTTTTGTGGTTCCGCCCCCAAGTATAGCTCCTCCTCGTGCGGCAAGTCTGAAGAGTACCGCGGTTTTTTTATGGACCATGGTGAGGTATTCTGCTTCGGTGACCTTGGTTTTTTGTTGGTACTCCATGTCGAGTTGTTGTCCTTCACAGATTTCAAGGACGCAGTGGACGAGTGCGTTGGTGAGTTCTTTGTAGGTCGGATAGTCGACGGTAAGATCATATAATGCAGCGAATGCTTTTGCGAAGAGGAGGTCCCCAGCGAGTATCGCGGTGGGCTCGCTGTATTTTGTGTGTACGGTGGGGATGTTGCGTCTGAGTGTGGATTTGTCCATGATGTCGTCGTGGACGAGGGTGAAGTTATGGATGAGTTCTAGTGCTGATGCAAAAGGGAGGATGTAGTCTTGTTTTCCTTGGACGCTTTCTCCGGCGAGGAGGGCGAGGCAGGGTCTAAGGTGTTTCCCGCCTGCTCGCGGGAGGTGATATGCAGCCTGGTAGAGGTTCACGGGGTCTTCTTCGGTGAGGTAGCGTTGCCAATATGCTTTGAAGAGGTCGCATCGTTTGGCAAGCTCAGTTTTTAGGTTCATATCCCACTTCCGTGTGAGTGAGTTTATCAATGGTATCAGCTCCTACAAGGAACATTGCGGTTTGGAGTTCTTTTATGATGACATCAAGTTCAAAAATGGTTTTGGTTTTATCTTGAGTTGCGGGTTTGAGCATAGCATGGGCGATGCCTGCGGCGTGTGCGCCGAGGGCGAGTGCTTTTGCGGCGTCGAGTCCGTTGCGTATGCCTCCGGTGGCGATGATGGGGAGTTTCCTGTTTGTGGCTTTTTCTACCTGGAGGATTGATGTGGGTGTGGGTATGCCCCAGTCCCAGTAGGTTTTTCCGAGGCGCATGTTTTTTTCGTCGTTGAGGAGTTGTGCTCGATAGTATTCTACAGCAGCGAATGAGGTGCCTCCTGCGCCGCCGACGTCGATACCAGCTATCTTGGTTTTCATGAGCATGGTTGCGATATGTGCGGAGATGCCTGCGCCGCTTTCTTTTATGATGACTGGTTTGTTGAATTCTTTGGAAAGCATAGTGATGGTATCGAGGCAGCCTTTCGCGTGTGCTTGTCCTTCAGGTTGTACGATTTCTTGTAAAAAATTCAGGCAGACGGCGAGGACGTCTGCATCGATCATATTGACGATCGTGTTCGCGTATTCAAGTATTTTTTTCTTATCCCAGAGGACTATTTGTGATGCACCGATGTTCGCGATCTTCAGAGGGATGTTGTAGTCTTTGATGATGCTGTAGGTGTCTTCGAGTTGAGGGTTTTCGAGTGCGGCGCGTTGTGATCCGACGCCCATGCCGAGTTGATATTTTTCTGCGGCTGCGGCGAGGTTTTCATTAATCTTTTTTCCTTCTTTGAATCCACCGGTCATGCCAGCGATGATGAGGGGGGCACCGAGTTTTTTTCCGAAGAGTTTGGTTGTGGTAGTGATTTCGTCTGCGTTGATCTCGGGGAGGGCGTTGTGGATAAGGGTAACGTCGTCCCAATAGTTGTGATGGGCGGAGACGTCTTCTTCTAGGCTGATTTGGATGTGTTCGCGTTTGCGTTCTTCTGTTTGATTTGCATGGTTCATGGTTTTGTTCCATGAATATTCGTGCATAGGGCCTCCTTTCCTCTTAAGATTTGGGAGAGTCGTTTGGGTATGGTTCCGTTGACGACTACGGTGGGTATTCCCATGTGTGCAACCCGTTGTATTGTATTAATCTTTCCTTTCATTCCTTCTGTCACGTCTGCGTGTTTATCGGCGGTGGTGGTGATTCGTTTGAGTTCTTTTTCAGTGATGGTTTTGATGAGTGTGGCGTGTGGGTCTTGTTTTGGGTTGGTGGTGTAGAGGCCGTCTTCGTCGATGACGAAGATGATTTTTTCTGGTTTGAAGTGTTTTGCGAGTGTTTCGATGAGGAGGTCGCCGGAGCAGATGGAGAAGCCGAGTGTTTTGTCGAGAACGACGTCGCCGTAGGTGATGGGGGTGAACCCTTGTTTGAGGTAATTGTCGAAGAAGGTGTAAGTGATGGTGGACATTCGGTGGTTGTTGAGGGTAAGGTACGTATGCGGGGGGAGTGAGATTGCGGGTATGTTTTGTTTGTGGAGTTCTTTGAGGACGAGGTGGTTGAGGAGGTGGACATTGGCTTGGGTGAGTGCAGCGCCGTTGAGTTGGTTCTTGTTTGTGCATCCTTGGTTGAGGCGGTAGTGTTTGGCGAGGATGTGTCCGTATGATCCTGCGCCGTGTATGAGGATGAGTGGTTGTTGTGTTTGTGTGATTTCGGTGGCGAGTTGGTGCATGATTCTTTGTTTGAACGTGTTTTGTTTTCGTTTGTCGGTGAGGACGCTTCCGCCGATTTTGATGAGGTACATGGTCTTGGTGAATTGGTTTTTGCTTTAAAAAATGATTGTGGGGAAAAGGGGAGGTTCTGGTTGTTTACGCTAAAAAAATATTAACACATGTTAATTTTTTATGGAGGTTTCACACATATACCCCCATAAACAAGGAGGATTTGAGACAAACATACTTCATTACATGAGTAATACAGCAATATAAAATTTTTTTATTAATTAGAGAGACCAGAAGAATACCGTATTTTTTTAGTAGATTGTGAAAAATTATATATAGGAGTGTTAATTACATTAATACCTAAGAAGAATCATATAATATCCTTACTGGGAGACTATGAGTATTATGAACATGAAACTAATCCAACGGTTATCTTGTCTAACAATATTAAGTATCTTACTGCTGTCTTCATTTTCCGTCTCAGGCAAACGAGTCACACAACCAAAGACTACACTTTCCACCACAGATCTTGTCGATTTTGATCCCTTAGTTGAGACGATTCAAGTCACAGTCACGATTAAAGAGATACGAGCATTAGACGACTTTGGAAAATTAAAGGAACCCAGTTTTTATGTGAAACTCATTATCAACGGTGAAGAATTCACAAGTCCAACCTGGAAGAACTCAAAACATATTACACCGTACTGGTCAACCAGCGTCGTTGTCCCAAAGGACACAGAATGGGTTCAAATGAAGATACAACTCTGGGAGGAGAAACCCCTTTTAGATAAGATCTGTGATATTAGTGCTGATGAGCAATACACGACGGGAACCAATGATACTGATGCTGAGATCTGGTACAGCCTGAAAACAGGTCATTGGGCCTATGATGATTGGGCGTTCTATTGGTTCGAAGACGAATTTGATGATGAAAACTATACATCCCCTGGATATATGCCCTTTATTGACCCGTTGTTTTTCGATCCCAGTGGGTACGGGCGACTTAATGGATGCGATGACGGGAGTATCTATCAGAACGAGCGGGATTGCGAACTCTGGTTTGATATCACTCAGATCGACCCTGATGGTGATGGGATCCCGTACTGGATTGAGACGAATATCTATAATACCAGCCCGGTTGTAAACGATTCCTTGTTTGATCCGAATGGTGATGGTATCCCGATGTCCTGGGATTTCAAATGGGGATATGATCCCTTCGCGTATGATAATCATTCCACGATTGACTTGGAGCATGATGGTCTTGATAACTATGAGGAGTATCTGATGTCGCAGTGGGGGTCTGATCCGTTCCGGAAAGACTTGTTCATTGAGATGGATCAGATGATGGCGGGGCCGAATGGGGAACCCGCAAGTATTTTCCCTGATGGCGCGAAAGAACTCTTGTATACCGCGTATGATAGGCAGAATGTCGTGTATCATCTTGATGATGGGAGCTGGGGTGATGAAGGCGGATCTGAGATGATCCCGTTTGATAACCAAACAGAGATGTCCTGGGGGCATGGCTCCAGTGAGCTAATGCAAATCTATGATGATTATTTCCTGCACGGGAATGAGAGTAACTGGAGGCGTGGCGTATTCCACTACGGAGTCGTCATTTACCAGTGTAACGTGGCAAACGGGAACGCATTCGGGAATGACCGGTTCCAAGTTTCTAGTAACGGGTTAGAGCAGAAAGCGGAAACACGGATTCTAAAACTGTTTAATCCTTTTAATGTTCGGGATGTCGTGTACGCGAGTGCGTATATGCATGAGTCGGGTCATACGCTCGGGTTTGTGAGTCCTGGTGTTGATGTGCAAACAGGTAAATATCCGTATCAGCTTGATTGGTGGCGTTGGCTCCCCTATAAAAGTGTGATGAATTACGGGTGGATGTACAAGATGGTGGATTACTCTGATGGGAGTCGTGGGAGACATGATTCTGATGATTGGAGTTTACTGGATCTTGAGTTCTTCCAGCGTGATTTCCCCTGGTTTCATCATTAAAATGATCGGGCGAGTACCATCTCGGGTTCTTGTATGATTCCTTGGTGATAACAAAAGTAATAGAGTCTTTTTTGTATTACCGTGTTGACGTATGAATCTAAAGAAGCTGCTTCCGATTGTCGGTGTCGTGATTTTCTTTTATATCCTGTCGACGTTGAATATTGGGAAAATCCTTGCGGTGTTTTCCTCGTTGAACCCGTGGTATGTGTTGGTGTCGTTTGGTTCGATTATACCGATTATCTTGTTAGTGAATGTTGAGTGGCATTTGATTTTGAGGAAGCATGGGATCAGGGTTGGTTTCTCGTATTCGTTGAAGAATATTTTCATCGGGTATTTTTACGGGTTTGTTACTCCGGGTGGGTTTGGGGGGTACACACGGGCGTTGTACTTGAAGGATGAGAGTGGGGCGTCGCTGCGGAAATGTATTGTGGATATTTTGTTGTTTAACACAGTGGATTATCTGTCGTTGCTGTGTTTCGGGGTGGCGGGTGGTTTTATGCTTGGGAATCGGGTGCCTGGTGTGTTCCCCGTGATTGTGGTCTTGTTTCTGGTTTTTTTATCGGTGACGGTGGTGCTTATCAGGAAGGATCTCGGGCGGCGGTTGATTCATTGGGTGTTTCAGGCGAGATTGCTTGCGGCGTTGCGGGAGAAATGGTTGAATCATGTGGATGCGTTGTATGCGGAATTACCGCGGGTGAAGGATCTAGTGCTCCCGTTTTGTCTTTCTTTGGTGGGTTGGTGGCTCTGGTTTTCGATATTGTATTTGGTTGCGCCTTGGTTTATGATTCAGGTGCCGTACCTCTGGTTTTTGATGATAGTAGCGGTGGCGAATGTGATCGCGTCAGTGCCGATCTCTATTTATGGGTTGGGGACGCGTGAGGCAGCTTTGATCGGGTTGCTTTCGTTGTTTGGTGTGGCACGGGAGAACGTGATCGGGTTTTCGTTGTTCTGGTTCGTGTTGAGTTGGCTACTGCCGAGTATTGTTGGTGCGGTGGTGACGTTTGTTGAGAGTAAGCGTCATGTGGTTGGTGGAAAAGCTAGATCAGCTTGAATAAATTTATATCGTGACGAATAATTTCTGTATTGGATTTTTTTTGAGAGATGGAGAGTATGAAAGAACATTGGAAGACATTGTTGCAGGCGATGATTCTGCCTGGGTTGTACGTGATTATTTTTTTAGCTTTATTTGCATTGCCTATAATTCAGAGTATTGAGAATATACACGAGGAGATGATGACTGGAGAGCATATCGGAGGTTTACGGTCGTATGGTTTCTGGGATAATCCTGCATTTTTTCCATTGGCGATCTTTTTTATCGTTCATCCAATCACGATTTTTATTCTTGGAACACTGATTTTGTATCTAGTGATATCGTATTTGAAAAAGAGACGGAAAAAGTAAACCGTTATGTTTTGATGAGGTAGTAGCTGCGCCAGCCGAAGGGCCCGAGGAAGGGGAACGGATGGTGTTCCACTTGTTTCATGATTTTTATATTCGGATTAGTTCGTATGCGTTTGTCTATGGGTCCGCTGATGTGGTTGAGTTCACGCAGGATGATGATACAGTTTTTTTTGGCGTGGGTGAGGACGTGGTCGACGATGTCAAGTTTCGGCCAGGAGCAGCTGGAGACGATGATCATGTCATATGTTTTGAGGGGGTATTCTTGTCCGGTGTGATGTTCGATTTTGATGCGGTCGGTGAGGTGTTTGTTGGTGATGATGGTGTGGGCGGCGGTGACTGCTCGGGTGTCGTTGTCGATGCCGACGATGGAGTGAGCATCATTGTTTTTCGCGAGGATGATGGCGGTGAGCGGGTAGGATCCGCAGCCGATGTGGAGGATATGTTTCTTTTCGGTGATGTTGAGTCTAGCGTATTCTTTCGCGTATTCATTACCGATGGATGTTTCGTAATAGGTTGCGAACCTGGTGAGTTTGCAGGCGAGGTCGTCGATGAGGCGCCAGATGTATCCTGAGGTTTTGGTGGTGAGGTATTGGCGCCATCGTTGTTTGAAGGGTAACTCCATAGCTGGTCCTCCCAGTAGGGTATGGTATGAATAGGATTATCTAAGTTTCTGTTTGATGAAGGTGAGGAGGGCGATAGTTTTTTTCATAGGGTACCCTATTCAGAGGAGACGTTGAGCGGTTGAGGAGTACTGGGTCTTTATGGTCTTTCAGAAGGATGGATCTGTTACTGCGGAGTTAGCGGTGCAGTTTGACCAGTATATGCGGCAATATGCGGGGTTGTATGAGGAGCTCGCGGAGAAGACTAAGGAGTATATGCCCTCGTTTTCTCGTGAGCCTGTAGTGATTGATGTCGGGGCTGGGCCTGGGTTGTTTTCGGTGGTGCTTCATGAGCGTGTTCCTGCGGCGTGGTTGCTGGGTGTGGATCTGTCGCGGTCGATGCTTCAGCTTGCGGAGCGGAATAACCGGGAGGCGGGTGTGTTTCGGTTCATCCCGGTGCAGGGGCGTGCGGAGCATCTTCCGTTCAGGGAGAACTCGGTGGATGTGGTGGTGTGCCGGTTCAGTTTGTTGTATTGGCAGACTCCGGTGGATGGGTGTCGGGAGATTCATCGGGTGTTACGACCGGGT
This sequence comes from Methanobacteriota archaeon, assembly GCA_043806635.1. GTDB lineage: Archaea > Thermoplasmatota > E2 > DHVEG-1 > DHVEG-1 > JAZDGT01. The sequence goes on along the minus strand of JAZDGT010000013.1, from coordinate 26,144 downwards.
GGGCGGGTGGTGATTGAGTCGTTGAACGCCCGGCTTTCTGGGTGGAGGCAGTGGATGATGTTGCGTCAAATGGGTCTGCATGGGGCAAAGCGGAGGGTGATTTTGTATCAGAAGAATGCGTATGAGCGCGCGTTCACGGTGTCTGATGTTGAGGGGTTCCTGGTGGATGCTGGTTTCTCGGTGATTCAGAAAGAGGGGGAGTCGCGGGATTGGAAGTTTTTGGTTGTTGCTGAGAAATAATTATTTTTCTCGAGTAAAAGTTTTTTTGGGGGGGGGTGGCGTGTTACCATCCTTCGGGTTGGTATTGGCAGTAGCCGCAGATGAAGTGGTTTGTTGCAAGTCCGATGAGGCCTTTGAGTCGCATGGTTCCTTGGTAGAAGCCTCTGAATTCTGGGGTGGTTAGTGGTGTGAATCTGTATATGGTTATTGCGTTGAATGACATGACGCCGTTATAGTAGGTTTTGTTTTCTATGGTTCCGATGATGATCATGGGGATGATTCGGTTTGTGTTGTCTGCTTTTGTTGGAGGTATGGTGTGTGTGGGGATGATGAGTGTGAGGAGGAGTATGAAGAAGAGGGTTGTGAGTGTTTTTTTCATGTGGTCACATTTTTTTATTATGGAGGGTCCCCTATTTAAATGTTGCTAATAAATGTACTTCAATGTACATTTTTTTACATTATATGGTGGGGGGTAACACACAAAAACACAGGATAGTCAAAAGCTATATATACAAAGGAATACCACTCTTTGTACAGAGGATAATGATACAGAAGACTACTCAAAAAAGAGTACATAGACCGATGATACCGCAGAAAACAATCATAGGAATACTGTGCGTACTCTTACTCCTCCTCCCCGTTATCGTGAGCGCTGAGACGATGGACACCCAATTCTTGTCTCCACTTGCAGAGGATGAGGTTGAGGTACATCTGCTCCGAGTAGAACATTACCTAGTTCTGACTGCCTCCGCTTCGGTGGACACATGTGAGGTCCGGTTCGTCTTCCCGCCTGAGTACGCCTATCAGGTTCCCTTGTATTTAGAAATATATAATGATAGCACCGCACCACTCATTAATTATAGGATCCAGAATGAGACCCCTGGGGTGAATAAGGTGGTGGTGTTCAGATTAGGGTCGTTAGTAACTGGTGAGGAGGTGCTGATTCATTTCAGTGTCTGGGTGCTAGTTGACGATCATGAGTTTACGGATCTCCCCCGGTTTGTCCGGTTTCCAAGAGTTTTAAGTCTGCCCATTGAGACCAGGGTGTGGCTGCAACGGTCACCTGTGGTTCAAATATATAATCCATTGCTTCAGCATAAGGCTGAGCAGCTTCGGGGTATAAGCCCGAACATGATCAGGTTTGCGGAGCGGGTCGCATATTTCATTAAACATCATCGGTACGGACTGTTCGTGGTACAATTGAATAGTAAAATATTTTTTTCCCAAGATGCGTTGACCACGCTACTTATTAATGGTGATAATGTGGGTCGGTCTCATCTCGCGTGTGCGTTGTTCCGGTCACAACATATCCCCGCACGGGTTTTACTCGCGCATAATGACCAAGGATTTTGGACCCAGATGCACTATATGGTGGAGTACTATGTTCCTGGGTACGGGTGGGTACTACTGGATTCAACGAAGGGGGAGACGCCGTATGCGACGAGTCATCAAGTGATTGAACGTGTTTGTTACCCGGGTGACGAATGGGATACTAAAACTGATTATATTTTCCGGTTTATGAAGGGGGAGGAGCGGTGGCTGTGGATTACTACACCATTTGTGGAGCCGGTGTACGTTGATTGTGATCGTGGGAGTAAGTCGCAGATGTTTGATGAAGGATCTCTGGTTACATCTCTGGCTCTTGGGGAAAATGCATCATGGATTACAAGTAACGTGTTTCATTCGTATCAACACTATCTGGGGATGAATCTGAGTGGTGTAAACAAAACGTATTATGAGAATGCGGTACAATATCAGAAACAGGCATTAAATGTGTTCCAAAATACGTCTGATCTGGAAATGTTTATTCAGGTGATGAACCAGGCGTTAGGTGAATATCAAAAAATAATAGTGTAATTTTTTAGTAGTCGCCGACGAGAAATCCGAACGCGTAATATGGTTTGTTTTCTTTGGCTTGCTTATATTTTTTAATACGAGCTTTTTTCTCATAAAAGTTTTTTTTGGGTTGTTTTTTGGTCATCCGCTTTCTCTTCACTCCTGAGTTGTGCTATGGTTTGTCAATGAACATATTTAAACGTTTGGTGGTAAAACGTCAAAATTATACAAAAAAAACTGGGGTTCAAAAAAAGAAGGATATGGTTATGTGACGGTTGTTGCAATTAAATTATAAACATTTGTTAATAATTATGGAAACATTTAAGCCATACATAAAAATCCTTAATACGAGAGTAGAAGGAGGAACAAATGGTATGCGAAGCATAACCCCAGGTATAGTCTGTTTTATGCTGGTGACTTCATCCATCAGTTTTTTCGTGGTCAACAGTGATTCAACAAAGGGTACTATCATCTATGTGAACGATGACAACACCGCAGGACCATGGGATGGATCACTTGATCACCCGTACCGACTTATCCAGGAGGGAATAAATAGTGCACAGGAAGGAGACCGCATCTATGTTTTCACAGGGACGTATCATGAGAACCTTGTCATCGGCAAAAACAGGATTCAGCTAGTTGGTGAAGACCAGGGTACCACGATTATTCAGAACCCAGGCACCTTGGTGACGATAACAGCACATAACGTCACCATGGAATCGTTTAGTATGTGTGATGCAAGCACCTATGGACTCTACGTTGTGAACACTCAGGATGTCACCATACGTGATTGTACTATACAGAACTGTTATATGTTTGGCGTGTACGTAAAAAACTCTTCCCGTTGTGTTCTAGTCGATGTGTGTAGTCATCATAATCATCGGTATGGGGTGTACGTGTGGAAAAGCAGGGACTGCACCCTCACCCGTTGCACATCCTATGATAACGATAACCAGAATTACCATGATCACGGGTTCGTCCTGTTCGATGTCCAACGAGTCACTATCACAGAGTGCACCTCATACAACAACTATTACGGGTTCTACCTGGATTACTCAGATAACTGTAGTATGAGTAGATGCGTCGCGTATGGGAACGCCGGGTACGGTATCCATTTCTACGACACAGATGATACGGTGGCATCAGACTGTGAAACCCATGATAACCTCGGGTTCGGGTTCTTCCTAGAACTCTCGGATTACTGTAGTATTATGAATAGCCAGGCGTATCGTACGAACACCGGCATTCTGTTGTACCACTCAACAAATGATACGATCGTGAATAACACGGTTCATAATAACAGCTGGGCTGGTATTCAAATCCGAGATTTGTCTAATGATAACGTGGTCTTTGGGTGTACGGTTCATCATAACCGTGAAGGAGTCATGGTGTTCGGGAGCATACACAACCTGGTGTACCACAACAATATTTTCCTGAACATGGAGAACGGGTATGATGATTGTCTTAACACCTGGAATCTGAGTTATCCTGATGGGGGAAACTACTGGGGAGATTACACAGGGGATGATACGGATGAGGATGGGATAGGTGACACCTCGTATACAGTCGGTGGTGCTGGGAGTTATGATTTTTACCCGTTCATGGAACAGAACCGATGGGTGAACATCGCACCGCAACGCCCCGAAAGACCGGAGGGATCATCCATGGGTCGGACGAATACTGAGTACTGGTTTCATACGGTGACGATGGATCGTGAAAACGACCCAGTGTATTATCAATGGAGCTGGGGCGATGGCACCACAAGCGACTGGGTCGGACCATATAACTCTGATTTCGACGTTTCACTATCCCATGAATGGACGCAACTCGGATTCTATCAAATCAAAGTGAAAGCGAAAGACAACCGAGATCAGGAGAGCGAATGGTCAGAATCACTATTGTTCAACATCAATGGATTTGAACCACAAAATATCGTAATCGATAGTAAAAACCCAGAGACGCCCATCCAAAACCCAGGTGGTCCGCCAAGAGATCCTCGGTAACCATAACCCAAAGAAGAATATTAAAGAATTTTATTAGGGCGATAGAGGATTAATAATTATTTCCTCATCTATTTGAGATTCTTCTTGATCTACCGAGGTACTAATCGGATTCATATTATCAACAAGCTTTCTGAAAACATAAACATGTCCTACAGCACGATCCGAAGCGATTGCAACTCCATCTCGATATAACGTGGCGTCGATACTGTACGAATGCCATCCAAGATATGGATTGTGGGTAAAGCTTTCTAGGGATCCTTGATAAGTGTGGTTTGCTCCGCTAATATAAATATTCAGAGTGTACGGAGATGCATCGAGGAAGACGGTCATTGATAATCTAAGATTGTTGTGCTCATAATTTTCCCCTAAATTGAAACTATAATCAACAGAACACCCTAATTCATCGGTAAATCGAGTTATTCCAACGGGACGGTTACCTCGAGCGTTGCACTGGATAGAATATCCACCTGTATATTCCAAACGAAAGAAGTACCCGTTAATATCACCGCCATTGAATGTCGTTCTCACTGCAGAAACTGTTATTGAAAATAGTACCATGGTTAAAAAGAACATCAGCTCAACAATTATGCCTATTTTCAGATTTTTTCGTTGCATTTTCTATTCCACCTTTCTCTTTTTTCATCATAAATTATGATAATTTATGCCACGTAAATGTATATATGGTTTATTGGAAGAGTCTCGAATTTTTGTATATGTTTCGAATCCCGTCAAAAGATATATTTTTAAAGAACCTTGTATTCTCTTCTTTAGTATTTCAAGGGGGAGTAATAGTATTTCGAATCATATGGAACGTACGAAAGGTATGATAGTGGGTTTTGGTACGCTTGGCCTGGTGGTATCATTAAAAAGCGTGTTTTCGAGCATACATAATCCTTTGTTCACTGGTGGATTACTCGTCATCGTAGTGGGGATTCCCCTGTTTTTATCTAGTAAAAAAAAACTAGCGGGGAACACGAGCACGATGACGCACATATTCTTAAGGAACCATGAGTTATGATACACGTGATTAGAGAGAGAGGATACATGAGGCGAGGTGGAATAAAATATAAAAAAGTTATTGAGTTATTTGATGGAAAAACAAGTAAAGTTGTTCGGACAATCCGTTTCCATAACTCACTCGCATTTGAAGAGTTTCTGAGAGGTTTTCAAGCAAAGAGATACCCCGGATATAGTTGGCGATATCGGGAGAAAAGGAAACAGAAGGATAAACATGAATAACCTTCTCTCAATAGAGTATAGGAGTTGATGATGAAATGGGAAAATGGATAGATGCTATTATTGGTTCACCAAAAAAGAGAGAGGGACGAAAGAAGGAACGACAAAAACAGGATGAAGATAATCAGCAAATGAGGGACGTATATCACGAACGAAGTAGAGAAGAAAAAAGAGTAAAAGAAGAAAAAGATAAAAAATGAATAACCCGCTTTTAATATCATGATTTGGGAGAGAGAAAAACATGCCGAGATGTCCACACTGTAAAAAAATTTTTAAAAGCAATGAAGCGCTCAAGGAGCATATGAAAGCTGAACATGCGAACGCGGTACCGCATATCGGGAGAACCCGTAACATCGTGTAAGGTACTCTCAGTCAAGAAACGGGGGTAAATTAACCTGTGAGACAGGATTTTTTTTTATGAGGAAGACCATAGCGAAGAAAAAGAAAACAGGTTTTCAGGAAATAATAAACACTACTATTCATGATTTTTCTGATTGTTCCCTGTGCTGTTTGTGCTGTGTTGAAGGCGAGTTGCATATAAACGAAACAGAGATAAAGAGGATCTCTAAACAGTTGCACATCACTCCGAAATCGTTTGTGAAACAATACGTCGTGTTTAATCCTGATACGGATGGACTCGTGATCAGGATGCCGTGTCCGTTCCTCAAAAAGAATCAGTGCATCATTTACTCGGTTCGACCCAGGGTGTGTCGGAACTTCCCGGTCTTCGTACAAAAGAAAGGTATCGTGGATATCAACTGTATCGAGGCGTGTGCCACCGCCACCTTGTTGTTTGAGGCGTACGTGGAGTATCTCGCCAGTTTTTATCCGGATTGTTACCAGCAACTCGAGAAAACCCTTGAGGAAGAACCGCCACTGAAAAAAGATGATGTGAGAAACGCGCATTTATCAAGAGAACATTTTGAGTTGTTCATCAGATGGGTGAATGAGTCGAAAAAGTAACAGAATATTCGGCCTAGTCCCCGCATCGGTTCGCAATAGGTTTAATTACCATTTCTTCGATATGCACTCTCTAATGATGGAAGAACCACAAAAAAGTCCTCCAGTACCCCATACGAAAAGGAAAGGACTGCGTTTCCCTCGACTGTTCCTCCTCTCCTTCATACCCTTCCTTGTGTTTTCTCTCGGGTTCATCCCCGTCATCCTCACCATAAGACTCGTCCTGTACTATACCACGTTCGAGAGATTCACCCACCTTGTTTTCCTGCCGTTCCTCATCGTCTTCGAACTCCTCCTCCTCTTTGTTTCTGAGCTCCTGATATCTGGTGGGATCATCCGCATGTTCCGTATCAGATACCAGGAGGGAACCTACGAGTATAGTGTCCGTGATAAGAACGCGTTCAAATGGATGCTTCTCTGTCAGCTCTACACCCCCATGCGGAAAGCCTTGGAGATCATCCCGATGGGTGGACTGCAACGTACCTACCTTAGACTCCTCGGCATGAAAATCGGTAAAAACACGCTTGTTGGCGGCGTCATCAAAGACCCCTGCCTTACCGAGTTCGGATCAGATACCACGATGGGGGAATACGCAATCCTCTACGCACACATTCACAACTACGAAAAACACACGATCACCTTCACCAAAACAAAGGTTGGAAACAGCTGCATCATCGGAGCAGGAGCCATCCTCATGCCCGGTGTTACGCTCCAAGACCATGCCGTGGTCGCCGCAGGGGCAGTCGTCCCGAAAAACCGGGTACTTGAACAGGAGAAAATCTACGCGGGGAACCCCGCAACAGAGATCACCCCTGTAAAGAAAACAAACTAAAAAAAATAATTTTCTGAAGGAGGCGAATGATGAATCTTGAACGATATCGTCGGCAAACCCTCGTCCCCGAACTTGGTACACAGGGACAAGAAACCCTGACCAAGAAACATACGATCATCATCGGCGGCGGCGGTCTTGGGAGTAACAGTGCGAACATCCTCATCAGAACCGGTATCGGTCATCTCTCCATCATCGATGATGACCTCGTCGACCTCACCAATCTGCACAGAACTGCGGTGTTCACCGAAGAAGACATCGGTGAACCCAAAGCCATGGTCCTTGAAAAACGACTCAAGCAGGTGAACACGGAAAGCACTATCCATGGGATTACGAAGAAACTCATGAAAGACAACATCAGCACACTCCTCAAGGGCGCGGATATCCTTGTTGATGGCACTGATAATCTAGAGACGCGGTTCCTGCTGAACGACTACGCCGTGCATAACCACATCCCCTGGGTGTACGCTGGTGTGTATGGAACCATTGGGATGGTGATGAGTATCATCCCCAAGAAAACCCCGTGTCTACATTGTATCTGTCACGTGCTTCCCACACCTACGAACCAGGAGAACCCGGTGCTTGGTAACATCCCGGTCACGATCGCATCGATACAAACTACCGAAGTCATCAAAATACTCCTCAACAGAGCACCATCGGGGTTACTCATCTATGACGGATGGAATCATACTCTTGAGGAATTACGAATAGAGCAGAACCCCTCCTGTATCTGTTGTAAATCATAACCCTTGATCATCCCATTACTAAGGTGAATCAATCATGAACATCACTGTAACATTCATCGGACGATATAAAACCATAGTCGGGAAACCCGAGCTCACCCTCACAGTTACTAAGGGGGATACTATCTGGCATGTAGTCGACCTCCTCGTCGGACAATTCCCGGATTTGGAAAAAGATAAACGATTCATGATTGTCTCCTATAACGGCGTCTACGCCTCGAAAGAGAGAAAAATTTCTACTGGTGACCATATAACGATTGCTCCACCAATCGTCTCAGGAGGCTGAAGTACAATATGAAACCGGTCATCCGCCCCATCATAACGTTCTGTTTCGTCATTCTTCTTTTCATCAGTATGTATTCTGTCGCAGCAGAAGACCATGTGACGGTCGTCCTGTATTATTCAGCAACCTGTGGATCATGTAAAATAGCGAAAAAACTCATCGATGATCTCAAAATGAACTATTCAGAGACACAGGTCGTCTTCATCGAAAAACAAATCGGGGTGAAACACCCGGAGAATCAAACCGAATGGGAAAGCTACCGGTTTCACACCTACCCTGGTGTAGTAATCAATAACGAGACCCTGATCCCGAAAGAAAACATCACCCAGGAGAAACTCGTCCCCATCATTGACGCTTATATTGTAAACCTCACTGTTGAACCATCAAACAATCAACTTACTCTTCTCATCATGGTCATTGGAATAGTCTGCATCATAGGGATACTGCTTGCGGTCGTCCGGAGACAACGCAAACAAAAAAAATAAACCAACACCCTTTTGTATCGGGTTCTATTTGGAAACACATTTTTAATAAAGGGTTAGAGCATCTTTTCCTGCATCATGATTATCACAAAACAGAAATCATTTAATGATCTCCTTCGACTTGTGCAGCAGGGTCCTGTGTTTCTGATCGGGTGTAGTGAATGTGCAACCCTGTGTCATACGGGCGGGGAGGAGGAGATTACGGCGATGAAGCAGATGCTTGAAAACCATGATATCTCGGTGACGGGATCGGTAATCCTTGACCCTGCGTGTCATCTGCAGAATAATAAGCGTTTGTTAAAGAGTCATCAGGCTGCGTTGGAAAAAGCTAAGAAAATACTTGTGTTCGCCTGTGGGAACGGGGTGCAGACCTGCGCGGAACTGTTTGATGCAAAAGATGTGGTCGCGGGGACGGATACGTTGTTCCTTGGGGAGATCCAGCGGACGACAGAGTTTGAGAAACGTTGTCTACTGTGTGGTGAATGCTTGCTTGAGTTTTTTGATGGTGTCTGCCCTGTTGCTCGGTGCCCGAAGGCGATGTTGAATGGTCCGTGTGGTGGGACTCGTCAGGGGAAGTGTGAGGTGGACCCGGATCTGGATTGCGTCTGGGTTGTTGTGTATGATCGGATGAAAAAAAAGAAACAAACATCACGGCTTCATGATATTCAAAAACCTAAGGATTGGTCGAAATCGTTGGAGCGGAAGCGGAGGCTTTCTTGATGACGTTTCGGAGTAATCTGGAGCGGGTGCTTGTGGAGCATGGGTTTGCGGTGACTGCGGAGATTGGTCCGCCGAAAGGTGCTGATCCTCAGAAGATTTTGCAGAAGGCTGAACGGTTGAGGGGTGTTGCTGATGCGTTTAATATCACAGATAATCAGACTGCGGTGGTTCGATTGTCGAGTCTTGCGGGGAGTTGTTTATTGTTGCGGTTGGGGATAGAGCCGATTGTGCAGATGACGTGTCGGGATCGGAATCGGCTTGCGTTGCAGAGTGATGTGCTGGGGGCGTCTGCGATTGGGGTGAGGAATATTCTGTGTTTGACGGGTGATCATCAGTCGTTCGGGAATCATCCGCAGGCTCGTGGCGTGTATGATGTGGATTCGGTGCAGTTGATTCAGATCCTGAAGAATATGCGGGATGATGGGGTGTTTCAGAGTGGTGACGAGATTACGTCGGGGAAGCCAAATATTTTTATTGGTGCTGCGGTGAACCCGTTCGCGGAGCCGGTGGAGTTGCATCTGGATCGTCTTGAGAAGAAGATTCGGGCTGGCGCTGATTTTGTGCAGACGCAGAGCGTGTTTCATCTAGATCGGTTTGCGGAGTGGATAGATATGGTGCGGTCTCGTGGTCTTGATACCAGGATTCCGGTGCTTGCGGGGGTGACGCCGTTGAAGTCGTTGAAGATGACGGAGCGGATGAAGTATCATGTGCCTGGTGCGGTTGTCCCGGATGAGGTTGAGGCGCGGATGCAGGGTGCTTCTGATGTGAAGAAGGAGGGGTTTGATCTCGCGTTGGAGAGTATTCAGGTGATTAAGAAGATGCGTGGGGTGCGGGGGGTGCATATCACGGCGTTGTTTTGGGAGGAGATTATCCCGTCGTTGGTTCGTGAGGCAGGTTTGAGTCCGCGGCCGTAGACTTTTTTTTCGTCACATTTTTTTGGATTTTTTCCGTTTTTTTTAGGGTGATTTTTGATATTTTTTGTTCGTGACATTTTTCCATTTTGTGAGTTTACCAGAGAACCTTTATATACGATTGTGACAAAGATTAACATGCAAGAAGAGGTGTGAAGAAGAGGTATAGTAAATGAGACTTGATAAACGCCTGTGTCTCCTTGGATTATTATTCCTGATTGCAACGATGGTGGTCGCCACGCAGTACGCGTTGACGAAGGTCGGGTATGTATATATGGTTGTTCATCCGAGTGACGCTGATATCCGGTATATCGGGTCTGATAACGCCTCTGATGGTTTTCGGGTGTTGCGGGTGAATGGCGCAAATAGTACCCGCACCGCGGTGATTCTTCATTTTGGGAATTATTCGACGAACATGGTGAAGACGTTTTCAGCGGCGTTCGGGATTGTAAATGAGGAAAATTATACGCTGCATATCACGTATATTAATGTCACCTCGGAGAATAACACGTATCTACGGATTTATTTGCATGGGAATCGGACGGCGAATGCAGAGAGTAACCTCACGGATCCGAGCATGGTGTACATGTATAATAATGGGACGATTATGAACTCGAGTTCGACGATTGCGTGGACGCTGGCACCGGGGGATCGGAACACGTCGACGATGTGTGCGAACGTGTCGAATAGTACGTATTATACGATTCCGACTCCGTGGGATAACACGTCTCATGTTCGGTATTCGATTAATAATACGAACGCGGTGAGTAATGTGTCTGATTTCGTCTGGGTGCAGGTCACGATTGATCTTCCTCCGACGGTTGATACGATTGATCTACATACGGGTATGATCTGGATTTATTTCGAGTCTGAGACGGTGTAAGCTGAAGTAGTCTCAGTCTCCTTGTTTATTCCTCTTTTTTGTATTTTGTATGGAGGGTTTTTCTGGCGGGGGACACTTAAGCATTATAATATTGTATGTATATATAATAATAAAATTATTATACTGTTCACGGTTACCCCCAAAAGAAGACGAGTATCATGGGAGATAAGAGACTCTTTAATCAAAAAGATGTCCTGCAAAAACTCGGGAGGATCATCGAGAAGAGACCCTGGCACGTCGTCATCCTTATCGTGCTTATCACGATCGGTTTCTCCTTGTTCATCCCTAGTCTTGAGTTTAAAACTGATTTCGCAGATTTCGCACCGGATAACGAGCTCGTCAAAGCCAACAACCGCATCACTGAGTATTTTGGTACGACTCAACAGATCATGCTGCTTCTCATCGACACGGAGAATACGGACAGTGTACTTACCCCACAGGCGTTACGCGACCAATACGCGCTTCAGAAGGAACTCGTTAAAAACCCGGATGTAAACAGTAGCGTCAGCATCACCACCTTCGTGGATACGATCTGTCAGATGGAGTTCGGCGAATCACTCGAGAATTGTACGGATGAACAACTCGAGACCGCAGTACAGGATCTGCTCACCATCACGAACACCACCACCTGGCAGCTCCTGCAAACCAATGATCCAAACGAGGATGTTGACTACCCGGGGCGGACTCGACTCAGCCGTGGGAAAGCAGTTGAGAGTACGGATATTAAGAATTGTTACCTCTCCAAAGACAATAGCACTCTTTTATTCACCTTCGAAGTGTATGATCTCTCCACACTGGAGACACCGCTTCAGCCGCCATTCCCCAAAGTGAACATCATGGAATGGTACCTCCAATTCACCAACGTCCTCCTCCCGGAAGACGTTGATATTCAATACAAGATAGCCGTCCGGATTGAACCTGCTTACCCCTTGTGGGAGATCGGGAGAGGAATCCCTGCGAACCTCCAACAACTCATCAGTCACCTCAGAGACCATAATCTTCTCACCGCGTACACCACCCGCGCGTACCTCTGGCTGAAACCACCAGGGCAAACCATGTCCTTCTCCATCCCGCTCACCACAGGCAATATCACGATTGATGCAACCAATAACAACATCACACTGTCAGTCTCACGGAAAGAACTCGGGGACTACGGAATCGCACCCCAGTTCGGCTCCTTCGAAGTCCCCGCGAAACTCAGCGATTTCCTCGCCGGCGTACGCTACTACCAATCCCCTATCCTGCATCGACCAGGCGGACGCATCACCATCAACACGAGTTACCTGTTCGATCGCATAGAACAATTACACAACCGACCCATACTCGGCGGCATCCTTACTAGACTCCTCCAAAAATATGGGGGCCTCACTTGGGATCAATACGAGAACCTAACCCAAACCATGACCGCCACAAGTTTTCTTCCCGATACCCTCTCCCTCAGCGCCATCGAAACCCTCTGGGTACAAACCGACCATGCACCAGATACGGGCGTCTCTGATACTATATTCCCGCTCATCCCGAAGTTTTTCGACGACCTCCGCGTCAACGCGTTATCCTTCATATCCGCCGATTACAAGGAAACCAAGCACCCGAAATCAAGCCTTATCATCATTCAACTCGAAAGCACCAGTAGCGACACCGCAGAGACGGCACGCGTCAGTAATACTCTCCTCAAAGAAATCGCGGGTCTTGACACCCGATATGATTCTATCTCTATCCAGGTAACCGGGGAAGGCATTGTCTCCACACAAATCAACCAGGTCACCATGGATGCGAATACAATCATTGGACCAATGATTTTCGTCCTCATCCTCTGCATCCTTTTCATCGCGTTCCGAAAACCATCCTACGTCTTCCTCCCCATCATCGTCTTCGCTTTCTCCTGCATCTGGTTGTTCGGCACCATGGCCCTCCTCGGCATCAGCTTCAGCATCATCGCGGTCGCACTGCTTCCGCTGAACATCGGCCTCGGTGTTGAATATTCTGTGAACCTCCTTCATAACTACCGGATCGAAATCGAAAAAGGGAGGACTCCTGCAGAGGCGATACGGCTCTCCATCAAAGACATCGGCGTCGCGATATTCCTCGCCTGGTTCACCACCTTCGTCGCCTTCCTCTCCTTCCTCAGCGCCTCCATCCCCCCGATACGGGATTTCGGCATCTTCCTCGCCCTCGGCATCACGTACACCTTCATTATCACCATGACGCTTCTCACCTCATTGCGCTATATTATTGACCGAAGAAAACAAGCTATTACTGTAACCGGGAAAAAACAAACTCATCGACTGAAAAACGTTTTAGCGGATCTCGCCTGCATCCTCCTCCGTCATCAGAAAAAAGTCTTCGTTATCACCATCATCATCTGCCTGTTCATGGGCACCGCGATCTCACAACTGAAAACCGGATTCAGCATGAGTCAATTCATCCCTCAGGACAACCCCGCGCTCACTCTCTTCGACCGGATCAGTGAGGATTTCCCCTTCTCAAGCCAAGATCAGGAGTTCATCCTGCTTGAAGGCGATATCGCGACGACCCAGGCTCTTCAAGGACTCGCATCGACCCATGAAAACATGAATAATGATCAGTTTATCGCACGAAAAACAGATGGTTCTCCGAAAACACAAAGCATCTACACCATTATCCAGCAAGTAGTCGCGAACAACCGAACCCTCATCACGCTCTACGATATCGATGAAACCACGAGCATCCCCCGAACCGATCAACAGATCCAAGCACTCTACACCTACCTGATGGAGAGCAATGAATATGGTATGCAAGTGAAAAGCGTCCTCCACGAAGACAACGGGGGCTACACCGCAGCCATCATCCGCGTCTACATCGACCTCAAGATGGATACCGAAGACATGACTGGCGATTTCGAGCATCTCAAAAAAGAACTCAACAACGACCTCGCGGATTTAGGCGATGTCACGAGCACGGTCACCGGCACCATGCTCATCACCCTCACCATCATGAAAAACATGACGGAAAGCCAGATCGTCTCCACCACACTCTGTTTTTTCCTCGCCGCAGTCATGCTCAGCATCATCTACCGGAACCCAGTCCTCGGACTCATCGCAATGATCCCTGTTACCATCTCCATCATCTGGGTACTCGGAACGATGTACTTCATCGGATACACCCTCAACATTATGACAATCACCGTCACCAGTATTACGATCGGCGTTGGTATCGACTACGCCTGCTATATCACGGAGCGATTCCGTCTCGTCGCTGATAAGACGGGTGATGTAACGAAAGCAGTCACCGAGACCATCTCCCACACAGGTAACGCTATCCTTATCGCTGCACTCAGCTCCATGTTCGGGTTCGGCATCCTCGCCTTCGCACCTATACCGCCGCAACAACAGTTCGGGATCATCACCGCTATCACCCTGATTTATGCGTTCCTCACCTCCATCCTAGTTCTTCCTCTGGTACTTGCTCGTTGGGCGTGTTGGAGGAAGAAACGAAAAGGATATATCATCTCACCTGGCGCCCCAAAAAATCTTGAGGGGATTGATGACTCCCGTGAATACACTGGTGAACAGTAAAGTATCTATACCTATGGAGGATAGCAGTTTTTGGGGTTTTACTCTATGACTCAGAAGAAAATGAAAAAGATTCTTGTGACGGGTGCTGTTGGTCAAATCGGCTCAGAGCTGACAATGACGTTGCGGAAGAAATTTGGGAACGATAACGTGCTTGCCACCGGACGAAAAACAAAACCCAGTGATACGCTTCTGAACTCTGGTCCTTTTGAGTTTATTGATATCGGTAACCGGGAGACCATTGAGAAGGTCGTGAAGGAGTATAATATTGATACGATTTATAATATGGCCGCGATTCTTTCTGCTGTTGGGGAAGAAAAACCGTTGATATGTTGGGATGTGAATATTAACGGGTTGTATAATGTGTTGGAGGTTGCTCATGAGCATGAGATGACGCGGGTGTTTGTGCCGAGTTCTATTGCGGTGTTTGGGCCGGAGACGCCTCGGGATGATACGCCTCAGGAGACGGTGTTGAAGCCGAAGACGATGTATGGGGTGACGAAGGTGTCCGGTGAGCTTTTGGGTGATTATTATTGTAAACGGTTCAGTCTTGATGTTCGTGGTGTGCGGTATCCGGGGATTATTAGTAGTGAGACGTTGCCTGGTGGGGGGACGACGGATTATGCGGTTGAGATTTTTTATGAGGCGATTACGAAGAAGAGTTATACGTGTTTCTTGCGGGCGGATACGACGCTTCCGATGATGTATATGCCTGATTGTTTGAAGGGGACGATTGATTTGATGGATACGGATCTGAGTAAGCTTCAGCATCATTGTGATTTTAATTTGGCGGCGATGAGTTTCTCTGCGAGTGAATTGGTGAATGAGATTAGGAAGCATATCCCGGAGTTTAAGTGTGTGTATAAACCTGATTTTCGTCAGGCGATCGCGGATTCGTGGCCGCGGTCTATTGATGATAGCGCTGCTCGGAAGGAGTGGGGCTGGAAACCAAAGTATCGTCTGGGTGATATGACGAAGGATATGTTGGAGAAACTTGGGAAGCGGCATGAGGAAGGAACATTGGTGGTTTCTTAGGTTCTCCTGTATCTCTTCTATTTTTTTTCTTTTTTTTGTGTCGAAAGGTTTATTATATTTGGTGGTATAGCTTGGGGTAGTGTGTGAGGTGGCCTGTTTTGGCAGAGTATCAAGAAGTAGGGACGTATATGAATCCGGATTTTGAGAAGATTAGAGGCTATTTAGGTTCTGAAGCTGATTTTTTGTTGAATCATCGGTGTGAGAAGATTCCTGTGGATTGGCTGCATGTCCCTGGTCCTGATTTTGTGGAGCGGGTGTATATGGATACGGATCGGTCGACGCCGGTGTTGAGGAATCTGAAATCGATTTTTTATCATGGTCGTCTGGCGGGGACTGGGTATGTGTCTATTCTTCCGGTTGATCAGGGGATTGAGCATTCTGCTGCGGCGAGTTTTGCTCCGAATCCGTTGTATTTTGATCCTGAGCATATCCTTGAGCTTGCGATGAAGGGTGGGTGTAACGCGGTGGCGTCGACGCTTGGTGTTCTTGGGTCGGTGTCTCGGCGGTATGCGCACTGTATCCCGTTTATTGTGAAGTTGAATCATAATGAGTTGTTGACGTATCCGAATAAGTTTGATCAGGTGATGTTTGCTGGTGTGGATCAGGCGTGGGAGATGGGTGCTGCTGCGGTTGGTGCGACGATTTATTTTGGTTCTGAGGAGTCGACGCGTCAGATCCAGGAGGTGAGTGAGGCGTTCAAGTATGCACATGAGCTCGGGCTTGCGACGATCCTGTGGTGTTATCTTAGGAATCCTGCGTTTAAGACGGGTGGGAAGGATTATCATACGGCCGCGGATTTGACGGGTCAGGCGAATCATCTTGGGGTGACGATTGAGGCGGATATTGTGAAGCAGAAACTCCCGACTAACAACGGTGGATATGTGGCGTTGAATAAGGATGGGGTGAAGTATGGGAAGATGGATAACCGCGCGTACACGGAGTTGTGTTCTGATCACCCGATTGATTTAACCCGGTATCAGATCGCGAATTGTTATATGGGTCGGGTCGGGTTGATTAACTCTGGTGGCGAGTCTGGTGCGAATGATTTTGCTCAGGCGGTGCGTACCGCGGTGATTAATAAGCGTGCTGGTGGGACTGGTCTGATTTCTGGGAGGAAGGCGTTCCAGCGTCCGATGGATGATGGGATTAAGCTGCTGCATGAGATCCAAGACGTGTATCTGTGTAAGGAGATCACCCTAGCATAAAAGCATTTACCGGATCTCCTCGGTTTCGATCGGTGATATGCAAGAGAGTATTCGTAGTTTTTTCTAGTCGTACCCACCGATTGGTTCTGGCATGTTTTGATAGTCTTCATTTGATTCGAGGATATCGAAGATAAATAAAAGTAAGACGTTGAGTTTCTTTGCTTGTTCATCTTCAGTAGCATAATAGGTATGATCCCCGCAATAGAGTCGTTTTATTGTTGAATTCACGCTTACTGTGAAGTCAATTATCGAAGGGGGTATAACACCACTGTTATTGAAAGGAGAGGGGGTAAAAATTTCTTCAGGATATTCAAAAAAATTGATTTCTTTCATTTTTTCATAGATTGTTTCGAGTTCCTCGGGTGTGAAGGTGAGATTGATCGTGAGTGGGAGAGCAGTAACCATATCTTGGGTGAAGGTGTGGTTAAACGTGTTTATTTCATTCCGAGCATAGGGGCCATATTTGAGGACAAAATTGAACTCTGTATATTTTTTATTTGATATATCGGGCAGTGTGGTATCATTTATTGTTTTTATCCAAATGATGCTTCCAGCTACGAGTATCAGTATCATGATCAGCCCAAAGATTCTGTGTTTGTTTTGTGGTTTCATTGCTTTTTCACCAAAACTATATTTATCCTGTTGAATATATAAATCATGGTAAAATGTTCGGAAAACACCCAACAATCATTCGTAGATCAAAATAGAATAATTGGTTGTGTTCTTTTAATTTCTATACTAAGTGGGAAGGGGGATAGGATGCACTCAACAGGAGAAATGTTGTGCCTTTGAGTCTTGGGAGCAAGTGGCCGAGATTGTTTGCCTCCCCAGTTTTCAAATCCTGATCCCCCATGGTGCTTTGTCTGGGTGAGTGTTCTAACGTTACGTAAGGTGAAGATGTTCTTGGTGTAGTAGTTCTCCTCATAAAAGTCATCGGTTTTCCCCTACATAAGGTTTTAGTTTAAAACGTGGTTTTTTCTTCTGTTGTATTAGGGGAGGGGGTTGGTTTAGTAGATTAGTACTGCTTTGACTCCGTGGGCGTTTCGTATTTTTGGTATGAGTGTTCCGGGTACTGGTTTTTCGGTGACGATGAAGAGTCGGGGTTCTTCTGAGAGTTCGAAGTCGTCTCCGATGGCTTGTCTGATGCTGATGTGGTGGTCGGCGATGAGGGTGGCGACGGCGGCGAGTATGCCGGGTGTGCTGGGGTCTTTGGGGATGATTTCGATAACGCCCCAGTTCATGGCTGGTGCGACGTCTTTGAGGTGGCAGGTGGGGGTGAGTTTGGAGAATATGGTTTGGAGTTCGGGGTTGTTGGTGATGGTGGTGATGGTGGCGGTGATGGCTCGTCGGTCGACGTCTAAAGCTCGTGCAAGTTTGGAGTCGGAGAGTTCGATGGGTCCGCAGTAGATTTTTTGGTTATGGGTTCGTAGTCCGTATTCGAGCATTTTTTGTGCGATCTTTTTTTGTTTCGGGTAGTCTTTGAAGAAGATGGAGAGTTGGTTCCACATTCGTAGATGGTACGGTGTTGCTGGGTTTTAATGTTTTGTTTTTTAGTGTTTTTCTTGGTTCTTTTGGTGCTTTGTGTAATAATTCTCACCTCGGGTAAATCAGAACATTCCACAGGAGAGTACGCAACCATACTTCGACCCGTCGAAATCGTGCTTTGAGGCTGAACAGGTATTCGCCAAATCGTCGTTTCGTCCCAGAAAATATTGCTTCAACAACACAGCGCATGGTCGCTTGAACCTTCTTTTTCCAACCATCGTTATCCTCTTGTTGGGCGATTACTGCTTTCCGTCTGCTGGGGCAACCGCGGGCTTTTCTCGATGCGTTTTTTCGTACTTTTATTCCAGGTGTGGAACCTTGTTTGGTAATTTCGTTGAAGCATTCCCGGGTATCGTACCCTTTGTCACCGAGGATAATGTCGACCCGTATCCAGTCACATTCCTTGAGTATTTTTTTCAGCTGTTTATGGTCAGATGCAGTTCCTTTGGTGACTAAACAATAGATGATTTTCTTCGAAACCAGGTCGACAAAGATATGAGTTTTCTTGAAATCCCGTTTTTTCTGATATTTCTGGAAGCGTATCTGAATCCATGCTCCTTTTTGGTGGGTTTTCAGCCCGCTGGAATCGACACCACCCAGCGCGACTCGCTGTGGAAGGAAGAGTCGATTGATCTGGGAGAGAAACCATGTATCAAGATATTCCATAGTGTTCTGGATGGTCTTGTAACATGGTGCTCGTTTCATCCCAAGCGCATGGTAGATTTTCAAATCATTTGTTGCATTTGCTATACTACGATATGAAAGGCCGAATAGGATTTTAAACAGGAGCAAAACGGTGAGACGGGAGAGTTGAAATTCTCTCCGCTGAACTGGTTTATCCAGTTCATGAAACACCGTAGTCAGATCTAAAATCCTCTTACATTCGCTGAGTCTGCTTTCATCGTAGTGTTTCCAGTCGATACTAACCTCTTTATGCCTCTCCCACGTTTCCTTCTTTTGACTAGTCCTTTGCATCCTACATCCCTGTTGGATGCATTGGACTATGTCTTTAAAAGATAATTACACAAAGCATTCTTTTGGTAAAACTTTATATGGAGGAAGGAATATATTTTAATTTGTTGTATGAGTCGAGGGCTGTGTATGCGGAAGAGAATGTATTGTAGGGTAGGTGTTCTGTTTGGTGTGTTGTTGTTGTGTGCGCCGTTGGTTCAGGGTGTTGTGTCGGCTTCTGATCCTGAGAATGATTCGTTGATTGGTCGAGCACCTGCTTTGACATTTTTTTGTGGGGTGATCCGGAAGGCTCATTCTGATGAGTCTGGTGTTCTGGTGTTTTCGCCGGTTGCGGGTTTTGATTGGACGGTGTGGGATGCGGAGTCGCGGTTGCCAAGTATTCCTGTTCTGTGGGTGATTCGGAAGGTGGTGGGTGATTCTGAGATTCGGTTGGATCCTGGGCAGTTTAGTGGTGTGTTTTCTGGGTTTTTTATTGTGGGGTTTTATCGGCATTCGGTTCCGACGAGATAGTGTTTTTATTTTGTCCTATTGAATGTACATTATTGTACATTAATGGGTTGGTAGGTTCTGGGCGGTAACCATCAACCTATAATTAATAAAAAAATCGACAAAAATTATTTAAATCTATATGATATTAAAAAAGATAGAAAGAAATCTATGATAATAAGGGGATTAAGAATTAAAGTAGAAACAGTCTGTATTCTTTTAATAACCATCTTATGTCTCCCCAATTTCGTTGCCCATGGGATACATAGCGAACAATTTTTATCTACTATAGAAACATCCTCAAAATCATCATGTTCTAATACAGAATTTTCTAGAGGGGTTCCTAATGACCAACAGATGATAATCAAATATACGTTTACTTTACCAACACTGAGGACAGTGCTAATTGGTGATATCAAATATACCCGTATTGAACTCCCAAATGCCCCTTGTCTAGGTAACCCTGGCGATCCCCTTTTACCTGTATATATGGCAAATATCCTGATACCTTCTAGGAAAGAAGTGAGCAGTGTTGATATTATTCTTGGTGACAAAGTTACAATCAGGATAGAAAAGAAGATTGAACCAGCAGATACCCTAGTTCCCTGTTCACAAATAGACGTAGCAACATTCCCAACACCGAATCCGACGATCTATACATCTGCCGCCCCCTTTCCTGAGAAGCTTTTTGATCAGATTGGTACCCAGTGTTTCAGGGGTTATCGAATTCTTAGTTTGTCATTATATCCTATTAAATACACTCCTCTGACCAATATACTTGAATGTTATTCTGAGATGACTATCGTTGTCCGGACACACATAAAAGAAAATACTCATTTGCTTTATCGTGGATTAGAGGTGGACGACAGTGAGGTAAAAGAGAAAATTGATAACCCTGAGGTTATACAAACATACATATCGAACGAACCTGCTCAGAGAATCGTTAAAAAATATGATCTCCTCATTATTACAACAGACGAGTTAAAGGGTGGTTTTTTTCAGTTAGCAACCGTCCACAATAGACGAGGCATATCTACCATTATCAAAACCTTAGGGGCCGATATTCCTCTTGGGAATACAGTGAATCAAACATGTGAAAATATTCGGAATTTTACCAGAGAGATGTATACTACTTGGGGTATTGAATACCTTCTTCTCGGTGGTGATATCGATCTAGTCCCCGCTCCTACACTATATTTTGGATATGATTATAACAATCATGTCTATGGTCCTTCTGATTTCTATTACAGTTGCCTTGATGGCCCTTATAATTCAAATCATAATAATAGGTGGGGTGAGGCTACTGATGGTGAGAACGGGACTGATGTTGACCTAAGAGCAGAGGTATATGTAGGGAGAGCCTGTGTCGGAAACCGCACCGAAGTTGGTCATTTTGTGAATAAAACGTTGAAATATCTTCAGATGAAAAATTTTTGTACGATAAACATAGACGTCTATAATAATTATTTGAAAAAAATAGTGATGGCTGGTGAGTATCTGAGACCAGGACAATTCGGTGATACCTATTTAGAACAGCTGATCAACCGAACGGATAATACCGTTGGGATCCCTGCTGATGAATACGATATTGAGCGGCTCTACGATCATTCGTGGCCAGGGTTCGACCCAAATGATCCATGGGATACAGGATGGCCAAAAGACGAAATCATCAATGAAATCAACAATGGAACCCATATTATTAATCATCTGGGCCATTCTGGGCCTAACAAAAACCTGAAGCTAGATATAGGTTTTAGCACCACTGATGTTGATCGTCTTGTCAATGATGAACCTTGCTTTATCTACTCACAGGGGTGTGCTGCAGGGGCGTTTGATCGCGATGCAAACACAAATCCTCTGATAGAGGATAGCATCATGGAGTATTTTACCGTGAAACGAGAACATGGTGCGTTCGCTGGGCTTTGGAACACACGAGATTCGTACTCTGGTATTTCAACGGCATTTGCACGCTGGTTCTGGGATGGTGTTATCGATAAGAACATCACGGTCCTTAGTAAAGCGAATCAATATTCAAAAGAACAAAATCTCCCGAGGATACAAGGGCAATATGGGCAGGATTGGAGATGGCAGTGCTATCAGCTCAATTACTTCGGCGATCCTACACTCTCCCTGCAGCTGGCACTTCATGCGAAAGCCCTTGCTCCTTCTGAAGCGGTACTTAATGAACCCGTGTCTTTTACTGGACATGCGAGTGGAGGCTATCCTCCTTATAAAGATTGGTGGTGGGATTTCGGAGACGGGAATATTTCAAAGGGGCAACAAGCGAATCATACCTATAGACGTGTAGGTAATTATACCGTGAATCTTACGGTACACGATAGCATCGGGAACGTTGATACTGATACGATCCTCGTAATGATTCACAGAGCAGTAGTCTGGGTTGATGATAATAACACTGCTGGTCCCTGGGATGGATCACAGCAGTTTCCTTTTCAACGAATCCAAGATGGTGTCGATGCAGTATGTACTGGTGGTACGGTCAATGTTGTAAATGGCACGTATTATGAGCATATATGGATTAACAAGACTCTTCATCTTGTTGGTGAAGAAAAAAATACGACGATTATCGACAGCATATCATGGACAAATCACTCTATTCGTCTTCGAGCTGATCGCGTGACCATCAGGGGGTTGACGATACAACATGCTAATGCAGGAATCTGGTTAACCGCCAGTAATTGTACGATTCGTGATACTATTATCACCGATAATAAATTCGGCATTTATTGTACCATGCGTCTTACAAATATTACCATTCATTCAAATATGATTCTTAATAATACCTGGGAAGGAATAACACTAATGGTCCTGTATTATTCCACTGTATCTCGAAATGTGATCATCGGCAACTGGAGAGGGGTTTTTGTTTGCGGAGGTCATCATAATACAATCTCAGATAATCTTATTAAGGATAACAACTCGCTAGGAATCCTATTAGATACAACAAATAATAATACGATTATTAGAAATTGTATTATCAATCGATCTTATGGTATCGTCAGTGGACGTTCGTATCGGAACAACATTTCTGAAAATCTGATTACGGGTAACACGGGAGATGGCATCTACCTATATTCATCTTCCCATCACAATATGATTCAGGGAAACACCGTTACCAATAATTTGAGAAATGGTATATTTCTTAAAACTGATTCTTCCAACAATACGATTGTTGAAAATACAATCACAAATAATACTCAATGCGGTATAGACATTGAAACTACTTCGGATAATCTCATCTACCATAACAACTTCATCAATGACTTCAATGTAAGAGCTAACACAGGCAGACACAATCTGTGGGATAACGGCTACCCTTGTGGAGGGAACTATTGGAGCGATTGGCCGTGTACGGGCAATCCTAATGACGGATCGCAACCCTACATTATCAATGAATATAACATTGACCATCACCCATTCCAAAACGAAAGTGGATGGAATTGATTCTCACCAAATTCGCCCATTTATTCACCGCCCTTTGTTCAACAGTTATTTTTTACCACCCAACACCCGCTAATTCACCAATGTACAAAATTGTACTGTAATGTACAAAAATAGAAACATTTATATACCTAGAACACCACATTATATATTCATGAAGAAAAATAAAATCATTCTTGATGAAAATGATATCCCTAAATCCTGGTACAACATACAAGCAGACCTCAAAACACCACTCGACCCACCACTCCACCCAAAAACACGACAACCCGCAGGACCAGACGACCTCAAAGCCATCTTCGCCATGGAACTCATCAAACAAGAAATGAGCCAGGACCGATACATCCCCATACCAACCGAAGTCCGGGACATCTACCGGATCTGGAGACCCACCCCACTCTACCGAGCCACCAGACTCGAACGCTACCTCAACACACCCGCGGAAATCTACTTCAAATACGAAGGCGTCAGCCCACCCGGTAGCCACAAACCCAACTCCGCCGTCGCCCAAGCCTACTACAACATGAAAGAAGGTGTCCAACGACTCGTCACCGAAACCGGCGCAGGACAATGGGGGTCAGCACTCGCGTTTGCCACTCGACTGTTTAATATGAAATGTTGCGTTTACATGGTGAAATGCAGCTACGAACAAAAACCCTATCGGAAAATACTCATGGAGAACTGGGGTGCAGAAGTCTTCCCCAGCCCAACGACCTACACGAACGCAGGCAGAGAAATCCTCAAAAAAGACCCGAACACCTCAGGAAGCCTTGGCATCGCCATCAGCGAAGCCGTCGAAGACGCCGCCACCCATGACGACACCCATTACACCCTTGGCTCCGTCCTCAACCACGTGGTCCTTCACCAAACCGTCATCGGGTTAGAAATGAAAAAACAATTCCAGCTGCTTGACAAATACCCTGATATTATTACGGGCTGCGTCGGAGGAGGCAGTAACTTCTCCGGAGCAAGCTTTCCCTTTATACGAGATAAAATACTCGGGAAAAAACCCGATCTCAGAGTCGTGTCCGTTGAACCTGTCGCCTGCCCCACCCTTACGAAGGGAGAGTATCGGTATGATTACGGTGACACCGTTGGACTTACGCCCTTGCTGAAGATGTATACGCTCGGTCATGATTTCGTCCCAGCCGCGATCCATGCTGGTGGACTCCGATATCATGGGGATTCACCGCTTCTCTCCAAACTCACCAAAGAAGGATACATGGAGGCACTCGCGTACAATCAACACGAGTCCTTCGAAGCCGCAACCCTGTTCGCTCGCACCGAAGGATTCGTCGTCGCCCCTGAGACAGCCCATGCGGTCCGCTCAGCCATCGATTTTGCACGCATAGCGAAGCAGAGGAAGGAGAAAAAAATCATCGTGTTCTCCTGCAGCGGACATGGTCATTTTGATCTGAGCGCCTATGATGCGTATAACACGGGTAAACTTCAGAACAACAATCATGTTCTAATCATGAAACGTACTGTAAAATAATCCGTAGATCATCGGTACTGATGTCTGCATGTTCTTGTACCTCCCTGGACGCATGAAACGCGACGCCTAGTCCGGCGCGTTCCAACATGCAGATATCGATTTTTCCGTCTCCTACTGCGATAATTTCTTCGGGTTGGATACCAAGTTTTTCACAGAAAAAATCAACGACTGATCGTTTGCAGATCGGATGTATCTTGCATCCGGGGAACTTCTCTTTTAACACGGTGTTCTGAAGGATGAGTTCACCGGTGATCACCCCATTTTGTACTCGGATGTCGTTGGCGACCGCGTAATCCATACCCAATCGGTTTTTGAGATCATCGGCAAGAAACTGATAGCAATTCGTCACCACCGCGGTGCGTATCTTCTTCTGTTTCAGTGTTTTCATGAGTTCTGTGACGTGGTCCTGTAGGGGGATGCCTCGGAAGATCTGTATCATCTCTTGTTGGGGTATTCCGCGGAGGAGTTTTGCGATCTCCCGGTTTTTCTGATAGGAGACTATGGGGCTGTCTTCTAGTCGGAGTACTTCGTCTCGGAATCCTTTTTGTGCTCCGATGATGTGTATGGTTCTGCCTTTGAGAAGGGTATCATCCATATCAAAAATCGCGAGCTTATACCGAGATGTCATAGCTTCACCTGTGTTTGTGTCTTATGAGAGGATATCCCGGTAACAGAGCTCAGCTATTTCTTCTTTTGTTTTAGTTGCGTCCACCTTCAGAAAGCGTTTCTCTGTTGAGAGTTTCAGATAGTTCGCATGTACTTTTTTTAGGAATGTGACTCGTTCGAAGGGGATCAGGTTATTTCGGCTTTGGATCCGTTTGATTGATTCTTTGGGGTCGATGATGAAGAGGAATGTTCGATCTGGGATGAGGATGCGGTTTTTGGAGAGGTCTTGTAGCCATTTGATGGGGTTGCGTATTTCTTTGGTGAGTTGTGCGCCTTGGTATGCGTAGGTTGAGTCCGCGTATCGGTCGCAGAGCACGATCTTTTTTTCATCGAGCCAGTGTTGTATCTGTTGGCAATGTTGGATTCGATCTGCGATGAAGGTGAACGCGGTGATGAAGGGGTCTGAGGATGTTTTGATGCAGTCTTGGACGTATTTACCGACTGGTGTATCTGTGGGTTCGTAGGTGAGTACGACAGGGTAACCTTCTTTTTGTAGTCGTTCGTAGACGAGTTTGGCTATGGTGGATTTCCCTGAGCCGTCGAATCCTTCGAATGTGATGAAGTGTTTCATGGTGTTTTCTTCTCCTGTTTCCATCGTGATCGATAGCAGTTGAGTGGGTGG
>JAZDGT010000012.1:0-30241 GCA_043806635.1 Methanobacteriota archaeon | reverse complement strand
AAAATAAAAAAAAATTAACATAAACCCCGATTTAACAAACCCGTCCTGGTGTTATATCAAAAAAATTTTTGTATCTCACCCCCAATTTTTTTTTTTTTTTTTTTTTTTTTTTTTTTTTTATTAACCGTTGGTTTAAACCATAGTCGCATCTATTTTTTTTGTTCTTGGTTTACTATGATTTACCCTTTTTTATTCTAATTATCGGTTCTAAGAAAAAAACAAAGAACTATTGGTTAAATGCCATTAATTATAGGTAACTTACCAATACGTTTAAATAGGATGATACATATAATATATTAACCAAGAAAACGTGATAACCATGAAAAAAAGAATACACCAAACAAAAAAACAACAAACCCCAACAAACCTCCTCAAAATAACCACCATACTCACCACCCTTCTTCTCACTACCATATACCTCAGCGGATGCACCGGACAACAACAAAACACCATCAAAATATCAGGAGCATTCGCCCTCAAACCCATGATGGACAAATGGGTAGCAGAATACAACAAAATACACCCGGAAATAACCATAGACGTCAATGCAAACGGCGCAGGACAAGGAATGGCAGAAGCAAAAAACAAAATCGTCAACATCGGCATGGTCTCCAGAGAAATCAATAGAACCGAAATCGAACAAGGGATCTTCTGGGTCTCCGTCGCCAAAGACGCTGTTGTCGCCACCATAAACACCGACAACCCCATCATAAACACCATCCTCATCACGGGAGTAACCAAACAACAACTCAAACACATATTCATCACACGAACCATCACCACCTGGGGCCAACTCATAGGAAACAACACTATCACTGATCCCATCACCGTCTACACCCGATCCGATAGCTGCGGCGCCGCGGAAACCTGGGCACTCTACCTCGGGAACTACAAACAAAACGATCTCACCAATAACGCAGACGCAGCAGTCAACGGCGATAACACCCTTGCTGCCACTATACAAAGAGAACAACTAGGGATAGGATACAATAACATCGGATACGTCTACACCAAAAAAATTGATAATCACTCCTATGTTCCCGCCGATGGAATCATACCAATCCCACTTGACATCAACGAAAACGGGGTACTAGACACCAACGAAAGTTTTTACCAGAATAGAACCACAATGGTGAATGCGATTGTAACAAATTACTATCCCTCGCCTCCTGCTCGAGCGCTCCATCTTGTTACCTACAAAAATTTCACAGGCATCACCAAAGACTTCGTTCAATGGATTTTAACAGACGGGCAACAATACGTCCTAGAATCAGGAT
The DNA here is from genome assembly GCA_043806635.1 of Methanobacteriota archaeon. Taxonomy (GTDB): domain Archaea; phylum Thermoplasmatota; class E2; order DHVEG-1; family DHVEG-1; genus JAZDGT01. The sequence goes on along the minus strand of JAZDGT010000012.1, from coordinate 28,964 downwards.
ACATCCCCCTCTCAGAAGAAACAATTACAACACAACTGAGATATGTCAATGAAAGGACTAGACCTGAAACACTATAATATTAATAAATAAAACCATCTTTAAAGGAGGAATATCATCATCTGCTGGAGAAACCCATGCGCCGATTAAACATAAGAAAAATACGCGATGGTACAGGAATAAACCTGATGCGTATTGCTACCCTGGGTGTTTCTCTCTTATTTTTTTCTATTTTCTTCCTTTTATTATCAAAATCTATCTTAATCCTTGAAAATCATTCGATACTTGATATATTGTTTTCATCGGTCTGGTATCCTGAACAGGGTAATTTTGGTCTCGCTCCAATCATTGTTGGAACAATACTGGTGACCGGGTTTGCGTTACTTATAGCGATTCCTATTTCGTTGTTAAGCGCAATATATATCGCTGAGTATGCTCCCCCTCGGATGAGGCGTGTGCTTCGCCCTTTTATCGATGTACTTGCTGGTGTTCCTTCAGTGGTGTATGGGTTATGTGCGTTCCTTTTTCTTGTTCCTTTGGTGAAGAATACGGTTGCTCCCTTATTTGGTATACAGAGTACGGGGTTGTGTATTTTTACGGCGTCGATGACTTTAGCAGTGATGGTGTTTCCGATTATTATTTCTCTCTGTGTGGAGTCGTTTAGTGCGATTCCTCTTGCGTTGAAGGAGGCATCGTTATCAGTTGGTGCGACGAAGTGGGAGACCGTGAAAAAAGTTGTGTTTCGTGCGTCAGCACCGAGTGTGTTAGCATCGATTCTTCTGGGTTTTGGGCGAGCGTTTGGGGAGACTATCGCGGTGAACATGGTGGTTGGTGGTATCCCACGTATTCCATCGTCGTTGTTCGGGCCAGGTGAGACGTTGGCGTCATTGATTGCGTCGAAGTTTGGTGAGTTGATGTCGATTCCTTTGTATGAATCTGCATTAATGTTGGTTGCGTTAATCTTGTTTGTAGTCGTGATATTGTTTAATGTGTTGGGCGTGTTTTTATTACGACGTGCGAAGCGGAGGTGGAGTTATTGAAGTGGCGTACTCTTGAGGAGAACCTGTTTAAACTATTCATGGTGGTTTCTCTTGCGATTGTGATTGGGAGTCTCGTCATTATTTTCGGTTTGGTTATTGTTCATGGTGCATCTTCGTTGAGTTTGGAGATGCTGACTCAGACTCCTCGAGAGGGTGATGGTCTTGGTGGAGGTATTTTAAATGCGATTCTTGGGTCATTGTTTCTTGTGTTGCCTGCCACGTTGTGTGCGTTTATCATCGGGATTGGGATTTCGTTGTATCTTCAGAAAGAGTTTTCGCATTCCTGGTTATCTGGTTTTATTCGTTTCACTTTGGATGTGTTGTGGGGTATTCCTTCGATTGTGTATGGGATTTTTTGTCTGATGATCATGATTGCTTTGGGTGTGGGCGCGTCGCTTCTTGCGGGTATTATCGCGTTAACGTTGTTGGAGATTCCTATTATCACGAGATCGATGGATGAGGCGATACGGCTGGTCCCTCATGGTTTGAAAGAGGGTGCGTATTCGTTGGGATCTACAAAGTTTGAGACTGCGTTGAAGGTGGTGCAGAAGCAGGCGCTCCCGGGGATTCTTGCAGGGGTGTTGTTAGCGCTGGGTCGTGGGATTGGGGATGCTGCGTCGATATTATTCACCGCTGGTTTTTCGAATCGTATCCCTGGGTCGTTGTTTGATTCAACTGCGGCGTTACCGACGACGATTTATAATTTATACTCCTTGCCTTCGGGTCAGCCGAAAGCGTATGCTGCAGCATTTATCCTTTTAGTTGTTGTTCTATTAATTAGTATTATTTCACGGTTATTGTCGAAGCGTTTCATGAAATATGTGATACGATAAAGTGGAGAAGGATGAATATGATACAAGTAAAACCGTTTCAGATTGAAACAAAAAATCTGTGTGTCTCTTATGATAAACAAACTATTTTGAAAGATGTTAATATTATAATTCCGACGAAGCAACTCACGGCGATTATTGGGCCATCCGGGTGTGGGAAGACGACGTTGTTGAAATCTTTTAATCGTTTGTTGGAGCTTCAGGATGACGTAAAGATCTCTGGTGAGATCCTTGTTGATGGGGTGGATATTCTTTCTGCTCGATTAGGTATTCCTGATATTCGTAAGAAAATGGGGTTGTTGTCGCAAAAACCGTATCCTTTACCGATGTCGATTCATGATAATGTCGCTTATGGGCTTCGTATTCATCGGTCGATAAAGTCTCAGGATATTGAAAGTAGGGTTCAGCATTGTCTTGAGGAGGTAGGTCTTTGGAAGGAGGTGAAGGATCGTTTACATGATTCTGCTTCGCGTCTTTCTGTTGGTCAGCAGCAGCGGTTGTGTTTGGCTCGTGCGATTGCAGTAGAACCTGAAGTGTTGTTGTGTGATGAGCCGACTTCGGCATTGGATCCGATTGCCGCTCAGCAGATAGAAAAATTGTTGTTTAAACTGAAAAAGGATTATACGGTGGTGTTGGTGACGCATACGTTGCGTCAGGCAAAGCGTCTTGCTGATTATGTTGTGTTCATGTATTTTGGTATGGCGATTGAGCAGGGACCAGCGAATGTTGTGTTCGACACTCCTCAGAATCCTGAGACGAAAGCGTATATGAGTGGGGAGATCGGATAAGTGATGAACAAGTATTTTTCATATCATATTTGGTATATTACCTTCTATTTCGTAAAATATTCTCAATTAAAGAAGTGTGGAAAAAATGAAAATAGATCTTGATGCGGTGAAATGCGTAAAAGAAACCGCGATTACGATTCGCGGATCACGAAGAAGAATAACAGTACCTTCCGAGGTTGTGGAGATCCTGCACCTTAGCAATGGTAGTAAACTCAGATGGGTAGTCCTCAAAGATGGGACAATCACGCTTCACAAAGTAAAAGAATAACGGTGATACGAGAGAAACAATTAAAGAAGGGTACGCATTCCATCGATGAAATGAATCAACAAGAAATACGAATAATCCGGAGTAAGCGAAGGAAACGGACTATCCAGGCAAGACAGGAAAATGGCGTCTTTTGGATTTATCTTCCAAGTGGTATGTCATCTGTGGAAGAAAAAAAATGGATTGACCGGATGATAACAGTGACAGAACGGAGAAAACGAAGGAAAGAACTCAGCACGGATAATGAACTCGAGAAGCGTGCACAGGAATTAAACAACCTGTTTTTTAATGGAACACTCGATTTTCATATCAAATATGTTACAAATCAAAATACACGATTTGGAAGCTGCACCTCCGCAACAAAAACCATACGTATCTCTGATCGTATAGCAAAAATGCCACGATGGGTACAAGACTACGTAATCATCCATGAGCTTGCCCATCTTCGATATCCGAATCATTCAAAAAGTTTTTGGGAGAAGGTGAACGAATATAAATATGCGGAACGCGCAAAAGGCTATCTCATCGCAATAGGAATGAATGTCGAAGAAAAATAAAACCAGCAAAAGTATTATTTGATACCAGCTATTTCGGGGGGTGCTATGAATCCGAACGAGTTCGTGTTTGAATATAACGATTATCCACTTATTCCCATAAAATTTAATTATGATGGAAAAGAAACACCCTACATCGATGCATTACTTGATTCTGGAGGAGACTTCATCGTTATCCCCTTAGCAATCGCTCGTTTCCTCAAATTAAAACTCCAAAAAGCAGGCAGCGTCGATACCGCGGGAGGCACAACCTCACTTTTTCGAGCAACCGTTGATATGACCCTAGGCTCAGCAGAAGAAAAAATCGGATACACCAAACTCGAAATCCACGTATCAATGAGAAACGATATACCCGTATTATTGGGGCGATGCCCTATTTTTGAGGATTACGAGATTGTATTCAAAAAACATAAAAAACAGCTTATTTTAACACCCATAAAAACCTTGTAATTTCAAGGTATCAGTAAAAAACTCGGGATACTATGCGTCAGAAGATTTTTTCTCATGAAAATATTTCTGAAACTAGACAAATAGAAAAAGATCCCTTAGCAACACCTTTTACGATAAATACACTCACGATAAAGAATCGTCTTGTCCGATCAGCAACCATGGAAAACATGGTAGATGAACACGGTGTAGCAACACCGCAATATATCGATTTATATGAGCGCCTCAGCAAAGGCGGCACCGGTCTTATCATTAGTGGTCACATGTTTGTAGACGTGAATGGTCGGTCCACATCAGGGATGACAGGTGCACATAGTGACGAGCAGGTACCTCAACTTCGGAGAACCACTGATGTTGTTCATGAGCATGGTGCGAAAATTTTTGCGCAGTTGAATCATGTTGGCTTCAAAGCACTTCCTGAAAAAAATATAGGGAAAAAAATTGTTGCCCCATCAAAAACAAGGCGGGCAACCGCATTAACAAGCACAGAAATCACAGACATCATTCACGCATTTGGTGAAAGCGCCGCCCGAGTGAAACGTGCAGGGTTTGATGGCATCCAAATTCATGGGGCTCACTCCTATCTTATCGCACAGTTTCTCTCTCGTTGGGTGAACCGGAGACGTGACGAATATGGCGGATCACTTCGTAACCGGCAACGATTTTGTCTCGAGGTATATGAGAGGATACGGGATGAAGTCGGAAGTCAATACCCGGTCTGTATCAAACTTGATTCGTATTCATATACCTACGCGAGTACTCCTCCGATGGTTCCGTTGATTCGGTTGAAAGATTCATTAGACACAGGAAAACGTCTTGAGCAAGAAGGTATTGACGGAATTGAAGTCTCCTGTGGTTTTAATGCAACACGAGGAGCTATGCCGTATAAGGCTGCATTAACTGCGTTGTTCGCTAGTCAGGGAAAACAGTTACAGGCAGCTGCTACAAACGTGTTATTGTCTCCAGTAGATGTTTTCCTTAACCGGCGCTTCTGGTTTTCCCCTCATCATAATCTTAACCATATACGCGCCTTCAAACAAGCTCTGAATGTGCCTATCATGGGGGGAAGTTGTTTCCGTAACCCTGATGTTATGAGACGCGTACTTGATCAGGGGGATATGGACATGGTGTGCATGTCCCGGCCATTAATTATTAACCCTGAGTTCCCAAAGCAGATTTTCAGTGGTTTGGATGAACCTTCGAAGTGCATTAACTGTAATCTGTGTCTCCTGCTCTTACCGTTGAGGCAACCACTCCAGTGTTATAATGGGAAGCCGCCTCCTTTAAAACTTTCGTAACTGGTTTTTTTGAATGATTATTCAATTGTTTTTTCATAGACGCGGAATATTTTTACCAGTTTTGCACCGATTTTCTCTATTGCCCTGCGTGATGCGATGTTTTCTTCATCGATCCAACCGCATTCCGCTCCGGTGTATCCTCGTCGTTTCATCTCAAGCATCGTATAGTAGTTCATAAACGTCCCAATACCTTGAGAACGATACAGTTTTTTGATACCGACGAAGTTGAACGTCCCTCGAGTTATCGTATGTTTTCTGAAAAAAAACTTGAGGGTTCCAACCAGTCCAAGTTTTCCATTCAGTGTTTTAAACACTTGGTTATAGTCGGGTGTAGACCACTTAAAACTAATCGGTTCCCCCTGTGCTTCAGCTATGAGAAATAACTTAGAATCGACGAACCAACGTGCTTGTTTTATGCCGAATCGTGTACGTACCTCTTCTTCTGATACGGGAACATAGCCCCAATGATTAGCGAATTCTTGCATCATCAGAGGAATCCACCAGTCTATCTCCTGTCGTGATCGAAGACGATGAAATCCACGGATCTGTATACCTTTTTTTTCGACTTGTTTTGCGGTTTCTTCAACTTTTGGTGGGATAGGGTTTGTGAGGTCAAGGTAGTAGGAGACAAGGTCTTTGCATTTCTGGAATCCGTACGTCTCAGCGTATTCCGTATAATAGGCTGGTGAATAGGTTTCAAGGATGGATGGCGATGAATCAAACCCTTGGTAGAGGAATCCGCATCCGATATCGATCCTCCCGTTTATTGGTCCTCGTATGGTTGTGATTTTTTTAGATTTGAGCCAGGTCTCCGCTGCTTGGAATAATGCGGTGGCAATAGGGTATTGGTTGCAGCATTCGAAGAACCCGAAGTATCCAATCGGTTTTTTTTCTTTTTCGATGAATAACTGATCGATGATGGCGACGATGCGACCGACTGGGACATTGTTCTCATATGCAATATAGAGTTGGGCTTGCCCGTGTCTCCAAAATGGGTTGGTCGAAGTAAAAAAATCTTTGAGTTCTCTCCAGAGTGGGGGAATCCAATATGGGTCGCTTTTATAGATCTGCCAGGGGACGCGGTAGAACTCTTTGAAGTCCTGTGTGGTTGTTACCGTAGAAATCTTGATTGTTGGTGTAACTGTGATTTCTTCTTTTGGGGTGGATTGGAAGATGAATTTTTTTTGAGACAGCACAGTATGTTGTTCTCCTCACGTTTTGGTACGTGTTCATCGTTGAAATAGGGGTGTATTTTTTATACCTATTGACCACTGTAACAAACTATTTATATGATATATAATAGATAGTATAGTATATGGGGGGCATACGGTTATTGTTCCTAAAGATCATACATTGGAAACTGGGTAATTCTTCTCAAAATATTCGCATGAAGAGTTACATCACTCTTGTTATCGTGTTTTCGATGGTAACCGCAGGTTTTCCTCTCGTAATTGGGGCAGAGACTGAGGATTCTCATCATGTTATCGCTGGTGTACCCTATGTGGGTCAGACGACTGATTATTATTGTGCGTATGCGAGTTGCGCGATGGTTCTCGGGTATTATGGGGTGAATGTGAGTGTGGAGGAGGTTCTCTACGAGTCAGGGGTGGGGTACGCGCTCGTGTATTCTCCTCCGACGTTACCTCGTCTCCCAGTGAGTTGTACTGGCTCGTGTCGATGGAGTCTTGATCGATTGTTTCTCGCGCGTCTGCATGGACTGAATTATTCAGAATGGCGGTCCACAGCACAAATGAGTGAGGATGATCGGTGGACCGCGTACTGGATACGAGTGAAAGAGAATCTGTCGAATAATCATCCTGTGATCACTGATGTCGACCCGGTGTTGCTACCCTCGATTCGGAACGCAGTGAGAAAAGAACTCGGGGTCACAAACACGATGTGGATGCGTCTCACAAATATTTTCTGGAATAACGCACCATGTAACGTGTACCATTCGATTGTCCTGGTTGGGTTCAATGAAACGAATCAAACCGTCTGCTTCAATGACCCATCAGCAGGGTTATATCATCATCCTGAGGAAGGAACCTATGTGTGGATGCCGCTCAGTACGTTCAAGAAAGCGCATCATCGCTTATTTGTTGATACCCAGTATACTCCATATCTTGCGTATTCGGTACAAGTCTTCACCGACACGGGAGATCAACCGTTAAACACCACAGAAATATATCAACAAACATTAGAGCGAAACCTCAAAAAATTATCTGGGGATCCGACCGTGTATGATGATCATATCATCAACGATTGGGGATGCACTACGTTAGGGTTCCACACCGTACAGGCGTTACATCAGGATTTCTCGCCAGGGTTACGAAACCGTATCACCACCGCCCCATTGTATATACTGGTCTGTATGGTTCAGCTCCTGTCTCTGGAGTATAAACTCGGGTGGATGTTCGATGCTCTCCTTCCCGAATCAAGAAAGGTTACCACATGCCCAAATATTTTGAATAAATATCGACAGATCGCCATCGAAAAAGAATCAGTCTCTCAATATCTCCTGAGTATCCATGATGAACTCACAAATGAAACACTCAAAACACAATGTCTCCATGATGCATTTCTCCTTCAACAAGAAGCGAACCAATGGACGAGACTTGCTGATGATTTCGCCCGTTTCCTAGAAAAAGGCATGTTCATGATGTTCCTCCGCGCATTAACGATCATACAGAATATGTATAGTACAAGTGAAACCATTCTCTTAATTGAAACCCAACTATTAGAAATCTGAGTGGGCCCGTTGCGATTTGAACGCAAGTCACTAGCACCCCAAGCTAGAAGGATACCAAGCTACCCCACGGGCCCGAAGCTAGTAGGAGGATACATAGAATGATGCTTCATATACTTTTTTCGAAAAAACTGTTTTTGGAAATCTTTAAAGACATGATACTTCATGGGGTCTCTCTATGGAAGTTACACCAATAATCGGTATTATCGCTGGGACGCTGACAACGATTTGTTTCATCCCTCAATTAATCAAAGGGTATCAGACAAAAAAACTTGATGACGTCTCCTATTGGATGCCTGCCGTGTTAACCTTTGGGATGATCCTCTGGTTCCTCTACGGCGTCTTAAAAACTGATATAGTAATTATGGTTGCGAACGCGTTCGGTATTTTCTTCTGCGTACTTCTCATGGTTATGAAAAAAATCTACAGTCGTAACACGACATAAAAAATTTTTATTCGTTAGAATAACGTAAATTCGAGATGAAACCGGGACATTACCACGTTCATCCCACCAACCACCAAAATATTCGGGAATCGACGATTTTTCAACGTCACATGCGCGATTCGCTGCATCGTTTTCAGAGGTGAATAAAACTTGTTTGAGACACTCTTGAACCCTTCATATAACTCCTCAGGGGACATGAGTTTCGGCTGAAACACGACATGATGCAGATCATACTTCGTCCAATCCCTGGTTAGAATGCGTCCTTCACTCTCTAACTGCTTGAACAATCGAGTGATCGGGAATGGAGTCAAGACGTTAAACTCAGCCGCATCAATCCCATAATCATACGCTGCCTGCAACGTTTTATCAAAAATATCTGGAGTATCATGATCAAACCCGAACACGAACGACCCGAACATGCTCATCCCTTGCTGATGCACTTTTTTTACGAGAGTATCATAGCTTTCCACCGTGTATCGCTTTTGAGCATCCGCCACTAACGAGTCCTGACAAATCGACTCAAAACCGACGCACCAGATCACACACCCCGCCTGCTTCGACAACCGAAGCAACTCATCATCCTTCAACAACACGGGTGCGCTCCCATACGCGATAAAATTCCGTTTCAACGGGATCATCGCTTTAAACAATGCTTTCGCATAGTCCGGGTTAATCGTCAATGACGCATCATGCAAAAACACGAGGAACCGCCGTGGGGTACGTTTGATTTCTTCGATCACCTGATCCACGGGGCGAGCACGATATTCAGACCCATGCATATGCGTTAACGTGCAAAACGAGCAATGATACGGGCACCCGCGAGATGGTGCTACTGCGGTGAACAACGGCTGAACCCGCAATAACTCGTGCTGAGGAATAGGAATTTTCTCAGGAGAAATAAATTGAGTCTGTCGATAAAATGGTTGCAAACGTCCTGCTTCTGCATCCTTGAGAACTTGCGGCCATGACGCCTCAGCTTCACCAACAACGACCGCATCCGCGTGCTCTTTTGCCTCCTCAGGCATCGCTGTCGGATGAATACCGCCCAACACCACAGGGGTACCACGTTTCCGATACCAGTCCGCGATCTCATACGCCCGAGGCGCACTCGGCGTGACACAGGAAATCCCAACTAAATCAATCTCACCAGAATAAAACGGGTCATCATACCGATCATCAAGCAGCTTCAACTCGTGCCCCGGCGGAGTCGCACCCGCTATCTGAGCGAGCACCAGGATCGGGTTCGAATTCAACTTGTACACGAGTTCACTTAGAAACCCGTGCTGATGATACAAATTTGCGTTAATCAGAAGAATACGCATAATGAGGCCTTACGTGTTTATCCTCCGAGGATAACCCCCCGGGTTTATTTAGGGTTTTCGTTCCGCACCAACAACAACGTCTTAATACCATCACTCCGGAAAAACGCGTCTTTCACCCGCAATGTCTCAGGAATCGGCTCATGACCATACACCCGTTCTAACCCATCCCAGATCGTCCGATACACAATCATCGTCCCCGGTTTCATCCGACGTTCGAGCTCCGTCAGTATACCAAGTTTCGGCTCCACCCCATGAGCCACAAACACCAGATCAAAATCTGAGATATCCGCCTCCAAAGCCTCCCCAAAGCACACCTCAATCTTGTCACCTAAATGATGCGCGGCAATCATCTGCTGCGCCTTCTTTACCGCATCGCGATCATGATCAATACCGACAAGTTTCCATCCACGCACCCGCGCAAGCGTGAACATCGTATGGGGAAACGACCCGCACCCAATAGTCAGTACCCGGCTCTCTGCGGGTAATGAAACGATAGAAAATTCATCCACAGTCATTTTCTCAAAAAAACCAGCGTACCGACGCGCCCACCAGGGATGCCTTGATAAAAATTTTTCAAGACTCCGAATAACACTATCGAGGAACCGTTTTTTTTGTTTATCATCCCCTTTCTGATTCGGCATCATGATTCCCTACATCACTCTTTTTTTAGTAGAAACCTTCACTGCTTCACCGGTGCGGTTACCTTTGAGAGAACCACCGGTGGAGGTGTAGATGAACCTGGTCTCACCATCGAGATATTATCCACTTCTTTCACGGTGATGGTTACACCAGGGCCTATACGATTCTCAAACTGTTTCTGCAACTCCTCTTTAATTTCGTCCACTGATGCACCAACACTCCGGAGTTGTTCATCAATGACAATGAGAATATCGATCTGTGTAGGATTCTGTTGAATAATCTGGAATTGTTGGATTTTATCTGTATGATACATATGCATCACATGATGGGGAATACCGGTTATGGTCGTCGGCAGGATGTATTCTCCATTTGGGAGGATTATCGCGTCGACATGTCGTCCTTCAATTCGTTCAATGATCGGTGCATGGAGACCGCAGTTGCAGGTTCGCGTTGAGGTCACCACAAAATCGCTCACTCCACTATACCGAATCACTGGTGTACCACGACCAAATAATCGAGTTACCACAATGTTTCCTCCGTCCCCGGTGAGTTTTTGTTTCTGTTTTGGGTCCATGAACTCCATGTAGACGAAATCAGGGTGCAGATGATAATTTCCTTGACGACATTGGAACGCCATAGGGCTACACTCGGTTGCCCCGTATACATCGAATAACTCCGCCTGAAACGTGTTCTTGATATATTCACGGGTGTACTCATCAACGATAGAACCTGAAGTCGCGAGGATACGAGGCCGTAGTTTTGGTGCTTTTCCTTGACGTTTCAATATCGCTAACAATTTTATGATATCTGGATATCCCCCGATGAACTCAGGGTTGAATGTTTCAATATCAGTGATGAGTTTCTCTGGTTGTTCACCAACATGGAATGCTTTCATATTCTTCAGAGACATAAACGTTTTCAGGCTTGGCATAGCGGTCTGGGTGAAGTATGTGGCCTCTGCACTATCTGGGGTGAGATCCGCGATGATCGCCATTCGGGTCTTCCTCCAGCTCACGTCGTGTTCCCGGATCATGCGAATGAACCCGATAAACGTATGAAACACCGTGTAGGGGTCACTGTAGAGGGTGACTGGTTTCCCTGTTGAGCCTGAGGTGCTCACCATTGAGTATTTCTGTGGATCCACTCCTTGGGGAAGGAGTTGTTCTTGGGTGCTCCCACGGAAATCTTTTTTCGTAATAATCGGGAGTTTCTGAATATCAGCGATTCCGTGTATATCCTGAGGATGGACTCCGGCATCCCGGTATTTCGTATGATACAGAGGGACCGTGTACGCGTATCGAACGAGTCTGCGGAGGGCTTTATCCTGATAGTTGTTCAGGCCTTGTTCAGTGGATCGCCAGACCCTGTTCACATCAAATAAATAACTGCGGATGAGGCCTCCGAGAAACAGCGGATTTAATAACGGGTTCATACTCTTAGAAGAATGATGGGGTGCTTCTTAAAACTTATTCAATACTCACCCTATTTTGTTGTATTCCGGAATTCTTAATACCCTAAAGAGGATACCGAGGAAGTAGAATAAAAAAAATATAGGTTGATTACACTTGATGGGTGATCATGGATGAAGTTCGAAAAGAAAGGAATACTTGGTCCATTCACGATTTTCACCTCGTTTATCACCGGAGCAATTTTCCCGTTAATCGGATCACTGGTTGCATTGAACACCGGGGTAGTCCATTCACTGTATCTTGAGGGTGTCGCGTTAGTCATGATCGGCGGTTTTCTTGCTCATTGGATTCTTGCGCATACGGTTCATGATCTAGTTCATCTCGATATCGAGAAACGGGATACGTTCTCAAAAACTACGTTGAAGATATTATTTGGTGTTTCTGCGGTGATTTTGTTATCGATCGCGGTGTATCTCACGTGGCAGCGGGGTTGGCCGGTGATGGTGTTCGCAGTGATTGGTTTTGTGGTGAGTCTTTACGCGGAAGGGCTTATTCATCATGAGTCGCAGATGGCGTTTGGCGCGATGTTCCTAGTTATTGGCGCGTTTTATGTGCAGACGGCGACGCTTCTGCTTGATTCTCGGATCTGGATAAAAGTACTCTGTATAGCATTGTTCGCCTTCTTCTCTCAGTATGGGTGGTTGCTGTTTTATCGTCTGGATGATTATCAGTGGGATGTGAAGGTGAAAAACCGGAGTATCATCATCGCGAAAATCGGGTTGTTCTTCCTCGTTGTGTATCTATTCTTATAAAAGAAGACGAGACGGATTTAGAAGTGGAAATCTCGTTTGTAGTACTTCCTGAATGAGAGGTTTGTCCCCGCTGGTAATAAGCCTGAGAATTTTTTTGTAATGCATAATGAGCGCGTCATTCGAGGGAGTATGCGGTAGTAAGAAAAATATTCTTTCGCAACTTTCCGTGTCCCCTCATAGAGTTCTTTGGTACTCATTTGTTTCGGCTGGAAGACGACATCTACTTGGTTGTATCGGGACCAGTCTTTTGAGAGGATTCTTCCTTCTCGTTCTAATCGATCGTATAAAGGAGTTCCGGGGTAGGGAGTTAGGATATTGATTTCGACAACGTCTAACTCCCATTCGTACATCTTCTCGATTGTGGTATCGAAGATATCTGGTGTGTCCTGATCAAACCCGAAGATTATTCCTCCCTGGACCGTCATCCCGAATTTATGAATCCGTTTAATGGTTCTTTTGAAATCCTCGACGGTGTTCACTGTTTTTTTAATGCCGTTCAATGCTGCCTGGCTGACGGATTCGAACCCGACGAACCATTCTACGCATCCTGCTTTCCTGGCAAGTTTCAGAAAGTCATCATCGACTTTTCCAAGCACGTTCGCATTCCCGTTCGCTACCCATGCTTTGTGTATTTTCTGTTTGATAAGCTCCTGGAATAACTCGCGGGTGTACTTTGGGTTCACCGTCAGACTGGGGTCATGGATGATGAACATCCGATTCGGCATCTGCTTAATTTCTTCGATAACGTTCTTGATTGGTCGTTGTTTAACTCCGTGTTTACAGAAACTCGCGATCGCGCAAAATTCGCACTGGTTCGGGCAGCCTCGGGTCGTCTGTACTGCGCCAAGAATCGGGTTGTGTATAATGAGGTCTCTTCGTATCGCAGGGACTGCAGCAATATCAAAATCAGGTGCCGGGCCGTAAAATGGTTTCAACCGTCCCTTCTCTGCATCCTGTAACACATCAGCCCAGAGCCCCTCCGCCTCACCGAGGATAACGCTATCTGCATGCTGTTTCGCCTCCTCAGGTAACGCAGTCGGGTGATATCCACCAAGAACAACTTTTTTCCCCCGACGTCGGAATTCATCAGCGATTGCATAGGCTCGTGGAGCAGTCATTGTATAACTCGTGATTCCTACAAGATCGACGTCCTCTGAATAATCGATTTCTTCATAATTTTCATTCACAATTTTTACGTCATAATGTCGCGGTGTTAATGCAGCAAGATGTGGGAGAGTAATTACCGGGTAACCAAAAAGAATGGAGCTCCATGACCCCTTATCCTCATAGGTGGTTACACCGTGTTCTATCTGAGGGAATATCAAGAGAATTTTCATAGGATAGAGTGGATATGCTTTCAGTTGGTATTTAAGAGTTTTTGTTTATCAAATCAATTGATCAAAAAATAGTTCTTGTTACACTTTTTTTTCTTCTGGGCCAGCATATTCACTATCGATAGTAAACATCTGTCGCATCGGTTTCTCACAAGTCTGTTCCTCGTACACATGCGCGACCAAACCCGCGACCCGACCCATAACAAAAAATGCTTTTCCTAGTCTCCAATCAAACCCCATATCAGAGATAATAGCGGCTATCGCTCCATCCACATTGATTGGGAGTTTCTTCCCTTGTGAAGTCTCTAATGCTATTTCCAGTGTTTGTGAGAGTGCAACGTGGTCACCAGCAATTTTCAGCTCTTCGGCTAGGCTGAATAATCGTTGTGTCCGTGGATCACAGGTGTGGATTCGGTGACCGAATCCGGGGATGCGTTTCTGTTTCTCTTTTGCTTCTTTTACGAGGTGGTTTGCGGTTTCTTTCGCTGTTTTTCCTTCTTGTTTCATCTGGGTAACGCCGTCTTGTAGGTATTTCGCTCCTTTTTCAATCGCGCCGCCATGTGCGTCACCGATTGCGAGTATCCCAGCTGCGACCGCGGAGGGGAGTGGTACACCACCTGATGCTACGGTTCGGGCGGCGATCGCGGATGGTGGAGTCACTCCATGGTCAACACAGGCGGTGAGAATCGCGTCCATCATCAGCCCGTGCTGCTTCGATGGGAGTTCTCCTTTCCAGAGTAAATAGACGACATGCGCGAATGGGACGTTCCCGATGAGGTCCTCCTGTGCATACCCTTGGGTTACAATATGGTTCGGCTCAACTTTGGTGATACGTGTTTTCCACGTCATGGTTTCTCCTCCTTCACCCGATAAATAACATCTAAGACCGTTCCATCAAACCATTTCGTAATCCCGATGATCTCATCGCCCAAGTTTGGTTTCTGTGGTCCCCCAGTCGCAGTATACGCTTGTTCTTTCAGGTCTTGTATCGGGACAGAATCAATTGTACCTTTCACTTTTTGGATAAGGTCTTTCCTCAATGGGTTAATCGCGATCCCTTGGTTGGTCACAATTGCATCAACAACCATACCCGGTGTTGTGATTGTTGTCACCTGTTCACGGACGATCGGGTTCGTTTTCCTGAAGATCGGGGTGCTGATAATGGCTAGATTCGCTCCTGCGGCAGTGTCCTGATGGCCACCGATACCGTGTAACAACCGGCCGTCGCTATGGGTGTTCACATTCACGTTAAAACCGACATCAACCTCAGTGGCACCGAGGACGACCGCGTCGAGAGCATCCACCGTCCTGCCTTTCGATGTGGGGTCTGCGTAATGACCGATATCCGCCGGGAGACCCGGATCCTCCTGGATAAACTTGATGGAATCCGTATCAAACACCTGAGAGTAATACAGTTTCTTGACGCGACCTGCTTTGTAGATATCAATAATATACTTCGTTAGACCACCGGTCGCACAGGAGGCGATCACGTTTTTTTCTTCAAGTCGTTCCCCAAGGTATTTCACGGCTGCAAGAGAAATACCTCCTGAGCCTGACTGGAACACCATCCCGTCTTTAATGAGGCCAGCAGCATCCATGAGATCCACGCATTGTCTCGCAATATTCAGTTTCTCAGTATCATCAGTAATCTTCAACGACCCGGAGATGATTTGATTCGGGTCACCGATCTGGTCAACCTGCACCACATAGTCCACAAAACGCTCCTGAATCTCCTGCGGTTGACAGGGGTACTCAACCAGGTTATCTGTGACGATGATCACATGACCTGCTTTCATAGCGTCGACCTGAGAATAGGAAATAGGTCCGAACGCGCTTTTCCCAGTCACTCCTGTGCAGTTGCCTCGTTCATCAGATGCAGATGCAGCGATGATTGCGATATCAACGGGTAACTCCCCAGTTTTTACCGCAGCCCACCGTCCTCCATGAGACCGTAATACTACGGGATATGGGAGAGGATGTTTTGAGACGTAATCACCAACAGCCCCGTTTAAACTCCCTTCTATTCGATTTACGATGCCTTCTTTGATATACTCAATAACTGGGTCGTGAACATCAAACATCGCCGTCTGAGCTAGCCTGATGTCTTTTACTCCTAGTTCATGTATTGCTTTGAGGGTTTGGTTAACAACATAATCACCATTTCTGAGTTGATGATGAAAGGAAACAGTCATCCCGTTTTTCAGATCACATTTTTTTAGCGCGTTTTCAAGAGAAGAAACAACCTTAGAAGACCACTCGTATTTTTTCGCTCCCTGAAATAGTTTCATTGGCATCCCACCAATGTGTGTTTCCACAAGTCTTCCGAGAGCGTTCTTTTTTTTCATTTGTTTTATCCTCTTTTTATGGCTTTGGTGATCTCAAAATCAATGAAATCACAATGGTGGACAATGATCGCTTCAGGGGATCGCTCGATGATGTCTCCTTCTTTGGAATGTGCGTAAATGATGTGCACAACCTCTTCAGGCAACCCGAGGTTTTTTGCTAGATTGGCACCGGATACGGGGTGGCGTATTTTTTTTCCGAGTTCGCTGACGACAACTTGGTCTACTACCTTCTCGTATTCTAAAAGTTTTCCGACGTCGTGAAGGAGTGCCCCAGCAATAAGATAGTCTTTTTGTAATGGTTCTTTTCTGGTTTCGCTCACGCTTCGTGCGAGCGTGGCGATTCGACGGGTGTGGTCAATGAGGGGTCCTGAGTCTTTCACGAGGAGGGTGAAGGGGACGTCTGTGAGTCGTTTCCATTTTCCTTGGTTAGCCGCGTTTATCCATACTTCGATGACTTGTTCTCGTAATTGGGTGTTTGTTATCCATTTAAGCTCTGGAAAACATGTTTCAACATCGGTTTTAGTAATCATATAATTCTCCCCTAAGATTTTTTGTGATGCTGTGTATCGTTTCTTTGTATTAAAATGCTGCTCATCTCTGTTTCCGGTAACAACTGTAAAGAAAAATTTAATAATATATATAATAACAAGAATATTAATAATAGATTATCTGGTGGAGAATGAACCCTACAGTAAAAAAGATAGATATTCTTATTCTGATTATCGTCATCATAGTCGCTAGTCTCTTTTTCTACAGAGCAGGATACATCAATCCATTCCCACCAACACAACCACACCCTCCTGATTCTGATAACACGACGACTCCACCCGAGGAGATCCCTACTCCACCAGCATCTTTTATCTCCTCCAACCGTCGAGACGTCTCAGCAGAAGATGAAGGAGTCCACTACGACCGCATCCGCATCAGCAGAGAATGGTGGTACTACAGCGCCGTCTTCACCGGAGAAGACACCCAGCTCCAAAACTGGGCAGTACAAATCAGCTTCAACCACATGGCACGAAGCGACCTCCTCGGCACAGGAAAACCCGACCTCCTCCTCGTCACCCTCTACGACCCCACCGGTGAATCATACGGAGGAATCATCAACAAAGAACGAGGACTCGGCATCCTCAACCAAGGCACCCTCATCGCCAACTCACCAGGAGTAAACCTCCAATTCGAAGACTCCTGGGCAGAAGGAGCCTACCCAGACTGGCATATCCACGCAGAAGGCAAAGACATAGACGACCAAAGCGACCTCATCATAGACCTCGACTTCCACGCCAACTCACTCCCCATCTGGACCATTGGTACACGAGCCTTCGACAAATCAGAAAGCTCCCTCGCCAGCTACCTCTTCCTCGGCTGCAACATCACCGGAGAAATCACCATAAACGATGAAACATACACCGTCACCGGCATGGGACATCACGAACACGCCTGGACACCCAACCTCCTCACCCGAGAAACACTCAACGGATGGGACTGGTTCTACATCCCCCTCAGCAACGGATGGGGAATCTACGCCAACTCATACTACCCAACCCCCCAACGACTCTCCTCACAAACCTCCCGCATCAACCCACTCGGCACCGTCCTCCTCACCACAGACAACGGCAAAACACTCACCGAACTCAAAAACGTGAACCTCAAAATCACCAACGAAGACACCCGGATATTCCCCTTCGTAAAAATGCCCTCAGGGTTCTCCCTAGACGCACAACCCAGCCTCAACCCATTGTACCTCATCAGTCAATCACTCCTCTTCGGATCTCATCTCCAACTCGATCTCGATATCACGACCACCACCGATTATAATAAAGTCTGGAAATTCCCCACCTACGTCGGGATGAAAACCAGCCTCTGCACCATCACTGGGACGCTCTCCTGGGACGATGATGAAGGAACCCATGATGTACCCCTAGATGGGTACGGAGTCTGTTGGAGTATGCGCGCACTCCTATAAAAAAAAAAATTATTTTTTCAATATCTCAACAGTTGCATGATCCGCATCCAACACTACGGTATCACCGTCTTTGATTTTCTCGATATCAATCTGATCAACACAGGGGATCCCCGCAAGGATCACCCCCGTCGCCACAATCGTCTCCGTCTCCTTATTGATGATCCCTTTCGGGCCGACACCATTCTTCTGCAACCCATAAATAACATAGGAGCCAACCGTGGAGCCTTTCCCACAGGGGAACACGAGTATCTTGCCCTTCACACTTTTCCCTTCCAAGGGATGGCCTTTCTCGATCACGATCCCTGTTTTTATGTTGATGCCACCGTAGAACCCCAGAGGCTCTTTTGAGACGATAGCAACTCCTTTTGTTTTACCCGGGGAAATCATTCTGCCTTTCATGTCATCTCCTCCAAGAGTGAGTCGATGGGTGCGAAACACACGTTTTGTTTGCAGAACCCGGGGAGATAGTTGGCTGCTTTCCCTGAGGTTACCCCCGTGGTTTTGTACCCCATATCTTCGATAGGTGAAACCACCATGCAGGTGTCTGCGACGATGCTGCCTCCTGCTTTCTCAATGATCTCAGTGAATCCCATACGGTCTGCTGCTTCTTTCATCATGCGTGAGGTGCAGATCCAGACTGGTTTTTTGAAATGTTTCCCTTTGGCTTTCTCAGCAAGGGTTGCTATTTCACGGAGGGACGCGTGTGGGCATCCGAGGATGACGATGTCAGGGTGTTTTCCCGTATTGAGTTTTTTGTACGTTTCATCAAGCTCTTTTTTGCCGACGTGTATGGTTTCTAATCCGTCTTTTTTAACAAGGTCTGCTTCAGGGGTGAGTCCTTCGACGTGATAGAGGGCAACTGCTCCAGAGGCGGCCATGGCTGCCCCGAGGGCTTTGAGGTGATCAGTGTCCGCGTTTTTTATCCCGGTGAAATACGGTATTTTGTTTTTGATTTGTTTCCCGACGTAGTAGCCGAGTGCCCCATAATCCGCGTCGAACTCTAGGACGGTTTCCACGTTTACTTTGATGTTTGGTTGTCGTTCTTCCCAGAGGTGGAATCCGTAGTTTGGTGTTTTCCCGCAGAGTGCTGCCGCGAGCGCGGATGGTCCTCCTTCTCGGTTGGTTCGTGCACCAATCACTGAGTTAGAAAACGAGACTGCTGATGATTCTGACCAGGCGATATGTTCTCGGAATCGGGGGAGGTTCCCTGCGAGATATGGGGTGCAGGTTGCGGTGATGATGACCCCCATTTTTTTGAACGCGTCCATGATGCGGAGTTGGTTCATCGCGAATGCTTTGGGGAATCCGAGTTTTTTCCAGTCCTCCAGATCCATCCCTGCAGGGTTGAGGAAGGTGAGAACTTTTACTTTCGCGTTTTTTGAGGCGAGATCTTCGAGGAAATCTGTCCCTGGTTCATCGATGGATTTGTAGGAGACACCAGCGACTTGTACAGACCCGACAGGGATCATTTTATCCGCTCCGTAGATTTCACCAAGACGAACGAGTAATCGGAACATTCGTTCTATGACTTCGCCTTCTTCCCCATCAATAATCTTTTCTTCTTCTTTCGTCAGATACATACGCTGACCCCCCAAGATGAATTGGGTTATCTTCTGGGAATACTTTATTGTTTTGTATCCATTGTCTTAGTACGGAAAAAATATGGTTTTTGATGAAAACAGTTAGTTAGACGTCTTTCACGAGGTCGTTACAATTTTTTACAAGCAGATCAATCTCTTTTTGCGTCGCATGATCAACATGAACACCACCAACCGCGACCACCTTTGTCCGGTATTTTTTACATGCAGCCTCAGCGATGGGTTGTAAGACGATATCATCATAATGGTCGGTAAGACGTATAATCTGCGAAGGTTTCCCTGGCTCACAAATCACGAGGCCACCAACATGTGATTTCTCCCCACCACCAAGAATAAACAAAAGATCATCACCGATCTTTTCCCGCTCAAGCCAGACCCTGTATTTTCCTTCACCGGAGGTAATCATCAGATTTCACTTTCTTATATTTCACAACCTCGTATTTACTCTTATCAATATCAAACGGGATGGTCGCGTCCACACCAACTTTGTCGGTGAGCGCTTTTTTCCCTCCCTCCTGTTTCGATGATGGATCAAGAGAACTACCTGGTTGATCATACTTCACGACCAAATCATTATGCGCCTGAAACCGGGTTGCGATCGCCCATTCAATCGCGTTCGGATTGTAGATATCCACATCATCATCCACGACTACGACATGCTTCATACTTTTATGACCAATGAACGCAGCATCAATTGCTTTCTTCCCATCATCCGCATGTTTCTTCTGAATCTGCACAACACCATGTAGCCAGGATCCACCACCCATGGTGACGAGCACATTTTTACAGGTCGCAACTTTACTGACTTCATCATAAATCGTGGGTTCTTTCGGCATCCCCATAAGGATTTTATGTTCAAGACGACCAGGAATCAGCGCCTGGTACATCGCGTCTTTCCGATGCGTAATACAATCAATGACGAACACTGGTTCTCGTCGTTCAAAATCCCGTGTCTCCGTGAGATCAACAAACGGTCCCTCACGATCAACCTCTTTCGTCAACCGCCCCTCAAGAACAATCTCTGACTCCGCAGGAACCTCAAGATTCTTTGTTACACATTTCACCATCTGCAACGGATCCAACGCATTCGCGATAGAAAACTCATCAACCCCAGATGGCGGACCCAAGGATGCGGCAACCATCACCCCAACAGAGTTCCCAATGCACACCGCCATCTCCAGATCCCCCTTCATTTTATCATACGTCGTCCGAGTCTGACGGTTCTTAATCAACCGCGCTGTACACTTGTTTCTCCCGATCTCCATGAGGCGATGATACGAGACATTCCGACCTGTATCCGGGTCCTTAATCGTAGAAACCGTTGCGGTTGCATACCGGCCACCATCACCTTGAACATGCAGTAACAGAGGAAGCTTTGACACATCCGGTTTTTTCACCACAATCTCTTGACACGGTGCCGTATCAACTATCTTGGGTGGTTTCGGATGACGCAGCGCTTCAACCAGTTTAAACAACAATTGCTCCTTCGTCGTCCCAAGGCCTTCCGCGATGATCTCGCGACTAGAAGTAATACCGCTGAACAGCGGAAAATCATATCCTTTCACAGTATCAAAAATCACCGGCTGCTCATTCAAAGAATAAATAATATTCGCGATCTCATACTCAACCGACACTTTTTTTTTGATACGAACAAGTTTCCCCTGCTGTTCAAGATGGGTCAGGAACGGTCGAAGATTCATTTGTAATATCCCTCACGTGATGCACCAATCACAGTCTTCACGACCTTGAACCCTTCTTTCTCAATCGCTGTAGACACCTTATCCTGCAGATCTTTTCCAGGGGTGAACGCGATCATGTTGCCACCTAATCCGCCACCAGTAAGTTTCGCCCCATACGCTCCATAGTCACGAGCGATATTCACCAAGAAATCTAGCTGTTTCGACGACACCTCAATCTGTTGGAGGAGTTTATGATTCTCATTCATCAACTTTCCAATGTGTTCGAAGTCTTCATCCTCAAATGCACGTCGTGCAAGATACGCGATATTCTCTGCTCTATCAAAGATTTCATCATATTTCGTCGGGTTTTTTTCTTTCCGTTCTCGAACACCAGCAACTGCTGCTGCCGTGTTTGCAACCTTCCCGGTGTCCCCGATGACGATCTCCACGGGATGAGAAAGAGGGATGCGTTCGATCTCGTTCTGCTCCCCTTTTTTAAACCAGATGAGGCCACCATAGGTGGAGGCTGTGTTATCTACACCAGACGGAGTCCCATGGTATCCTTTTTCTCCTTCAAACGCGATCTCATTAATCTGTTCATCAACAAGTTTCATGTTGTAATGTATTGCGAGTGCCCGAGCGATCGCGACACAGGATGCAGCACTTGCACCAATCCCGCTTGCAGCGTACAGGTTTCCTTCAAGCGTGATCGTTAAACCTTTTTTTGTGTCGATATTCATTTTTTGTAGGATCCGATTCAGACTATCTTGTTGTTGTTCCAGTTTTTCTTCCTTGTATTTGGGGGTCGCTGGACGTTTATCCTCGAGTTTCACACTTGATCCAGATGATGGGTCCACCCGTGCAATCGTATATTGTCCTATCGCGGATACGATTGATGGAATACCGTAGACGACAAAATGTTCGTTAAATAAGATAGCCTTCCCAAAACCTGTCCCTTCGGTTTTCTTCATGGTCACCACATTACGTTCCATGGTCTTCTCCTAATGATACTCAGATTGGTATATTAGAGTTATGGTAAAAATAAATATGTGATTCACTGGTTCTTTCTCCCTTTTCTTCATTTTTTTTAATTCTGTAGAAACGCCGTATATGCAAGGTATGACGAGTAGATGTCTACTTTACTAGTGACTTCATAGGGTGAATGCATGGATAACACGGGTACTCCAAGGTCGATGACCTCCATACCGAGGCGAGCGAAATATTTCGCGACCGTGCCCCCACCACCTTTATCCACCTTTCCAAGTTCTCCAGTCTGCCAAGGGATTTTCTCCTTATTGAGTAATGTGCGGATTTCTGCGACGTACTCTGCGGAGGCATCATGTGCAGCATATTTCCCGCCGTGACCCGTGTATTTCGACATCACGACTCCATTTCCGAGGGATGACGCATTTTTTAATTCGAACACTTCGAGATAGTTTGGTGTAACTGCAGCGTTCACATCTGCGGAGATGACTTTAGATTTCAGCATGACCGCGTCGACGTCAATCTTCGGATCAAGGCTTCGGATAACTGATCTGAGGAATGTGGTCACCTGAGCGGTGCTGGTGCCTTCACTCCCGATTTCTTCTTTATCAACAAACAACGCAATCGCGGTGTACTCTGGTTTCTTCACAGTCAGGATCGCCTGTAGCGCGGTATAGACACTCGCACGATCATCCTGCCCGTATCCTGCGATCAGTGATCGGTCAAATCCGAGATCACGGGTTTTCATTGCAGGGACTGCTTCTAACTCTGCGGAGATGAAATCTTCCTCAATGATCCCGTATTCTTCATGGAGTTTGTTGAGGATCGCTGTTTTAATTTTTTCTTTATATTCACCTATAAGTGGTCTGCTCCCCACAATAATATCCAGGCTTTCTCCTTTGATCGCCTCATCAAGTTTTTTATTATCTTGAACCTCTTGAGAAAGATGCGGGAGGAGATCAGGGACGGAGAAGACGGGGTCTTTTTCGTCTTCACCGATACTAAAACGGATTGACTTCCCGTTTTTTGTGACGACTACTCCATGTAGCGCAAGGGGGATGACGACCCAGTGGAATTTTTTGATTCCTCCGTAATAATGGGTTTCGAAGAGGGCAAGGTTTGAGTCTGAGTCTTCATAGAGTGGGTTTTGTTTCAGATCGAGTCGGGGGGAGTCGATGTGGGAGATGACGATGCGTAGTCCATCCTTCAACGGTTTTTTTCCGGGTATGATGATCGTTGCTTCCTTTCCTCTGTTATTGATAATGGTTTTTTTTGCTTGTTTGGCTTTGTACTGTATTTGTTCTATTGCTTCTCGTTCTGTTTTTGCATTGTTGAGAAATGTTTTATATCCCTCAGAAAACGTGTAGGCTTTGTTGATTTGTTCTTTAGTAAAACGTTCCCACGCCGATTTTTTCTTGAACGCGTATTGGCTTGTTTTCTCACTCATGGTATAGTCCTCGTGACCCGGTCATCATGTACCGTACATAAAAAGATAACGAACCTTTTAGAATATAGAGAAAAAAAGAAGAGGTGTATGCGGGGGTTGTTTATCGTCTGAGTATGTAGACGAGGACGATGATGCCGACAATGACGATGATGGCGATGATGATGATGAAAAGGAGGATTTTATCGGAGAGGATACCGTTTGAGGGGGTGGGGATTGGTGTTTCGCCGGTGACGGTGACGGGTACGCTTGCGGTGGCGGTTTCACTGTTTCGGTCAGTAATTGTTACGGTTACTGTATAGTTTTTGGCTTCTGAATAGACATGTTCCGTTGAGTATTGGTCTGTCGAGATAGCTCCATCGTCGAAATCCCAACTCCAGGTATAAGGTAATGCACCTCCAGTTGCATCAGAGTCAAAGGCTATGTCTTCTCCAACTTTCCCTTCGTAAGATGCTTCTATAATCTCTACTTGTAAGGGGATGTCATTTGCTTCATCAATATACATGCCTGAAACGAGACTCATTTCTACAGTGGTAGCTTGCATTGATTCATAGGTCTCTAAGTCATTCATTAAATTAAATGTAATTGTAAGTGTGGAGCCATCAATAATGAAATTGGTGATGTTCTGTTCGCCGCTGAAGTCAATTGTAAGTTGACAAGTCCTGTTAATGTACATAATATAATAATCATGTTCATCGGTTAGAATGTTTAATGTGTATGAAATTAAATCATTATAGTTCGCTATATCTCCTTTGTTTTCAATTATACCCTTCACTGAGTATTCGATTGTAACTACTTTTTCAGTTCTAGAATACTTAATTTGGGTGATGTCAATGTTTGGTTTTTTATCAGTAAATGATACGTCATCTAGGGAGTCGGTATATAACATCACATCATCTTCATCATCTTTCATAATTTTTATTTCGTTGGCTGCAGTAGCGATTGAAGCAAAGAAGAGACCACTTACTATTAAAAGAACTACTATTTTTCCTATTTTCATAACATTGTTCTCCTTTTTAGTTTTAAAGTAATAGTGTTATTCGGTTATATTATTTAAGAATATTGTTTTATTGTCCAAGTGTTTTTCGTGGGTTGAAAAAAATGTGTGTTTTTTTTATTTGAGTTTCTTTTTCATGTTGTTCATTTTTGTGATGATGTCGTCGATGGTTGAGTCTACGGTCCCGAGGGTTTGGTGGATTTTGTCGGTGACGACTGCTCCTGAGGATGTGGGTCGGATGACGCCGTCGTGTTCGAGTGTCCGAAGTGAGTATCTGATCATGTGTTGTGGTTGGCCGGTGACTTGTGAGAGTCGTATGATTCCTATTGGTCCTTCGTCGCGTACGGTTTTGAGAACGTCGAGGTGTCTACTGAGTAGGTCGAGTTCTTTTTGTGCGACGTTGGTGATGGTGGATTTGTTTTTTATTTTTTCTTCCATTTTAAACCTCCTCCGTTCATTGTTAACATGTATTACGTTCTAGTATATAAAAGCACCGAATCGAATATATTGAACACATGGAATAGAATCTTCGAGATATATTAAAAAGGCATATGTCTTTCTGTATTTTACATGATATTCATCACCGGAAACCAATGTTCTCATCCTACGACGGAGTCTCCTTGTTTCACCGCGCCCTGTCATCGCTGTTGTGTGGAAACCAATATGCTTCTTACAAATAAGGATGTTGACCGGATTCAAGCCTTGGGGTATTCCACGGATTTTTTTGTTCGATATATTGACGGTTGGATGCAACTACAAAATCGTCAGGGTACGTGTGTGTTTCATGATGGTACTTGTTGTACGATCTACGAACATCGTCCTGAGGGCTGCTCCCTGTATCCCCTCGTGTTCCTGAAAGGGGATAATACGGTGATTCTTGATGAAGACTGCCCCCAACGGATTCTGTTTCCTCGTACGAAACAGATGGTCAAAAAGGTCTTGGCTCTTGTCACCGTGTTAGAACAGGAGAGGACGACACGTAGTAAAACCATGAAATAATGTGTGGTGAGAACAACAAACATTTTTTTTTAGGGAAGGGAGATTCGATACACGTCTAAGGATTCATCGATGAAATGGCATGTGGAGAGGATTTCTGCTTGGAGGTTCAACCTGGTCAGGTGTTGTGTTAGGATTGTGCGATTTGCTAATGAGCTGAAGATAAAATAAGCGTATCCGTCTTTTTTAAGAAATTTCGGGACTTGTGTAAGAAATTTTTTTGTTGTTTTTAACCCCGTAATTCCCCCATCAGTGGCCAGATCAAGCCATTTGTCTTCTTTACTGTGTTCATGTCGTTTTAGGGGGAGGTAAGGTGGATTGAAGATGATAAGAGTGAACTGTTCATTTTTTTTTATGGGGTTGAAAAGGTCTCCGTGCCGGACTTCTATAGATCCTTTAAGGAGGTGCTGGTTTTGAGTAATATTATATTGAGTAACTTCGACAGCGTGAGGGTTGAGGTCAGTGCAGATGACGTGTGCTCCTTGTCGTGCGCATTCGAGGGCGATGAGTCCGCATCCGGTGCCGAGCTCAAGCACGATGTCGTTTGGATGTATGGTTATGGCGTCGAGGAGTTGGTAGGTGTCTTCCGCGGGTTCATAGACCGTAGGTTGTAGGGAAATAGTTAATCCTTTGATATGGAATGTTTTCTGTTGTGTCATGCAGGCATACTTCTTAGTCAATGGTATGGTGTGGTTGGATAAAAAACTATAATTAATGAATGTTAAACATAACATATGCCTTAGATTAATCAGATTAAATAAAGATAATTGTAAATGGGAAAGAAGAGGGGAAACACATCGTGTTCCCCCCCGTCCTTGTGGGGCAGATATGAAAACAATAAAACTTTTTCATCCGTTTATGTGTTTATTTGTGTTGATGCTATTGTCATTGATAAAAGCCACGCAAGAACATATAATAAAAATGTTATTGCTATACCACCAAATTTTAATGGTGATTTTTTCATAGCAAGTAATCCAATTGTCCAAAAAACCATACCAACAATCAATGCGTCAATAAAAGTACATTGTGGTACTGGTTCACCTGTTAAGAATTGTGTAACAACCAAACTAAATGAAAGAATGAAAAAATCTTGTTAATTCCTTATTTCAGACAATTAATTCCGTTGTTTTCCATGAGTTATATTATATAAACCGAGAGAACTGTATATAACAGCAACGAGTCCCGATGAAATGATGATCCATCCAAAGTATGCAATATCTACACCGATGCCCCCTGCGTATAGCCCAAAAACATAAATCAATATTCCAATGATAAAGATGATCACACTCAGATATATTGCGTATTTATACGTTTTCTTTAATTTTTGTGGTAAATATGTTTCTTTCAATTTCTTCTCATTGAGATAAAGGTATGCGATGAATATAATGATACCAATGACCCCGACAATTGATAATATGACCGCCCCTAGGTCAGCTAAGAGATTTGTCATATTTTTCCTCTATTATATAAGAAATAAATAGACAATAGCTTATTTATCATTTTCCATCCGTTTTCATCACGTATATGTAAAATAAATAAGAAGGAAAGAGAGCCCCCCTCTTTCCTTATAGACGGGTGATTGTGACTGATAGGAGCTTCGCCTCCAATCCTGTCAGTGCATAGCCGGCTCCAAAAAGCACATGACCCGCTCTGAATTCAGCATAGAGCTGTGTTTTGAAATAATAGGAATGACCTGAGTACAGATTTACGTTAAAGCTAATTGTCGTCATTTCATTATTCCAGGTTCTCCAATTAGATGGCACAGCTGATCCAGAAAATAACGTTCTTTCCAAAGAACCTGCAAGATAACCCGTGCCAGAATCATAGAGATACCCAGTAAGAATATTTTTACCAGATGCATATCCAGATCCCATCCAGGCAGCGTTCACGATGCTTACTTGCGTAGCCCCGTTGAGTCTAACGCTCATCTCAATTCTATAAGTCCCTGACTGACTACAACTGAAACTCCCTCCGTTTGGTCCCCTAACCCAGGCCCATGCTTGTGCAATCCCTCTCCCTAACGGTGGTAACCCTGGTTTATGAGGACCAGAATCTATTTCTACATAATTATATTGTCTGCCAGTTATATGATTCGCATCCCAACTTGCACTAGCGGTACATTTCCATTCTGCCCTGGAATATTTATCTCCGCCTTTGGAATAATACGGGGGCTGGTACGTAGTGCCCCTTAAAGGTTGACCCGCTGGATTGGTAATATACTGCTTAATATAACATTCTTGATTTTGGGCAGGAACATTGGATTCTCCAGTGCCAGTAGCAATTAAAACCGTCGATGAGTAAATCGACTCACCATCAATGATTATAGTATCATACGTCATTTGTAATATATTTGAATTTATGCTATAGTATAGCGTACCTTCAGATCCTGAGGGATCAAAATATGCTAGGACATAAAAATCAGGCGTTGTATCAATGAGTGTCAGAGTTTTATTACCTGCATGGATGAAACCACTATTCAAATCTGCCTCATTAATCCAGATCCATAAATAATAATTATCTGGATTTGGATCCAACATCCTCCTAGTATTTTTATCATAACTAGTGATATACGAAGTAAACTCCTCTCCGCTAGAATTACAGTAGATTTCCTGGAGAGTTATTGTTGTATCGCTTGATCCAATTATTTTAGCTCTATATTTAAAAAAAGTATTTTCATATTCAAAATATTGCACGTTAATATGCAGTTGTTGAGGTTGTTCATGATGTAGGACGCTTATTACAGTAATAGGCGATACTATAGCATATATACTGACAACGAACAAAAATGTAATCACACCAGCCTTTACTTTTTTAAAATTTTCATTTCTATTTTTCATATCTTTTTTCCTCCGTCTATCTTTCGTTTCTTTATTTTTTTATTGTTTGAGCCTGACTTCCGCAGGTGATCGTTCTTTTCTTGATTAGAACACATTTCGCACTTCACAAAATTTTTGGTTTTCAGTCAAGCAAAACAGGCTGAAAACCTATGATCCTGGTGTTTTTCCGCAGAAAATCACGGTATTGATCCA
>JAZDGT010000011.1:0-4517 GCA_043806635.1 Methanobacteriota archaeon | reverse complement strand
TACTGTTCTCCAGTACTTCCGAATGTAAAAATATGCCAAAGAACACGTGTTTTACAGGAGATAACCACCATTAGAACCATTACTTTTCTATGATATTTTTAGAATCATTTCTGCTAAGGAGACCGCGTTTTTCAGTATTTTTGAATTGAACACCAAAAACCTTGGACATCTCTGCAAGCTCATGATAACCGATGATTTTTGACGGTTTTCGCTGAATCATTGACTGCAATGCAACCTTATTCTTATCACTAAGATAGTAGACAGATCGGGCGTTGATTTGTGCGCGTTGAATCATCGGGAGATATCGTTTCAACCTCCGCAGACGTCTCGTGTTTTCTTCAGTTGAAAACACATACCCATTCTGTAAAAGTTCCTTCAGCAACTCCAGAACTCTACCTGTTATCCCTTCTTCACGATACACATGATTCGGTAGATCCAAGGTATGATAATAGACGATTCCAAACCGCAACCCTAGTTCTTTAGCTATCTGATATTTTGATTTCCCGGTAATGACTTCCTGTCGTATCTCATCAATGATTTCTTTGTCGAGAAATTTATATCTTCTTATACCCGGTATGTCCTTTGTGTACCTGTATACAGTAGCTAATCCAATTCCCTGGTCTTTTGCAACCTGGGATCTGGATTTTCCACTAAGGACTTCTCCTCGTATCTTCTGACGAAGTTGTTCTGATATTAGTCGTTTTCTTTTCATCCTCGTATAAATAATTAAAAACACGAATATAAAAGGATGGTGTGGGGATAAGCGAAAGTAAAAGGTTGAGAATCCCTTTTTAAGTAGTGATCTCAAACTCGTACCACGCCGCTAACACCGTCTCGTCATCACACACTAACGCCTCACCATATGGGTCTCGGAACGCAGCATACACCCGATACCAACCAGGACCATACTCATCTAAGAGATCAGACGTGTTCACCTTCCCGTTGAAGAACTGATCCAACGCTAACTGCTCACTCACGTTAATCCTTCTCTGTGTTGTCTCATTCACCGTATCATTAGCGACCACCCACTCCTCTAATGTCTCATTGTAAAACTGCACCTGAATCAACAAATACCCACTGATGTTCGTCGTACCTGTGTTCGTGATCTTCGACTGGATATTCGTATCAAAAGTATAGACATCACTTGCAGTGGTGTTCGCGCCATCCGAAACCGTGACATACCACCAATACCGAGTATTGTTCCTGCTGAAGTTCTGATTCACCGCAGTCACATTACATCCCGAAGGGACCGAGTTGTTTTCTTGGAACCTTATGAAATAGTGTTCACCAGGGTCACTATAAATCACCATGATATAGAGTTGATAGCATTTGTTGTACAGGAAATAGGATCCCTTAAACCCGATACCCATCTCTAGATCATCGATATCATCCCACGTCCACGCTAGACCCGTGGCAGGATTCGTCATCCAAGTATAATTCACGGTAGTATCAGGTAAGTTATTAGCAGTGGTCTCATTCCACGAGTCATTACTTTTCATGACGAACCGGTACTGGTTCCAGGGGTGACCGCCCTGCATCTTCCCGTCTTTCCCAACCACCGCATACACCGTGACAGAGTTAATCCCCGCGGTCTCAGAAGAATGGTTCTGCAGAGTGTAGGTGTCGTTCACCCACGTATCCTGATTCTGGGTGTACACGTAATCCAGGGTGTTCAAATCGACTTCGTCAACCGCTTGATAATTATAGTCTGCATCATGAACCAACAACTGTGTTGAACTCCCGTTCTCCTCTGGATGTAGTGTACAATATCCATAGGAGGAGGTGTTTGCATACCACTGCACCGAGAGGGTATCGTTATCATCATCAGAGACATACACGTTCAACGTCGGCAGACACGAAATACCTTCACTATTATTCGCTGGGTACACATACGTGGGTTGGTCCGGCGGGTTATTCACCGGCGGGATAAAGGTGATGTTCAACAATGGTGGGTTACTGCCGCCACTGTAATTATAGGAATGAATCTTGTATTGTAATTGGGAGGCGTCATCAAAGACTGTTATCCCCAGGCTCTGATTTTCCATCCATCCCACGCGGTTGATAACCTCCTGAACACTACTGGAGATGTCTGGGGAGTCCGCGTAGCTATACGTGCCATCGTTGGAACTCTGTGTCCAATCCCAATCCGTCGAATTACTGGTATATGATCGTTCTGACGGACGGTCATCGGCAGAGAATGTTGACGTGTTATCTTCGTCAATACAACGGATCTCATAATGATGATACGACTGCGGCATCGTGAGTTTCCCGTAGGCGTACTTATGCCAATGAATATACGCGTCTGTTATCGTGGAACCCGGTGGTATAGAGATGTTAGTGAACCGTAGTGATGTATTATAATACCGCGTCGGCGACCCTGCCCATTTCCCGAGACGCAGCTCAGTCGCCGTATCATTATACACGGCACCGTCGGTGGACTCATGACAATCATCAGAAGACAATCCCACGGAGCCGCTCATCGTTGTCGAATCAATAAACACCGGATATGTCGTATTCGTATCACAAAGCCATGACCATGGAGTGAGGACTTCGATTCGGAGGTTCCCGAAACGGGTCATATGCAACCGTTTCATGAGCAATATCTGATCATGCGAGATGTTGCTATCCCAAGCATATAATTCTGGGATGTAATAGACGGTTTGGTTGTGCTCATCGGTGAACCATATCGGCTCAGTCGTGGTTATCTCGTTATCCTCCCATTGGTTAAAGGTTTTGAAATGGAGTCGATCCTTCCCATACAGTATTCCGGTGCTACGGTTTTCTTCCCCGTCATGGAGTTCGTACGCGCGAACAGTTTCTTTCAAGACCAGTGACGTGTTCTGATCATCAGGGATAGGTAGTCTATCGGGGTTGTCAACGACGAGTTGTTCCACAATTCCCATTGGTTGACATGCATATATGAGATCAATGCCGTCGTCGTACTGACCAGGATACACAATACCGTTATTTTCAACTTGTGCGATAGCCTGTTTCTTCCCCGAAACCACGGTCCCATCGTCAAACCCTAGTGACTCCCACGGGCTGTAGGTGATCGCGTAGTCTCGGTTGAGGAATGCAATTGGTCGGTTGAATGTTTGGCTGCTTTTCTCCCGGAAAAACACCTGATAACCAGCATGGGTCATACCATACACATAATTATTGCCTGAGATGCATATCGTCTGACTCGTGATGGTGGTGTTGATTGGAGTGTATTCCTCGGTGGTCTCGTTTTGGTAGTTGAGTGGCGCGGTTGAGGTTGAGAGGGCGTATTCTTTGGTGGTTGGGTTGTAATATTTGTTCCAGGTGAGCCCACGATCCACCACAACCATGTGTGGGTCCTCAGGTGGGTCTGTGAGGTTGATGTATTCGTTTGGTCCATAGTGGTCTTTGAGTGTTGCGATGGTGAGTGTTGCGTTTACGGAAACATTGAAGCTATGTCCTGAGGAGTTTACACTAACTCCTGTATCGTTTACTGCCCATATCACGTAGTTATATTGGCCGTTCTGCCAGGTGTCAGAGAACACATATTCGTACGTGTTAACAACAGTATTGTTCATCGTATAATTCTGCGAGGTTGCATCGGGATATGTGATATTGACGTTTACAGACGTTATCGTTCCATTACCATGTAAGACGTCTGCGTGAATTGTTGTATTGAACCCGTATCCAAGTTGATCGGGATTTGCTGATACTGAAGTGATCCAGAACGTGTCGTTTTGTACGGTGGTAAACTCCCAGATAGGACCGTAGATGAGTGTGCTCGGTTGATAAGATACAAGGACTTGCCAGTAGTACGTCGTATTCAAAGAGAGATTATTCCACTGGTAGTTAACATAGGAGCCGTTTGGTACATTTTCAGAAATGTTAAGGACACGTCTGCAATAACTCACGTTGATTTTTTGCACATCTGGTGTAATCGAATAGTTTGTGGTGGATAGATTGATTTGTACCTTCAACCATCGGGAATCAGGAACATCAGATAGGTTATCATAATAAACCCAGGAATCTGAGGTGTTTTCTTCGTACTGTATTACGATATTAGTCTCTTCAGGCATGGTTTGATCTACGATAGCGTCCTGCCAATCCACGATTGCCCCTGCATCTAATATTTTATTGTAACCTCCAGATGCAACATATTTATGATGATATGGTGGAATGATCTGACCTGAATTACCATTTGAACCAGAAAATCCGGGTGTGGCAGGATCACCCCACATAGTGCAGTCATCCGCAACATATGATTCTTCACCTCTTCCTCCTCCACTCACACCATCTGCACCGTAATTGAAATACTGGAATAGTCGAGCAGGATAGTCTAGATCATCACAAGGGCTTTCACCTTGGGATCCTCCATTTCCACCGCTTCCTCCAGTTGCATACATACTTCCTTGAATTAGATTGTTGGCATAATAAATCTCGATCTTCCCCCCGTTTCCGCCATTTCCTCCTTCTCCTCCTCCACCGCATCCGCTCGCAGCATCTCTATATAATGGCCAAGAAGCATAGGGGCCTATCTT
>JAZDGT010000010.1:0-57513 GCA_043806635.1 Methanobacteriota archaeon | reverse complement strand
GTGTGTTTACTTGGACTCCTTCGGAGGATCAAGGACCAGATGTCTATGTGTTTGATGTGGTTGTCTCTGATGGTGTCGCTGAGGATCGTGAGACGATTAGTGTTACGGTAAGTGAGACTAATGATCCTCCGGTTTTGGATCTGGTTGGTCCGCAGTTTGGTGATGAGTTGACATTGATTTCGTTTACAGCTACAGCAAGCGATGTGGATGTTCCTGTTCAGACTTTGATGTTTAGTCTTGATGGTAGCGTCCCTAGTGGTGCCTCAATCGGTGAGTTATCTGGCGTGTTTGAATGGACTCCTTCGGAGGATCAAGGGCCTGCTGTTTACACGTTTGATGTTGTGGTGTCTGATGGTATTGATGAGGATCGTGAGACCGTTGATGTCACGGTGTATGAGGTGAATGTGGGTCCTGTTCTTGGTTTGATTGGTCCTCAATCGGTTCTTGAGGAGACGTTGCTTTCGTTTACTGCTACTGCGACGGATGATGATGTTCCTGTTCAGATTTTGGTGTTTAGTCTGGAGGATGGTGTTTCTGGTAGTGTTCCGACTGGTGCTGTAATTACATCAGGCGGGATCTTCACTTGGACACCCACAGAAGAACAGAGCCCTGGTGTATATACTTTTGATGTTGTAGTAAAAGACGATGATTTGGCTGAGGATCGAGAGACTATCACTGTTACTGTTGATGAGGTTAATGATCCACCCATTGCCTTTGATGATGAGTATGATACGAATGAGGATATTCCTTTGCATATTGAAGTTCCTGGTGTTTTAGGTAATGATATCGATAGTGATGGGCCACAAACATTAACCACTTCTTTAGTTGATGGTGTTTCTCATGGCACTTTAAATCTGAATAGTGATGGTTCGTTTGAGTACATACCCCGCGATAATTGGTTTGGTGTTGATTCTTTCGCTTATCGAACCTACGATGGAGATGATTACTCAGATGCTGCTATGGTTAATATTTCAGTACATTCAATAAATGATCCACCGAATACCCCGAGCTACCCCACTCCCGTTGATGGTGAAACAAATGTTGATATTACTGTGATATTACGCTGGAGAGGAACAGAACCTGGTTCTCTCTTTGAGTATGATCCAGAAGGTGACCCAGTCACCTTTGATGTGTACTTTGGTACAAATAGCTCTCCACCGTTAATGGTTCTTAATCAATCGAATACCAGCTATGATCCAAATATAGGGTATAATACCGTATACTATTGGAGGATAATCGCCTGGGATAATCATAATGCTTCTAATACAAGTGATCTATGGAGATTCACAACAAAGAATAAACCCCCGGAAGGTGGAGGGGGAAATGACCGACCCGTTGCTGATGCGTCTGCTGGTGAACCATATACAGGTTTTATAGACGAAAACATCACGTTTGATGGCTCGGGCAGTTATGACTCTGATGGACAAATAATTGGGTATCGATGGGATTTCAATAACGATGGAATATATGACACAGGGTGGCTAACATCCCCGATATCAAAACACGCTTATTCTAGAGAAGGCAGGTATACCATTATTCTTCAAGTAAAAGATAATAACGAAGCAACAGACACCGACAGCACTACCGCTACAATAGTGCAAGCAAATATACCACCTACAGCACCCATTATAGAAGGTCCACATTCCGGTCATCAAAACGTGAGCTATGAGTTCACCGCTTTATCTTACGATGCTGATAATGATACGATACAATACATCTTTGATTGGGGTGATGGTGAAACAACAAGAACAACGTTCTTACAAAATGGAACATCAACTCTTCAGACACATACCTGGACGCAATATGGAGAATATATTGTTACAGTTAAAGCATTTGATAATAGATCTGAATCGGGAACTACTGAACTTACCGTTTTAATTGATGTTTTACCTATTGATGATGAGATCACCGGTTACCTGGTAGATCAAGATAGTGAAAGTACCTACGATTTATTTGATAATACCGTGACTGGGAAAAAGATGGCTGTAAAAAAGGAAGCTAACAACACATATCTAATAGATAATAACGGCGATGGTAAATGGGATTATGCGTATACTCTAGGAAAAGGTTTATCGACGTATTCTACCTATGTATATCAGAAATACTATCGATTATATCAAACCGAGATATCAACACCCGGGTTCGAGATGCTCTTGTTCTTGGCTATGATGCTGGTTGTGTTCGGCATTCTTCGATACAGAAAAAAACAGAGGTAACGAGTAAATAGCGATGAACAAGGATCGTCTCTGTTATTTGGTTTTCATCTCCCAAACACCATCCCAATCTGGAGAAGGTGGGTTTTTCAGGAATTCCTGACAACGAGATATAAACAGTTCAGATGCGATATCATCTCGTAATGAAAGGGCTTGTTTAAAGGAGCTGATAGCTGTTTTCCATTTCTTTTTAAAATACTCGTCCAGACCCGTTTCATATAACTGAACGAAATCGATTTGATCTTTACTGAGTCTGTCTTTTTGTGCAAGGAGTTCGTAGATAAGAATTGGTTTTTTCTTTCCCTTTACTCGGACCACATCAAGTTTCCGAATCTCGAATTTATCTTTTACGATTTTTTGAGTATGCTCCGTTATAATGATGTTAGTACCATAGATTTTATTCAAACCTTCCATACGAGATGCAAGGTTCACGTTATCACCCATCGCAGTATAATCAAACCTGCTATATGACCCCATATTTCCCACGATCGCATCACCACTATTCACCCCAATACCTATATCAAAAGCTGGTATGTTCTCTTGTCTCCATTTCTTCTGGAGTTCTCTGAGTTTATCAATCATTTCTAGGCTACTTTTACATGCGATTTCAGCATGGTTTGGGAGTTCAAGTGGTGCTCCCCAGAGTGCCATGATGGCGTCACCCATATATTTATCGACAAGTCCTTTATTCTCTAATATTATTGAGGTCATCTCCGTGAGGTATTCATTGAGAAGACGAACAAGATCTTCAGGATCAAGTTGCTCTGAGATCGCAGTAAATCCCCGTATATCTGAGAAGAAAATAGTGATGTTCCTTTTTTCCCCACCGAGTTTTATCTTATCAGGGTTCTTTATCAAATTATCTATCACCAGTGGGGATACGTATTTACCAAAGACTGAGGTGATCCATTTCCTACTTTTCTCCTCGGTAAGATAGTAAATTACGACAAGGGACGTGTAGATAAATATAATGGTGAACAACGGGTAGAGTACGTTCATTATGATTCCTGAATTAAAGATGTAGATGGAGACGAAGATGTATGCAACAAAAAGAACAGCAATGAGTGCTGTAGCTATATGAATCCGGAATTTAAAGAGTAGTAAACCAACAAAAAAAGCAAAGAGAAAAATGATGCAGACTGCTGAGACATCGTCTTGATACGCTAGGTATTTATTTGTTAGAATTGACTGAACAAGATTCGCGTTAATCTCAACCCCAGGCATCGCATGATTGGAAATCGGGACGATGGCATCGTCATGAAGATCACCCGCTGTAGCACCAATAAGCACTATTTTGTCTTTGAAGTATGAGGGATCTGTCCTATTGTAATAGACATCGGAGAATGAGATATACGGGTATCCTCCAGGTGGTGCGAAGAAATTTATGAGCATTCTCGAGCTTGTGAGATGTATAGTTGTATTATCGTATGCATTTGCTATGACAACGGAGAAGTGATCATGATTTTCTATCCCTGTAATATGAGGCGTAAAGGATCGTGTCACGCCATCTGAATCTGTGTATAAATTCACAAAACCGGTTTTATAATCCACATTTGGGGTGCCAAGGGTTGAGGTTGGTTTGAGAAGGCTTTCCCCATATAATTCACCGTTTCTATGAGAAAATGATGTGTATTCCAGAGCGAGAACAACATTACTTGTTTTGAGCGCATTAGAAAAATTCGTGTCTTCTTCAGTAGGTTCAAAAAAGGAGATGTCTATACCGATAACAGCACTTTGATTTACATCCTGTATGATCTGACCGAAGACGTCTCTTGGCCAGGGCCATCTCCCCAGTTCTTGCAGACTTTTATCGTCTATTGCAACAATTACTATATTATCAAGGGTTTGACTAGGCGCATAAAAAGCATCGGAGACTTTCGCCTCCCATGTATCTAAAAAACCAGAGAACATCAGGAGACTAACGATAATCGAGATGATCAAAGAAGACAATAGGGTCTTCATCAATTTATTTTTTAATATTCCCGCCATTTTTAACACCAGGCAGTTCAAGACTTTTCAATTATGTCCTTAATCCACTGTGGTGTTTCAGAGGGGAGGTTGAAGTATCCTCTGATATAACCATCAATCAGTACATCTAATTCTTGGTCAGTTACTCCGTATCTCTCTTTTAATTCAGGTATATAGGGTTGAAGTCGCGCGAATATATCCTGTTTTATCGCATTCACGTTCTCATCGTCTAGCTCTTGATTGTGTAATATCCAGTCATCTTTTTCAAAGGGTTTGATTTCAAGGGGTTGTTCAATGGTATCAGGATCGATGATGACTGATTCGTTGGTGTTGACTTGTATGGTATGGATTATTTGACCGTTTTTCGTACTTGAAACATTCACAACACCATGACCGACACCTACGTGGGTTCTCCCAGTTGTTTGTACATTAACATAAAATGCTGTTCCTCGGACACTCGCAACAGTGGTAGGGGTTTGAACTTCGTAATCATCGATACCACTAATCTTAAGTACGGTATTCCAGGTTTTTCCTTCGTCTTGTTGTATGGTGACTTTTGTTAGTCCTTCTTGTTCGAAGAGTTCAACCAGCGTTATTTCTGTGTTGTTTGCAAGTCTAATAGTACTACTCTCAAAAAAGACGACTGATGCAGAAGCGTTTGTTCCTGTTTTTATAGAATCCGATTGATGAAGTGTCATGTTGTTTTGAGCAGGTGTCCATGATCCACCAGTGTGTTTTATCTGAACGATACCTGAATCAATAATGAGTTGGGCTTCTACTCCCTCAACGTTAGAAGGTAACATAAACCAAACAATCCCGATAATAATAAGAACGACTATTATCGGGATAATAAAGAGGAATCGTTTTTTTCGGTGTTGTGTTTTCTCCTTTTTTTCGGTTGTATGTTTTTCTTTTACTAGTTCATCTTTTTGTGATGATACGGATTTTTTTTCCAGAATATCCCCCGTCTTTACATAACATTTTTATATAAAAAGGTTTGGAAAGGATTGAGAATGGTGATATTCATATTCATTATGCACAGAAAAAGTATATAAGAAATAAAAGCTTTCAATAATTAATCTAAAGTGTAGATTATCTGAGTAATACTGGGGGCTTATTTGAAATAGAATCTTCGTGATCCTCGTAGACGGAAGAACGAAGCATATAAATTACTGTATTGAGAACGACAGTAATTATAACTGCTATTGATAGTCGTGAGGGAAAAATGATAGAGGAGTTACTTAAGGATATTTATCAGGAATTCCAAGCCCAAAATCTTGAAAATCCTAGTGAGAAAATTTTTATTGAAACTATATTAAATAACATTTATCAATTTCTCTATAAAAATAATCAACCTATTCATACTATTGCTATCGGGATACTTCGAGGGAATACTTTTGATATGTACTATAAAGGGCGGATCGTACAGAAATATGCTGAGATGTTTGGGGCGATGTCGTATGATACAACAATTGCTGGTAAAGCATGTGAATTATACAAAAAAGAGGGAAGACCATATTTACACCTGTTTACCCGCGAAAAAATAACTGAGGCATTTGAATTAGCAAGTAAAGAGATACAAGAAGTAGGTCGCGAAGATGAGGCAGAATCCTTACGTAAACGAGCTTACACAACGATTGACCAGGGTATTGGAAGTTTTCTTCTGATACCCTTATCCTTTGGAAAAGAAGTCATTGGAATATTTACGATTAGTTCGCTTAAAGAAGCCGATGAGCATCATATTTTAGGTCAGGATATTGAACAAAATTTCATTCCGTTAGCTCAACTATTAAATTTAATATTATATATGGAAAAAATTTCGTATGATAAAGCTGAAGAGATGGGGCGACTCTTGATTTCTAGTATTGATGCAAAAGACGAGTATCAGGCGACTCATTCTTTGAATGTTCGAACCCTAATTGATATTTTTATTGATGAGTTATCGAAGGATAAAGAGTTACGTGAGCGAGTTGAGAGTATAGGGTTTAAGTTAACCGTTGAGCGCATTGAACGGTTAAGACTCGCAGCTCTTTTACATGATATGGGGAAGGTTTTTATTCCGAGTAGTATTCTTCGGAAATATAAACTGAGTAAAGATGAATTGTTAATACGGAAAATGCATCCGTATTGTACCTATAATATTCTTTCACAGAGTAAAACCCTAAAGGATATTGCTGAGATCGCATCAGTGCATCATGCCCGGTTTTATATACCTGGTGAAAAACTTGAGACGCATTTTGTTGGATACCCTTTTGATCGCTTAGGGCAGGATAAATTTGCTCCAGAAAGTCAGATTATCGCATTAGCAGACACGTTAAATTCGATTATTCGATCACGACCTGATAGGAAAGGGTTAAGTCTCTCAGAAGCCCTAGCGATATTGGAACGTGAAGAATATAAATTCCATGGCGGGCTGAAAGATATTTTTATTACCATTGTCCGGAGAGTTGAACACAATCTCGTAAAAGGACTTTATCCTGCTCAGCTAGCTGAAGAATATCGCTGCTGTCTCTGGTTAGAAGAATCAGGGAAAAAACAGAAAACGGAAAAAACGCAATGGACTGGGCTATCTCAATTCTTTGATAAAATAAAATTTAATAATTTAGGGATTCTCTCTGTTATCGATTGGAATAATTCGTTATTTCTCTTAGATAAAGAGGTGAATATTCATAACAAAACTATTCTGGTAACTCCGATTCAAAATAAACATTTTCTCCTTTCTCTTCGAAATATACCAAAAGAGGAAGGTTTTATCTGGATTCATCATCTGTGTGAATATTTAAAAAATGAATCGTTTACTGGGAAGGTTTCATTTGCTTTTATTGGTAAGAGCGCACGGAAAGTAGAGATCCAGGAAATATATGATACCCTTGTTGAGGGGTTAAATACTATCAGAAATGAACCGGTTCACTACTATTTAAATCCTGAAATGTATTCCTGTATATAACAGAATAATGTGCGAACCATAGTATCAGATTTTATAAAAAATATTTTACCCTAACACTTTTCCATTCTCGTCGATCTCTTTGTTAAAAATACGAGTGGAACTAATTGGTTTGTTATCCTCAGCTAAGACATGCGGGATTTCTATGATCCGTAACGGTTTTTTCCCTAGAGAAATCCGTTTTTTATTAATATCATGCGCATTTTCAATAGTCTCAGGGGAAACAATGATTGCATCAAAATCTCCATCAATAGTGATATCATATTTGTCAGTTATTGTTTTTATTACAGAACGGTTTTCATATCCTTTGATTGAGAGATATTCTTTTACTGCATTTTTTCTTTCGGTTATAGGTTTAGTAAATTTTTTTTCCCGTAATAGTTCTCCTTCAGTAATACCAATAAAGACTCTCCCGTTTTTTCCCGCGGTTTGAAATGCTGTGTCAATGAGTTGTTTGTGTCCTTTATGGAAAATATTAAAAGTGCCAGCGACGCAGACTATCATATAGAGACTGAATCACATAAACTATTAAAACATTTTTTAAAAGTAGCGATATTTTTACTGTTATCTTTGAATTTTATATAATTTACTATTTGACGGAGGAAAAACGTTGGATCGGAGCATAAAAGTTTTTAAGAAACACCGTGTTCCCTTATTACGTAATGGAGTTGATTCAGTGCGGTTAAAGTTTTTAGGCGTTCATCACGAAGAATCAAAGAACACACGATTAGTCTCATTCCTCATTGATAATATCTTAGCTGTTGACGCAGGAAGTCTCGCATCAGCACTCTCTTTTTCAGAACAAGAAAAAATAAAAGCCATTTTATTATCGCATGCACATTATGACCACATCAAAGGGGTCCCGTCGTTTATCTTCAATAACCTCAATCATACCACAAAGATACTTGCTTCTCCCCATACGCTTAAAATCCTTTCTTCCAATCTGTTTGATGGAGTCATATATCCTAAATTTACTGGAAAAACCCCTTTTTTAAAAAAATCACCTATTAAATTAATAGCACTACAACCGTTTAAGCCAACAACTATTGAAGGATATCATGTTTTACCATTACCAATAAATCATACTACGGGTTCGATAGGTTTTGAAATCACTTCAAAAGATGGAAAAAAGAAATTTTTTTACAGTGGCGATACCGGTCCTGGTCTATCACCTCTCTGGAGACATATATCACCGCAACTCATCATCATCGATGTTACTTTTCCGAATAGTCTCGAACAAACAGCAAAAAATGCAGCACATCTATGTCCAAAAATGTTAAATAAAGAGCTACAAGATTTCCTTCGGATTAAAGGATATTTGCCAAAGATTCTGTTAATACATTTAAACCCGAAATATGAGAAAAAAATCAAAGAAGAAATACAGGGATTGGCTAAAGAGTTGAATCATCCAATTACCATCACCAGAGAGGGTGACACATTAACGGTATAGATCATTACTACTACACTATTGTTTGAGAGAAATGAGAATATCAATTTTTTTAGAAACCTCTTTACTTCAATATGATAGAAATTACTTAACAGAATGATAATTATCTAACGAGATTTTAAAAGAAATATATTAAATGAATAAATACAGCACTTTTAAGTAATATAATCATATTTCAATATTCTTCAAATTCCGAAAAATGGGAGGTAAATTATGTCAAAAACCACTCGTAGTAAAAAACAGGATAACAAATTACAAGATAATGCTCCAACGCAATCAAAGAATATCTCAGCAAAATGGAGAAGTCACCTAAAAATTATCCAATCTGCGTTTCCTTCTCCTTGGAAAGAAGAAGGTGATGATCAAATATTTG
This sequence comes from Methanobacteriota archaeon, assembly GCA_043806635.1. Lineage (GTDB taxonomy): Archaea > Thermoplasmatota > E2 > DHVEG-1 > DHVEG-1 > JAZDGT01. The sequence continues at coordinate 48,568 of JAZDGT010000010.1, read as the reverse complement.
AAAATACGTTTCTCCAAGCTGTTCATGAATTAGATACGATGAAACACCCGCGCATGTTCCAGGAACAAAAAGCGTGGCAAGGGTACCTAGGCGATCCTGCTCTCCCAGATTACTCAACATGTAAAGATGTAAAATTGAACGAACATATGACGCCGCTACCGGAAGTGATTACAGAGTTAGTCAATTTTTTTAATGGTATGCCTAACTGGAATCATCCACAGACGATGTGTAATGTTGTTCCACCACCGAACACTGCCTCGATCATAGGTTCAACCTTGTGTCAGGTATTTAGTCCGAATATACTCGAGGGCGAATATTCTTGGAATATCGCGAAAACCGAGATTGAATCAGGTGCTATGCTTGCTCAATTGATTGGGTGGGATCCGCATAAATCTGGGGGGATATACACCTTTGGCGGTACCGGTTGTTATTTGTATGGTACGAAGTTAGCTTTAACAACGGTTCTCGGAAAGGAAACACGCTTCAAAGGTATTCGTGAAGAAGGCCAGATTCTCGTATCTCGCGCAGGACATTATGTGAAACAAAATTGTTCTGATTGGACAGGTTTGGGTATGAATAACGTCCGTGAAATCCCTGTCGATGAGCATAACCGAATGAGTATCCCTGATCTCAAACGGGTTATGAAGGAGTGTCAGCAGGAAGGTAAACCTGTCGTGATGATTGTATGTACGATGGGAACAACAGATGCATTTGCTATCGATCCTATCGCAGAAGTCCGGAAAATAATCGACCAATATAAAAACGCAAAGGAATACCCAAAACCTTTTTTGTATGCTGACGCAGTTATTGGTTGGTCCTGGCTTGCTTTCCGGTCATATGATTTCAAGAAAAATCCTTTACAATTTTCAAAGAAAGCATTGAAGATTTTGGAACATAATTATCAACAAATCAAACCTCTCCACTTTGCAGATGCTATTGGTATCGATTTTCATAAAACAGGATGGGCACCGTATAACAGCAGTTTTTTTGTTGTCAAAGACTATGATACATTTTGTGATCTTCTGAGCAGACCTCTCCCTGGGTATTTACAGGATAGAACCTCCTATAATCCGTTCAAATTTACTCTTGAAACGTCTCGAACCGGAGCATACGCTATGGCAGGATGGGCGACGCTTCGACTATTTGGGCATGAAGGGTATCAGGTCATGCTTGGGAGGATTATTGAAGTAGGGATTTTCTTCCGTGAGTTACTCCAAAAGGATAAAAACCTGGTGTGTGTAAACCCTGATAACCACGGGTTCGTCACTCTATTCCGAGTGTATCCCAAACATGTTGATGCTGAGCAGCAATACGAGAAAGAATTAAATGATCCTCAGTATCAGAATGAATTACGAGCGTATAACCTCCTGCAACAACGAATAGCAAACAAACTTTTTGCGTTACTACGGGATCCAAAACAAAAAGTCCCTGGTTGGGAAAACCCACCCTATACGAGTTTTACTTCAGGATATCGCACCCCAGAATATGCTCCTGATGAGAAAGATAGTCGCTATTTCGTGTATGCGTTAAAGGCGTTTCCTATGTCACCAAATTCCAATGAGTTATCCATGCAAATTGTGAGGAATTACGTGTTAAAGGCGCGAGATATGGTGATAGATGAACTCATACAAGAACATCAAAAGAAAAAGAAAACAGTTCGTACACCAAAGAAAACGAAACCTCAATCGTTACCTCGAACAACTGAGAATTGGTATGGTGATAACGAGGATATTCCTCTGAAATATCTTATTCCTTCAGATCATGTTTCTCTTGAAGAAACCATTAAAAATAATCCGTTTTGTGCGCATTTAACAGACGATCAACTACAACTGTTAGTGCAGAATTGTACCACTGAATCGGTTGATGCAGGGCGTGTGATATGTTCAGAGGGTGACAGGGCAGATAAGGTATACCTGATTCTGAGCGGGAAAGTAAAGGTCTATAAGGAGGATACGCGCGGGAAAGAAACTGAGTTGGCTACGATAGAAAAAGGGCATATGTTCGGTGAAATGGCTCTTTTTGATAAAGGGTTCCGTTCCGCATCTGTGAAAACTATTGAACCGTGTAAATTCATGGTGTTTAATGGGGAAAAATTCCTCGAATTATTACTAGGATAGCGGAAACAACAGCAAACCATGTTTACATAATAGTAAACCATAAAAAACAGTTGGCGTACTAGAGCACAAATGTTTTTTTACATTTTTATGTGTTGATCAGCTGATGGTGCTTCTCTTTTTTGTAGTGTTTCATAGATATTTTTTTTGAATATCGGATATTTTTCGAGAAGTGTATCGAAATTCTTTTTTTCAAGTGCGTATAAATTACAATATTCTTTTGCTTGTACGCTTCGTGTTCTAGTAACTTTTTTTATTAATGCGATTTCTCCAAAATAATCTCCTTCTTTTAATGTTGCGAGTGATGATTTTTCATCATCTGATAACACATCAAGGGAACCATTACAGATAAAATACATGCAATCTCCGATATCTCCTTTTTTAAAGATATGATCCTCTGGGAGGAATACTTGTGGTTGAACTTGTGAGATTATATCGCTGATGAACTCTTTATCGGTATTCTGAAAAAATGGAACATGTTCAATGAGTTTACGATGAATTTGCATTGATATCTCTGTTTTTAATGAGAGGGGGAGCGTGTTCAGAATCTCATGCTCACATTGTGCGAGTTGATTATCCCACACATAGTGAAAGTAGTTTTGTACTTTTTGTTTTAACCGCTTTGGAACGGATTTGTACGTTAAAAAAGAATTCACATCTTCCATTTGTTTTAAGAAACTGGTTTTTGCGATATCAATATTGGATAAAAGGCTTGCAATGTTACCAATAACGAACCCATAGACTCCAACACCAATAATCATAGCGGCCATTGTCAGGATTTTTTGTAAATCAGTAATAGGAGTGATGTCTCCATATCCTACTGTTGTGATGGTTGTAATCGTCCAGTATATGGCATTCATATATGTGGGTATAGTATCAAGATTTTCAATTCGTGCAATATAAATCCACAGGCAAGCTAATCCATGAGCTAATAAGAAAATCCAAAAAAAGAAAACCCCTAACCGAAGAACACTTGGGTTAATGACTTGATGATTCCGCCATTTAGAAATAAGGGAGTTTAGACGTAATAATTTAAACAATCGGGTAAGACTGAGCCATCGAATCAAAATTACCCCGGGAAACACGAGCGTTAATAAGGCGAAAGGTATTGCGGCGATGAGATCAAAGAAAAATAATTTTCGAATATACCGGTGAGTAATTTGTTTTTGATTTTTTATTAAAATACCTTTCGAATAGATTTGCGTAATAAAATTGATAATAATATCAATTACTAAAAGCAGGGTTATAATAATTTCAATATAAATGTTGAGTAGAGGATAATCAAACGCAAGTCTTAAAGGAATTTCAATAGCAAGAAAAATTGTTAAAATAGCGATAATAATATCCCATGATTCTTTGAAATACCTATCTGGATCAATTAATTTCGACTTCATTTTATCAAGAGAATTATCGTTCCAATCATATATGTATCTATTCAATCACCATTATCTTTACTCGATGTACATTATGAAAATATTAAAATCCTCTCAGATGAGGAGAAATTAAATCCATAAGATATGGTTTCAGTAGTTTTCGTATAATGCTCATCCATAGAATTGCTCCGATAATAAAGAGTAAAGTAAGATAATCCCATTGATTAATAACTAGTCCTAGTGAGATACCTGCTGCAGGAGCATGTTCAGTATTAGTAACAGCCATGATAAATATTGAAAACCCCACAGCAATAGCACCAAAAATAACGAGCGTGTTTATATGTTCTACTAATACGGTATTTCCAATTATTAATGTTAATAATAAATGAAAAAGAATACCAATTGTGAGTCCAACAATATATCCACCGATGAGTCGTCTTGGATCAGACATATATCGATTCGGCATGGTGAAAACAATAAACGCGCTTGCTCCTAAAGAAGTGATAATTGCGGTTTCAGATAACACATCAAGAAATAACAATATTGCAAAAACGGTTAAAGTTGCAAGAACACATTGGAAAATATATTTCTTTGTGTTTTTTCTGAATTTTTTGTCAATAAGTATTATTTTTGACATACGACCTCTCCCGCTATTGTTTATTGTTTTTTTTTACGCCCGTATCGGGATTTGAACCCGAGTCTGAGGCTCCGCAGGCCTCTAGGATATCCAAGCTACCCCATGCGGGCAGATTGATGGTTTATTTTATCACATCGACCATCGCGACTTTCTCTAATATTAAATCACCATATTTTCTCGATGGGACCGTTGTAATTTCTTGTGTAGTGATACCAAATCTTTTTAACGTATCAGCGTCACCTTCAAGAACCTTATCGTCACGGGAGAATTTTATTGTTTTGAGCAACGCTTGTAGGGCATGATTTGATAGTGATCCTTGTGCATCAGGGATTCCCTTCATTTTCTGGATGATGACAAGGGCTATTGTTTGTGTTCTTTTTGTTACCCCCATTTTTTTTATCCCGAGTTTTATTTGTCGTTCTCCTGACGCATAGAGTAATAGCTCCATTGCTAACGACTTCGTGGTGTTTCTTTTTTGTTTCATAGCGCGTATTGCGTGTGTTGCTGCTGAGAGTACATGATTTTTTCCATAGACGACCTTAGCATCCATGACTTGTATCACCACGTTGTTTTGTTGAGCAACACTGAGTATGTGTTGTAGGAAACGTTCAACATGGGGGATAGTTCCTTTGGCTCCGATGATTTGTATCATATGGTCTTCATCCTTCAGAGTCAACGAATTCTATGAGTTCTTTATTTGTTTTTTTCTTGGTATCCTCTAGTTGATTTTTTATATTTGTTGCGATGGTTTTTCCTATGGTTTTAATAGCTGCTATTCGATCGATGGGTGCTTCTCGTAACTTGCTTATGGAGGTGAATCCTTCGCGGTATAATGCTCGTGCTCGTACTCGTCCGATGCCTCGGAGTTGGACGAGGTTGAGCAGCTCCTTTTTACAGCCATATCTGATCCGGAGGAGGAGATCCCCGAGGTCTGAGACTGACGAGAAATGGTATAATCTGGCGAACTCTCGTGCAGCGTGGAGTAGCCATTCTGCTTTATCAGCCATGGTATGAATATCTCCGGGTCCGATATCGTATTTTGCTACCAAGCCGTCTTCTGATATCTCGTTGATCCAGTCTTCGAGTAAACACGCGGTTTTTAACGCGCTTAAGAACCATTCATACTCAGTACTTGAAACAACTGGTAGGGTGAGTAAAAGGTAAGGTTGGAATTCTTCTGCTTTTTCTTCCACCCAGGTATCCTTCCGTCGTAGGTATAAGGATTGGATGTCTGGGGTGGAGCATACCGCGTGCAAATAGGCGAGGGATGGTATTTCTTTGATTTTCGCCTGAGATAACGCTGTTCTGAGCTGCACCGCGGAGAGCGGGTCAATGTACAAGGAGCTGGTTCGACTTCCAAGCAACGTCGCTGTATACTGGGATCGTTTTTCTTCAATGAAATCGTTTTCAAGTAGAAACTGGAGGACCGTGTCAATCTCCCTCTGAAGACTTAACACGTCCGACTGATACGAAAAAAACGTGCTATCAATAAATCGATCGATGCCTTCGCGATCAGTAACAAAACGGGTTGCGATCGCTGCGAGTAAATGCATACGCAATGCGGACTGAGTCCCTAACTTCGAATAAATTGGTTCGGTGTCACCAAGAATATAATCAGAGAAAATCTGGTCTTTCTGCTCACTAGATTTCGCGATCGTGATCGCTTCGCCTTCAGAGTCATACTGTGGTCTCCCTGCACGACCTGCCTGCTGTTTATACTCAAGAATCGGGATCGGCTGCATCCCAAAATTCAGGTCATACCTCCACAAATCCCGGATAATCACCCGACGAGCAGGGATGTTCACCCCTGCAGCAAGCGTCGGAGTTGCCACGAGAATTTTGATTTCATGATCCTTAAAACCCTGTTCAATAGCACGCCGCTGCGCACTATCCAACCCTGCATGATGAAACGCAACCCCTCGCTCAAGACACGATGCCAACATAGTTGCCACTGAAGTACTCTCTAATTGTTCGTTCTTAAGCAACCGAACCCGCTTTTTCAGAGTCTTCCGCTCAGAATCAGACAGCATTTGTTCAACCACCAGAGATAACCGCTTCGCCAGAGAAACCGCTGAACGACGCGCATTCACAAAAACCAGAACCTGCCCACCACCACCAAGTGAATCGCGCACAAGCCACTCCAAAGGATCCTCAACCGTTGACGTAATCTTTTTCGTAGATCCATCATTATACCGAATCGACTTCTGATAAAACACCCCCTCTTTCAACGGGACAGGTCTCCAATCCGACCGAATCAACGTTCCCCCAAGCCAATCCGCAAGCTCTACCCCATTCTGAATCGTTGCCGACAACGCAATAATCTGCGTCTGAGGATTCAACGCCTTAAAACGAGCGATAATCACCTCAAGAGTCGGCCCACGACTCGGATCATGAATCAGATGAATCTCATCAACCACCAACACCTTAATCTTCGAAAGCCACGAGATCCCATGACGAAGCAACGAATCCGCTTTCTCAGACGTACACACAATCACATCATACCGAGAAAGATACGGATCAGAATCATCCAAATCACCCGTCGCAAGCGCAACCTTCACACCCACCCGTTCAAACGCCTTCAAATCATCATATTTCTCCCGAGCTAATGCACGCAACGGTACAACATACACGGCCTTCCCGCCTTCATCGATCAACCGTTGCAGAATCGTCAGATATGCAACAAGACTTTTCCCACTCGCCGTCGGAATAGTCAACACCATGTTTTTACCCTGTAAAGCACCAGGTAACGCCTCCGCCTGCGGAGGATATAATTCTGTTATACCTTGCTCTTTAAGGATAGCGACAATCTCTTCATTGAGAGGTAAATCAATAACCTTCATAGCCATGCTCATATAAGGAAAGAGGTTATAAAACAAGAACCTATTTCCCCCACTAGAAAAAACGATATGGTGACTGCATATGGGCCGACGCCAGACCATGATGGAAAAATACAAACTACAAATGAAAGCATATCGAAAAAAAAGGATGAAAGAGGATACCACTCCCTTTGCCCCTCCCGATAGAATCGTCTATGTTATGGATTCGCTTAATCCAAGTAAAAAAATAAAAGCTGAAGTTGTTAAAACTACAACGAAAGCACAAAGAGAGGTTATCGATAGTTTAGCTTGCCCTGTCTGTGGGAACCCGATGACCTGGGATTCTTGTTGGGAAGCATTTATTTGTAATAAACATGGACAACGAGCGATCTATGAACTCGTGAAACAACGAGAGCTATAAGTATACCCTTTACGATTACAGGGTTGGGTGAGTAAAAGTTATGGTTGAAGAAAAAATTGGTGTCGTTGAGCATTTCTTTTCGCACATCAATGTTGCTGCCATAAAAATCACTGAGGGAACATTGAAAGTGGGTGATACCATCCATATCGTTGGGGCAAATACTGATCTGACACAAAAAGTGGAGAGTATGCAGATTCAAAAAAATCAGGTTCAATCGGTGAAAGCTGGTGATGATGTCGGCATCAAATTGATAGATCGAGTCCGAGAACACGATGTCGTCTATAAAACATCAGGTGAGTAAAATATGAAAGAGTTAGCTGAAGTGAGAACATTAAAGGTAGGTCGATATGTGATTATCGATGACGAGCCATGTAAGATTGTGAGTATTTCTACGTCAAAACCAGGGAAGCATGGCGAGGCGAAGGCGAGGATAGAAGCGATTGGGATCTTTGATGAGCAAAAACGGAGTGTCGTCCATCCGGTGAAACATAAAGTCTCTGTTCCGATGATTGATAAACGGAGTGCACAGATTCTCGCATTAGTGGGGAAGACCGCGGTTCAGTTGATGGATTTGGAGACCTATGAAACGTTTGAGATGCCGATTTCTGAGGATTTACAGGGTCAGTTGGAGCCTGGAAAAGAAGTCCTGTATTTGCACGCGATGGGGAAAAAGAAGATTACCCGGACGTAATATTTTTCTTTCCCTTGCATTTTATCATTCTTGATGAGTATGAAAGTTCCTTCATATTTTGCTGATGCTGAGTCATCGTTTCGCGATGCAGAGTTTGTTATTTATGGTGTCCCGTATGATAGGACATCTTCGTTTCGTATGGGAGCGGTTCAGGGGCCGAAGGAGATTCGTCAGGCGGGGTGGAATTTTGAGACCTTTGATGTTCGCACTGGTATTGATCTTCGGGATATTCGGATGCATGATTATGGTGATCTCGATGTTGACGAGTGTCAGCCAAGGGAAATGATTGAGAAAGTAAGAACGTTTGTATCCTCGGTGTTGAAACAAGGGAAATTTCCCGTTGGTTTAGGGGGCGAGCATTCCGTGACTGCGGGTGTGATTCAGGCGTTTCCGAAGGATATTGCTGTGGTGTCTCTTGATGCGCACTTGGATTTTCGTGAACAATATGAGAATGAATCGTTTAATCATGCGTGTGTGATTCGTCGTATTAGTGATCACATAAAAATTGGTCATATTGCGGTGTTAGGGATTCGTTCTGCTGAGAAAGAAGAATTTGTTGCTGCTCAGCATCAACAGTTATTCTTTCGAGATTTGTATACGATTCAGCAGCGTTCATTACCCGTGATATTGGAGGAAACCCGGCGGTATCTTGATGGGAAGAAGATGTATCTGACGCTTGATATTGATGTGATTGATCCTGCGTATGCTCCGGGGACGAGCACACCGGAGCCATATGGTTTTACTCCTCAAGAGGTGCGGGAGTGTCTTGAGTTTTTTTCATCTGATTTAGTGGGGTTTGATGTGGTTGAGGTGTGTCCCCCGTATGATCATGGGCAAACTGCGTTACTTGCTGCTCGTCTTATTCGTACGTTGATTGGGGCGGTTCATCAGAGCCGAGCGTAAGTTAATATAGAACAATTTCATTCAACTCGTCTATGAAAAATGAAAAGTTAGCTGTTCTCGTGCTGGTTATCCTCGTTGTATCTGCGTTGTCATCGTATTTTGTGATCTTCTATGGTCAGGATATCATGGAGAATTTATTACAGGTGAAACCAGAGATTGCTGTTGGTGATTGTGCTGATATTTCGTATATTGGGAGTTATGTGAGTAATGGGACGACTTTTGATTCCTCGTATAATGATACCGTGAATAAAACCGGTGGGACACCCTTACACGTTTTTGTGAGTCTGAATAAAAGCTTGGCTCCTCCCACTGGGTATGAGCAGTATTCTTCAGGGATTATTGATGGTATGATGAATGGTCTCATCGGGTTGAAACAAGGTGAAACCGCGGTCATTGGCCCTATTTCTCCTGAGGATGGGTATGGGAATAAGCTCATTGTTGGTGATACGTTTTATTCTGAGAGTATTTTGTTTGGTCTGAATTTAACGGTTATGGTGACGAACCTCACAAGTGAGAATATTAGTCTGTATTGGGTTGATCCTGAGGGTTTCGATATGTTCACATTACCGCAGATTATTATTAAGGATTTGAGTAAGGTTTTTGTTGACGAAAATTTAGCGGTCACTATATATCCACCTTTTTTCCTGTGGGAGAATGAAACGTCTCTAGTAAATGTATCTGATGATATTGTTAATGTTCGTTTGAACCCGATAAAAACCGAGAATTTTGTGGATATGATAACTCCGTATTATCAGGGGAATCTTACAAAAATCGAGTTTGTGTTCCCTAATGCGACCTCTGCGACATGGACGAATACCACAGTCACACTTACGAGTTCCCCGCAGATAGGAGCGGTGTACCCGTATACGTATACGTATTTTGGTATGCCTATTGACACCTCGTTTACGATACAAAATGTTACTGAGACGATGATTAATCTTTCATCACCTGGTAGCTCAGAAGGGGAACACTTTTATACTGAAATTGATCGGGTTCTGACTTTTAACCGAACGATGTCGATTAACCGTCAGTATATGAATATCCCTCTGCAAGTGTTTTCTACTTTGTATACTGGCGATATCCAGCTTTCAGGGTATAGTCTCCATCCATTAGCCGGGGAATATTTACAATTTGAAGTAACCGTTGATACAGTGTATAAAATAGAATAGACCGTATTCCTCAAGATATTTTTTATTAACAATGTCCGTAGAGTATATATAGCGTGATACTATTCAACCCAGCTCATGATACAAAAAAAGTTGTTACAGGCGTCTCTCGCATCATGTGTAGTGGTTTTTACGGTGTTTTTCTTGATTATTAGTGGTTTTACTGGTTGTTTTTCAGCACCTGCACAGATAGCGATTGGTGATTGTGCTGATGTCGAATATATCGGGAGATTCGCAGTGAATAATACGGTTTTTGAAACCACCTACGATGATGTTGTCAATAAAACTGGGGGTGATTTCGCTCGGATTTTCGTGAACCCCAACGGTACTCTTTCGCTTCCTTCAGGATATCAGAATTATTCCTCAGCAAAAGTAAACGGCTTCTTAAACGCATTAGTATCAATGACTGAAGGAGAAAATAAGACCGTGCTGATCCCTGCTGAGGATGCGTATGGTACCTGGAATGTTACCCTCGCTGTTGAATCCGGTGTTGGACCGTATCCGCTTGATTCAGTCCTGAATTCTTCTATTACGGAAAATAAGACGTTATTCTATTATGATTTCCCTTCTGTTACTCTTGCGGAGAACACAACCTTTGATTATGGTCATATCGTGTTTGAAACAAGCAGCGTGTTGTATGCGAAAATAACCCAGATAACCGATACCGATATCACCTATCAGTTACTCCCAGTAAACGGGACATCATTCCTGTTACCATTGTTTAACTGGAACGTAACCTTCTTCGTAACGAACTCGACACAGTTCACGATTCACTCTAAGATCAAGGTCAATCACACGTTTTCAATAAGTACCTCGGTTAATTATTATTTCAAAATCATCGAAGTCAATGATACCTCGGCAACGATAGCGATGAATATTGGTGCCCCTGATATCAGCTTCATTGATCAACCGCTCCGCTATGAAATCAAAGTCCTTACGGTGTATAAGACGTCTCAGCAGGAAAGCTGATGTTGTAGTTCACGTTCGAGGAGATCTAAGAATTCTTCCTCGGTTGCTTTTGGTATCGTCGCACCCGCAGCAATATTATGTCCACCACCGACACCATTCAGCATCGCCGCTGCTTTTTTCATCGCCGAGGATAAATCAACTCCCTTATCAACCATCGTTTGAGTTGTCCGAGCAGAGACTTTCACGTCACCATTCTCGGTCCATACGAACCCTAATAATGGGAGACTCGAATCAACATCATCCGAGTTTAGTAACATATTTGTGACAATCCCAATAATTGTATCGCGGATGCCCTCTCCCGCATGGAAATATTGAAGGAATTTTCGTTTCTGTATTTTTTCTTCGCGCGCGAATTGTAACCCTTCAACAAGATTCTGTCGATGCCCCTGAAGAAGGTTTTGTGCTTGTTTCAACCACGCCCCTCGATCACCTTCACAGACGCGTAACCCCACCTCATGTTTACCATACCGTGCAGTCGAATTCAATAGCGTGGCGAATTCTTTTGCTTCATGCAACTCAGTCCCTGGCTCTTCCTGCTTAAGAATATATACCTCACCTAGGATGCGCTCAGCATTTTTATATCCGAACCCTTTCATAAGGAGAAGCCGAGCAAGTGACGACATGATTTTTTGCCGCTCTGATTTCTCTAAATCAATCCATCGTCTCCACCTATCACCTTCTTTTAATGGTATCTGTAAGTCTTGGAGGAACAATACGCAGGCATCCTCCCGTCCGCTTAACCCAGGGAGAACAGGGTCGTTAGCATATTGTAATAACTTTGTGAGAGGTCGTGTTTCCCGCCCAAAATACCGGATATCTTTTTTCACCTGAAGAACACCGCTGAGTTTCCCATCATCCACCACGGATGCGTTCATCCCAGTCAACTTCTGCCATCGTTTCTCCTGAAGATCACCACAAGCACCAACGACAGCCAGAGCCGATAATTTAAGATTATTTTTATCAATCACCTTTGAAACAAGATAGGTTACCCCAGCCCCGCTGATCTCATAGGAACCATCCAAACCGAAGAGATGAGGATTCAGATGAAACGGATGATTTGACGAATCTGGGCAGGTGTGATGATCCGTAATAATTTTATTCATCGTAGGGTACTGAGAACTAATACTACTCCCTAAATCAGTGAACCAGACGAGCTCGTGATTATCATCGAGTAATTTTTTCAAAACTGTATCATCTAACTGTTTCACGCAGTCAAGAGAATATTCCTTACCTAACCCTTTCAGTGTTTGAGATGCGATCGCACCTGCGGTTATCCCATCAGCATCAATATGAGTAACGATATGAATCTCTTTGGATTTTTTTATAATGGTAGCGAGTTCCTTCGCTCGATTTAACACTGAAATAATCCCCCGTCGTAAGAGAAGCGAATAGAAGGAGAGAAGATAAGGGTTTCCTTCATCATATTACAGTGAGAACAATTTAACCAGAAATCATATATAATATGAGTAGTTACGGGTAAACGCAACTATTGATTTGGGAGATTGTGTAATCACTATGAAAAAAGAATTTAAGGAAGGAAATATCACCATTGCGGTTGATTATGACAAATGTATTGGTGCTGGGGAATGTATTACTGCATGTCCTGTTGAAATCTTTAAACTTGAAAATGGGAAAGCGGTCTGCCAAAAAGTTGAGGAATGCATTGAGTGTTGTGCTTGTGTGAATGCTTGTCCAAAACAAGCGATCAGTCATAGTTCTTGTTGAAGATTAATGCACCTAAGAATATCATTGAACAATCTCTTCTTTTCCTTTTTTTTCATATAGAACTAATTATGTAATTCGTGTGGATATTGATGAAGGTATGAGTAAGGAACGGTATCAGATTAAACGTGTTGATTCGTGGCCGGTTGAGGAAATCGTGAGGTTGTATAGAGCTGGTGGGTGGTGGAAAGACACCTATGATTCCTCAGGTATTCCTGCGTTGATTCAGGGGAGTTTTCTTTTTGCAGTGGTTGTCGATTCTGAGACCGGGGAAGCTATTGGGATGGGCCGCGTCCTTTCTGATGGTGTTTCTGATGCATATATCCAGGATTTTATTATTCTCCCGGATTATCGTCGATCGGGGATTGGGAAACGACTTATCGAGTTCCTCGTTACCCTGTGTTTATCAAAGGGTATTTCTTGGATCGGGTTACTAGCGGAACCCGGGAGTGAAACTTTTTACTCTGTTTCTGGTTTTCATGCGTTGAGTGGGTATACACCAATGAAATATCATAAGGAGGATTAAGAGATGCTTTCTTTAGATGATTTTCATCGTGTTTCTTTGGTGGATAAACCTTTGTTTGATGCGCATTATGCTCGTTTTCCTCCTGTGCATAGTGATAATTTGTTTACCACGATGGTCAGTTGGAGTGAATATGTAGAGTATCGATTTGTTTTTGTGCATGACTCGTTGATTATTATGACTCGCCAGGGTGAACGAGTATTGTTTCGTCCCCCATCAGGTAAATCAGATCGTTCGATACTGAAGCAGGTTCTTCTTTTAGCGAAAACGTCGGGGTCAGCGACGCCTATGGTGTTAATTGATGCTCAAGCAAAAACCTGGATGTCCTCCTTGTTTCCTTCGTTGGTTTTTGTTGATGATCGGGATATGTTTGATTATGTGTATCGGGCTGTTGATCTCGCTGAGCTGTCGGGTACGCCTTATGCGAAAATCCGGAATCGTTTGAATAAATTTAATAAGAATTATTCGTATACGGTTGAGGATATTTCACGGGATAATATGGCTGAGATCTCGGAGTTTCTGAAACGCTGGTGTCTCTGGAAGGATTGTGAATCTGATGTGGTGTTGGAGAATGAACGAAAAGCTATTCTGTTTTCGATGAAACATTTTTTCGTTTTGGGTCTTTCTGGGATAGTTCTGCGGATTAACGGTGTTATTGAGGCGATTTCTGTGTTCGAGCGTATGAGTCCGGATACTGCGGTGGTTCATTATGAAAAAGGGTCTCCGGAGTATGATGGGATTTATAAGGCAGTAAATCTTGAAGCTGCGAAACGTCTCCAGAAAGAAGTATTGTTTGTTAATCGAGAAACTGATATGGGGCAGCCAGGGTTACGGCAGGCGAAGTTGTCGTATCATCCTCATCATATGGTGGAAGTGTTTAGTATTCATGAGGAATCGTTGGCATCGATCCAGTAAATTTAATGCATAAAAAATTCATTTGTTTTTATTCTTCACAGCTGCAGGTTTCGTAGGAGAAGACTCCTTTTGTTCTGAGGATTCTGCAGATTCTGCAGGTTTCTACAAGAACGACGGAATTATCATTTTCAATGATTCGTTGAGCAGACATTTTGATTTCTAGGAGGATGTCTCGATCAAGGATTTTTATTTTTCCTCGTTTGTTTGAGAGGTATTGGCAGACGGCTGCGGGTGTTATCCCAAGTTTTTGTGCTGCTTCTTTTTGTGTGAGATCGTAGTTGGTAATCATGCTTTCTGCGATTTCTTTTCTAATAACGGGAAGTCCATTCCACATCATGAATTCACAGGGTGTTCGTTGCATCCTTTCTAGAATAGGTTATGGTGTACTTAATATTAACTGTTGTTAATTAAATAATTAATGATTGTTAATGTCAGGCAGTTTTTCTTGGCTCATTTTTCTCCTATTCTCATATAAATAGATAAGTGATTAGTCGCATACTCACCAAAAGTTTTAAATACAGACCGTATATTAACGGCTGTTAATAACGTAGGGGTGGTAAAGAAAACAACCATTCACAAACTTGCATTCACATGAAACGTGGAGATGCCAATACACAGGATAAGATTTTTTTTCCCATCCTTTCTCCTCTCCTCACCAACCGTCTATCTCTGTGTACCCATCTCCACCTCCATCCTCACGTTTTACCTCCCTCTTTTACCCAACACAAAAAAACAAGAATACGAATAAACCACATCTACAACCATACCTTTTTTACCCACCGTACTATTTCACGTGCTGGTGCTATCATGCCTGATCTCTCAACCCGTCTTACTTCTCTTCACTTAAAAAACCCAACAATTCTAGCCTCAGGTATCCTCGGAGAAGACGCAGGAAGTATACACCGAATTATTAAAAGTGGCGCCGGAGCAATCGTCACCAAATCAATCGGATTAACCGCCCGGGAAGGATACCCCAACCCTACCGTTGTTGAACTAGAAACTGGGCTACTCAACGCGATGGGACTCCCCAACCCAGGAATCGAGAACTACGCAGAAGAAATGAAACAACTCACACCTCGAACAATTCCACTAATCGGTAGTATTTACGCAGCAAACGCGGAAGAATTTGTCACCCTTGCACAAAGAATGCAACACTATGGTGCAGATGCTCTCGAACTTAATCTCAGTTGCCCGCATGCAAAAGGATACGGTCTAGAAATAGGCTCAGACCCACATCTCATCCATGAGATCACAAAAAAAGTGAAAGAAACCGTACAACTCCCCGTTTTTGTTAAACTATCTCCTAATGTGACCAACATCGTAGAACTCGCAAAAGCCGCGGAATCCGCTCATGCAGATGGGATCGTCGCGATTAACACACTGAAAGCCATGAAAATAGACCTTGAAACACATACACCAATACTCGCAAACAAAATCGGCGGATACTCCGGCAGAGGAATCAAACCAATAGGCATACGATGCGTCTATGAAATTGCTGAACACGTAAAAATCCCTATTATCGGTACAGGTGGAATCAGCACAGCGGAGGATGCACTTGAATACATCATGGCGGGCGCCTCTGCGGTCCAGATAGGAACCGCTCTATACTCAGAAGGTCCTGATATATTCAAAAAAATTTGTACTGAAATGAATACATGGATGAAGACGCATCACTATACGAAACTCTCAGAACTAATCGGGGTAGCACACCTATGAATACGCCTACGGTAGTAAAAATTCTACGAACGGTTTCAGAAACACAAGATGTCAAAACTCATTTCTTTCACTACCCTGGAGCGGTTATCCCCGGCCAATTCTATATGATTTGGATCCCCGGGGTTGATGAAATACCGATGAGCGTCTCCTATATCCTAGGAGACCGCAAGGGGATTACGTTTCGAAAAGTTGGTGAAGCAACATCAGCGTTATTCTCCTTAAAAACAGGGGATCTACTCGGTATTCGAGGCCCTTTTGGTACTGGATTCACTTTTAAGGGGAAACGTATGCTTTTTGTTGGTGGAGGTACGGGTGTTGCCATGCTTGCACCCGCTGTTGAGCATGCGATGAAAAACAAGAGTGCTTCAACCGTGATTATCGGGATGAAAACGAAAAACGAGGTTTTTTTTGAGAAACGATTACGAACATCTGGTGCAAACGTGTTGATTTCAACCGATGACGGCTCTCAGGGTTTTAAAGGGTTTGCTTCAGATCTAGCCAAAGAGGTGTTGAAAAAAGAAAAATTCGACACAGTATATACGTGTGGCCCGGAAATAATGATGAAACGAGTGTTTGACTCTTCCCGGTCTCTTCCTTTTCAAGCTTCTCTTGAGCGTTACATGAAATGCTGTATAGGAATTTGTGGGCAATGCTGTGTGGGTGAAGGACTGCGTGTCTGTAAAGAAGGACCGGTGTTTGACCGGAAGACGTTGCAGCATATCCCTGATTTTGGTGTGTTTAGGAGAGATGCTGCTGGACGGAAAATATTTTTTTCGCCATAGATGTGAGGAGTAATGAATCGACGACGGATCGTTCTTAGCATCGGTGTGATTGTTGTTGTGATCTCTCTTCTTTTTGTGTCGATATCGTTGTTGCGTGTGTTCACCCCACCGGCGAATACGTGGGCGTTTGAGATGACGCAGGTTGATGTGATGCAGAATCTAGGGTTTTATGGATCAGGGGTTGTTGTTGGGATTGTTGATACGGGTGTTGAGACGTCTCATCAGGATTTTGAGTCATCGTCTTTTATTGGTTGGAATGATACTCTTAATGGAGAGCTTTTTTGTTATGATGATTGTGATCATGGGACGCATATCGCAGGGGTTCTTGCGGGGAGAGGATCTACTCAGGGGGTTATTACTCAGGTTGCGGTGCAAGGTATTTGTCCTGATGCTGAGTTTATCGTGGTAAAAGTGATCTCGTGTAATGAGTGTATGTATGGGGGTGGTAATGATTCGGTGATTGCTTCCGGTATTCAGTATTGTGTGGATCATGGGGCAGATATTATTTGTTTGTCTCTGGGGAAGAAACCTGAAAGAATTCTTAGTAATGAAAACCGGTTGACGCGGGATGCGTGTGTTCGTGCGGCTCAGGCAGGTGTGTTTGTGGTGGCTCCTGCGGGGAATGATCGACCGTATGATGATGGTGATGTCTCGTTTGTTTCTCGAACGGGTTCGGTTATCGCGGTTGGTGCGGTTGATAGTGCTGGGGTGATCGCTTCGTTTAGCTCGGTGGGTCATCAGTATCCGAGTCTTCAGGATCCTGATAAGAAACCCGAGGTGGTGGCTCCGGGAGTCGACCTTGTGTCTACTCGTTGTGCGGGGTCGTATGGGTCGATGAGTGGGACGGCGCAGTCAGCAGCAGTTGTGAGTGGTGTTCTTGCGTTGTTGTTGGATGCGTATCCAGGGTTTCGTCATACTGGTTCACAGAATCATGGTGAGGAGACGGTTGAGTTGTTCAAGGATGTTCTAGCAAAGACTGCAAAAAAAATCGGTAATTTAGAAGGGTTAACGAACGGGTATAGTCATGATGACTCGTATGGGTATGGGTTGATTCAGGCGTTTAGTATGTATGAGGAGTTAGGGAATTATTATTTTGTGTGAAATGAGGGAGAAGTATGGTTGTGTATCATGAGGAGTTCCATCTTCGAACAAAAGGGGAAGTCGACATTATCGATATTACGGAAAAGGTTCAGCAGGTTGTCGTGAAATCGAAGATTAAAGATGGTTTGGTTTGTGTTTTTGTTCCTGGTTCTACGGGTGCGGTGACGATGATGGAGTATGAACCAGGGTTGCAGAAGGATGTTCCTCGGATGTTGGAACGTGTTGCGCCTAAGGATATTCGGTATGATCATCATGAGACGTGGCATGATGATAACGGTCATTCTCATGTCCGGGCGAGTCTCCTTGGTCCGAGTCTCACGATACCCGTTCAAGGAGGACGTTTGGTTCATGGGACGTGGCAGCAGCTCGTGTTCATCGAATTGGATACTCGGTCGCGTGAACGAACCGTTGTGGTGCAGCTTGTTGGTGAATAAAAAAAAGATGGTTAGTCGCGTATCCCTTTTTCGCTGACACTGAACACGGCTTCTCCTTCTGGGAGATGCGGGGAGTCGATGAGTCGTGCGATCCGTTTGTTGCCTTTGCTTTTTCTGAGGTAGATCCGGAATGTTGCGGTGTGACCCACGATGTGGCCTCCTATGGGTCGTGTGGGGTCTCCAAAGAACGCATCTGGTTTCGCGGAGACTTGGTTGGTGACGCAGATAACCCCGTTGTTGAGGTCACCCCAGCGGAGGAGGTCGTGCATGTGTTTGTTGAGTTTTTGTTGGCGGTCCGCGAGAGCTCCTCGTCCGATGTACTCAGCACGGAAATGCGCGGTGAGTGAATCAACGATGAGTAATCGTGCAGGGGTTTCTTTTGAGAGTTCTTTTACTTTTTCTACGAGAAGCATTTGGTGACTGGAGTTGTATGCTCGTGCGACATGGATTTTTTTTAGGACATCATCTGGGTTTTGGTCGAGGGCTTCAGACATTTGGGTTATACGGTCTGGTCTGAACGTGTTCTCGGTATCAATGTAGTAGGTGTGTCCTTCGAGTCCGCCCTCGTCGATGGGAAGTTGCGCAGTTACGCAGAGTTGATGGGCTAGCTGTGTTTTTCCTGATCCGAATTCTCCGAATAGCTCGGTGATTGCTTGGCTTTCGAAGCCTTTACCTCCGAGGAGGTCGTTGAAGCTTTTTGATCCGGTGGTGATGGAGCCGACTTTTGAGCGTCGTTCAAGTAATGCTGCTCCTGATTCGAAGTTGCCGATGTCTGCTGCGTTGCGTGCGGCTCGGATAATCTTTGACGCGGTGGCTTCTCCTATCTCAGCAACTTCTGCGAGTTCTTTTGGTGACGCGACCGCGATACTCATGAGGTCGTCAAAACCTGATTCTTTGAGTTTATCTGCGATTGTTGGTCCGACACCTGGTAACGCAGTGATCTCGTCTTTTTCCATAAAAACCCCGTACAACAGAGTAAGAATAAGGTGTTTATAAAGATGTGGTTGACCTGAGTGAAAGTGGTTTTTTCAGCGTAATTTTTAAATATATCTTAGGTCTTTGATTTACATACGGAATAGAGTAGATATGCGTAAGATGGTTGTGTTGGGGAGTGTTGAGGTAGTGATTATTTTTATTTTAATGACGTTTCCTACAGTTGTTAATGCACAACCAATTAAAACAAATGTTATTAGTGAGATTTTTTTTGAAAGGCTTAAAAATATGAATCTTGGTGATTATCCTGGATATTGGCTTGAAACTATAATTTTTATTCTTATCCGTTTGTTCGTATGGTTCTCTATGACTTTTCTTAGATAACACGATTTTTTTAAATAAATAATATAGATATAAAAATGGGGAGAGGAAACAAATATGGAGAGAGTGTGGGGAAAATAAAAGGCAGTAGTTATACAAACCTACAAAGTGTTTACATGATCCGTTCAATCATCTCAAGAACAAACCCGGCATCATCAATCGCATACCGGGCGATACCAATCTTCTTCGCATAATTCCGCATCTTCTTCACAGACAAGAACCGCTCAAACGCGGACCCCTTCTGGATCACATTCAACTCTAATACACAATCCGCGAGACTCTCCATCTTCTTCTCAAACAAATCCCCATGAATCCCCTTCGTCATCACAATCATGAGTGCGGATTTATTCTTCAAATTACTAATCTTCGCAGCATACACCGTCTTCAAGACTTCCTCCTGCGGATACTGACTCAAGAAAAAATCTAACGAATTAATAATAATCTTTTCATGACCCGTCTTCTTCACCTGTTGAGAAAGGATCGCAAGGAAATCCTCCTCGCCTTTCACCGTCGTCTGAACTGCGGTGGACCCAATCTCAATCAACTCCTTCAACTTCAGTTTCGACCGCTGCTCATAAATACTCACCCGTTTCTGCTCCCCCTTCAACACATTCTGATAATACTTCGAAGAGATATCCACAAAAATAATCTCAGGAATCGGCCACCCAAACCGCTTCATCACATCAAGTACTTCCTCTGTTGACTCCTCAGTCGTCAAAAAAAGGATCTTCCCCACCGTCGCCATCTGTTTAATCAGAATCTCCGTACTACTCCCCGGCATACCAAGAACAAGCGTCGTAAAACCTTTAGGGATACCTCCCTCTAACAACTGATCCAGTTTTTCGATACCCGTACTGACGATTTCGTCTTCTTTTGCCATGTTCTCAAGCAGCGCATCGCCCATCTTATTTTTTATATCCTCATCGTCGGAGCAAAAAAGTGTTTCACTCGTTCCCGTTCCAATCGTTCCACCTCAGTCGCCTTCACTTTAAAAATAAACTCAGACATCGGCGCCCCTTCAACCATCGTGCTCCTCATCAACACCTCACCTTTCGGAAACGCGCTCTTCAACATCCCCCGCATAAACCCATATGTGAATAACGAGGCCATCTCTTGGTTCTCCGATTTCTCCTGCAACAACGACCGGAACATAAACGACTGCGCCTCCTTCTCAGTAATCCGAGTAAACGTCGCACCAGTCCCCAACGGGTTCAAAACATCCTTCGTCGTCGCCTCTAACCACTGTTTCATCGTCCATTCCTTTGGCTTCTTCTTGATAAACTCCGCGTACAACCCTCTACCGAATGCTTCAGCAGTCTGCATCACCAACTCGATGTTCCCATGGCTTTCAAAAAATTTCACTTTCGCGACATCAAGCGCGGTCTCCGCTCGTCTCATAATAGACTTAAGCTCATGGGGTTGAGTGACCCATACTGTATGGTCTTGGGAGTGAATCTCCTTTAGTGGTTTCTCCATCCTCTCCTCACCAGGTTTATTCTAAATAAATGATTCTTTTACTTTAATGATTTTGTCATTCAAAAAAATGATTTTATTGATGTGCTCATCCATTTCCTCTTCGATAACAACTGAGATCGTATGTATATTCTCTGCACGGGCTTTATTCGTTAAATGCTGGAAAAACTCTTTCACCGTCTCCGGGTTATTATAAATCATCAGAGCACTCAAGGAATCAATCACAAGATATTTTTTTACTCCTTCTTTTATCTCACGGAAAATATGCATCATCTCTATAATAATCTTCTCAAGCATCACTGGGCTTTCGATATACACACAGTTTTTATCAATACGGGAAATCCCTGCTGCGCGAGAGATACAATCAATGAATTTGACGTTTTTCCTATCCGTGATGTTCTTATACGATTTACTAATGGTGTCGAATGATTTTGTTGCGGTCAGATAAATCCATGCATCATCTTTAGAGGCAAGCATCTGTTGTATAAGAGACTCAAATAAATCATTATAGTTGTTGACGGGGACGATCACCCCAAGTGATTGGTGAACTTTCGCTGCTTTCGTAATCCGTTCATTTAATCCATCTATCATGGTTTCTGGCATAGTTTTTCATCCTCACGATTTCAATAACGGTAAGAGTTCAATACCTCTCTCTGAGGAGATATTCATCGCGAATTTGGTACGACTATGAGACGTCCCTCTCATTTTCACGATCTGTAGCGTCCGTATGAGGTCCCCGCGTCGTTCCACGTCTCCAAGGAAGACGATACCATCGGAGATGAACTCCTCAATCTCATATTGAGAATATTTAAACGTTCTTGGTGGAACCTCTGAGGTAAGGAGTGTGGTACATTGCATCGCCGCAAGCGAGGTTCCTAGTTTGAAGATGAAATCACGGATCATCTCACGGGTTTGAAGCCGGTAACAAAGCGCGGTAATTGAATCGATCACGAGTCGTTTAACATCAAGTTCTTCTGCGATATCCCGGAGGACATCAAGGAGTGCGCTTGCGTCTTCAACCGTGTATTTCTCGGTGTCTAACCCGAGTCGTTCACTAATAATTCTGAGGTCGATGAGGTTGACCATCCCGGATTCGATAAGTTTTTTATCATAGAAGTCGAATCCTTCTAAGTTTTTTGTGAGCTTAAATAGGGGTTCGGTAATCGTAAAAAAAACGCCTCGTTCATTATTTTTTGCTCCGTTGATGAGGTATTGCATGCAGAGAGTGGTTTTCCCTGAACCGCTACTCCCGACGACAAGGACAGTGCTCCCTACTGGGAACCCACCGTTCATCTGGGTATCAAGTTCTTCTATGCCAATGCTACATTTCTCCATATTACTACTAGGCAATAATTCGCTTTCGGGCATATCTCTCCTATTCCCCTTCTTAGTCCTTTTGAAATGATATACACTTGTTAAATATAAGGTTATCTAAAAACAAGGAGTGCAGGGGGAAGATGTGAACATTAATTTGCTTGTCTGATGTGTTTGGATAATTAACACGTTTTTAAGTGTATGCTATCTAGTTTGATGTCAAACAACTGGTTTTATAAGGATGAGCATTTATTATCGGTATAATGAAAGAAAAAGAGATAAAAAAAATGGTGAGAACTGGTTATGCAGCAATCGTGAAACAGAAACGGTGTGGTTGTGCTCCAGTGAGCTCCTGCTGTGGAGGAACCAAAGCGGAAGAAATTAGTAGAAACATTGGGTACACTGAGCAGGACTTGAACGCGGTTCCTGACGGGGCGAATCTCGGTCTTGGCTGTGGTAATCCTGTTGCGCTTGCGTCATTAAAAGAGGGAGACGTGGTTCTTGATTTGGGTTCGGGTGGAGGATTTGATTGTTTTCTTGCTGCTCAGAAGGTCGGGGAGCATGGGCGAGTTATTGGGGTAGATATGACTCCTGAGATGATTGATGCGGCTCGTGAAAACGCGGAGAAAGGCGGATATAACACGGTTGAGTTTAGACTGGGAGAGATTGAACATTTGCCGGTTCAGGATAATTTTGTTGATGTGGTTATATCAAATTGTGTGATTAATCTTTCACCGGATAAACGAAGTGTTTTTCATGAGATTTTTCGTGTCCTTAAACCTGGAGGACGGTTAATGGTTTCAGATATCGTTTTGTTACAAGAACTACCGGAGAGTATACGATCTTCTGTTGCTGCATATGTTGGTTGTATTTCGGGTGCAATTTTGAAGGATGACTATATACAAGTGATCAAGGACGCGGGGTTTACGAGTGTGAACGTTGTTGATGAAACGGTTTTCCCTGTGGAGTTTATGGTGAATGATCCGAATGTACATGCTCTTATTAAAAAAGAACGTTTATCATCTAAAAAATTAAAAGAGATGGAGACTTCGGTTGTGAGTATGAAAGTGGAAGGGAAAAAACCCAGTAAATGACCGAAGGATTTTTTTTATAATAACTCGTGCAGGGGAAGGGATTTGAACCCCAGTTTACCGGCATGATATTGGTTGACAGACAATGATTTATATCTATTGGATATCAAAATCATAATTCTTTCGGAACTACTGTCAAGGTCAAAAAATATTTATGTGAATAGATTATACTAAGTATTATGTTAGATTATATCATCTTCGGGCTGATTCTGATTGTATTGATTATTTGTGGAATACTATCTCTCATAAAGTATAAGAAAACAAAAAATAAGAAATACTTGATTATTGGTCTTATTTTAACCTTCATTTTTATTGGTATGTTAATTTTTGTTGTCTTCATTTATTATCCCCCAACGATGATGGTATACGGACCAGGACCTGCCTAAAAGCATGAGACTTTCATGATTTTTCTCTGATTTGTATGAATCTGGCATATAAACTTGAACATTATGCAGCACTGCGTTATAGAAAAAGGATTCAAAAATTATCAAAAAAGGAAAAGAAAATAGCATCACCATCGTATATTCTGTGGGATTGCACAAGACGATGCAACCTACATTGCGAGCATTGTGGGGCAACAAAAGAAACCTACCGTAGTGAACTTTCTTATGAGGAAATAATAAAAGTCGTCTCTGATATTGCAGAGATGAAGATTCGTATGTTCTCCGTGACTGGTGGCGAACCCTTCATGAGGAAAGACCTCTTGAACATTCTTGGATTCGCTCATTCGCAAGGTCTAAAAACAGGTATCGCTACAAATGGTTTTTTTATTGATAAACCGATAGCTCAAAAAATTAAGGATGCTGGTATTGATTCGATACAAATCAGTATTGATGGCTTGGAAAGAACACATAATACAATCCGTGGGAATCCTCAGAGTTTCCAAAGGGCTATTCACGCTATCCGATTGTTACGAGAAGCAGGCATTCCTTTGCTATCGGTGGCAACAACATTAACTCAGACGAACTATTGTGAGTTAGAAACTCTATGGAAATTATTAATCAATCTTCAGGTTCCAACTTGGCGCATCAGTGTTGTGATGCCGATTGGAAGAGCAGAAACACAGGAACGATTTCTACTTAACGCTACTCAAATCAATCACATGTTTGATTTTGTAGCAACAAACTCAAACCCCATTCCCATTCTCATTGCAGAGAATCTACCTTTCCTTGCACAGTATGAAGAGCGCATCAGACATGAACCTCTATTATGCCCTGTTGGTATTACGGCCTGCTGTCTTGGTGTCGATGGTAATATACGAGGTTGCCCTGAACAACCAGACACACCTGATTTTATCGAAGGAAATATATTGGAAACATCACTAACCGATATCTGGCAACATGGCTTTAAAAAATACCGAAATAATGATATCCTCGCTCATGATGAATACTGTAGAAACTGCACTAAGAAATTCTATTGCTTTGGTGGTTGCCATGTTATGCGAATTGGAAACACCCATTGTATCTATAATTTAATAAAATAAGTGCATGGTTATAAACAGAAAAAAGTGCAGGGGAAGGGATTTGAACCCTCGGACTCCTTCGAGACAGGATGTCTCATCGGCGAACCTTTCTTATTCGGAGATCTTAAGTCCTGCGCCGTTGGCCATGCTTGGCTACCCCTGCAAAGGATTCTCTCAGATGATTTTGAATAATAGAGAGGTGCGGGCGCCGGGATTCGAACCCGAGCTGAAGGCTTGGAGGGCCTTAATCATAACCACTAGATCACGCCCGCAACGTGTATTTTTTGAGGTGAAACACCTTTTCTCTATTAGTAATTTACGTTTCAATAAACGGGTAGAGATGGTTTTTTTTATCAAATAGAGAGATGCCTAAAAACGGGTATTTAAACAAAACATTATTATATTATGAAAATTATAGTAATACTGTTAGAGTATGAAATTTAAAATAAAAATCAAACGAAAAAAACAACAACCTCCAGCACCAGAAAAAAAAGATGAGAACCCTGACCCCTTATTCTACTGTCGATTATGTTCCCGGTTCTTTCACTATAGCGAACTCATCGATGGCTTCAAATGTGCCTCTTGTGATAACGAGTTCTTTCTCGTTTCATGGAAAGAATTCAAAGATATCTTCCCTACAGCAAAACTCCGACCTATTCCAAAAAAAACCAAAGCACTAATCGCTCCAACAGACTTCTGATAAAATCACAACAACACCCACGATTCTTTTCTAGGGCAACAATCTTTATGAAAGGGTAACAGTTACAGCCGTTAATGGAATTCACCATAAAAAAACCAGCGCATTTCGTCGCTCTTTTTTTTCTCGTACTCTCGTTCCTGATACTCATCGTTTTACCTGTGATATCGTTTTTCATACCTTTTTCATCCGTACCCGATTCCCTTGGCCAATTCCCCCCCACTTTCCAATTAGCAGTGGAGATATTAACCCTTCTCATGCAACTGGTTCTCGCTTTCTTTCTCCTCCTTATCGTCCCCCTCTTATGGTACGCTCTCGTCAACAAAATAAACCTAAAAGAAATCCTCTCAAGACTCAAACTCACAAAACAAGGGTTAGATATCGCACTCCTCTGGGGGTTCCTCCTTGTCATATTCATTTTCATAATCCTGTTAGGAATCGGTTTTATTCTAACGCTAGTAGGAGTCAATACGAATGATATCAGTAACATCACTGAGATCTCGCAGATTTTCAGCCCAATCTCTTTGTTTGCCCTAAGTATTATCCAACCTATCGGAGAAGAAATATTTTTTAGAGGATTCCTCTTAGAAAAAATACACACACTCGCAGGAAAAACCAGCGCCATCGGAATCACCGCCGTATTATTCGGTCTTGCTCATCTCTCCTACGGAAATATCTATCCAGCGATTATGACTGGGCTCATCGGTGTTTTCCTCGCTATTTTAGTTATTAAAACAAAAAATCTGTATGCGTCAATATTTGCCCATATCCTCTATAACATTACGAGTCTAACCCTGTATTTCATCAGTATGAATTTCGTCTCTCAGACCTCAGCGTTAATTCTATAAACTCGTTTTCTATCAACCTCATAACAAGAGGTGAACCCATGCAAAAAGAACGTACGTTTGTTATGATAAAACCTGATGGCGTCCAACGCGGACTTATTGGAGACATTCTTCATCGTTTTGAGCAGAAAGGGATAAAAATCGTTGCGATGAAATTCGTCTCAGTTGATAGGAAACTTGCAGAGAAACATTACGGTGTTCATAAAGGAAAACCTTTTTTTGAACCCACCGTCAACTACATCATTTCATCACCGGTTGTTGCGATGATCCTCGAAGGGATCAATGTGATCGAGATGGTGAGAGGGATGATGGGGGCAACAGACCCACAGAAAGCAGCACCAGGAACCATTCGCGGCGATTATGGTCAGTTTATAGGGAGAAACATCATCCATGGCTCAGATAGCAGTCAAACCGCAGAATTCGAGATGAACCTCTGGTTCACACCTCAAGAGATCGCAAAGTATACCCGCGTCGATGAACCATGGCTAACCGAATAAAATAACTTACTCTTTTATTCTTTATTTTTAAAAAACATATTTGATCAACAAGGTAAATATCCCTATTATCAAAAATAGTATCCAGATGATATACGCAATTCTCAGTCGATAAATCCATCGCGCTTTTTTTTCAGGGGTATCAAAAAACCCTCCTAGAATAGGATCATCTTCGATCGGCTGCATAGTCAACTTTTTTCCCTTCCAGTAATGCTTTGATTCGTTTTCTGCGGAAGAAATCCTCTCGTTCTCGTTCATCAAGCAGCATCTCAATGTATCGTATCGTCGCAAGCAGTTTCGGGATGAGACTGTTTTCCAGAACGTTCACTCGTCGTTTCGTTTTTTCTATTTCAACAGATAACGATTTCAGGTTTCCTTCGACCTCAGCAAACGCAACGAGTATAGGGAGGACGTCGTTAAATTTCTTATACGCGTCATCGAGGGCTGCACAGGTTTCCGAGAACCCATAGTGAGGATGAATGGTTTTCCTCAGATTCTCAGTAATAATCCTCGCGATTTTCACCCCCATAATATTATCGTTGTCAAAGGAGATCTCACCGATAGGTGGTGTCGATTCTGCAGCATCATCAACTTGTTGTTCACCGAGAATCATCTGTGCCGTGATCAGGGCAAGGAATGCATCATGTAGCCCGGTATCAATCTGTGTTTTCAGCTGGTTACGTTTTTCGATAATACTAAAAAATTTTTCTACAAGCGCGTCTCGTTTTTCCTCAAGTAATTTGTGTCCTTTCTCCGCTAACAGTAATTTTTTTTTGATTTCGAGTAACTCCATTCGTGTGGGGTTAACACCCTCAAGGATTTGATCCGCCATACTCCTACGATTCGTTCTTTTTTGGGAGATATCGTTTGATATACTCCTCGTTTATTTTTTTCAGCTCTGACACGGGTAAATCTGAGAAAAGTTCCCAAGCGATCGTTAACGTTTGTTCGATACTTCGATCTTCATGAGAACCCTGGGTCACAAAACGTTTTTCAAAGGAGTCAGCGAAATGAAGGAATTTTTTATCGCGGTCTGAGAGTGCATCTTCTCCGACGATAGTGACGAGATCACGTAGATCGCATCCTTCCGCATATGCTGCGTATAATTGATTCGCGACATCTGCGTGATCCTCCCGCGTCCTATCCTTCCCAATCCCTCTATCCATCAACCGCGAGAGACAAGGGAGAACCGCGATAGGTGGATACACACTTTTTTTATGCAGACTTCGTTCAAGGACGATCTGTCCCTCCGTGATATACCCCGTCAGATCAGGTATCGGGTGAGTGATATCATCATCCGGCATCGTCAACATCGGAATCTGCGTGATCGACCCTTTTTTATCTTTAATACGACCTGCTCGCTCATAAATCATCGCGAGATCCGTATACATGTACCCTGGGTAGCCTCGACGACCTGGGACTTCCTCTCGTGCTGCAGCGATCTCCCGTAACGCCTCCGCATAATTCGTCATATCCGTTAAAATCACCAGCACATGCATGTTCAGATCAAACGCGAGATATTCCGCGCAGGTCAACGCCAAACGTGGGAGAATAATCCGTTCAATCGTCGGATCATCAGCAAGATTCAGAAACATCACGGTTCGCTCTAACGCTCCTGTATCCTCGAAATCCTTTTTGAATAAATTCGCTTCCTCAGCTGTTATCCCCATCGCACAAAACACGACCGCAAATTTCTCCTCTTTCCCAAGGACTTTCGCTTGCCGAGCGATCTGTGCAGCAAGCTCATTATGCGGCAACCCTGAACCAGAAAACAACGGCAGTTTCTGCCCACGAACGAGCGTGTTCAACCCATCAATCGTAGAAATCCCCGTCTGAATAAACTCCTGAGGATACTCCCGAGCATACGGGTTAATCGGTTTCCCGTTGATATCCCGACGATCCTCAGAAATAATCGGAGGAGCATGATCCAACGGGTTCCCCGTCCCATCAAAAATTCGACCAATAATATCCTTCGATACCCCAAGCTTCATCGTCTCCCCGATAAAACGCGCAGACGTCAACTTTGTATCAAGGCCTCGAGTCCCCTCAAAAACCTGGACCACCGCTTTATTCTTGAACACCTCAAGAACCTGCCCTGTGCGTTCTTCACCCGAGGACGTCCGAATCTTCACAATCTCCCCATACGCAACATCCTGAACGTTCTGCACCACCATCAATGGCCCAGCAACCTCCGAGACCGTCGTATATTCAACATCCTTATTCTTCATGGCTTCCGCCCCCGAATCAACGCATCAATCTCTTTTTCCAAATCCTGTTCAATCCTTGAAAACCTGCTCTCAAACTCCTCATTCGGGATTTTCCCCATCCTCGCTAACGCTTCCCGAGACGCAAGATTTAACAAATCATCCACATGAACATGTTGATCCACTGCACCCTGAATCCGATCAGAATACCGCAACATCAACTGCAACATCTTATACTGTTTCCCACCAGGACAATACGTATCCACCTCATGAAATGCGCTCTGCTGCAAATAATGCTCACGAATCATCCGCGCACTCTCCAGCACCACTCGCTCACGAGACGGAAGCGCATCTGGTCCTACCAGTTTCACAATCTCCTGCAACTCCGATTCTTTCTGCAGCAACGCCATCGCGCGATTCAACATAGCAAGCCACCCAGTGCCGACATGCTTCTCCCACCACTCACTCACTTCTTCAAGATATAAGGAATACGATTTCAACCAATTAATCGATGGAAAATGCCGCTTATCTGCGAGATCAGCATCAAGAGCCCAAAACACTTTCACTATACGAAGCGTATTCTGTGCTACAGGCTCAGAGAAATCACCACCAGGCGGCGACACCGCTCCCATAACAGAGACTGAACCTTCATTCCTACTTGTTCCCAGTATTCTTACCCGCCCCGCGCGCTCATAAAACTCAGCAAGCCGTGAAGCAAGATACGCTGGGTACCCTTCCTCACCAGGCATCTCCTCCAACCTCCCAGAAATCTCCCGCATCGCCTCAGCCCACCGAGAAGTACTATCAGCCATTAACGCGACATCATACCCCATATCCCGATAATATTCCGCGATCGTAATCCCCGTATACACACTCGCATCCCGAGCAGCGACCGGCATATTCGACGTATTCGCAATCAAAACGGTACGATTAATTAATGGTTCACCAGTCGCGGGGTCTTCAAGCTCTGGGAACTCCCGCAGAACATCAGTCATCTCATTCCCTCGCTCACCACATCCCACATAAATAACGATTTTTGCATCACTCCATTTCGCGAGTTGATGAAGCATCACCGTTTTCCCGGTACCAAACCCACCAGGGATCGCAGCGGTTCCCCCTTTCGCGATAGGGAAAAACGTATCAATCACCCGCTGACCAGTAATCAACGGCAGCGTCGGATCATATTTCTCAGCGATCGGGCGAGCTTTTCGAACTGGCCATCGTTGCATCATCGGTAACTCAAGAGCGCCCTTCGCTGTTTCTAGGACCACAATATTATCAACAACCGTGTATTCTCCTTTATCAACTATAGACACAACGGTTCCTTCAAGTGACGGAGGCACCATGATTTTATGATTGATGAAGGGTGTTTCAGGGACTTCCCCGAGCACATCACCTGCTTTTACAACATCACCAGGTTGCACGGTTGGGGTGAACAACCATTTCTTTTTTCTATCAAGAGCGAACGCTTCCACCCCTCGCGCGATGAAATCACCAGTCTGCTCGCGGATGAACGGGAGCGGACGTTGAATACCGTCGTAGATATTCGCGATAAGACCAGGGCCTAACTCGACAGAGAGTGGTTCTTGGGTTGAGACTACTTTTTCTCCTGGTTTTAATCCGGTGGTATCTTCATAGACTTGAATGGTTGCGGTGTCTTCGTTGAGTCTGATGATTTCACCAATGAGTTTTTCTTCTCCGACATGAACGACATCATACATTTTTGATCCGCGCATTGCGTCTGCTTCGATAACGGGTCCTGAAATCCGAGTGATTTTTCCTATAATCTGAGACATGGTCTTGTGACTCCTTTTTTTTTTATTTTCCTTTTTTACTGATATCTATACCTACTGCTCGTTTTATTAAATGGGAAACGAAATCCATATGATCTTTCATATACCCTTTTTTATCAGGTATTTCTACAATAATTGGGGTATCGTGAGAGAATCGGAATTCTTTTAATTGTTTACTCATTTGATCTGCGATGATTTCTGTGATGAACACGATGCCGATGTCGGTTCTTTGACTCAGTGTTTCAAGGACGGTTTGTGGATTCGTTGTTGGGGTGTAGATGTCTTGTATCCCTGCGAGTCGTAAACCTGTTCCAGTGTCATGGTCGCAAATAGCAGCGATTTTCATTAGTCAGCCTCCAGAACAATATAGTGTTTGGTGAACTCAACAGGGAGAAGTTCAGCGAGACTTTTCGTAATCACTTTGAGGTTTTGTATCTCGAATTCTTTGGAGACTAGAAATCGTAACGTTGGACCAAATGTTGCATAGTTCTGATGGGATATGTCTCGTATGAGACGTAAAAACAAGCTGTCTAACGCGGTTTCAAAATATTGTACCGACGTATTTTTCGTATACTGCTCTAATGCGGTATTCAAGGCTGAGAAATAAACGGTACCCTCGAGTAATGTGATAATCTGCGGTATCTGTTCAGCTTCTGCCATTTGCTGATATTTCCAAGGAGCAATATGTTGACCGGGTCCGAGGAATATTTTTTTGCATGTCTCCGTGTCGTAACCAAGGTGTTTTGCTCGGATGAGGTGTTTGATGTTAAGGATATCGATCATTTGTTGAACATACCGCTGTTTCGCTTGTTCGCATTTATAAGGGACGCGTACGTGGGTTAATTTGTTCAGAAATGCTTTATCAAGTTCTGTATCAATTACTAGGAGATCTAGGTCGTTAACGCTGAGTGCTTCAATAACGGTTGAATCGAATCCATGATCACTAAGGATTTTCGGCAGGTTTTCCTTGGATACATCACGTAACCTTTCGAGGAGTGCTTTCGTGTTTGGATGGAGCGCTTTTGTTGGATCAATCTCGTGTTTTTCTCCAAGAAGTATTGATTTCAGTGTTTTTTTAATCAGCGAGATATCAATTTTTTCTAGATACAGATCATAAAAAGTGTTGAGCTTCTTTGAACTATCATTTTTCATCATTGTAACGGTTTGAAGGAGATGCGTATCGAACGATTTTTGGATGGCGGTGATATCTTCCCCGATTATGATGTAGTTTTTTGAAGCGTTTACTGTTTCAATAAACGAGGTGAGATCCTTTTGTTCTAAGAGTCCTATGAGTTCTTTCTCATGGATATATGGGTTTCCCATAGCCTCAAATTTTGCGTTAGGATACACAAATTTCATGTAGGTGAAGAGTGGTCGAGCGAGAATCGCTGCTGCTCCTAGAATGAGTGCGATGATGAGTAGCCAGAAAGGAATCGAATTCGGGTCAAGGATCCATTCAAACACGCGAGTATCTCCGTTATGTGAAGAGTTGTTTTCCAATATGTATTCGTATGTCGTCTTTTTTCCGTTTCATGATACCTTCAAAGGTGTAGTCGATAGAGATTTTTCCATCAGCAGATTTCAGGATAATCCCACCTGAGGCATTGACTGTCCCTTCGACGATGACGCCTTCTTGTTGTGCGATGACTCTATCACTGTCTCGTGATACAAGGATTCTTTGGTTCTCTCCAAGGTGTTTTTTACTGGTCTTCAGTAGATTGAGAATGAAAGTGGTATAGTGTTCCCCTTGGAGCTGTGCGAGGTGTTTCATGGCTTGATGAAAACAGTCCTCGATGATGGTTTCTTTGATTTGTAATTGTTCCTTTTTTGCGTCTTGTCCTGCCTTGGAGAGGAGTATTTTTTTGATATTTTCACTCTGTGTTTTCCCACGAGCAAGGATGTGTTTTGCTTCTTGTTCTGCGTCTTTTTTTGCGGTCGTGATTGTTACGTCAGCCTGTTTTTCCGCATCAGTAATAATAGAATGTACTTCTTTTTCTGTATCTTTTCTTATTTTTTCTATGATTTTTTCTGCGGACATGTGTGGTCTTCCAATTTTTTTAGAGTAATCCAAGCCCAGTCATCAAGAGTATACCTGCGAGTAACCCGAAGATAGCGATAGTTTCGGTTTGCACCGTGAAGATGATTCCTCGTGCAGCGACATCCGGGTTTCGTCCCACCGCGCTAATGGATGAGGATGCTACCATTCCCTGGTTTATCGCGGAGATGCCTGTTAAACCGACGATCAGACCAATCCATATTGCAGCGGTCCCTATCACCGGGTCCATCATATCCGCTCGTGAGGTTCCTCCGAGTAACCCTGCTCCGAGCATGAGTAAAATCGCGGTTAATAACCCGTATACCGCTTGGGTCATGGGGAGTACGGAAAGGACGAGTACTTTTCCGAAGAGGTTTGGTTTCTCTGCGGTGACAGCAACTGCTGATGATCCTGCTAATGAAAGTCCGATAGCCGCGGAAATCCCTGCGATACTGATAGCAAGGGTACAGCCGAGAATTAATAACATTTTATTTTGATCCTCTTGTGTTACACCAGCTTCATTTTGAGCGCTTGCTCCACCTGCTGACACGAGTAGTGTGGTCGCAAGGAGAAGCACTAGCAAGAGCATGTTTCTCTTTTTTACCATAGTCTTTTTCCCTCTTTTCTTTCTATTATTTTTCTTCTAGTTTGGTATACAATCGTTTTGTTTTAAAGGGAGAGAATTCATGGCCTCCTCCCTCATAAAAACGATTAAAGAATTCAACATATTGCAACCGTAAGGAATGAACACCAGCTCCTAATGATTGAATGATGAGGTTTGCCGCATGAGTAATAATTAAGATAACTCCGAGGAGTATAAAACCGATAACTGGTACAATATCTGAGATGAGTTGTGCAACAACATTAAACGCAAGAGCCATCCCAGATGTTGCTAAACCGAGTGCGAGTAACCGTGCATAGGAGAGCCAGTCACCAACATACCCAGTGATTCCAAAAAAACCGATCGGCCCAGTATGGATAAAGACTAAGAGTAAACCAAGAAGAGTCATAATACCTGCAAGAACCAATACCGGGAATCCTATTTCCCATTTGAGAATGAAAAACCCGATAAGAAGTCCTCCACCGATTTCTAGAGGGTACCAGGCAAGATATCTGGTGAGCATCATTTTATAGCTTCGTTGTCTCGCAGCTTGGATAACCCCAAGTGCTATACCAAGGTTCAGATGAATCAAACCAAAAATCAGCGCCACGGTTAAAATTAAGAGTGGATTTTCTAAGGAGTCAACAGGGAGTTGTATTCCTGCTATCGTAAGATTATAAAGTTTGAGTTCGGTATTGTGATAGATAAAACGGGGTATAAAATCCCCGAAAAAACTATTTGTGAGAAATCCAACAATTGTTGCGGATAACCCAAGCCATATCCCTAAAAACCCCCAATTCTTTATCATGGAACTAAATTTTCCATACCGTAGATACAGGTATAATGATAGTAGAAAAATCACTAGACCATACCCTGCGTCGCCTAGCATGAACCCAAAAAAAAGGATAAAGAATATACCGATAAACAGGGTGGGATTTAGCTCATTATATTGAGGAATTGCAAACAAAGAAAGAAATGTTTTGAACGATGATGCCCACTTAGGTGTTGGTAGATATGTTGGTGGATTGTCGGGATTACTCGATGGTGTTTCAGAGGTGATTACTGCATAGTCCTTTGAGATCGTGTTAATCAGATCATGAACATTTTTTTCGTTTTTTTCGAACACCCAACATTGAATTACATACGTGGTATCGGTTTTCGTAAAATTTTTTACCACTTCTCTCCTGAGTCGTTCTATTTTTAGTTCTTCACGTACCGTGCGTAGTTCAGATAAAAATTGTCGTGCATAGGTATCTAACTGGGTATTGAGTTCTTTCTTTGTATGATCGATTTCTTTTTGTTGTTTTGTGAGTGTTTTAATAGCTTCTTTTGGAGTACCCGTGGGATGAGTGATATGAAAAACCGTGAGGTGTTCTTTACCGATGTCGTCGATAACCGTTTTTTCAGTCTTGTGAGCAATTAAAAGGACGACCCATTCTTTTGTTTTCCCGGTTTTGATCTGTTTTGACTGGAGCATGATGTATTCTGATGTTTGGATTCGTTGTTCTATTGCTGGGAGATTTTGTGTTGTTCCAGCGATTATAGTAATGTAGGGGGAATCATGGATATCTGAGAGGTTCACAGAAAAATCTTGTAATAGGGAGATTTGTTGTATTTGTTCGGAGATAATTTCTTTTTGTTCATCTAACTCGTGAAGATGTTCTTCATTTTTTAGGACAACTGGCTCTAGGTCTTGAAGGAGGTGATCGGTCTGTGTTTGGAGTTCTGGGAAACGTTGCTTTTTTATTTTCTTTATTTCAGGAAGAACAGGATGGAGTATTGCGCGTATACCCTTGGGATGTTTTCTCCTTTTTTTTAAAATATCAATCAGACGAGTTAATCGTGTTTCATATTGAGTACAAATGGTTATTTCGGGGTGTATCGGTGGGTGTTCCGTTTCTTCGATAAAGGTTGGTTTTTCTTTGGTGATGTCGATGATTTCAACGGTACCATTTTCGTGCAGCGCCTGTATCATATCTTCTAAATAGTAGTGGTGAATCGCTATTGATAGTTTTTTCATTTGCGCTGGAAAAAGTATGGTTTATTCCCCCTTCATAACCTCGCTGACGATGTATTCAACAGCTTTTGGGATATGTTCTTGAGCAGAGTTTTGTATTTCTTTGATATCCCTGTTACAAGTATTTTGAATCGTTTTACTTTCTTGTTGCGCTTCTTCTTCAGCTTGATCTTGGAGTTTTTTTACTTTTTTTTGTGCATCCAAAATGATTTTTTGTTTTTCTTTTTCTGCAGTTTTTTGTGCTTTTTCTAGTATTTCTTCTACTTCTTTTTTCGTTTGTTCTATTTTTTGCAGTGCTTTTTTTTCTGCTTCTTTGATTTCTTTTATGGTTTTATCGATCATCCTGATACTACCCCGTAAAGAAGAATACTTCTTAAGAGTTTTCATCAAACTGATAATTTTTTTTTAAATCGGGTTTTTTCTCCTGTATAATATGAACTGAGGGGGAGAGAAAACGGTAGTATTTTCAGGCATTTTAAAGAAAAAAGAGGATCCTGCCCCATGGTTATGATTCATGGTATGAGCAGGAAAGTTTCATTTTGTCTGTGCCTCGTCTTCGTTTTTCCTGTTTAACTGAAGATGATGAATAATGGGAGGAAGACTAAGGATACGACGGACATGAGTTTTATCAGGATATTCAACGACGGTCCTGAGGTATCCTTGCAGGGATCACCAACGGTATCACCGATCACCGCTGCTTTATGTGCGGGAGAACCTTTCCCACCAAGATTTCCTCCCTCGATGTATTTCTTTGCGTTATCCCAGGCGCCACCCGCGTTTGCGAGGAAAATAGCGAGTAGAAAACCAGTTGCGATCGAACCAAGCAACAGACCACCAAGACCTGCCGGACCAAGGACGAGTCCAACAACAATCGGGGAGATCACTGCCATTAAACTGGGGAGGATCATCTCTCGTAACGCTCGGTTAGTACTGATACGAACACATCGAGCGTAATCTGGTTTATTCTCAGGATTCGTGAGTAATTTGAATTCACGGAACTGGTACCGTACTTCTTCAACCATACTATATGCGGCTCGACCGACAGCCCCCATGGTTAACGCGATGAACACAAAAGGAAGCATCGCACCAATAAAGACACCAGCGACTAACCTAGGATTACTAATTGAAAGCATCGTGCTTATCTCCTGAGTGGTGAACCCGTAGACCGCAAGGGAGACGATAAACGTTGAAATTAATGCGAGAGCAGTAATCGCAGCAGATCCAATCGCAAACCCTTTCCCCATCGCTGCTGTCGTATTACCCACTGCATCGAGTGACTCAGTACGCTCCCGGACTTCTTGTCCCATCCCAGACATCTCCGCGATCCCCGCTGCGTTATCAGCGACGGGTCCATAACAATCAGTTGCAAGCGAAATACCCAACACACTAAGCATACCAACCGCGGCGATAGCTACACCATAAAAATCCGCGAAAAAATATGCGGTAATCATCGCAATAATAACAGCGATAACAGGGATAACCGTACTCATCATCCCAGTGACTAACCCTTGAATAATTAATGTTGCTGGTCCGGTTTTAGCTGCCTCTGCGATCCTACGGGCAGGTTTCTGTTTCTCAGAGGTGAAATATTCGGTACTCAAACCAATGATAATCCCTGAAATCAAACCCGCAAGCATAGCAACATATGGCCCCATGGCCCCATTCAACAAAAACCAAGTGATCACCGCCCCAAAAATCGCGACAAGAATCGTACTCGCGAACAACCCATTCCTCATCGCAGAATACACATTCGCTTTCTTTCCTGTTCGAACAAAAAACATACCAATAATCGATGAAATAATACCAATACCCGCAATCACTAATGGTAAAATAATCGCGTTCGTCCCATAAGCAGTTATTGCAAATCCTCCTGCGATTGATGCTAACGCCATCGTCGCGATAATCGCCTCAACATAGGACTCATACAAATCAGCACCCATACCTGCGACATCACCAACGTTATCACCAACAAGATCTGCGATTACTGCAGGGTTACGCGGGTCATCCTCGGGAATGTTTTCTTCAACTTTCCCAACAAGATCCGCACCCACATCAGCGGATTTCGTATAAATACCACCACCAACACGAGCGAAAAGAGCAACAGAGGATGCACCAAACCCAAATCCAAATAATATATTCGTCGCCAACGCAGATCCATACCCAAGGATATCAACGAAAAAAACATACATCCCAAGAACACCAAGAATCCCAAGCCCAACAACGAAAATACCCATGACTGCTCCACTACGGAATGCGATAGATAACCCCTTATTCATACTCTGCTTTGACCCCTCCGCAGTTTTCGCATTCGCAAGTGTCGCGATACGCATCCCAATATTCCCTGAAAGAATCGAAAGAATCGCCCCAACAATGAACGCGAACCCAGTCCCCCAATGCATCATACTCCCGGGGATAAACGAAACAATAAAAAGCACCAAAGCAACCGCGATAATAAACACCGCTAAAATTTTATTTTCACTGCGTAAAAAAGCCATAGCTCCTTCACGAATTGCACCACTGATCTCCTGCATCTTCTGATTACCTGAACTCTCCCGCCGGATCTTATACACAAGATATCCAGCAAAAAATAACGCAATCAGACCACAACCAAATACGCCTACTAAAAGTATATTCATAGTTTACTCCTCCTACCGGGAATCCAAAAGTAGATATTTAATGCTATTGATACGTTCAACAACAAATACGAAAACAGAAAAAAATAAAATTCTAACCTTACATACCCCAAAACTTGTTACTTTTCCGTTTAATATCGATGATTTTATTCAACACATCCTTTTCATCTTCATTCAGAACATTCATATCACGCAGTTTACGAACGTCACTCTCCGGTATATCCGTAAATAAAATGTCTCCCCCTTTTATCTGTCTCCCAACCGTTACTCCCTCTATAGAAATAGCAACTTCTTGTCCTTGAATCGCCTCATTTACTGACTTATTCTCAGATTGCATCCCCTTAATACTCCCAATCGACTTCCCCTTATCATCCATCAGTCGCATATCATTCTTTATCTTTCCCCCAAGAACCCGTATCCCAATAATCGCAGGGTGACTCACCCGGAATACGTATTCAGGAAGGAATCGAATCATCCCTGGATGCACATAATCCTCCCTCCTTTTCCGATCCAACTCTTCTTTCTTTTTTGTCACCCATGCTTCATAATTCAGCATAATCGTATAAATGACATCCTCATTAAACACAACAACATCAGTATTCACCATCTCCTCACGAGCTTCAGGAAGAATCTTCACATTAAACGCAAAAATCAACCGTTTCAAAGGATCAGAAATTGCTGCAGTCTCCATGATATCTCGTTTTGACAGATTCCCAATTTCCACCTTGCGGATATTAATATTTTTATCCCGTGATTCTTTCACTAATGCTTCGAGAGAACCAATCGTATCCGCTTTAATATAAATCCCATCTTTATCAAGTTCTATCTTGACTTGTGATTGACTTTTAATCTCCTGAATCAGCTCTGTTTGATCACCATGAGCGACACGTAACGGTGCCCCTGGGATTACCAGATCAAGATTTGGGGCGGAAATCTTAATACCACTCGCAGCATGAACCTCTTTAACACTCTGAAAACGTTCTCGAGGATCCCGAATCTCATCAAGCGGTTTTGGTTTTAATAACGCTTTAATTGTTGTGACTAAGGGTTCTCCAGTGGTTCCAATAATAACCGTATCATCCTTGCGGATCACCCCGTTATAAATAATTGCGTCAACAGTCGTCCCCAACCCTACTGTTTCCTTTACCTCCAGAATCGTTCCCTTGGCTGGTCCAGTTTCAATTGCAAGTCGATCTTCAAGGAAACGTTGAGCAAGACCAATGAGAATCATGAGAAGCTCAGGGATTCCTTCACCCGTTTTTGCACTCACTGGAATAATTGCGATATTTTTCTGGAAATCAGTGATATTATAATAGAGATCTGATTTGAAACCTCCATCAAAAACTGTACCAATCATATCGTAGAGTTTTTCTTCGAAAAGGTTTTTTGTGAGAGGACGTTGTGATTCAAAACGTGCTTTACCGGTTGCATCGGTTTTCTGCCAACCCGAAATTGCATCAATCTTGTTCGCAGCGATAATAAATGGTGTTTTATACTGTTTTAAAATCTTTAAAGACTCATGAGTCTGTGGTCGGAATCCTTCTTTGATATCAATGACTAAAACTGCGAGGTCAGCCAACGAGCCGCCCCTTGTCCGGAGCGTAGTGAATGCGTGGTGGCCGGGGGTGTCAATAAACAGAAGACCAGGAACAGAAAATTTTTTTTCAGTGAGTAGTTTTCCGCACATCGTATAAATCGCATTGATGGGGACCTCTGTGGCGCCGATATGTTGGGTGATCGCCCCTGCTTCTCGGGCAGCAACTGTTGAGCCTCTGATTCGATCTAAGAGGCTTGTTTTTCCATGGTCAACATGGCCGAGTACGCTTACGATTGGTTGGCGAATATATTTTAATGGTTCACTCATAGAAGATCATCTGTTTTTGAAAACCTATGATAACTGTTTTTTGGTTAGTTTACATGCCCAGTTTGTTTAAAAACATATGGGTCTTTATGTACTGTTGTGTTAAGAAAAATATTAAATAGACGTATTAACATAAGATAATAGTGATAAAAATGAAGAAAACGCTTGTATGTACAAGTTTTTTTATAGTTATTTTTCTAATATGTACATCTTTTTCTTCTGTTGTTGCGTATCAGTCTGTGCAGATACAACAACGTCCGATTAAGAAGTATTTAGAGAATACGATGGACCAGAGATTTGATGCTCTGCTTCAATTGAAAAATAGAATAGATACTCAGAATCTTAAACCAAATACGGGACTTATAGATACTCCTCATATTCAATCGTTATTAAGTCGGTGTTCTGTTTTTTATGACACTGCTGCTGATCCGACGATTGGGCGGATTCTTGTCGTCTTGGTTTTGACGATTTTAACTGAGTTTGTTGTGTACCTCACAGTTATTGATGCCCCTGCGTTTGTGTTATTGTTACTCTCCGTTGTGATTAATTCGCTGACGAATCCTGCAGTGAATTTTATTTATTATACAGTGTATAATAATGTGTTGGTGTTGGAACTCTTGGTAGTTATTGTTGAAAGTTTTTTGATATCCGTATTGTTTAATGGTGCGGGAGTGGGAGTCGGTTTTACTCAGGCGTTTTTCTTGTCATTAATAGCCAATCTGATGAGCTATATCATCGCGACAGGTCTTGCGCGTTTTCTGTTTGATGTCCTTCCAACAACGAATTCATAAAGATGTTTTGTAAAAAAAATTCTATGCATGATAACGATTAGCATTCTGGTTTTTCTGGTCTTTCTTTCACAAGGTATTAATACCAATTATTTGATTCACTATTGAGAGATTTGTACCACCATGTACCAACACAGAACGAGAATTGGATGGAGTTGATGGGGAGTTTATGGATCTTCAAAACGATGAAGAACCACCGCCACCTTTTGAAAACGTTGGGGGAACATTATTCACCAGAGCGAAAAACCTCGAACGAATTCTAAAGTTTGGGAACGTCTACATAAAATTCGAAGGTGGAAACCCGACAGGCACACAAAAAGATAGGATCTCGGTTTATCATATCATGAAAGCACGACGAGAAGGATTTCAGGAGATCACGGTTGGAACGTGTGGTAACTATGGAATATCACTTGCGTATTTTGCGAAACTCGCTGGGATGAAAACAAAAATTTTGATTCCTGAAAAATATTATATCACTCCACGACGAAAACAGGAACTTCAGAGTCTTGGAACGGAGATCATTACGATTGATGGAAAATATGAGGATGCTGTTGAAAAAAGTAGGACGCTTGCACGAAAAGAACATCTCTATGATGCGAACCCGGGGAACGGCAGTGAAGGATGGAGAGGATACATGCCGATCGCGTACGAGATCTATGAACAACTCGGTCGAGCACCCACTGCGGTTTCTGTGCCCGTGGGGAATGGGACAACATTGTTAGGAATTTTTAACGGATTTAAAAACCTCCAAGAAAACGGGTATATTGATCGGATCCCCTATCTCGTCGGGGCATCAACGATGGGGGGGAACCCGATCGTAAAAAGTTACAAAAAAGGGTTATCAAAAACCATAGATCTGCTCCCCTCGGAGATTAAAGAGACAAGCGTGAACGAACCATTAATCAGCTACCATTCGTATGATGGTGATGGGGCACTCCAAGCTATTTACGAGACTGACGGGTGGGCTGATTACGCGAGTGATTCCCGGATGCTTCAATTTCATACCGTGTTAAAAGACGAGGAAGGATTAAACGTGCTCCCTGCATCAGCTAGCGCGATTGAAGCAATGGTGAAATTTAAGAGTCATCGAATCCTCAATAGTGACTATGTCATCGTTCTGACGGGGAGGAAATTCCGATAACACACGAGGACTATTGAACCGGGGGAGGAAAAATTTTTGTCGTTGAATCATGCGGTGGTCTACGCGGATCGGCTCTATACTTGTGCTGATGGAAAAACCGCGCACGGACTTGTTCGCTATAGTAAAAAATATCAGATAACCAGTGTGGTGGATTCCACAATAAAACCCGGTGACGCGGGTGAACTTTTAGATGGAGTCAACCGTGGTATTCCTTTGTTTCGAACCCTTGAGGAAGCAAAGAAATCCACGGACTCTGATCTCTGTATTATTGGAGCGGTCTCAGAAGGCGGCGTATTACCACAGGGGTATGATAAAGCAGTCTTGTGGGCACTTGATCATGGTCTTGATGTCGTCTCCGGTCTGCATCAATTTCTCTCTGATGATCCCGTGTTTATGAATTGTGCGAAAAAAAACGGTCGTACGATTACTGATGTGAGAAAAATATTTCGTGATCATCGCCGATTCTACACTGGTGAAATTTCTCATGTACCCTCGAAGCGGATAGCAATACTTGGTACTGATTCTGCGATTGGGAAACGAACCATCGCGGTCCTTCTGGTTGAAGCGTTGCGACGACGAGGGCGAACAGCAGACATGATTTTTACTGGTCAAACTGGTTGGTTACAAGGCTGGCCTCATGGGGTAGTAATGGATGCGTTAATCAACGATTTCGTGTCTGGTGGGATTGAAGGTGCAATGATTGATTCATGGAATGATCTGAAGCCAGAGTTCATGATTATTGAGGGACAAGGAAGTCTTGTTCACCCCTTTTTCCCAGGGGGGTTTGAGATCCTCGCGGCCGGGCAGATTCATGGGTATATCTTGGTTGATGCACCGAAACGTCCGCATCTTGATGGGTTTCCGGGGTATCCTATGCCGGATCCTCAACGTGTTGTACAAATTGCTCAGTTGCTCACAGAAAAACCATTGTTAGGTATCGGTATCAACCATGAGCAGATGTCTTTGCGGGATATACGTTCTGCACAACGCTATTTTACTAAAACGTTTCATGTCCCCGTGGTTGAACCACTGACTGAGGGGGTTGAATCGCTTGTTGATGCGTTGGAGGATACGAATGACAGATGAAAAAAGTATGCCGCTTTTCTCCTCCATCGCACTCGAAGATCCCATCATTGAGAGCAATATTGTACGAACAGAGGTTCTCCTGAAAGATAATGACGGACAAGAACATCGTTTCCAACTCATGAACAAATATGAGCATCCTCTCAACTCGAAGCATCTCCCGGTTTTGAGATTAGCGTTTTGTATGCCGTTATTGAATTACGGTTTGTTTTCTGAACAATTTCAGTTACGTTTTCCTCTGAGTGAAGCAGATGTCAGTCTCTTGAATGATCTGAATATGATTTTTAGTCGCGATATTTTTGTGAATAAAATAGCGAAAGGAACAAACCCATACATACTCCCTGAGTATTTCCCGAAAGAAGACAAGATTACACAGGGAGATGGGGACGCGAAAGCAACGATTACCCCAACTTCTATTCATGCGGATACCCCTCTACACACCTCTATGAATCCAATGCGATGTGGAGTTCTTTCCAGTGGCGGCAAAGATAGTTTACTCACGTATGGTCTGTTAAAGGAACTCGGCGCTCAGGTTTATCCCTTATACATGAATGAGAGCGGCGGCCATTGGAAAACAGCGCTTTCAGCCTACCGATACCATACACAGAATGACCCGAACACACAGCGAGTGTGGACCAACGTTGATCGATTCTACACGTTCATGCTTGATCATCTTCATCTCATTCGATCAGATCATCGGAAGAAATGGGAAGATATCTACCCCTTACGCTTATGTATTTTCCCGTTCTATGTGTTTTCATTGCTCCCTCTTTTTGTTGATCAACAGATCGGGAATTTATTAATAGGAAGTGAGTTCGATGATTTCAGAACTGAGATACAGTTTAAAGGAATAAAACACTACTATGGACTCTATGATCAACATCAGGATTACGATGCACAAATGAATCGTTGGTATCACCAACGTATTCCAGGGTTGCATCAGTGGTCTGCGTTACGGAATATCTCTGGACTCGTTGATCAGAGAATTCTTGTTCAACGGTACCCTCATCTTGCGAGGCATCAACGATCCTGCCACTCATGCCATATCAAAAACGGCAACGTGTACCCCTGTGGAACCTGTTTGAAATGTTTAGGGGTTCTCTTGTTCCTCTTAGCGAATAAAGCGGATCCATCTATTATGAACTATAGGAAAAAAGATGTCGATTTTTTCTATAAAAAGATCACCACATCACCGATATCGCTTGATACCGATGAAAAAACGCATTCATTTTTTTTACTAGAAGATACACATATTTCATGTGGATTCAGTTATATTGATCATGTGGAAAAAATCCATATCGATCCTGCGACCTGTAACCCTCAGTTCTATCCGAAGCAGTTCCGTGAAAACTTACTAAAAATTCTTGAAGAGTATACGACGGGGTATTGTACTCTTGAAAATGGTAAATGGGTGTCAACTGAGAAATGGCAGGAAAAAACTGCTAATCTAATTCCTTAGTCATCCTCAGCGCGTCTCGAGAACCCTGATGGGGGTACACATAGTAATTCTTCAGCAAGGAAACCATTTGAAACCCCTCCTTTTTATATAGCATAATTGCTGCACGATTCCCCGGTGATACTTCAAGTCTTACCATTTTTATACCATTCTTTTTCATTTCGTCTTCAGCTGTTTTAAGGAGACGTTTACCAATACCTTGTTTCTGATATTGGGGGTTGACATTAACCGTTTCTAAACCAGCAATTGAAGTACCTTTTCTATATAAAATAATGATAAAGCCTCGAATGGTTTCATTGTGTGTTTCCACAAGGAATGTACGATGTGCTTTGGTTAGAAGGTATTTAAGTTGTTGTTTTGAATAGGCGAGTGCACCTGGGAAACATTTTTTTTCTAAA
Source organism: Methanobacteriota archaeon (assembly GCA_043806635.1). Lineage (GTDB taxonomy): Archaea > Thermoplasmatota > E2 > DHVEG-1 > DHVEG-1 > JAZDGT01. The sequence goes on along the minus strand of JAZDGT010000010.1, from coordinate 3,585 downwards.
AGGTAAATCTGTTTGTGATCTCCAGGTACTGCTTTGCGAATATACTCATGATTTTCCATGCGTGAGTATGTATTAGGAGAACTTGTTGATATAGTTTTATCTGATTGAACAATTAATGTATTTATTTTTTTTGTTCGAATCTCTTCAAAATCTTCGAAACTCTTCAAATAAAGTATTTGAATATATAATTAATTAAATATTGTAGTAAGAAAAATATTGTTTGAAGCTCTATTCAAACAAGGGATATGGAGGTAAAAGTATGAGGAAAGAAAGATATTTTAGGAACAATGAACAGGCCGCTATTCTCGATCTCCCGATGTATCTTATCATCGTGATGATCATTGCTGTTGCAGTGATTGCAGCAGTCTTTTTTATGATACCGAAAGGGACTCGAACCATGAATGCGAGTGTGACTAATGGTTTTCTTATTAGTGTGAGTCCTGGTCATTCTGGTGAATATCGATTCCCGACGTCTCGTACGGTTTGGATACGGGTGACGACGAATGATGAGAAGGCTGATCCTATCAGTGGTGCTCTCGTGGTGCTTACTGGTGGTAATACGTCTGATGCGGGGAGAACGTTAACCAATGGTTCGGTATCGCTTCGTATTCGACCTACGTTACCGGCAAATATTAATCAGGTGTATATTCAAATGACGGTGAAAGCTGATGGTTATGCAGATTTCCTTGATGGTGAAGCCATATTAGTGAATAGAGAAGTATAGATCGATAGAGGATCTATATTTTTTCTTCCGTTGATTTAAGGTTGAACCAAAATTTTTTTAACCCTGAATCAAGAACACAAAAGGTTGAGTTATTGTATGAAATGGAGGAGAGACACGTGAGGTGGAATTTATGCTTGTGAAGAAACATAGTCAGAGAAATAGACAGGTCGTTAAGGAGCATTCTAGTGGGGATACCGTTGAGTCTTTACGTAGTTGGGTAAGAAAAATAGAGCAGACGACGCTGAGTGTAAGTAGTCGATTGGCTGCTGTTGAAAAGCGGCTCTCGGGGCGGAGCACTGAATCATTAACAGGCTCTGGATCTGGTGCTCTCGTACAGGGATCATTTGAAACCGTGCTTAAACGGTTAAAAGAAGAAAAAAAGAACAAAGTACTCAAGGAGATATCTCAGATTATTGATCAGGAGTTTTCTTTGATGCAGGAAGAACTCTGTGCTCATCGTCACGAGATAAATACGGTGAAGGAACATCTTGATGAGGTGCACTCTGTACTCGATCGTATCTCCCAGGAAGTGAACCAGTTGCATATGCTTGAATCACAAATATGCCCAGATTTTGACCGTCGAATGCAGAAACTTGAACGCCGAGAGCCTCCAGTGATGCGTTTAGGACATTTTGAGATACCGATTGAGGTTACTGGTGTGATTGGTGGTATCCTGGCGTTTGTGGTGGCATTTCTGGTTTGGATGAATCAGAGGACGATGGTGATTTCGCCATGGTTTTTAACATGTATTGGTCTCATACTACTGGGATCAGCAGTGGTGAAGACGTTTCATCGGGGTTCCCGGATGATGAAATCATTACCGATCATTGGAGTAGAGGTTACGGAGGCATTCGAAAAAAATTAAGATAGTTTACTACGGTGTTGGAAAGCTATTTAATCTTCATCATCTTAAACACACTGTCTCTGTGGTTAAGAGAATCGGTGATTCTGGTGATCCGTATTTGACGACATAGAGGCACAAGGTGACCCCCGGGAACCCTAACGGGGGTCATTACTACTCCTGAGTTTTCAGATTCTCTTGTCGCATATGCGTATTATACGATTTTTTTTCCAGTACTCCCGAATGTAAAAAAATACCAAGGAAACCACATTCTACAGGATAAAATCACTTAATATAAGTCAATCTATTTAAAAATCATACCGTATCAGGTTTTGCCAAGGAGACCACGTTTTTCATCATTTCGAAACTGAATACCAAAAACCTTAGACATCTCTGCAAGCTTATGGTAACTGATGATTTTCGATTGTTTTCGCTGAATCATTGACTGCAATGCTACCTTATTTTTACCACTAAGATAGTAGACAGATCGGGAATCAATTTGTGTACGTTGAATCATCGGAAGATATCGCTTCAATCTTCTAAGTCGTGTCGTGTTTTCTTCAGTAAATAACACGTAGCCATTCTTGAGTAATTCTTTGAGTAAATCCAGGACTTTTCCTTGTATGTCCTCCTCTCGATACACATGATTCGGCAGATTCAAGGTATGATAATAGACGATTCCAAAGCGCAACCCTCGTTCTTGAGCTATCTGAAATTTTGATTTACCATCGATAACTTCTTTTCGGTTCTCTTTAATGATTTCCTTGTCGAGAAATTTATATCGCCTTATCTCCTGTATGTCTTTAGTGTATCTATATACAGTAGCTAATCCAACTCTCTGGTCTTTTGCAACCTGGGATCTGGTTTTTCCACCAAGAACCTCTTCTCGTATCTTCTGGCGAAGTTGTTCTGATATCAACTGTTTTCTTTTCATCCTCTTAATAATAATTAAAACTGTGAATATAAAAGGATGATATGGGGATAAGTAAAAGTATAGGTCACCGGCACTAAATAATTCAAGAGGTGATTTCAAACTCATACCACACCACCATCAACATCTCATCATTTACCAATATGTTACTCTCCGAATAATTAGAATGCAGTATTACCCTAATTTCTACATTATCCTACTAAAATCAGGAAGGTTATGTAAACCGGCTCAACAGATCATGAGTTGTATAGATCCGAATTACTTGTTGATTTTTTAATCGTTTATCATTTGACCAAATGCTGCATTTATATTTGAGTGCTGTAGCAAAATACATAACATCATCAGGATCAGGTGATATTGCTTCAGCTTTCTTTATATATGACCTGAGATCGTCTTTTGTAATAATCGTGATGGTAGATTCAATAATTAACTCTTTTACAAGATTATGAAGAGATTGCTCTGTTGTCTGAGCTTTTTTTGCTAACTGAGTAATGTGTTTAAAGAATTCTTCTATAATGAATTCAGGGGTATAAAGGATGAGTTCATCATTGAATAATAATTTTCTTGTGATTCCTTCTTTTAATAACGCTGCGATTAAGATGTTTGCATCAAGAACCAGTTCCATTTCTTAGGCTTCCCGGAATTTTTTCGCTGCTTTTTTTGTTATCTGTCTACCAAAAATTAATGTATCTTTTTCAGTAAGATCACTTTTCGCTAATAGTTTATTCATTTTGTGCAGAATCGTAATTTTTCTTTTTATTGCTTCTCTGGCAACAACCGACCAGTTTATCTCGGGGTATTGTTCCATTTCTTTTTTTAATTCTTGCGGGATTGAGAGCGTCATACTCACCATTTTCTTTCACCTGTCTATTATGTTTATTACGTATATTATGTATATTATGTTCAATTATTTCTAACTTACGGTTGTAGCTATGTTTAGAACATGACGCTAAAAATTTTAGGTCAGGAGATTTTTATCGTACGATTTGTCCTCTTGGCTATTATTCCAAAGAGGACTTATGTAACAATCAGTTTTAATTTTATTACCAGAATTATTTATAGTTAATCCTTCTTGAAGTATATCGAGTT
>JAZDGT010000009.1:0-21626 GCA_043806635.1 Methanobacteriota archaeon | reverse complement strand
GACTATTGCATGTGGAACAACACCATCTATAGTGAGCCGCAGAATGTGTACAATGAACAAACACTTTACAATATGTATTCGGGTGGAGATCAGTTGAATGTGAGTGAGCTTGCTGGTGGTTTGAACGCTGAGATTAACGATTACGGAAACGGGTGGATCTATGGGTATTTCTTCGCACCCTCAGCACATGACCTGGCGTTGGATGCGTTGAAGAGTGCGGTGATCTGGTTGGATTATAACATTAGTGGGTCGAACGAGCATCGACTTGTGGATGTGCCGAAGCTGGGTCATCCGTATCATGTCCCCATCGCAGTCCCCACTGGTGGGAACTACGATCATTGGGTGGTGATCCGTGGTATTCACACGAATCGGAGTATGTGGGATACGAGTATTCCTGGTGATCATGAACTCCTCAACGGGCCAGTCATGATTAAGGGGTTCTGGGTGAACGACCCGAACATGGTTGGTCTGGGTGAGAACACGTATGTGACTGCACAGTACTTTACGAGCGCGTATTTCCAACCATTGAATGTTCCTGGTGATTATTATAATAATAAGTATGTGGTGATCACGGATCCGCCACGGGATGTAACCGTTGAAACCAATGGTCTTGCATTAACCGTGGAGCAACAAAAAGGGTTCACGCCAGCAGAAACCAAAGCGATTCGTCTGAGTACAGGATCATTGATTATTGGACAACGTGCACTCGACTTTGTAACGGCAGTTCTCAATAACGACCCCATATACAATTCATTGGTATCGGATCTCGCAGTTGTTGGGAAACCGCAGCGCACACCGACGGGGTACGTTGTTACCCTCAGAAATACGCAACTCACGATACTTGTGAGCCTTGGTCTTGATGGTACAGGGCAGCAATTCACCATACACGAGAAATACTCTTACAACACGAAGTGAGGAGAGAACGCTCTCTCCACCTCTTTTCTTATTTTTGTTCGAAACTCTTCAAATAAAGTATATAAAATAAATACGAGTATAACTACATAGTAATGGTGTGAAGTGAGAGAGTTTTACCAGTAACATATGAGGACTGGTGAACCCTGAAATAATGGGATGTTTCATGGAATACTACTTGTGTAAAAGGTGGTGAAAGGAGATATGAAAAAACTTCAGAGTATAGTAGGTGGATCCCTCGTTTTTTTTCTACTAACCTCTCTTCTCATGGGAGCTGTGGTGAGTAGTGAGGGAATATCGCCTGAGTGGCGTAATCAGGGTGAACAACAGACGACTATAGTGTATGGAACCAGTGTTTCTCTCTATGCTCAAGGCAGGGATGATACTGCTCTTCGTTCTGCGTGGCTCGCGACAAATGAAACCGGTGTATGGAAAAATTACACGGGCTACTCCGGGTGGCGGTATTGTAAACAGATTGTGATTCATCATGAGTACGTCGCCGGTGACCTTACAAATTTCCCTGTGTTGATCACGTGTACATCACCTGATTTTACTGCGTATGCGCAGCCGGATGGTGATGATTTCATGTTTATGGATGAGACGAGGACTACGAAATATAATCATGAAATTGAACAATATACTAGTACGACAGGTGAATTGGTTGCCTGGGTGACTCTTCCTCAGTTGCGATCAACGACGGATACCGTGATGTATCTGTATTATGGGAATCCCACGTGTGTAAATCAGGAGAATATGGAGGGGATGTGGGGGGATCATTTCATTCTGGTGAATCATTTGACTGGTGCTGATTTGGATTTTTTGAAGGATAGTACGAGTAATCATTGGGATGTCACGAGTATGGGTGGTAATCCTTTGTTTAATCAGCCGGGGAAGATTGGTGGTTGTGTAGATTTCGGTGGGAATGGTGATTACCTGAAAGCGTCTGGGTTCCGGTTACCGAATGATAGTTCGTATACTGCTGGTATGTGGGTTCGTGTTGAGGGGAATTCGAATACACGTCGCTACATCATGGAAGGTGATGGGGATGCAGGTATTTCGTTTCAGGTATGGACGAATGGAAGTTTCAAAGCACGGACGCATGTCCCCGGCGGGTATCCTGTGTGTTATAGTGATACCCATACGAGTACGTCTGATCCTCGATGGTTTTATGTGTGTACACGGTTGAATACATCAAGTGATTTATTGGATGTTATGGTGAATGGTGTTTCTGAAGCAGGTATCTATTTTTCTGGTGCGGTGAACCCGGAAACCATTGGGTTGAATATCGGGACTTCGATGAATAATAACGAATATTGGATGAATGGTCGCTTAGATGAGCTTCGTGTTTCGAATGTTCCTCGGAGTGACGTCTGGGTTCTCACGGAGTATCAGAATATGGTTTCACCAGCTACGTTTTTTTCTGTATCTGATTGGTCGCCGTTGAGGATGCAGGAGAACAATTTGTGGCAGTGGTCAAATTTCTCGTGGCAGAACCCATCTATTCCTGCAGGGCGGTCTGTTGGGTGGCGGATTTATTATAATGATACGAGTGGGAATATCGTTTCGACTCCGGTGATGTCGTTTACAGTTATTCGGGGGAATTCTCCACCAGTAACACCGGAAGCACCCTCAGGGAGTATGGTTGGGTATACAGGAGTTGTGTATTCGTTTTCGGTAATCCCGGTGAGTGATCCTGATGGTGATCAGGTTCAGTATTTGTTTGATTGGGGTGATGGTTCTACAAGTGGTTGGGTGTCGAGCCTGGTTTCCATGCATCAGTGGGATGCTGTGGGAGTGTACTTGGTGAAGGTGAAAGCAAGGGATAGTCTTGGTGCGGAGAGTGAGTGGTCATCTCCGGTTGGTGTTTCAATTACGGCTTCTCTGTTTCCTCGGTTGATTATTTCTGCACCGACAACGGTTGTCGGTGGCACAGTTTTTGAAGTCTCTGTTGAGGCGAACGGTTCATCGGTTCAGGGTGTACTCGTGGAGTTTTTAGGAATGAGTTCTTATACGGCTGCTGGTGGTCAGGTGAATCTGTCTGCCCCTACGGTGGATCGGGCGACGAATTATCCGATTACAGCGAGTAAAACAGGGTTTCAGCCTGATACGGTTCTAGTGACGGTGACTCCTGAGGAACAGAGTACTCCGAAAGGATGGATTTATGGTGTAGTTTCTGATGGATACGGGAATGTTATTGAGGGAGCTCAGGTTTGTGCGGTGGTGACTGGTGATGGGGTGACGCCGACGTGTACGGTGTCCAGTGATCAGGGTAAATATAGTCTCTTAGTCACGGTTGGGTCGTATACCGTGGAAGTCACGAGACAAGGGTACAGTTCTGGTTTTAAGCATACGGTTCTGGTGTCGTTGAATGAGGCGATCGGGGTGAATTTCGTGTTGAATGAAGTAGGAAGTGGTTCTACAGTGCAGGGGCAGGGTATTGTTGATTACGCGATTCAGTATGGGATTACTGAGGGTATTGTTGGTGGGGAGATCACGGTGCCGAAGGGTGAAACAGCGAATACTGTCGTGTATGATGCGCGGTTGTCATTGCAGGTGTTGTCATCCGTGGGTGATGAGGTGTTTCGTTTTCGGGTGGCTGGGCCTGAGGAGTCTTTAGGGACGGTTGTGGTGTTGCGGGTGGATGACCCTGATGAGGTGTTTCATGCGTCTTTAGGTGATCTTCATGATGTGGTGGTGGAGTATGATGGGGTTCGTATTCCGATGGCGGATGATTCCGGTGATTTGTTTCGTGGGTACGGGAATGTGTCTGAGCCGGTGTGGGCTGGGGTGTTGACGGAATCGTTGTACGTGTTGGTGTTGGTTCCTGAGTTTAGTGAGCATGAGGTCGTGGTTCGTGGTGGTGTTCCTGGGTTGACGGGTGGTGTTGCGATGATGGTGTACGGGGTGGTGAGTGTGATTGTGGTGGGGGTGTTAGTCGCGCCTTTTGTGGCGGGTGTGGTTCGTCGCCGGCGGTACTTCTGATTTGTTTTGTACGTAAACTCTTATATGCTCTTTTTCGATTCTATGTTTTTAGTTGTTGGTGGTGTGTGTTGGATGGCGATTGAGCAGGTTATTTTGAGTGCGGGTGTGACTATTTTTTCGTTGGGGTTGCTCATTGTGTCGTTGGCGAGTTATTGGCGTTTTCGGAATGTGAAGTTGCTCGTGATTAGTTTCGTGTTTGTGGTGTTTCTGGTGAAGGGGGTGTTGATGAGTCTTCAGGTGTTTACCACGGGTTCTTCTTTTGCGAGTATGGTGTTGTCTGGGTCGTATAGTGGGGTGTTGGATGTAGTGGTTCTTGTTTTGTTGTTTGTGGCGACGTTGAAGAGATAGGGGTTTATGAGTGAGTTTGGTGAGAAGGAGATTCTGCAGAAACTATACGTTATTGTTGTTCATAATCCTGGTCTTCATCTGAATCGTATTGCTGAGTTGTTGCAGGTGAACGTGTCTGAGGCGGAACGGCTTCTTTCGGTGTTGGATCGTCAGGGGGTTCTTTTGATTTCAAGGGAGAAAGGATTTTGTCAGTATTATATTAATGAGCGGGGGGTGAGTGCGCGGGAGAAGCGGACGTTGGAGATGCGTCGGCGGATTTATGATTTGTTGGTGCAGAACCCGGGGTTGCATCTGAGTCGTATTGCGGAGCTTCTGAAGATGAGTATTCCGTTGACTGATTATCATTTGTTGTCGATGGAACGTCATGGAGATTTGTCATCGGTGAAGGATGAGAAAAGGTATCATAAACGGTATTATGTGAAGCAGGGGGAGCTGGGGGTTGTTGAGGCGCGTGTGCTTGAGGTGTTGCAGAAGAAGGTGGCGTTGCAGATCGTGTTGATATTGCTTCGACGTCCAGTGCTTCAGCATAAGGATATTTTGAAGCAGGTGACGGTGTCTTCGTCGACGTTGTCGTATTATCTGGACCTGTTAGTGAGTCAGGGGGTGTTGACGGTGCAGTTTCAGGGTGCGGAGAAAGGATATATGGTGGTGGATCGTGAGAAGATTATCAGTATTCTGAGGAAGTACGAGTATCATATTGAAGTATCGCTTGCGTTGGAAGGTTTTAAGAGTCTTTGGGATGATTTCCGATATCAACGGTAAAAATGTTTTTTTATTTAATCGTGTTGTTAAGAATTTGTTTCTTTTTTTCGAGACATTTCCAACAAATTATTTATAGAAGAAAAGGGCAATGTAGGATACAGAATTTATGTATGAAAAGGTTTTACAGGTGAGGGTTTACGATAAAAAAAGGTAGCGTTCCTGTTATTTGTTTTTTATTATGCGTTTCAAGTATATGGGTTTCAACAACCGTAAATGCTTCTTCCCCACCAACGTACCAAAACCAGGGACAGAATGCAACGGTTGTCGAATTTACTGAACCCGTGATCTTGTCTGCCCAAGGGAAAGATGATGTCGCGTTGGATTGGGCATGGCTTTCAACTGATGAAACCGGTCAATGGAGGAATTTTAGTGGTCTGCATGGGTGGCAATATTGTAAGAGAATCACTATCCATCATGAGTCTGTTGCTGGTGATCTAGTGAATTTCCCCATACTCGTTTTGTGTACGTCATCTGATTTTGTTTTGCATGCACAGGCTGATGGCGATGATTTCGTGTTTACGGATACGACTGCGACGGTTCGGTATGATCATGAGATCGATTCGTATAATAGTGCGACTGGTGAGTTGGTTGCCTGGGTGGAGATCCCTGAGCTGAGCTCAACAGATGATACGACGTTGTTATTGTGTTACGGTAACCCGACCTGTACGAGTCAGAAGAATGTGGTGGGGACGTGGAGTAACGGGTTTAGTATGGTGCAGCACCTCACCGGAGCAACGTACACAGAACTTAAAGACAGTACGGGTAACCACTGGGATATCACGAGTATGGGGGGAAACCCTGTTTATAATCAAGTCGGTAAAATTGGTACGTGTGTGGATTTTGATGGAAATGGTGACTGGTTGCAAGCGAGTGGATTCCGGCTGTCTAGTGATAGCTCGTATACGGGGAGTGCCTGGATATACGTTGACGGGAGTAATAACACGGACCGGGGGGTGTTTTGTGGTGACACGGATTATCCTGATGGTCCAGCTATCCGCTTACATATCTTTGCAAATAACTCTGTGGTGACCTATGTAAGAACGGAACAGGGGACTCAAGGGGCGTATGCGTTGTATAGTACCAGTAATACAAAAGTGTATAGCACGAGCCCTCGATGGTTTTACGTCACGACCCGACTCGATACAAATACTGATGATTTTGCTTTATTCGTCAATGCAGCAATGGAAAACTCTTGCCAAATCTCTGGTGTAGTCCCATCAGAGAATATGGGGTTGAACATTGGGACTCGTTATAATCCGAATACGGATTGGATGAACGGGCGTATTGATGAAGTCCGAATTTCCAACATCGCTCGGAGTACTGCATGGATTCAAACCGAGTATATGAATATGGTGTCACCCTCCTCTTTTATCACTGTTAGTACAGAACAGTCTCTCCCCTCACCAGGGATCTACGGATCACCGAAGAAGATGCAGGAGAACAGTCTGTGGCAATGGTCAAATTTCACTTGGATAAACCCGGGGTTACCTGAGGGAACCCGGGTTGGATGGCGGATCACGTATCAGGATCTCGAAGGATATCAGCAGAGTACGCCCATCATGAGTTTTATGATTGGGGTAACCTCAAATGATGGACCAGTAACACCGGTGATGCCTGAGGGTCCGCATCTTGGAACAGTTGGTGTTGCCTCAACGTTTTCCACAGTGGCAACTGATCCAGATAGCGATAACGTGCAGTATGGGTGGGACTGGAACGGTGACGATATGGTTGATGAGTGGTCCTTGTTTTCTGAGTCTGGGGTAACCGTTACCGCATCGTATAGTTGGGTCGGTGAAGGTCATTATAATGTGAAAGTGAAAGCGAGAGATGGGTATGGTGTTGAGAGTGGTTGGTCAACGCCAGCGACGATAGTGATTACCCCGTCCTCTTCGAATACTCTAGTTATTGAGGCGCCGTCTCTGGTGAATGAGAACACATTTTTTACGGTGACGATAACGCTTGCTGGTGCTCCAGTATCGAATGCGCTCGTGGAATTTGGGGGGTCTCAATCGTATACGAATAGTAGCGGGATGGTTATGTTACGAGCACCGTTTGTTGATTCTTCATCGGTGTATCCTCTTACGGTGAGTCACAGTGGGTACAACGACAGCTTTGTTACACTCACAGTTTTAGATCAAGGAGAGCAAGGAGAGAAAGGATGGATTTTCGGATGGGTGACCAACACGGATGGTGTAGCGGTTAGGGATGTACGAATATGTATCATCCTTTCCACAGTTGGTGGTGTTGTGACGAGTAAATGTGTGCTGACTAATCAAGACGGGAGCTATAATCTCTCTGCTGCTCCAGGGACGTATACTGTGAAAGCTGGGAAATCTGGGTATCGGGTCACGTCTCGTCAGGTGGTATTTGAAAAAAACACTGCTCAAGACGTATCCTTTGTCTTAGAAAAAACGCAGGGTGTTGGTGAGAGTGACTCGGAGATGCTTTTGACTGATCTTGCGATTGATGAGATGGTTCAGGGTGGGAACGTGGTCGGGGAGATCACGGTGAACCTGCAGCAATCCTCTGAAGAAGAGTTAGGTATCATGGCATATTATGATGGAGTATCCTTTGCCATTGAATCTGTGTCATCGAAGGATTTCACATTCAATTTTAGTGGTCCATCCGCGTTTGATGGACGCGTGATTATCGTGCGGTTTGGTCCGGGAACCTTAGATGATATGAAGAATATTAGTATCCTGTATGATAACGAGTCGATTGAGCGGGTGGATTTTGACGTGTTTTTCCAGTCTATTCAGCTTGAACCTGGTCCTGATGCAGAACCTATGTATACGGTGGTGTTAGCCAGTGATGCGCAGGGGAATCCTATCCTGTATTGTTTACTGCAAGTGTATTTCAGTAGTCATACGGTCACGATTTTTTCTATGGTTGAGACGGTCGGGCAGGTCATGATTATTGTTTCATATATTCTCGTCTGTGCGGTTGCGCTTCTCGTGTTCTTCGGACCACTTGTTGCTCGTTTTCTTCGCCGCGTGTATTTCTCGAAATAAGTCATCGTAACTGTTTTATCGTCTCATGGTATTCCTGTGTGTCGTGGTTGGTATGGAGCTTTACTTGGTTATTCTCAGCGGGTTTGTCACCGTGTTCTCTTTAGGGTTGTTAGCGATTTCTTTGTATAGTTATCGAAAATCGAAGAACATGAAACTGCTTGCGGTGAGTTGTGTATTCTTGATATTTTTAATCAAAGGAATCTTGTTGAGTATCGGAGTCTTTTTTCCTAATAGTGGGATGCCGTCTGCGAGTCTCTGGTTTATATTGTTTGATGTAGTCATTTTATTGTTATTATTTATCGCAACGTTGAAGAGATAAGCGTTATGAGCGATGATCGTGAGCAGGAAACCCGGAAGAAGGTACTGGATCTTGTTACTAAGAACCCTGGGTTGCATCTCAGTAAAATCGCTGAACAACTCGGGATGCGGACGTCGCTTGCAGAGTATCATCTGAAATATTTGGAGAAGAACGAGCTTATCCTCTCAGTGAAACAGCCGGGTGATTATTACCGGCGATATTACACGAAAGATAGCCCGTTAGGGGTCGATGATAAAAAAATCCTTGCGATTCTTCGGGAGGAGATGCTGTTTAAGATCATTTTATTGTTTTTAAAAAAAGAACGACTGCGGAATAAAGATTTGTTACAGCATTTTTCGGTGTCTCCGCCGACGATCACGTATTATCTGCATAAACTTGTTAGTTCAGGAATCATTGAAGAAACAGCGTATGGTGAAGAGAAAGGATACGTACTTCTGAATAGAAAACGGGTTATTCGCCTCATGTTAACCTATGAATTACATGTCGTTGCTGATGATTTCAAAGCGATCTGGGACGATTTACAATACTGGTAACACAAGAGTTTTTTTTCTTTTTTTTTTTATTTGAAACATTTCCCAAAATTAGAAGCATTTCCAATAAACTACTTATAATTTCATGTATAAATCACTTCTTAAGAAAAATAATAAAAAAAAATGATTTGGGAGGATATGTACGATGAATAAGAAAAAGATGAAGAAAATTATATTGGAAGGCGGCGCTAGTCTTTTATGTGTCATGTTACTTTCGACAGGGTTTTCACCCGTGTTAGGAACTCTTGATTATGAAGAACATAGTGTTTTGGACATATCATTGGAATCGTATCAGTTAGGGATTGCGGATAAACCAAACTTCGTGAAAGGTGAATTCCTTGTGAAATTTACTGATGAGACACCCGCGCTTAGTTTGCAGACGTCTCCGCGAGGGTACATGAAAACTGGGATATCCTCAGTTGATGTGTTAAACGAACGATATGCTGTTTCGAAAATGACAGCAATTTCGACCAATATAAAACAAGATTCGTTGGTGTATCAGTGTAGTCTTTCCTCAGAAAATGATTTGTTTTCTGTGATACAAGATTTTGAGAACGACCCGCATGTGTTGTATGCTGAGCCGAACTATGTGTATAAGACGAGCCTGATTCCTGATGACCCTGGTTTTGGTTATCAGTGGGGGTTGAACAACATTGGTCAAACGGGTGGGACACTTGATGCTGATATTGATGCTCCAGAGGCGTGGGATATTGAAACCGGTGATCCTGGTGTTGTTGTAGCATTGGTTGATACTGGTGTGGATTATGGTCATCCTGATCTTGTGGATAATATGTGGATAAATGATAAGGAGATTCCTGGTAATGGATTGGATGATGATCAGAACGGGTACGTTGATGATTATTATGGGATGAACTTTATTGGATCAACTGATATCCCGCTTGATGGGAAACCTGCGTCGTATTCGAATTATGCATTTTGGAAAGATGCTGATGGGGTTCTTCATTTTCGTTTTCGTTCAGGGTCTGATGTGAGGTTTTTCGGTTCCGTTGTGACTGATGCACCGTTCGCCTATGTCAATCCGGTGAATATTTCTGCGGATCAATATACAATTACTGATAGCGAGATTTCTTTTGCCGTTGTTGAACCTTCGAATGAGGGTGGTTTTGATCTTCAACTATCTGGGTTGATTCTCAGTTTTGATCTCTGGACTGGTGTGCATTGGATCCATGGGTGGATCTATCATAATGGTGGGTTGTGTATGGGTTCAGATATGATCGAGCGCGCGTGTCCGTTCACATATTATTTTGGGAATAGCCCGTTTGATGACGTGGGTCATGGGACGCATTGCGCAGGTATTATCGCTGCAGCAGGGAACAACGGTATCGGTGTGAGTGGTACGAGTTGGGGCTGCTCGGTTATGGCGGTGAAAGCATTTGATCATGATGGTGTTGGTCGACTGAATGATCTGGTTTCAGCGATTTATTATGCGGTGGATAATGGTGCTGATGTGATTAGTATGAGCTGGGGTGGTTACTCTTTTTCTCAGGCGTTAAAAGACGCTACTGAGTATGCGTTTAAACATGATGTGGTTCTTGTGGCTGCGGCAGGGAATGATAATACCTGGCAGAAAATGTATCCTGCAGCGTATGAGACGGTGATTGGTGTTGCGGCAACGGATCATACTGATTCGAAAGCAGAGTTTTCTAATTATGGGAGTTGGGTTGATGTTGCTGCCCCTGGTGTTGATATTTATTCGACGTTACCTCGATGTTATGTGCAAATGTTTGGTCCAGGGAAACAGTATGGGAATTCGAGTGGGACGAGTATGGCGTGTCCATTTGTTTCTGGTGTCGCTGGTTTGCTTCTTTCGAAAAATCAGTGTTTCTCTTCTGTAGAGATGGTGCGAACATTAGTGTTAGGGACTGCTGACTCAGTTCTGTCTCCCGCGTATATTGGTAATGGTCGGGTGAATGCGTATACGGCTCTTGTACGAGATCCGGCTGTTGCGTATCTTAATCCCGCCCTGGATGATCGCGAGGTGAAACGACGTATTAACATCCTTGGGAGTGCCTGGGGTGAACATTTTACTTCGTATGTCCTTGAGTATGGAAAAGGTCGGAATCCTGAGGAATGGTGCGAAATCACGCATTCTTCTCAACTAGTTCTCGATGGTATTCTTGGTTCATTGAATACGATGCAGCTAGCGGAAGGGCGTTACAGTATTCGTTTGCGTGTTCTCTGTGTTGATGGTGAATATGTGGATACGATTTCAGTCGTTGTTCATAATCGCATCAATACGTTTATCGTTGATGATGATGCTGGCCCAGGATATGATCATACGTGTATTCTTGATGCTGTTGATGATGCGGGTCAGGGTGATACTGTGTATGTTCGTGCTGGAGTGTATTACGAACGGTATAGTTTGGCTCTTGAGCGGTCGATCCGACTCGTTGGTGAAAACAAGGACTCGACGATTATTAATGGGAGTATGATGGATCATGAGTATTATGTTGAGAAAGCAATGATTGTGACGTACGCTGATGGGAATTCAATCAGTGGTTTCACCCTCATGGATAGGAGTGATCGTGATGGGATCTGGTTGAATTCTAATAAAAACGTCGTGAAGGATAACAATATTATTCATGGCGCTGGTGAAGGTATAGGATTTGCTTTCCAGTCCAAGAATATTATAATAGGTAACTTTATCGGTGGCACGTTGTATCTGTTGCGTTCGAATAACAACACCATAACAAATAACCAGGTCACTGGTGGGAATATCGCGATGCTGCTTCTCGGATCATCTGATAATATTATTCAAGGGAACAAGTTCTTCTCGTACGTTCCTCCACCGCCGAATGGAATTAATTTCGGTGTAGAAATCATCGGTGATGCTGATCCATTCGGGTTGTTTGGATGGGGAAGCCCTGCAAGTCGGAACAGATTCTCCGGTAACACGATTGTGAATAAGACTCACGGGTTGATTATTGCGAATGGCTTCGGCTCCTATCCCGCCCCTGCAGAAAACAATCTCGTGTATCATAATAATTTTCTGACGAATAGTCGTCATGCTGAGGATGATGGAGTAAATACGCGATGGAATATCCGGTATCCATTGGGTGGGAATTATTGGGATGATCACCCGCTCTTCGTCGATGAGTTTTCCGGGCCAAACCAGACCCGTCCTGGTAGCGATGGTATCGTTGATACTCCCTATACACTGTATGGGGGGAGTCAGGATCAGTATCCATTCATGAAACCTGATGGATGGTTGAACAGTATTCCTTCGGTGGCAAACTCGATTTCATAATGTCATCAGTGAAAACAGGGTGTATTGTTCTGTGAAAAAAGGACACGCTTGTAGAAATGGTAATTCTTATGCAGAAAAAAGTGATCAATATATAAAAAATCATCATAAACTATTTATATGGGAACAATAAATATATAATAATCCGTTTTTCTGGAAAAAATCCGGATGAAGGGGGGAAGAAACTGGTATGTTGGGGGGAATATGATGAAGAAAAAAATAGTACTGAGTATAATAACGATGGTTATTATAGGGCTGTTAATATCGAGTATGACTACTTCGATACTAGCCAAAAATATTTCTGTGAATACTGATAATGATTCTGGTACAAGGAACCTTGAAGCTCTTCTCAATCAACGAACAATTACTAAATCAGATATTTTGTTGACAACAGATACTTTTGTTGATTCATCGACAGAACAGATGACTCGAGTATCAGGATCGATGAAACAAAGTATTTCAACAAGAGTAGAACAGAAACAAATAGAACGAGTATTACCACCACCAATAGATATTGGTAAAAAAGAACATCCCGCTGTTTGTTTAGAACCAAACGGTGACGGAGTAGTCGCATACGAGTTCTATGACCAAGGAGGAAACCCAGAATATGCATGTTATTTTGAAGGCTTCATCAATTGGGGCGAATGGTGGGGAACGGAAGATTGGCCGATCTACTGGGTTGACAATGATCAGAACCCAATCCGCTACTCTTATCCTTCGCTTCATTTTCGTGGAAATAAAAGCGATGGATGTTACTCCTTCATTGGAACAGCAAATGATGGATATTATGATCGAGGATATTCTGGTTACACACTTGGTGGTGCAACCACCCATATTGAGATCAACTGTGATGTGAGTATTAACACCTCGTTTTATAATGTGTACTGGGACTGGCATATTTATGGTTGGAACATGGCGGATGACCTCCACCCTGAAGGGAAATCACGATTCCCGCATGCGGAAAGCGCACCAGCATATTACAGGGAAGGTGACTCATCAACTGATTGGGCTTGGGGGATAAATTCCTATATTTTTGATACCACCTATACCTATTCAGGTATGGAGGATAACCATTACCAGACTGATGGAGGATTCGTGAACTATCAGACCAGCGAAGATGAGTATGCAACCATTAGTTGGTACGAGGAGGTTGGCGAATGTCTCAGTACAGATTGTATCATTGATAACCATGCGGATCTTTTTGCAGATCCTGACGTTTTTTCGTACCCATTCGGTGATTGGAACTGGACTGATTACAGTGATAAAATAAATTGGTCTGTCCCTGGTCGGGATATGGACTATATGCCGTATGTTGCCTACTCAATTTTTGATCCTCTTAATCGTACGAGTGGTCTGCATTCCATTTTCATCCGTGTTGATGACTGGCTGGGGATGTCCCCCTTCGATGAATTATCTGGTGGATATTACGCAGGTGGTGGTTGGTTCATAGATAATGAATTATATTCTCTTGAGTACCCAACGATTGTCTGTGATAAGGGACAATTAATTATTGCTTTTGAAGTTGTGTACGACGAGTTTACCCGTGGTCTTGAGATTTGGCGTACAGGTGATGGATACCCGGGTAATCTTGTGAAGGTTGCTGAGATCATTCCCGATAGTAATCAGGAGTTTCGCTGGCCTGAAATTATTCAAGTTCAGGAGGAGACATTCCTAGGAAAACTATACTATAATGATGGTATCTATATGTTCATTACCTATGATGGTGGACAAACCTGGGATGGCCTTTATACATATTACTATAATGAAGAAGCACCAGTCACGAATACTCCACGTTGTTGGGATACCTCAGAATACGGTATTTTAACGTTCTGGATGACTGATTCAGAAAATCCCTGGGAATGGTTAATGTATAGATGGGATTCGGTGAAATACGGATGCTACGCATACTATGATGAGATTGGTGGAGAGCCGGCACCGTTAAATGAGTTTACAATTGAAAACATTCAGAAAGGTAATCACACTTTAGTCGGAACTATCGATAAGGATCAGGGAAACTACGGATGGCGTTTTCTCCTGTACGGGTTTGAAATCTGGGGTCCACCGGATCCGGCGGTGCTCCGGTTGATTGCAAAAGATAGTTTTGAATCTGTTGGTATCCTTGATCAGGAGATTATATCAATTGATGTTCATGATCATGTGATCGCCCTCCCCATCGTAGTCGATATTCACTACCGCGATTTGAAAGAGTTCCCATACTATGTGAGCAATGTGGATTCTGGTGCAGCGGTGGCAACCATGATGCTTGATTACTTGTTTTGGAACCGTTCGTTACATCCACGTCCTCTCCAGTTGTTTGATCAGCAGACGTTGTTTGATACGTATGCTGGTGGTGACTCCTTTGATGCAAGTGAGTTGTCCAATGCATTAGTGTCGGAACTCCGGGCTGGTGATATTGAACCGTACTTCTTCATGCCGGAGACGTTCTCAACCTCTGATGCGGCATTACGGAACATTTGTACATGGGTTGACTTCCCGATTGACTTCTTCAACGGTGAAGGCGTGGGACACTGGTATCGTATCTTCCCCATCATGGGTTACCCGAACCATGTCCCTGTTGCAGTCCCAACAAATGGTGACTGGACGCACTGGATGGCCATTCGTGGTATCCACACGAGCGCGAACACCTGGTACTGGCATGAACCTCCACCAACCTACACAATCTTTGGATTCTGGGTAAATGACCCCAACAGTAGCAAAATCGACAGTTTTGGTGGAAACAGTTACAAAACCGTTGACGTCTTCCTCGATAAGTACTACAAACCAATTGGTGGACTGTATTACACACTCATGGATCCACCAGAGATTGATGGGGTTGACATCGCGGATGCCTTGAACGCAAATACCCAGGTTGGTCATGCACCGGCACAGTTCACAAAACAGGATGCCAAGATCGTTCAACGTGCAAAAACCAGTCTTGGTCCGAACATCGCGGGGAACTTGAAAGCGAGTCATGCTGCTCGGAACGCAGCGAACGAGGTCTTAAAAGCCGACTCAGTCCTAAGTCCAATATTCAACCACGCTGTAGCCGGTAAAGTCACCTACACCCAAGATACTATCATCGTAGAATTCAACAACAGAAACGATGGAGTACGGTTCCAAGTCGTTATCGGATCCGTCTTCGGTGAGTTACAAGAGATAAACCTCTTATAAAACACTCTAGGGGAGGAGCAATCACTCTCCCCTCATTTCCTATTTTTTTTATAAGAACGAGATACCCTCAGGAATTGTTTTTAAATATTTTTTAAACTGGCTTGGCCAGTGTTTCGGATCAAGACCTTTCTGTGCGAGAAACGCGGTCGTCCACCGCTCAAGACCAATACCAGAGCAGCCACTCCACAGTTCGCTTTTCTGCGTCTTAATCGTGAACGCCTCCGTGTACTTACTCCCCAGGATACTCAGGTTCTGGAACTCAAGCCACTCAGAGTCTTTCCTACTCCCACGATAAGGCATGTAGGCTTCGAAATCAATCGTCCCCGTATCCTGCTCAGAGACCGCACCAAGTTCACCTGCTTGTTGCAGATACCAGGGCGTGACCGATGCCATACGCCATTCCAGATCAAACACCGTATTAAACACGTGTTTATATCGTTTCAACAAGTTCTCACGCAAATCAAGGAGTTGCTCCCGCGTCCCAATATACACGGGTTCGATACGATGAAACTCATCCACACGCTCAATCCCATGTCGTCCACCGGACTCATACCGACCACTGATCGCGGTTTTATCATACACCAGAACGGGGAGGGATTTCTCCGCGATGGTTTTGCCTTTAAACGCCCAATAAATCATCGGACATTGCGCATAACAGATCCCCGCGTTCGGCGTACTAAGATTCTTCTGTAATTCATCAATGTTTACTTCTTTGGTGATTTTCGTGAGATCAATAAAACGCTCCCAATCCTTCGTATCACGGGTTTTTGGTTCAACCACGTAATAAAACTCAGCGGGCATACCCTCCATATGACCAGTTTTAAGCCAGATGTCAAACGGGACGATATGTGACTCAATAATCTCCTGGAAACCTAACGGTTTCAATACTTCATCTATCGCGATCAGTTCCATAGTTTTCAGGATTGCTGCAGCTTGAGGGTAGTAGAACCATTTCCCTTTCGTCGGACCAGGTTTCAACCACCCATGGTTCACCATCTCTTCAGTCGGGTCCTTAGTCCAAACAGGTTTTTTCTCCTCAGACGCCCAAATAAGTTTCCAGTATTCTGCTTTCCCCTCGTAATACTGGTTCTCCACTTTCTCACTTACGAGAGTGATCATGCGGTCGATGTAGTTCCGTTGTAAAAACTCCTCTGACACGTTATTCAGTGAAAGAGTCACGTGTTTTTTTTCGTGTTTAACGTCAGCGAACGGGATGGTGATGGGTTTTAAGGGTTCTTTTTCCAGGTCGAACTCTATTTGGTAGTGGTCTATTGTTGTGGTTCGTACCCCGAGGTGATGTGTTTTCCCGAGTTCCTTTCCGAGTGTATTTTTCATCTGAAGAAGTAGGTTATGGGGTCGGTAGGATCCTTCTGAGGTGAGGGTGAAAATGAGTCTGTTTTTTTCTATTCGTGATTCTTTGATGGTTGCTCGGGTGATTTCCCCTTTTGTGAGCACGGTGGTTTTCATGGTTTGGAGTACGCGTTCGATTTCAGAAGCAAGTGAGGTGACGTCGGTGCTGAAGGTGAATGAGCCTTGTAAATGGAACTTCATCATAAGACGGTTATCCTCTCCGGTCTACTTAATTTTTATTCACCAACGGTTTCTGCGACCGTGACGCAGGCGAGGTAGTCATCCAGGGTATGGATGAGTGATGAGACGCTTGTACTGGTAATGGTTGCTTGAATCTGGTTTTTATGTACTTCTGATTTCACGAACTCTTCATCATCGATTTTGGTGGCGTGATACACGGTATGTGCTATAGTTGGGTTCTTATAGTCTAAGGTGAGTGTGCAGTGGATCTTCATAGGTTATCATTTTCCTTTGAGTTGTGTTTGGAGTATCAGGTCAGTCTGTTTTAAGAATTCTTGTTCTTTGTCCGCAGCGATAGTGGCACCGGAGGCGATTTTATGTCCACCGCCGTGTCCTCCGAGTTTTTCTGCGACGGTTTTCATCGCGTACCCGAGGTCGAGCCCGTTTTCAACGAGGAGCTGGTTTCCTCGGCAGGAGACATGGATTTCGTTGTTTTTTCGTGCGAGGGAAAACAACGGTTTCTTTTCATCAAAGAGGTAGTTCATCGCGATACCGCCGATGACGCCGCCGAGGGAGGAGTCTGTGCTGGTGAAGTAGCGGAGTGCGTTCATCTCCTGTGGTCCTTCTTCTTCGAGTTGATGGAGTGCGGTGAGTATTTTTTCTTTATAGTCGTGTTCCACTTTTTTTGCTTCTTCATAGGCGTTGGTGTTGCCGAGGCAGAGTGCGAGACCAAGGCTTCGGTGCCCGTTTTTTCCGCAGGCGTCGAGGAGGTCAGCGAATCGTTCGAGTTCGCATCTGAGGCTTGGGGAATGGTATCGGGTTCGTATGGCTTCGTTGATGATGAGGGGTTGACATCCTGCTTTGAGTAGGGTGAGGATGAGGTAGGAGTGGAGTCGCGTTTTTTCTTGGTCGTTAAGATTTTCAATCGAGTGATTCCCGTCGATATGGAGGTTTTTGAGTGTGGTTTCGATCGCGTGTTTATCACCGGAGAGTCCTTTGTAGTACGGGTCAATCGAGTAGTAGAGGGCATCAGTGAGTGAGTCACCGGGGAGTTTCAAACCGATTGTTTCTTGGAGGAGTTTATGGTGTGTTGCGTGGTCTAGTATTTCTTTGTTGTACCCGCGGTATCCTCCAAGGTATTGTTTATCACCGGTGGCTCCGGCGAGCGCGAGTGCCGTGATCTGCTCTGTGGGTTCTCCAAGTTCTGCAGCGAGGGCGTATGCGAGGGTTGCTCCGGAGATATCGTAGTTCCCGTCATAACCGCAGAGGTTCGCATTGATTTGTATAATCTGATCCGCGGTGTCTTTTTTTATGGGTTGATGATGATCAAGGATGATAGCAGGGCAGTGGAGGCTTTCAATGGTGTGAATCTGCGCACTCCCCATGTCACTAAAAATGATGAGCTCATTGTGTTCTTGGTGGAGGCGGTCGAATCCTTTCGTGAACGGGTTCCTCATCAGAGTCGCATGGAAATCGTATCCGTGATTGTAGAGAGTGGCACAGAGCACTCCTGCGGCAGCGATCCCGTCCGCATCGTAGTGAGAAACGACTCGTATTCTAGTAGATCTCGATTGGGCTTGTAGGAGAGCTGCTGCTTTCGTGCAGAGGTCTTGCAGTACCTGGTTCTTCATCATAAAAACATGGTGAACATGCAGTAACGGTATTTAAAAATGGTTGACAACCCTACTAAAAAATGTTTTTTTAGTCGAACATGAGTTTGGCTTGCATCGGGTCGTATTTCCACTTTACTGGGAGCCGGTGTTTCCGGTGGTAGTATTTCTGTAGACGCCAGATACGTGATTCGAGGAGTCGCAGGTTACGTCGTCCTGCGACGTCTTTCTTGTGTTCCTCAAGGTGTTTACTCAGTCGAAGAGCGGTGTACATGAGGCTGCGGAGGTCTTCAGGGATCTCAGGTCGTACCTTGTTTTTCTCAAGGATCTGCCCGATTTGTTTCCCCGTCGCAATTTTCACGTCTGGGACCGCGTATTGATCGCGGAGTTGTAACCCGATCTCACTCGTGGTTTTCCCATTTTTCGCGAGTTCGACGACATGTGCTTCGATTTCTCGGGGGTTTAATGCGCTCCAATCCGGGTGTTTTTTCCGTTCTGGGCGATGTGACCCTGCTTTTCCTTTTCGATGCGAGTGGATACGTGCCATACTCTCAAATGCCTCAGCAATTATTCGTTTGGTTAATCCTATAGAGTAAGTCCAGAATACAGTTATACTATATAAACATTGAAGATGGATGAGGAATCATCGTTGTACCATGGTTTTTTTTTATTTGATGAGTTTGAATTTATCCCCGAGTTTCTTCATCACGTTCGGAAGCGTCGTATACTCCATGTCCTCCATCGGGAGTCGATGAGGCTCAAACGGCCCATGTCGTCTCATGTAATCCATGACTTGTTGCGCTCTTCTTCTCGTTATATCAAACGCGGGATCATCAAACAAATCAACCGGGTCAGTCATCTTCCCGTTTTTCACCTGGAAACCCAAGGCGACGACTCGTGGTGGCCCATCAAAACGGGTGCATACTGCGTTTTTCACTGATACGGGCATGAGCGGTCCGTTATGGGACCCGCGCATCCACCCGCTCACCAGATGCCCTAGGCTGAATCCTTCGAGGACTTCACCAAGAGCTGGGAGACCAGATTGTGCACGGATGACGCCGGCGGGGTCGTCTTTCCCGACGTACTCGCCAGCGATCTGGTACAGTTTTTCTGTTGAGATAACTGCGACGGGTTCATCAGCAGGAAGTTTAGAGGTTTTTTTAGGGAACACTCGTTTAATCACAAATCGGGATTTTGCTCCGACTAATGCAAGCATATCGTACATTTCTTCCGGGCATTTCATCATCACGTGTTTGTGTTCTTGGATGTCCCAAACTTCAAACACGAAACCGTCATGGATTGATGGGTCGATGATAAGCCCTGCGGTGTTGAATGGGTCAGCAAAAATCTTGAACACGGGGAGGTTGAATGCGCCCGGCTCGGTTTTATCCATCATGAATGCGACGACTGGCTCTGCTTTTCGCTCGGTGAACTCCATCTCAGCTACTCCTGGTCCCATACCGCGTATGTTACCGGAGAATGCGTCGCAGAGCAGGTCTTGGCCTGCACCGTATAAGCCTAGTTCTTTAGCTTTTTCTGTTGCTTCACAAAATGTGTCCCAGGCAAGACTATGGATTTCTTTAGCGTCTTCACCTCTGGTATGTGTCATGATGAGTTCAAGATCATCACCACAGTTCGTAACATGAAAATCAATGAGAAGATTGGTTCGTTTCGCTTCTTGAAGTTTTTTCTTAGCAATTTCTTTGAGACTGGGATGAACTAGTGCATGTCCCGGCCATCCGCCGACATCTGCCTTGATAATACTAAACGTCGTCTTCATACTACAATATGCCTCCAGCTGAAGGTATAAGAAGGAGATTTATAAACAATTTGGCGGAAATACGAGGGAATGATGACTACGTTCATACGCAAAAACATTCGAAGGATTTTTTTTGCTGGGTGTTCTGTCGTTTTTTTTAAATTTTTTTTATCATTTATGATGTCTAAAAAGTATTTATTTATTAGTAAATACGGCTTTGGGACAGAATTCCATGATCAGTCTTTGAGGATGATGACATAGGCTCGTTTGCCTATGTATTTTTTTGGTGCATCGACCTTTGCACTCGTTCCAAAAGGTGTTACCCTTTTTTCATAAAATACTTCAACATTATCCTTCAATGTAAGATCATCATCGATAAGGGTAATTGTACGCATAATAAAGATATCTATAGATATCTTAATATAGTTTTCTATAGATTACGGTCTACATGAGGATCACAGAAAAGATGGCACATGAATTGGTTGAAGTTCTCGAGGAAGTCAAAGAGGAATGTTTTTCTGAAGAGAAGGACAAATACTCATACGCTGAGTGGGAACAGAAACGAGAACGGGTGAAACAACGCCTCAGAGATCTTCCGCGATATGTTGATCAGGCAGCTGAGAAAATCCGTTTTGTGAAACCCAGGGCAGGGCAACGAAAAAAGATTGATGTCCGGAAGAGGACGATGTTGTTCTTGTTCACCCGATTGATGAACAAGAGCAATCGGGACATGGAGGATCTGTTGGTGTTGTTTGAACCATTGTTTGGCGTCAAGATGAGTTACAAGTCTATTGAACGGTTATACTCAGACCCTGAGGTAAAAACCGTGCTGCATAACCTCTTCATTCTCCTTCTAAGAGATGAAGGAGTATCCGGTGATTTCTCCGGGGACGGCACCGGATACTCTCTTTCAGTCACGAAACATTACCGCACCGATGTCTCCAAGAAAGGACATGGATACCTGTATGTGTTCCGTGTCATCGATATTGACACCGGATTCTACGTCGCGGTTGGATATTCCAATATCTCTGAGATGGAAGCATTTCACAAAGCGATGACCATGCTCAAAGAATTAGAAATTCCTATCGATTCACTGTCATTGGATAAGTATTACAGCTCACGGGCAGTAATCCGACTCTTTGGGGAGGAAACCGCATTGTATCTTATCCCTAAGAAAAATATCGCACGAGTTGGTTTGGAATGGTCGCGAGTTTTGAGGCGAGTACTTGAGGACCCTTACTTATTTCTGAAAGGATACTTTCTACGAAATCTCAGTGAGTCAGGTTATTCTGCTGATAAACGACGGTTTGGTGGATTGGTGAGACAGAAACGAGAGGATCGACGTGAGATAGCATTATTTTCCATCGCATTTCTTCATAACATTTTTACCGTGAGAATCAGACCCGGCTAATTCTGTCCCAAAGCCA
>JAZDGT010000008.1:0-5113 GCA_043806635.1 Methanobacteriota archaeon | reverse complement strand
GTTAAGGAACATTATTTAAATATACATATTTATATATTATAATGTTGAAAGCGATGATACTTAGGAGGATCGTATTCGTCATGTTACTGTTCTGTGTTCAATCCCATTCATTAATATGTGTACCTATAGTAAAAGCAGATTCTGCGGATTATTACTATGTTCCTGAGGATAGTATTCTTGCTGATAACTCGTATCAAGCGACTTCTTTTTATTCACTACAATGGTGGTATATTGATGCGATGCTCAATAATAACTATAGTGTATATCTCGGGTTCACAACTCTAGGAGCAGAAGGTGCTCATGGGCTTTTCTTGTATCATATCACCGTGTTTAAAAATGGTGATGTAATCGAAAAACAATTCCGGTTTGTTCCTTTACGGTTGGTTGAGTTTTCACAGGATGAATCATTTATCCGGGTTTCTGATGCTGTTGTTATGAATGGATGGATTGATGAGGAACAACGGATGGGGGTGAATGTTTCTCTTGAGATTAACCATATACATGTGGATTTACATCTTACGGGTGTAGTGAAGGGGTGGAAGGGGTATACGGGTCATGGGATGTGGGGGTGTCCATTACCGAAAGCGCTCGTAAATGGAACCATTACGATTCATGATGAGGTTATCCCTGTGACCGGTGTGGGGTATCAGGAGCACGGGTGGAATATCCGCCGTCTTCATCGGAGCTGGTGCTGGTCGAAGTTTTCAACGAATCATACGAATATTGTTTTTTCTCAGAACATGAAAAACAGATTTGATGAGGATGTCTTCATCGTGGTTGTCAACGTAGGCGAGGGGGAGTATTTGAGTATCCCACGGGATAATGTGGTATTCCGGACTTTGGAGTATCGATGGGATCATGGTCGTTTTATCCCAATAACCTCTGTTTTTCAAGTGGATACAGATACACTTCATATTGATGTAGAGATTCAGGTTCAATCCGTGTGTTTTACGAGTTTGGTGATAATGAATCGTTGGCAGCTTCATACAAGGGTTCATGGGCAGGTTTCTTGGGGGAACTCAACGGAGATAGTGGATGATTCTCAGATAATGGAAGTGTTTCATTATTTCTAACTATTGTATTATTACTAATTAAACGGTTTCGTACGTGATTGCCCTGATTTTTCCTACGACAAACCATGATTTTTTCTTGTAAATTGTGTAAAAACTCTTATCGTTTGAGATTGAAACCAGATTTCAAAAAGAATATAAAGATTCACAATATTCCCAGTCGACTATTTAATTTCTAAGGTATACGTGATATTATGTATCAGTTAGTAAAAATTAGAGAAACAGTTCGGATTCCTCCGCAGTTGTTTGGTGAGGATCTTCCTAAGATTATTAAAGAGACTGTACAGCAGGCTTTTGAGGGAATTATTAGGAAGGATTTTGGTGTGATCGTGGTGGCTGATAATGTGACGCCTCTTGGGGATGGTATTGTGATTCATGGTGATGGGGGGATGTATCAGAAGGTTGAGTTTGATGCGTTAACGTTTATGCCAATATTGCAGGAGGTTATTGATGCGGTTATTTGTGAGGTCGTTGAATTTGGCGCGTTTTGTCATATTGGGCCTCTTGATGCCTTGATTCATATGAGTCAGATTATGAATGATTATGTTGAAGTGGATGTTGAACATGATCGAATTCAGGGGAAGGAAAATAAGAAAGTGTTGAAGAAAGGTGACACGGTGCGTGCGCGGATTGTTGCGGTGAGTTTGAATGAGTTGTCTGCTCGTGAGAGTAAGATCGGGTTGACGATGCGGCAGGCTGCTCTTGGTGCTCATGAGTGGCTTCGTGAGCCTGATGAGACGAAGAAAGGTGAGCAGAAGAAGAAAGATGATGGGAAAAAAAAGAAGGATGAGAAATGAAGTATTTTAAAGCATGTAAGAATTGTCATTTGTTAACGAAAAATGATACGTGTCCGAATTGTTCGTTACCGACAGCGAAACGATGGACTGGTTATGTCATCATCCGGGATCCTCCTCGGTCGCAGATTGCGAAGAAAATGAATATTACGAAGCCTGGTATATATGCGTTGAAGGTCATGTAGATTTATGCGTGTGGTATCTGAGGATTTAAAGGAAACGTTGAAAACGCATATCGGGCGTCTTGTCGATGAGCCAGGTTTATTGCGTATTCTTAAGAAGGAAAAAACCGTTGTTTCTGTGGGGGATCGAGTCACTTTTACGCTGCTTCGTCATGGTTTTCCTCCTGTGATGTGTGTCGTTGATTATATTCTTGAACGGCGGTCGTACCCCGTTGAAATGAAGCGTACGATTCAATCGTTTGGGAATCGTGTTCTGAAGGTGATGAATCCTGCAGGGTGTATAACGGATGAGCTATGGGGTGCGATTGAATCAGGGTATCAGCTGGTTCATGAGGGGCAGGGACCCGTATGTATCGAGGTGCAGGGGGAGGAGGATTTAGCATCTTTGGTAGCGATTTATCTGGCTCCTCCAGGCGTAACGGTAATATATGGATTGCCGAATAAGGGGGTCGTAGTAGTGAAGACTACTGCGTATCATAAGAAGAAGGTTAAAGACGTCTTAGATAAAATGATGTGATTCCTATGGAGATCGAGATTCAGTCAAAAAAGAATAATCAGTTGTTGAATCGTATAGAAGTGCATTTCCTGGTCATTCATGAGAAGGAAGCGACACCTCGTCGTGAGAGTGTACGGGAGGGGCTTGCTGGAAAACTGAATGTTGCGAAAGACATGGTTATTATTGATCATATGCGATCTGTTTTTGGTATCCAGCGAACCGTTGGATATGCGAAAGTGTATACCTCGCAGGAGAAAATTAAGACCGGGGAACGCACGTTTATTCTTGCGCGTCATGGTCTCGCGGAGAAAAAACAGAAGAAGGACGGCGTGAAGAAACAGAAACCGGCGGCAAAACCCGCGGCGAAACCAGCTGCTGAGAAACCTGCGAAAGAACCTGCTGCGGCCCCGCCAGTGAAACCTGCGGAGAAGAAGGAATAAGATATGAAAAAATATGAAATCTTTAAGGTGGAAGGAAATAAAATCGTTCGGATGCGCCGAAATTGTCCAAAATGTGGGAGTGGCGTGTTTCTCGCAGAGCATAAAGACCGCTTGAGTTGTGGGAGTTGCGGATACACCGAGTTTAAAAGTAAACAAGTGCAGCCAAAACAAGTTGAAAAAACACCAAGCAAGCCTCAGGCCGTTGAATCAGAGAAATCTTCGTCTCCGCCACCAGAGCCTGCCTCATCTGCTGGGCCACCACAGTAAAAAAAATTGTTCTCCAGCATCTTTTTACATGACTGTCTGTATTACTTATGTAGTGGTGGGCCTGTAGTGTAGCTTGGATATCACAGAGGCCTCCGGAGCCTCTGACTCGGGTTCAAATCCCGACAGGTCCGCTTCACTTTCTCGGAGGGATTTCTGTCGAAAGAGCTGTTTTTTTGGGTTTTTCGAATCCTCGTATTATCCTCGCCTGTCCGGGGCTTTAAGGATACGATGGATCCAGTCGTAGGGTGCGAGCAGGTAGTAATGCTTTGCGTCTTTGATGTAGCCCATGGTGGTCTCTATTTTTGTGTGTCCGAGCCAGTCTCTGACTTCGTATTCGTCGAAGGTTTTGTATTCGAGTTTGGTTCTGATGAGTCGTGAGACCGCGGAGAAGTGTCGTGAGCAGTAGTTGTAGTATTGCGGAAATATGGTTTGTATCATTGGTGTGGCTTTTCTGTTGAGAAGTTGTCTCATCGTATCTGTGGTGAATGGTTTTCCGTCTGGTTTGATATAGAGAAGGTCTTTGCTGTATTGATTCTCTACCTTTGGTCTCCAGCTGTCGATCCAGTTTTTGAATGATTTTCTGCGGGTATTGGTCATGATCTCTATCGGTGAGATGTTTCTGGTGCTATGGTGTTTCTTTGGTTCGGTGATGGTGAGGTATCCTCGTTCGATGTTGACGTTGGTTGTTTTCATTATTACCGGTTCGGATGGGAATCTCCATCCGACGATGAAGTTGTGGGTAAGCAGATATTGGATCAAGGCGTTTTCGTAAGGGTCGTCCGAGTAGGTCAGGTTGAGCATATTGTATACTTGGTCTGGGAATGGGATGATGCGTGCCTTGTAGGCTGGCTGGGATGGTGCTTTGTAACTCCAGATTTCGATTCCGTATGCTTTGAGGAACGTTCTCATGGTTTTCCATTCGTTGGAGAGTGCTCCGTTTCCAGCGTTTTCTACTTGTTCTCGGTAGTCCATGTGCGCCATGAAGTTTTCCAGAGTCGGGTTTCTGAAATTCACTGGCATCGGATGTGTTTCCATGAACCTGGCGGTGGAGAGCCGTTTTTCGATGGTATGTTGGCAGAGTCGTTGTCGTAAGAACGCGTGGGTTGCGACGTCGGTAAATGAGGCGGTGTTTGGGTCTAGGACGATGGGAAAATCGGTCCTTTTGATTTTTGTTAGGTCATATTCGAGTTTCACCTTTTCCCCTCCATATGTTGGAGAAGTGAGTTTTACATTCTGGCCTAAAATATGTTGTGTTTTCCATTCTTGATGTGTACCTCCTTTCAATTCATTATTGAAATTGGTTACAGTGAAATCAGTTTTTTTGATAAAAAAGTTGATTGTAGATTGGGTAAAATTTGGGTTAGAACAATATTTATAACTGCTTTCTTCTTTAATCATCCACGGGGCTGTGATATTCATCGTATCATGGCTCCAGACTGCCGGGGTGCTAGTAACACCCTGGTGGTCATTTCTTATTGAGTTGATGAATTATTCTTATCTGGAGAATGTAGGGTTTTTCTCCCTTATATACTCCTTAAGGGGGTCAATAAAAGTATTAATATTTTTATTATATATAATTAATAAATTTTAAAAGTGTTAGGATTTTTTCTCCAACGGACAATTCCTAAATCTATAGAAACTGTAATGTCAAGTGACATCGGTAACATTGAATGAACGTTCATATAATTCTGTTGGACATCCTGATACCCCCATGTTATACCGAGAATCGTTGTACCATGTCTGAAACTCAGGCATGAGTTCCAGAGAGTTCTCAAAGATGGTACAGACTCTAAGGAATTCCTCGTTGAACGTCCGAATGACTCGTTCCACTTTTCCTTTACATTGTGGGTAATGTGGCGGGGCG
>JAZDGT010000007.1:0-5622 GCA_043806635.1 Methanobacteriota archaeon | reverse complement strand
ATCCCATCCAAGGAAGGGATAAGGTGCCAATACATCATTAATCTTGCGTCATTTCACTTGCAAGACTTTCCTGGTTCGCTATAATATCAAAAAGTTGGGAGAGGAAAAATGGCTATATGTGAAAGATGCGGAAAAGAACTAGGTTATTTTGGGCAGAGCATCTTCCGTTCAAAAAAAGGGAAAACATTTATTTTGTGTAGTCGTTGTTATGACATTGTGACAGATGCAGAGAAAAAAAATATAGATATTGACTTTAAAAGAATTGAAGAAAAAAAGATAAACAAGAGTATACAAAAACCAATATCAATTCCAAAAAGAAGATTGATTTCAGAATTTCTCATTGTATGGATCATACTATTTCTTATATACTTTAGATGGCAATTGAGTCAAGAGGAAATGGAAATAGCTTTTATTGTAAGTCTTTATATGGGTACAATTTTTTCAATAGCGATTTATTGGGGTCTTTATGAAGGAAGAAAGCAAATCAGAATGAAAAATGCAACCGAAGAAGAAATTAGAAAAATGAAGGAGAAAGAGCGGAAAATGAATCGTATAGCTTTGTACATACTTCTGGCTCTTATTATATTCATAGTAGTTATTATTGGAATGGCGTTTTTGTCATCAATCTAGATTGTGTAAAGAATTTACTGGAATATGGCAGTTATTTTAGAGTGAATATAAAAAATAAAAATAAGGTATCTTGACTTTGTCACATTTACTTTATTGACCAATCAGTAATCTGTACACACCATTAAATCTGCATCTACTTTTCCATAAAACGGATGGGATGCCAGAATGAAATTTTCATTATCCGTAAAGGATTTACATGGATCAAACGATAAACTTCAAGGTTTCCATGATGGATATACCCTGCATTTTATAACGAAAACCAGAAATATGGTCAAACAATCATATCAATACATCCAGGGGAAACTGCTAGAAAAAGGAGGCGGCAACATGTGTTCGTATGCAATAGATGTTCCTGATTGTAACAATCAGTCCTTACAGCATTTCGTTTCAAATTCACCATGGAACCATCGGCCGGTTCTTGATCACATTCAACGTGATGTCATTGATTATGTTGGAGATAATACCAATGGTTCATTGCATATTGATGAATGTTGTTTTCCAAAGCAAGGAAAAGATTCAGTGGGTGTCGCCTCACAATATTGTGGGCGACTTGGGAAAGTTGCGAATTGCCAGGTTGGTGTCTTCCTCGGGTATGCCAAAGGCCCTTATCGGACGTTGATTGATGAACAACTGTATCTTCCAGAGGAATGGATAACAGACAAAGAACGCCGAAGGAAATGTGGGGTGCCCTGGTATGTTCGTTTTAAGAAGAAAACAGAGCTTGCATGGGAGATGATACGTCATGCACAAAAGAAGAGCAAAATGCCTTTTGGCTGGGTAGGGATGGATGATTTCTATGGTCGTGATTCCTGGTTGAGAAATAAGATTGACACACATGGTATGATCTACATTGCTGATATTCCATGTAACCTTGGTGTATGGTTGGAACGCCCGAAAACAGGAGTACCTCCACGAAAAGAATCTGTTCGTGGTCGTAACCCTACTCGTGAGAAAGTGATTGAAGGAACTGATTCACTTAAGGTCAAAGATCTCAAAGATCAACTGGAACGCACCAAATGGCATCGTGTTTTTATCCGCGATACTGAACGGAAGGAATTATGGGCAGATATGGCCTGCCTGCGTGTATTTCCCAGTGAAGATAACAGTCTTCCAGGGGAGGAATGTTGGTTGATCATCCGGAAGGATCTTAAAGATAACGTAGTAAAATATCAATTGTCAAATGCTCCTAAGGAGACATCTATTGACCGTCTTGCACAGATGTCTGGAAGCAGGTATTGGATCGAACGAACATTTGAAGATGGGAAAGGTATCGCTGGACTTGCAGATTATCAAATACGCAGTTGGACTGGATGGCATCATCATATGACAATGACCCTGCTTGCTATGTTGTATCTTATGTCATTGACGATAGATCTAGGGAAGAAGGCTGATTTTTTAACGGTGCAGGATGTCAAAGAAATTTTTGAAGTGATCATGCCGAAACGAAAAGTCACGTCTGAAGAATTATTACGGCTTCTTCTTGAAAAACATAAAGCAAGAGAATCAGCACGACGATCACATCATCGCAGAAACAAATAGCAGATCGGGGAGGAATGACATGTTTGATTACATTAAGTTCCTAGCGAGAGCTCTGCCATTCAATCTCAGATTCATTGGGTTGATGGTTTAATTTCCGGGATTACTATTCAAAAAACGCTGGTATGTAGTTTTTGGGTATTTGGATGGATGTAAAAAATTGAAGTTATTGCAAAATTGGGGATGGAAATTCATACGAATTATTTGTAATGTGACAAAGTCAAGTCTAAACACCTTTTTTTATTTCAAACAGAGAACACGCTCCTTATTCGAAACTCGTAAAAAAATTCGAAGCTCCTCAAATAAAATATTTATAGAAACAACACCCCTATACACCATAGTATATTACCAATAGATAGTGGATGAGTCACCGATAGCACATTTAAAAAAAGATAACCTCTTATATATAACTGCATGTACAGAAACGAAAGGAAACATATTTAGAGGATGATATGAAAAAAATTCTCTGCACCATATTAATTTGGATCCTCCTTACCTCCACTCTCACATTGATACCACAACAAGTTCATGCAGAAGACTTACCAACATATCAGAATCAAGGACAAAACAAAACCACCATCAGACCAGGAGAAAGCATCACCCTCTCAGCCCAAGGAAGAGACAACGACGGACTCCAATGGTCATGGCTCGCCACAAACGAGACAGGCCGTTGGGTCAATATCTCAGGGTGGTGGAATCGCAACTGGGGGTACAGTAAAAAAATCGTTATCGACCACACAAAAATCCAGTCAAACCTTACTGATTTCCCGATCATTGTTAACATAACATCTCCTGATTTTATCACCCATGCACAAACCGATGGAGACGATTTTGTCTTTATCTCAGGAGATAACACAACAAAATACGATCATGAAATTGAATCATACACAAGTACAACCGGAAAACTTATCGCTTGGGTAAAAATCCCCTCACTCAGCTCCACGTCAGACACCAATATCTATGTCTACTACGGAAACCCAACCTGTAATAATCAACAAAACGTTGCAGCCACCTGGTCGAACGGTTTCATCATGGTGCATCACATGACTGGGGGAAGTTACACCGAACTTAAAGACAGCACCAGCAACCATTGGGATATCACGAGTGCAGTTGGTGACCCACTCTACAACCAGGATGGAAAAATCGGTTCCTGCGTGAAATTATATCCACCCTATATAACTGATTACTTGAAAGTTGGTGATTTCCGTTTACCTGCTGATAGTACATATACCGCAAGCGCCTGGGTTGATATTGATCTTGGATTATCATCCCGATATATTTTTTCAGGTGATAGCAACCATGTAATTTCTATGGATTCTGATACAACGGGTAAATTTAGAACATACGCTGATACCGATACCGATTTTGCATACTGTTATAGCACCACAAGGGCAAACTGGGATACCTGGTATCATGTCTGCGCCAGGGTAGATTCCGTGAATAAACAATTAGCCTTGTTTATCAATGGAACAAACGAAGCAACAGATACGTTCACTGGAGCAGTCGTACCAGAAAACATCGGACTGAACATCGGAGCAAATAGAACAGAAGCCAACTGCATGTATGGTCGCATTGACGAAATCCGTATCTCTAACACCGCTAGGAGTGACGCGTGGATAAAAACAGAATACGCCATGATGGCTTCATCGAACACGTTCCTGTCAACTGGTGTGGAACAAACACCGCGGGGTGGAGGACGATATGGCTCACCAAAACAAATGCAGGGAACGACTCAATGGCAATGGTCCAATTTCACCTGGCAAAATTCTTTGTTTACACAGGAAAAGCGGGTAGGTTGGCGTATCTACTTCGAAGATACCCTCGGAAATACTATTGGTACACCGATTATGAGTTTCATGATTATTGATAGCCCACCAAATACTCCAAGTCAACCTCAAGGGCAAACCAGCGGATACGTTGAAACAGAATATTCGTTCACAGTGAATGGCGTCATTGACCCGAACGGGGATGATGTCGCGTATTGGTTTGACTGGGGAGACGGGACGAATAGCGGATGGACCGCGTTTCATCCATCTGGGACTGGAGCAAGCGCGACTCATATTTGGCAAACCACGGGATCGTATACCGTGCGGGTGAAAGCTAAAGACGTGTATAGTAGAGAGAGTAGTTGGTCACCGGGGTTGAATCTTGAGATTACCCCGTTACCCTTACCCCAGCTTACTGTGAATATGCTCTCCTCAGTACAGGAGGGGGATGCGTTTCATGTACAAGTAACCGGAAACGGTGTTCCTCTTATGGGTGCTTTGGTGCTTTTTTCAGAGGGAACATATTATACGAATACGGTCGGTATGGTAAACCTGACTGCACCGTTGGTATCAAGTACAAGGGAGTATACGATCACGGTGAGTCATGATCAGTTTCTTGGAAAAATAATGACACTGATAGTTATCAACATTGAGGAGGAGCTGGAAGGGGAGAACGGTTGGATATATGGGAGAGTATATGATACTGATCATCAGATTATTCTCGATGTAACCGTAAGTGTGAAAGTTACTGAGACGACAACGCAAAAAGTATCTACAGGGGAGCAGGGGTATAGTGTCCTCGTACCTATGGGAGTGTATACGGTCATTGTGAGTAAAAAAGGGTATCTCTCCGACAGCATTAGTGGCGTGATTGTTCAGAAGAATGAAGCAACCGAGGTAAACTTTGTGTTAACGATGATCCCCCGTTATCCTTCAGGGGAACCAGTGAAGGATGAGCAGCGGGATCTGATTGAGACGGTGATCACCATGGGTATCTCAAATGAGAAAGTCGGCAGTACGGTAGATTGCGTACTCCGTCTTCAAACGTATAATATCACGTTGTATGTTGAGAATCTTCGGGTGAATGTGACTATGATTAATCAGACTGAGGTCTCATTAAAAATCGGGGGAGAAGATCTCCCGGGTACTGTGATTGCGTTACGGTTATTTAGTGAAGGAGATGTAGCGGATGTCGATATCATGTATGATGGCGCTCGTATCGACCGCGTGAGTTTCGCAGATATTTTTTCTTTTGTGGGGAACGGATCAGAGGCAAAGTATACGCGGGTGCTTTCGAAGAATGAGACTGGTGAGGTTATGTATTGTTTGATTTATGTGCCGCATTTTAGTGAGCATGATATCACGATTCGTACGATTCAAGAGGCAGTATTGATTATTGGTGGTGTTGTTGCGGTCGTGTTGTATCTGGTCGTCTGTGTTATGGTTGCGTCATCGTTTCTATATCCCGTGTTTTCAGGAACCATTATGCGGAGACGGCGAAAGTAAGTAAACGTTATATTCTCTTTTTTGATTGTATGCTAGGGTTTGATGATGGAGATAGTAGGAATTTTATTAAGCGCATGTGTCACCACGTTTTCACTCGGGTTGTTGATTATTTCATTAACGAGTTACGTGAAATATCGGAATAAGAAACTCTTGTTTGTGAGTATCGCGTTTTTCGTTTTTTTGC
>JAZDGT010000006.1:0-42962 GCA_043806635.1 Methanobacteriota archaeon | reverse complement strand
CTGATGAACTCTGCGATAAGCTTGGATATGAGAATGATTTAAGTCATATGACCAAATACCGGATTATATCAGATTTGTTGCGATCAAACATATTGATTTCGCGGAAAACCAAAAAAAACATCAAACTCGCGCTCTCACACAAAATCAATAGTGTTTTATAGCATAGTTAATATAAAATAAGATTGCGTTAATTAATAGAAACGAATGTTCTATATAAAAATAATAACCTAACTCTGTTCATAGAAACAAATTTTTTTTTTTAAACAAATTTTTGAAAATATTTATATATAGCAAAAACCATACTCCCGTAACCCGATTCACCAATAATGAATTAGGCTTTAAAAAAACTCTTAAAAGAGGGAGGTCGAGAGTAAATGGAAAAAAAACCTATTAGTAGAAATAATATTAGAATACAAGCAAGTGCCATAATCCTAGCGCTGTTCATGACCCTGACCGCATTCACTACCATGACCCACAACCCGGTCCGCGCCGAAGGTGATATCACACCACCAATTCAAACCTTGGAATTTGGTGCCCCAAAACTGCCAATCACCTGGCATAGCAACAACTACTACATCATCAGCCCCTATACAACCATCTGGATTAACTCATCTGATGAGGAATCCGGTAGCGACCGTATCCAGTACTCAGTCTGGCTCGCAGATGACATCAACGCAAACCCGCTCCAATGGCGACACCTTGAACAATACGACCGCACCGTCTACGATGAAGACGAAGACGGATTCATCTCCGCAGAATTCACCTTACAAGAAACCTGCTTCCATGAAATACGATACCAATGCTGGGATAAAGAAGGAAACACCGCAGGACTCTACAGCGAAGACGTCTTCGTTGACGCCTCAGCACCAGTCACCACAAAAACCGTTGGCTGCCCAGAATACGGTGTCGGAGAAATACAGCCACCCTGGGCGAACTATCGAACACCCATCATCTTCCACAGCGTTGACGAAAGCTGCTTCCCGGGAGGCACCGGCGTCAACTCCATTATTCTGAAAATCTGGTGGAAACCAGACACCTGCACCGATGAAGGAGCACTCCAACTTGTTGATACCATCACCATTATTGATCAAGATATGTATGATACCGATCCCGCTGAAGGCGTTATCAGCTATGAATACCATTTATTAGTCACTGGATTCTACGAACTCGAATGGTACGGAACCGATATCTTCGGCAATGAAGAAATCGCCTGGAAACAACAACATCGCGTGGATAACGAATCCCCCAATATCGATATCGAGTACCCAACACATGGGTACATGCGTATTGGTGAAGATGAAGGCTATCTGAAATGCAACCTCCCCTTCAGCATGACCGCATATGATATGCCCATCTCGACCTGTAACGTCGGGTTTGACCAGCTCTACTGGCGATACGAATACGACTGGCAACTCTACCCCGCACCCGGTGAAGATGGCGCGATTAACGGTGCGGACATAGCCGCGCAATACTGTTTCACCGACCCAGAAATCGAGAACTACTGGTGGTACATCGACAACGCAGATAACATTATGTTCACCGAGGAATGCCGACATGACATGTACTATTTCGCAACCGATAACCTAGGGAACTACCACCTGAATCATCACGTGTTCTACGTGGATAACACCGAACCCTATGTTGAGGTCACCTACCCGGACCACGGCTATTACCCAGGCGTAGAAGACCATCTAAAAGTCAATATACCAATCACGCTGAATGCGTATGATAACCCAGCTAATTACTGCCAATCCGGGATTGAATCACTCTTCTACCGCTACGAATGGAACACAAACTATTACCCTGATGGACCAAGTGAAGGCGTCATCAGCGGAGTAGACCTCGCGCTAATGTATGGTGAAGACTACAACATCCCCGACATCACCGACTATTACTGGTACCGAATCAACGATGCCACCGTCGATATCCAATTCCCTGAACAATGCATGCATGACCTGTACCTCTTCGCAAAAGATAACGTCTGCCACCGCAGCGAAATATACCACCTCATCTTCTACGTCGACGCGGAAACACCCTACGCGACCGTAACCTACCCGGAGCATGGCTATTACGAAGATGACTATCGTTACCTGAAAGCGAACACCCCCATCACCGTGAACGCGTACGATAGACCAGATAACCTCTGCGGATCAGGTATTGAATCTATCTTCTGGAATTACGGGTGGAATCAAATCTATTATCCCACAGGACCAGGAGACGGCATCGTGAGCGGGCAGCAACTCGTTGACTGGTACGGTTCTGATTACGACATCCCCGAGATCACTGAGTATTACTGGTACTACGTTGATGCAGCAACCGTCGACATTGCATTCACTGAAGAATGCACACATATCCTGCGCTTTTTCGTAAAAGATAATGTCTGTCAACGCAGTGAGATTTACGAACTCGACCTCCACGTGGATAACTCATCACCAATGGTTGAGATCCGAACCCCGCAAGAACACGGCTACTATAATAATCATGTAAGACCGAACCTTCCCTTCACGATCTCCGCGTACGATCTCCCAGATAACGAGTGCGCAGCAGGCATCGAAGCACTCTTCTACCGTATCGTATACGACGGGATGATGTATCCTGATGAACCTGGTGAAGGCATCATCAGCGGACAAGACCTTGTGGTCCTCTACGGTGAAGACTACAACATCCCTGAGATCACTGAG
The DNA here is from genome assembly GCA_043806635.1 of Methanobacteriota archaeon. Taxonomy (GTDB): domain Archaea; phylum Thermoplasmatota; class E2; order DHVEG-1; family DHVEG-1; genus JAZDGT01. The sequence goes on along the minus strand of JAZDGT010000006.1, from coordinate 40,281 downwards.
TACTACTGGTATTACATAGAGGATAACATGGTGGAACTCAGCTTTACTGAGGAATGTGAACACCAGTTTTACTTCTTCGCAAAAGATAACCTCTGCCACCGCGGTGAAATCTATCACGAGAGCGTCTACGTTGATGACTCACCACCCACGGTTGAACTCCAGCTCCCCACCCATGGATACTATGAGATCGACACGAATGAAGGATACCTCAAAGACAACACCCCCGTCACCATCATCGGCACTGATCACCCTGATAACGAGTGCGCCGCAGGCATCGAAACCGTGTTCTACCGCTACGAATGGGATGGAGAATATTACCCCAATGAACCTGGCATGGGAGTCATCCATGGGGAAGACCTCGCTTCGATGTATGGCCCAGATTATGAGATTCCCGAGATCGTTCAATATTTCTGGTACTACGTTGATAGTGAATCCGCACAGGTATCATTCAATGAACAATGCGAACATGACCTCTACTATTTCGTCAAAGACAACGTCTGCCACCGCAGCGACATATTCTCATGCGTCTTCCATGTTGATGACGGAACACCCGGGATCTACTCTTGGGTCCCCGAAGAACATGGATACTACTATGACGATAATTTACATGTCAGATGTGGAAACCCCATAACCCTCTACACCTACGATTTACCTGAGAATGATTGTATGGCGGGTGTGGAAAGCCTCTTCTGGAGATACGAATGGGAAAGCGGGTACTATCCCTCTGGACCAGGAGACGGAGTCGTCTCTGGTCAAGACCTCGTCACATTGTACGGAGACGACTATAATATTCCGGATATCACCGATTATTACTGGTACCGTGTCGACGATACGAGTACGGTGATAACGTTAACCGAGGAATGCGACCATGATATCTACTATTTCGTCAAAGACAACGTCTGCCACCGCAGCGAAATCACCCATGAAATCTGGTGCGTCGACTGTTCAGGACCAGAGATCACCATCGAGTACCCCGATCATGGGTACGTCCCCTCCACGGATACGAGTGGGTACCTCAAAGTTGATACACCGGTTACACTCACCGCGGTTGATTACCCTGATGGTATCTGCGCATCTGGTGTGGAGGCACTCTTCTACCGGTATGAATGGAACGGGAACTTTTACCCTGATGCTCCTGGTGATTGGGTGATCAGTGGTCAAGAGATCGTTGACCTCTACGGTGAAGAATACAATACTCCTGAGATACAGCCGTATTATTGGTATTGGGTTTATGGTGACTCCACTGAACTCTTCTTTGAGGAGGAATGTCAACATGAGTTGTACGCGTTTGCAAAAGATAACCTCTGTAACCACGGGGACGTGTACCATCACACCTTCTACGTTGATGCATCACTCCCCATGATCACTCTTGAGCACGGTTGGGAAGGATTCCTTAGCCATGGAGAACAGGATTACCTCCGTTGTGATTGCCCCATCTGGATAAACGCCACCGATGATGGTATGTGCCAGGCAGGGGTTGAATCCATCTTCTACCGCTACCTCTGGAATGACACCTTCTACCCGGATGAACCCGGACAAGGGATCGTTCATGGTCAAGACCTCGTCAGCATGTATGGTGAGACCTATAACATCCCTGATATCTCTGATTATTACTGGTACCGCGTGGATGCGGATAGTGTCACCCTGTTTTTCACAGAAGACTGCACCCATGATTTGTACTATTTCGGGAAGGACAACGTTTGCCAGCACAGTGACGTCTACTCGTACGAATTCAATGTGGACTGTACACCACCCGTGATCATTAAAGAAGTTGGTGAACCAAGCTGTGTCGTCGTCGAAGGAGAGGAATACTGCGTTACCACCGATACATCGATCCTTATTGATGCCTATGATGAGGGGTGCTGCGGAGACCTACTCCTCACTGTCGAGTATAAGATCAACGATGGAGACTGGGTACCGATTATGGAGCCAACCCGGTTGTATTTCACTGAAGAATGCGATCATACCCTCACGATACGAGCAACAGATTGTTTGGGGAACACCGCAGAAGATGTCGAGCTCTTCCATGTTGATGACACTCCGCCGATGATCATCAAGACTGTTGGAGATCCCAACATCGTCATCGTCGAAGGCGAGGAATACTGTGTCTCACAACAAACCGAGATTACAGTTGAGGCGGTTGATCAAGGCTGCTGCTGCGTCCAAGACGTCACCATCGAGTACCGCATCTGGTATGACGAGGTATGGACTGATTGGATGCCTTATGAAGAGCCGATCACGTTCTCAGAAGATTGTACCCACATCTTAGAAGTTCGTGCATCAGACTGCTTAGGGAATACGGCATATGACCAGGAGACGTTCAACGTTGATAGCATCCCCCCGAACCTCATAAAAACCGTAGGATACCCCAGCGTCTGGCTTGGATATGATTGGGCTGGACATGATCAATGGATGATCTATCCGTACACACCGATCAGTTTCACCGCGGAAGACCAAGGGTGCTGCCCGTGCCCTGAATCCACAATCTACTATCGGTACTGGTACCTTGGTCATTGGACCGACTGGATGATCTACGACCACCCCATAACGCTTACTCATGGATGCGTCCATTACCTCGAAGCATATGCGATGGATTGCTTAGGAAACAGTGGAGAGGTCGATAATGAGACGTTCTGGGTCTGCGGGCCTGGTGGTGATACAGGACCTGATATCGTTATTGAGTACCCAACTAATGGATCTGTCTACTGCGAACGAACCTTAGAGGTTATTATTAACGCGTCTGATGATGATACCCCAACAGAGGATTTGATTCTGAAACTCTGGATGCCTGGTGGCCGCCGGAACGCACCCACGCTCTGGTACGAACCAGTCTATGATCCTGAGGATGGGTTCTTCCACGCCTATATTGATATCTTCGAGTATCAAAATGGTGCACAACTCACCCTTGAAGCGTTTGCTCAGGATCAAGATATGAATGTAGAGTTTGCGATACCAGTCACATTCACGGTCTGCAGCAACACTGGTTACGACCAGTGGATGCAGGAGGGATGGAACAGTCTGACAATTCCCTATGGGGAAATCGCCTGTAGCCCTCTCGTGGAGGACGTGCTTGGTTCCATTTATGGGAACTATGAATGGGTCTGGTACTACGATGTCGTGCATGATGATTGGTCCAGCTGGTACAAATACCGTGACCCTGAGTTCAACTCACTCGCCATGATGGATCCAGGGAAACAATACTGGGTGTACATGGAGATGGCGGATCGGTTCTACACGGATACGACACCACCCATGGTTATGATTGATTCACCGGTTGATGAATCCATATTGAATATGCTCTCTGAAGTCTCTGGGACAGCATACGATGGTGAAACCGGTTTGAAAGATGTGTCTCTTATGATTACTGATATGAATACAGGGTTGTGTTGGGATGGCGATAGTTGGGAGGCGGCCATCTTTTACCTCCCCTGTGTCGGAACAGAAACATGGTCATACGATGCTGAAATGGTAGCATGGATAAATGGTCATACCTACGAGCTCACTGCGATGGCCACGGACATGGTAGGTTGCCAAACCACCGACACTGTTTCATTCCTCTGGGATGCGAACCCACCAGTCATTATTATCCTTGATCCTATGGATGGAGAGGAGCGTCTCGACGGACCAGATTCAATGAACTTTGAGGTCTATGACCTTGAAACCAGTGTGTCGAGTGTCTGGGTTGAGATCTATGATGAAACCACCATGCTCTTCTATGATGGGATGACCTGGCAAGGGAATCAAACCTGGTTACCGGTCATGTATGACTATGATGATTTCTATTATTACGACTCTAATGGTATTTGGCCGATGGAGGTCCCCCGAACATACGATGTCACCGTGAAAGCCTATGATATCGTCGGCAACATGGGTATGGAAACCAGTACGTTCACCATCATTCAACCACAACAAGAATGCAATGCTGATCGAACATATACGACCGATGCTGATTTTGACGAAGGCATCCTCACAGGGGTGGAACATGAAACTGTTCATAATCAACTCCAAATGATTCCTGGTGAAATCACCACATTCCCCACCATGTGGATTGCAAACGCTGGAGAAGACAGTTTATCGAAATGGGATACCCATGAAAACATAGAACTCGCACGATATCACACCTGGTTTGGACCTCTCAGTCAACATGATGCATGGAGTGGAGCAGCACCATCACGTACCTGTGTGGATTCAGAGGGGAACTGTTATGTTGCGAACCGACACTTTGACTATTACCCCGCAGATGTTATCAAAGTGTATACCACGAATTGGATTGATCGGAATGGTGATGGTAATCTTAACACATCTTGGGACGTCAACGGGAATGGAGTCATCGAGCCTGAGGAAATGCTCCCCATGACTGATACAAACGGGAATGGTATCATCGATGATAACGAAATCGTTGATGAACGCATCGCCTGGGTAGTCACTGTTGGAGACCCTGGTGGATTAGGGAGATCACTTGCTATTGATCTTGAGGGAAACATTTGGGTTGGATTATACAATTCATATGTGTATTACAAGATCAGCAGTGAGGATGGGAGCATCCTTGGTGGACCATACTATGTTGGTATGACGCCGTATGGTGCGTTAGTTGATCGTTACGGCTATCTCTGGAGTTCCTCATTAGGGAGTACACTATTGAAACTGAATACCAACAATCCAACAGAATACACGAATTATTATGTACCCAGTACGTATGGGATTGCATTAGGATATGATAGCCTGGGGAACACTCTTGTGTATTGTGGTGGGAATTCTCCCTATGTTGTGTTCAACTCCTCAACTGAATCATATACGTATGCACCAAACTCGTTGTTTTATTGTTTAGGTATTGCCACAGACTCGAAAGGGAACATTGTCGCTGGGTCCTCTGGTGATGGGAGTGTTGGGAAATTCGCACCCAACGGTGATGTTCTTTGGTATGTTCCTGGTCAAGTAGTATCAGAAGTTCGAGGAATAGCCGTTGACTCAGAGGATAACGTGTGGGCGATCCATCGAGATTTGAGTAAACTATGTAAATACAATGGAACCGATGGCGCATACATGGGTGTGTATGATTCAGGGTATCAACCCTACACCTATAGTGATGCAACAGGTCTTGGCTATGCAACATCAGTGTCGGTTGGTACATGGAATGTAGTGCATGACTCGTATGCAGCTGATACAGAATGGGAGCGTATCTCCTGGACAAGTGATGAACCAGAAGGATCACAGCTCACGGTGAAGGTGAGAAGTAGTACTGATCAGATGAGCTGGTCACCCTGGGAGGTTGCGACGAATGGGAACACGCTCTCCTCAACACCACCAGGAAGATACTTAAACATTCTTACCACATTCGAGAAAGATCCACTCGGACAATCACCAATCCTGTATGATCTCACCGTTGATGGAACCTGCGCGGGTATTGTAGAAATCCCTCATGTGTCCATGCAGAAACAAGTCTGGGTGCCTGAAGGGAACAGTGAAAATGGTGGTGGAGACCTCATACCTCTTGATGCTTCGAATGAGTTTGTCACCTATGTGTACACCGTCGAAAACCTGATCTTATTCGGATATACTGATGATACGAATCTTACTATCTATAATACCGCTGATCTCGTCATATGGATGGGGACACTGAACATGGGTGAGCATCATGTAGAAGATGTTATAGCGGGTGTCTACAAAGTGGTGGGAGATAAAAAATTCTCTATTCTCACCGGTGATCCTCTCGTCGATCTTGTGGGATACTATGCTTTAGATGAAAATGGTTACGGGTTAAGCACCCTGCTGTACACGTTCATGCCCGATGATTTTGGTGGAGATTATGACGATAAATTCATCGTCTTCTCATACACGGATGACACCGAGGTGACTATTACCAACATGGACAGTATGACCGTCGTCTGGTCAGGAACACTCAACAAAGGAGAACATTATACAGATACCACATTGAATTATAACTATGTAAAAGTCGAAAGTAATTACCCCGTCTCTGCTTTGTCCTATAACGACCAGGGATACTTTGTTCCGTCCGCGAACAAGAAATTATCAGGAACCGAGTTTTATACGTTCGCGGATGATCTTGGGGACTGGCCGAACACGCTCCATGTGATGGCGTTCGAGGATAACACCGTAGTCACCATCAAAAATACCGATACTGATGTGGAGATATGGTCTGGAACCCTGAATGCCGGGGAGGAACACGAGTACACGACGTATAGTAATATATATCTTACAATCCTCACGGATAAAGATGTCACTGTCGGCGTCCTCCCCATCGACGGCTACTCATCAGGGTATTATCATGGGAACTACGTTCCTGATAAAACAGGATCTGGGATTGGGACGGAATTCTACACACCTTGTGTAGATGGAGGTGAGCTGTACGTGTTTGCTTACCAGGATGGTATCACAGTTCAGGTGTACGACCCAGAAACCGATACTCTCATGGGTACTTACAACCTGGATACGGGGGACTATGCTGACGTTAATCCAGGGTACGGGTACTGGCACATCTTGAGCAACGGGCTGGTTTCTGTCTACGAAGGCTATGGGGCCGCAGCCGCAGATTTCGCTCCTGTCTTGTTTGGTGAAGCAGTCAGTAGTGGATACTGGGGTGAAGAACGAGACGCAACACTTGGTGATATCGTCCGGTTTAAAATAACTGCTGTGAACGATGGCCAATGTGACTTTATGAGTGGCGAGCTGCGTGATTATCTCCCGAATAGCCTGCAGTATGTTGAAGGCAGCACAAATATAACGTTTAAATATGATGGCGAAACGTATTATCCAGTTGGCGATATTGAACCATGGGAATTCCCTGGACCAGACAATATGATGCTCCTGTGGAATAGTTCTTCAGGGTTTGAAGGAAATTATCCGCCAGGGATGATCGCCATTTTTGAGTTTGAGGCAGAAGTTGTGGACTGTGCAGAACCTGTCGCCGTCAATATGGTGAATATCTCGGTTGAGCCTGCATGTGGTGATACCCTGTATGCTGAGGATACCGCTGATGTAAATATTATATGTGAGGAGCCTTCTTGTAACGCTGATCGAACCTATACAACAGATGCTGATTTCAGCGAAGGAACTTTCGTTGGTGGAGTCTATGCTGAAAATGATCAGCTTCAACTCACACCCGGCGAAGGAACCACATATCCAGTGATGTGGATTGCAAACAGTGGTGAATCTAGTGTGTCAAAATGGGATACAAACCAAAACAAGGAACTCGCACGATATAAAACATTCTTCTATGGTGGTAGCTCTCATAGTGGACCTGCACCATCAAGAACCTGCGTAGACCCTGATGGGAATTGCTATGTGGCAAACCGACAGTTTTACAATGATAAGTCGCCTGACGTCCTGAAGATCCTCGCAAATGATTATATTGACCGGAACGGAAATGGGATCATGGATACTTCCTATGATGCTAATGATGATGGCGTGATTGATCCCTCTGAAATGATGCCACTTATTGACACGAATATGAACAACAAAATAGATCCTGAGGAAATCCAAGACGAACGGATCGCCTGGGCAGTAGAAGTTGGCCCAGAAAATGGTCTAGGACGATCCCTTGCCATTGACCTTGATGGTAATATATGGCTTGGATGTTACAACACCAATGAATATTACAAGATAAGTGGCGTCGATGGAAGTCCTCTCGTTGGACCCGTCGATGTTGGATGGCACACCCCCTATGGTGCTCTTGTCGATAAAAATGGTATTCTCTGGGGATCATCCCTCAGCAATAATCTTTTAGAATTTGATACGAACACACTTTCATTAACCCTCCATGATACACCAGGGTTAATCTACGGTATCGCACTGGGCTACGATTCTCAACAAAACACTCTTGTTTACATGGGTGCCCGATATGGTGATACCTTCTATGTCTATAACACATCGTCAAATCTGTTTGATGACCCTGCGGCTTTACGATATGATGTCTTCGGTGTAGCGACTGATCAGGATGGTAACATCTTTGCTGGAGATGGTTCGTATGGCCAAATGGTGAAATACCGACCAGATGGATCTGTCATATGGCAGGCTCCCGCGCAACTCGCCACCCATATTAGAGGTACTGTTGTTGATTCAAACGGTGATGTCTGGGCGATCCATCTTAGTGATGATAAAATGTGTAAATATGATGGAGAAAACGGGGAACCCCTTGGTATTTTCAACACAGGGTCTGATCCGTACACGTACAGTGATGCAACGGGTATTGGGTACAGTAGCTCTGTTGTTACTGGTAAATGGACCGTAGTCCATGATAGCCTTGCACCAGGGACAATCTGGGATATGATTTCATGGAATAGCCTTGAACCAGAAGGATCATCCGTGAGTGTGAAGGTACGAAGCTCAGAGGATCAACTCAGCTGGTCGCCTTGGGAGGATGCAGAAAATATGATGGTTTTACAATCAACCCCTGCTGGACAATATATAGAAATCGAGGTAACTCTGAAAACCACGTCTGGAGACGTCTCGCCTATCTTATATGATCTTACTGTGGAAGGAACGTGTTCAGGACAACCCTCACAGGGAAGTATCTCAGGGACAATCTTTAATGGAGGATCCGGGTATGGACCTGTGGTTGTGTATCTGTCTGATACCATGCCCCCAGAGACCATTCTTGATACCGTTATTCTTGATTCTTCAGCCCTTCCAGCCCCATACATGTTTGACAACCTTGATACGGGAACGTACTATGTTGGTGCATTCCTTGATATGAGTGGTAATTACGAGTATGATGCGTATGAGCCCTTAGGGTATGCGATAAACCATACCTGGTATGCTGATGCTTTGATGGTTATGGGTACTGATGTGACCGATGCTGATGTCACCTTGGTTGATCCTACTCCAAGCATCCAGTTCTGGAAAACAGTCTGGGATGGGGAAGTCTGGGCTGATGGAGACCCAGAACCCATTGTTGACGTCAACGTCGGTGATATCGTTTTCTATAATGTGACGGGGTATAATGATGGGAATGTGATCCTCACTGGTGCTGAACTGACTGATATTCTTCCTGCTGGGTTAAGCTATAGGGAATCAAGTACGACTATCCTGGTAGTATTTGAGAACGGGACTCGATGGTACTATGATGCGTCTGATCCTGAGTCACAGCCTGATATCACGTTTAACCCTGATGGGACCACAACCCTGCATTGGGAATATTTTAAAACAAAACCGTTGACCCCGTGCCATGCATACATTGAGTACCATGCGCTGGTCCTGGAATGTGACGAGACGCCGTATGTGAATAACGTGGTTGGTGATGCGTACTATTATGATACTCATCTCCATGGCGAGGATGACGCCTGGGTGCAGGCGTTCTGTGAAGAAACACATATGATTTCAGGAACCGTCTATTATGAAGGAGTTCCAAACGGTCAATTGGTTATTGCGTATGCAGAGGAATCCTCAGGAGAAGACCCTCTTCCTGGTGCTATTGTTCCAGATCCAGTATTCCCCTATAGCTACATAATCAATGATGTTGCTGATGGCACGTATGATGTTTTCGCTTTCCTGGATTTCGAAAGCGACATGGGGCCTCCAGAGTCAGATGAACCTATTGGCAATGCGATAAACAACACCGTTGCAGAAGGATTTGACCCAATTGTAGTAAGCGGTGCTGATGCAACTGGTGTTGATATCACACTCCATGAACCAGAGCTTCCAACCTGTATTGTTTTTGAAGCCTGTGTTGATGGCAGCGACTGGATTACCATTGAAAACTACCAACTATCCATTGAACATCGTAACTGGGGACCCATTGGTGGACCAGATTGTAATTGTAATGATTTCCCGGATCATTGTTCAGGAAAAATCTACGTTGATGGTATTGAGCACATTGTTGAATTACAACCTGATGATACCTACACCATTGATGGTGAACCATATCTTACAGTAGGGATTGGAGAATTATACTGGTTTGAAAAACTTGAGGGACGAGGAAGTGTCACCTGGGATGGTGATCATAAGATTCTTATTGATGATGATGCGTTACCCGAGTTCCCCGGTGCTGATATCTACTTTATTCAACTCTGCATCCAAGAACCACCTGTTTCTCCGATTGTCGATATCACCTACCCTGAGGATGATGACTGGTTCAATTATTCCATGGCAGGAGCACTTACTATCACAGGGATAGCCTATGATCAAGATACCTATGTTGATTCGGTCGATGTCACTCTCTCATACACTGATGATTATGCAGATACCTATTATTACAATATGAGCGGTTGGCATTTGACTCCTACCATTTTCACTGTTGGTGGAACTGGAGCAGGGACGATGGGCGACCCACTGATGTGGGAGCTCATAGTCGAACCAGCATTCCCCATAGAGTACTATTTGTATGATGTCTATGCGACCGTCTATGATCATGATGCAGTACCCTTGATGAACTCTGATGCAAACTGGTTCTGGTATCCTGAGGTTCCTGTGGAAGTGTATCATGGACAGAATCTGAGAACCGGTGAGGAATTCGTAACGATTCAGGAAGCAATTGATGATCCTGATACGATGGACGGGGACACTATTGTTTTCGAACCAGGAACCTATATGGAGAACGTGAATGTCACCAAATCACTCAGTATTCAATCTCTTTCAGGAAACCCTGAAGATACTATTGTTCAATCGATTGTGGAAAACGGGAGTGTCTTTCATGTTCAAGCTGATGAGGTAACTATCCAAGGATTCACGTGTACAGGAGCAACAGGTTGGTGGTTGGGGGCAGGGATTTTATTGGACAGTGTGGATGATTGTACGATAAAAAATAATATATTAACGGGGAACAACGTGATTGGTATTCTTTCAATTTCTTATAGTGATAACAATATCATCGAAGGAAACAACGTTAGTGATAATGAAGGAACCGGTATCATCGTTGATCATTCAGAAGGTAACACATTGCAGGGAAATATTATACAAGGAAATAATCAAGGAAAGGGAGTTTTTTTCTATCATAGCGATCACAACATTCTCGAAGGAAACACCATTCAAAATAATACAGATGATGGTATTATGCTCTGGATCGCTGGTTATAACACAATTCTTGGAAATACAGTAAAGAACAATGGTCGGGGTATCGGCACGTACTTTGATACATCCCATGGGAATCTCATCTACAACAACTATTTCGATAACACCTACAACGCGGATGACGACTATGATAATGCTTGGAATATCACTCCAATACTAGGTACAAACATCATTGGTGGAGACTGGCTTGCCGGGAATTACTGGTCTGATTATCTCGGGGTAGATGCAAATGGGGATGGTCTTGGGGATACTCCTTATCTCATTGAGGGTTTTGTTAATCAGGATAATCATCCATTATTCAATCCACTGGAAAACCATCCACCAAATATTCCAACAATTGTATCACCACTAGATGGCGCTACTGATGTCAGCGTTGATACGTTTCTCACTTGGACGTGTACCGACCAAGATTCAGGTGATATCTTACATTATACGGTATGTTTTGATTATGCATATCCTCCTGCTATCCACGCGATTAACGTCCTTGATACCACCTACGATCCTGGAACCATCGACTATAATCAACTCTATTATTGGCAAATCGTTGCTTTCGACGATCATGGCAAATCCACAGAAGGACCAATCTGGAGTTTCACCACTGCAGAATAATGAAAATAAAACCGTAGACAAGGTTTAATAGGATGAGAAGAAATAACCTTTATAAAAAATATGGGGAAGGAATATATATGAATGGACTACAAACAATACACAAAATTCTGATGAGCGTAATCATCATCTGTGTTATCATCTCAGGTGCATTACCTGTATTTGCGGATCCATCTGGTGACCTCTATTCTATCTACGGGTATGTACTGATCAACAGTGAATACGCTCCTGCAGGAGTTGAAGTTACTCTAAAAATTCAAGGTATCGTTCGGGATCGAGCGTATACTACAGAAAGCGGGAGGTACACTCTAGATTTCATGGCGATTCAAGGAGATATTGCCATGTTCACTGTATATATAGATGCCGATGAATACGTCCCCTTGCCACCGAGTTATACGATTTCTGGTCCTGGTCCTGCTGCATACTACCTGAACCTCTCTGTTGAGGTTACAGGCGAAAATCAACCGCCGTACACTCCAAGCAATCCTTATCCTAGTAATGGAGCAACCAATGTCTATATCAACGAATATCTGAGTTGGACTGGTGGTGACCCCAACGGGGGTGACACCGTCACCTACGACGTCTATTTTGGGACTACATCGTCTCCTTCGAAGGTCTCTGCGAACCAGACAACGACGTCATATAATCCTGGGATTATGAATCGTTTCACCATGTACTATTGGAAGATCGTCGCATGGGATAATCATGGTGCACACACTTTGGGCTCTTTATGGAGTTTTCGAACAGTTGCTGAAGAGGTGAACAACCCACCGAATTACCCGTATGATCCTCATCCAACGAATGGACAGACTAACGTTGATCTGAACACGGATTTGAGCTGGACTGGTGGGGACCCCGACTTGGGTGACACGGTAACCTATGATGTATTCTTTGGAACCACGAACCCGCCAACAACGAAAGTAGCTGAGAACCAATCCGCGACGAGTTATGACCCTGGCACTCTTGTATATAGTACTTTGTATTATTGGCGTGTTGTTGCCTGGGATGACCATGGTTCTACGCGAACGAGTCCGCAGTGGATGTTCACCACTCAAAGTTCGAGTAGCAGCAGCGAACCGCCTCTTTCGACTACAGAGAACCTGCCTCCAATCGCTGACGCTACAGCTGGTGAACCATATCAGGGTTTTATTGATGAAGATATCATCTTTAACGGTTCCCGTAGCTACGACCCAGACGGCACGATAACATCCCTGCATTGGATGTTCGGCGATGGAACCAACGATACCGGGAAAATCGTCACCCATGCTTACACGCAAGCGGGTACTTATACGGTTACCCTCACAGTTACCGATAACAATGGGGCATCCGATAGCAACACCACCACGGCAGTCATCGTGAGTGCGAACCAACCCCCAAATCCTCCCACAGTCACAGGACCTACTACGGGGAAACAAAACGAGTCACTAGAATTCACTGCAGTTTCAACGGATTTTGATAACGACACGATCCAGTACGTTTTCACATGGGGGGATGGAGAAACCACGACCAGCGAATTCCTGCCAAATGGGACACAAACCATGCAGACCCATGAATGGGGTAGTGCAGGACGATTCATTATTACGGTAAAAGCGTTTGATAATCAAACTGATTCATTACTAACCACCCAGGTCATCCTCATCGATGGCTGGTATGTTCATCAAATCGGGTATCTCCTCGATTCAAATAGTGATGGCACCTACGATGTCTTCTATAGTAATAGCACAGGTAACCTGACGGATGTAGAAAAAACTGAACTAGGGTATCTGATTGATGTGGATGGAGATGGTGTCTGGGATTATTTGTATGACCCGGATACTGATCAACTCACGACGTACACAGAGGGTGGACCTGAGCCAGGGAAGGATTACACCGCGTTTATCGGTCTTGGGGTTATCTTGATTCTGCTTTTGGTTGCTTTAGTTGTTCTGGTCGCTGGGAAGAAACGGAAAAAACCGGTTGAGCAACCACCCGCGGCTGTGGAACAACCGAATAAACCGGTAACTCCAAAGAAGGCACCGCAGAAGAAAACCGGGAAGAAAACAAAATAATCCTCATCTTCTTCTCCCTATTTTCTCTTTTTTTATAGAATGATTTATATATGAAAAGATATATTGTTCCACTGGAGGGTAAATACCCTATGAACAAAAAAACAAGGCCTATTATCCTTTTTACCATCGTTTTCGTCACCATCAGCATGCTTCTCACATCATCCCCATCACTCTCTATTCACCCTATCTCGATCCTTCAACAAACCTCTCAACCCGAACCACTCACCTCAAACCCTTGCAACCACGCTCCAACACCACCGGATCAGCCCTCCCCAGCAAACAACTCCCTCGTCTTCACCTTACATCCCACCCTCCGAATACGCGTTACTGACCAGGATAACGACACCATGAACGTCAGCTTCTACAACGCGAAAACCAATGCCCTCATCAAAAAAATAACGAATGTACACAACGGAGCCACCACAGAAACCACCTGGACAAACCGCTCCCACAACACCACATACACCTGGTACGTTATCGCAAACGACTCCCAAACACAAACCCGTTCACCCACCTACACCTTCACCACCTACCCCCAACCACCAGGAACCTACACGCTCACCTACCTCAAACCAAGACACGGAATACAAGCCCGCATAACAAATACGGGAAACACCACCATCACCAACCTCACCTGGAACCTCACCATAACCAGCAAAAGAACCATCCACCCCCTCACCATCACCAAACACGGCATCATCACCCTCACCACACACAACGAAACCATACTCACCGTCCTTCCCAAAGGATTCGGACGAATACAAGTCACCCTAAAAACCGCATCCTCACGAGAAACACCCCACACACAAACCACTAGTGGGTTCCTCCTCAGATATCACATCATCCTTTTACCGAACTTATAAACAACGATATCACACTAATTTGAATAAAAAAATCAGAGTATTCTTTTTTTCTTCACTAGAACAAAACCGAGTACTACACCCACGGTAACACTCATAAAAACAATACTAAACCCAGGTACTACCCAACTATCTACCACAGAAAAACCTGCCGCGTTCTCAGTGATAGTGTTCTGCCACATCTCATCAACAATATACACATTCACGATCGTAAAGGGAGGCAGCATATGCGTCCCCGCATCATCAGTAAACCCGACATCCACATTCAACGGCGAACTCCCATTCACCCAACCCGTACTCGGATTCACCCGCATCATCCACCACAACGTCAACGAATCATTTTTCCGTGGACTCCAAAGATGATAAAACGTTGAAAAAACTCCTGGTCCACGGAGTTGTATAAAATCAGACGAACCAGAATCAACACCCGAAAGAGCAAGCGACATCACCCGAAGGTCCTGTTTCGCTTCCAAACATGCTTTTACATAGAACGGTTCTCCTCGCTGTAAAGACACACAGGATACCGTTGCCTCCTCCCATGTGATGTTATCCTTGCTGAACCAACATTGACACCGTCCAAACTCGTTAGAAACAGGTTCATGAGCATCAACACAGAGTACTTCAAATGATATACAAACAACAAGAAACAAACAGATTACCAGTACCAATTTCAATGCTGATCCCTCCAAATATGAAACATAGAAAAAAAAGCAGCCTCAAGAATGCAGATCATCAAACCCCTCAGTCTGTTCAACCAACCCGCCCTCCAAATCACCAACCATCATCCCCCACGAGGGGACGATACTGAACGCGACCGTCGTGAATTGAAACCCTAACCGGGAGTTCTCACCAACTTCCGTGGAACCATCGAAAGAGAACACCGGTGCTTTTTCTCGGATGTACACTTGCGGGTCATGACCGAACAACGGATTAAACAAGGTCTCATCACGGGTATCAATCACCTTAAACTCAGCATACTCCCCTTTCACATCGATCAACCAAATGTTCAACGTAACAATCCAGGGTGTCACCGGTGTCGGCGGCAGAATTGGAACACCCGTTGGACCAAGTGTACAAATATTCCGTATCCCCATCGACCAATACTCGACACCCTCAAATTCCGTTTTTGTAAACGGATCCAGATACTTCGGATTTTGAGACACTGCGAGTCGAACCGACTCATTCCATTCGATAATACCAGCTTCATTATACCGCGTAAGATCCATATCAAAACCAAACGGGATAGCGAACTGATTCTTCACCAGATCCATCGCCACATCATTATCCAGGGTCTCCTGCACCTCAGCCCCTAATTCTGATGTCTGCTCATCAATTGTTTCTTGAATTGATTCTTCTATAGATGAGAAAACCCGATTAATTTCGTCTCGTACCTGCTCAACGAACCAATCCCGAATGAAATACACGGCTTTTTTGCCAACACTCGAAAAATTACTCCCAGACATATACGCACTGAGATTTTGATACGACGGCATATTCGCCTCGTATTGTGCTCTCAGATCATTTTTCACTGCCTCAATAAGATCAACCGGGTCCGGGTACACTAGAGAAGTAATCGATGGATCCTGCTGAATTTCACTAATAGTTCCGAGGATTTCATCCAGAGCGGACCATGCCTCACTGTTCACCCACGGTAAAAACACACCGGGTACTGAAATTGCACAACCGTTTATGCCTATATTCCCATTTTCAATAAGCTGTTGTTTCTCTAGATTCGTATCCGGATACATACTGCGATACGTATCCAATGTATCTTCGAGATTCGGGTCGCCATCAGGGAGTCCCACGGATGCATTATGATACAGAATATCAACGACATCATCCACCCATACCCCGGAATATCGAGCATAATGGTCAAGGAGAACCTGTAACGTCACTTGATCAACTCTTGTATCCGTCACATTCTGCCAATACCGGACCCACGTCCAATTCCCACTAATGTTCTCATACACCTCTTTATACCATGCATGGGTACGCCACCAATCAACACGATACTGCTCACTTAGTAACGCGCACCCTGGAACTACCAGTCCTTTCGCAGGTTTCACCATGGTTTTAGCCAACACCGTAACACCAGTGGGTACCCAGGATCCTGACCCGCCATCCTCAGGATATCCAACATGACCACCTTCAGAGATTGATGTATCTCGCTGAGTAACCTGTGTCAATAATTCTGCATGATAGATCTCAGAGATGATACTGTTCATTTGCTGGTCAGTCGTGATATTCAGCTCCTTGGACTTCACGGTATCAACCAGATGATACGATTGATTCCCCCAATACGCAATCGCATCAGAGATATCATCATCCATCGTCTCAGATGAAACAATCTCAACGGTTTGAATATCCCCACCCATGTTTTCAAACACAAGGGTGATACTAGAGATATTATAGAGGATCCGCTCTGCGATTTCTGACAGGTTCAGATGAGGACAAATATCAATACTCATGTTCAGATCCTCACCTGCATCCACATTCGCGCTCCCCTCCGTCACATTCCCAGTATCAACCGTGTACCCCTCACCCTCCATCTCCTGATTAAAAATCGATAACCCCGTATTTTGTGTTTGTTGCAACGTAGACTTCGTTTCTTTCGCTAACTCTATAAGACTCAGAGGATCAACACTACTAAACACAAGACCCTGCTCCAGTAATAACCCACTATTCACGAGTAACGCAAGGTGCTTATTCGCAACCACATTCATCGGCTCCCCACTCTGATAATGCTTATACCCACGATACAACGAATAAATATTCGCGATAATAGTAGAAAAAATCCATAACGGAGTGAAACTCCCATTAATCGTATGATTATACTCCTCAACCAGGCTTTTCAACAACGGATACCGCGAAGTAAGAAGGGAGGACACATTAATGTTTTTCACCAGGACAACCTCACCCGGATGAAAAGAGGCATCCAACGTTCGCACTTCAACAGAAAGAATAACATTAACCACCCAATACGACGGATGATCAATTTCACCAGCAGGACCGATAAACAAAAGACTCAACGGTCGACGAAGATGCAACACCATATCCCGCACACCAATACTCTCACGAGACACAATAGGGGTATTCCCATCAGGAAACCGTATATTCACCGCGTACCGGCCATCATCGAAATACTCGTACAGATAATTCGTAGTCAAGTAGATATTCATCTCCTCCTTGATTATCTCACGTGCACGATTCATATTAATCTCCTCAGCAGACTCACCATACCCTGCCGAGGGATCCGGGTTGATAACCGGATGTTTCCCGATCTCTTTCAATGCCTTCAAACCAACAAGATTTAATGCAGTCGTCATATCCGCTTCCGCAAAACGAACCAGATTTTCCACTTCATTAAAATCGATCGTGCTACTGATCTCTTGAGCCTTCTGCTGTTCTAACTGCGTGATATACACCGTTATCGTGCTGCTCCCTAAAAGTAAAAACACACCAATAACTGAGAACGGTATACGTGCGTGATCATCAGAAAGAAAACGATGCCATCTTTTCATCCTCGCGCCTCCCAAATCGTCAATGTAATGTCTGCTTTACTAATAGACAACCGATCAAATAACCAGTCACACAAAAGATCCACGAATTCCAACCCCTCATCTAAATAGTTAAAAACGGTCTCAACAAAAAAAGTGAGATACGGGTCTAAGAAACTTTTCACCAACACCGTGACATTCTCTTTAATCATCGTTTTCAGATAGTCTAACGCATCAGAAATCGAGCCAACCGGGAACCCTAACATATCGACGAGTGATTCATTCACCGCCTCAAGAAAACCCTGGATTAACGGGTTAGTTATACTCGTGTTAAGCCCAGAAAACACCGCATCAACAGAACCCAACGCATCACCCGTAAAATTATTCACTGCGTCCCCATTCAGAGCACCCCCTAGGTACTCAGTGATCGTCTTTTCAAGTTTCTCAAAACCATACGTTAACGTGATATTCACAACCCCCGGGAATACTTGACAGTGGGTCTCATTCCACACACCATCAATCAAAAACCCATACACAAACGCACTCACATTCTCTCGTGTCGCATTCGTCGCATTCCCCCGATCATGGAATGGGGAGCTTATGTTTGCCGAATAGTTTTCAAGAATAATAGAGATATTCGCAAGCTCAGGTATCACCGACCGACCAAAAAGGTTCACATCGTAGAATAACTCGGTTTTCACCCAATGTTTCGAGAACACGATCTTGGTACCGTTAATAGTGATAACAGGGGAATACGGCATCATGATACAGCTATGGGCAACAAAAGAATCCGTAGCTGGTGGTGTATCCCCCAGCATGAGTTCACCACCAAACGGTACCCCCCGTATCGGATGCCATAACGCAGTTAAATTATACTGATATTTCTCACCGAGATGATCAATAAAAAAACGTCTGGTTTCATTCTTTAACTGCCGATCATAATCACCAGTAAAGATGTTAAAACGGTTTGTACCAAACAAGGAGAGTGGTAGACGAAATTGGCATCCAAGATCTTCAGCGATAAGCTCCGCATGTGTCTTATGTAATTGCTCCCGCGCTAACAACCAGTTCAGTATTGAGCCATATAATCCATCAGAAGAATTATCAATCCCTAGATGACCCGCGATATCATCGATGATGTCCCCACCGACTTTGTAACTGAATGAATCAACTCGAGATACGAGGTACGTGTTTAATGTCTCATCAGCGACATGCTCACGATGTGTTTCGATAGAGCTTTGATTCGCGATATTCCCCTGCAACACGGGGAGTAGAATCGCGCCAGAAAGAGACACCATGACGATGAAGACCACTGCATCATACATGAGGGAGATACCCTCAGTATTATGCCAGACGATTCGTCGTTTATGATACAACCATTTCATAGGTGTTTTCCCCCCAGTTCTTTTTTTCTCCCAAATCCGATGGATAAAACCGTAGCAATAATGGTACAGAACATAAGCATCATCCCAACACCTACAACCTCACCATCTAATCCATCAGAGAGTAGTAGTGATCCTGTGGATGTTTCTTTCAGACAATTCCAAGTGATTATTGTAAAAGATCCGGGAACTGTCTGTGCTTCATTGAGGTAGATACCAACGTTTTTTGTTACCGCGATATGGTCACCGATATCCTCAGGAAGCTCGATAGGGAAATCCTGAGAAAAGGTATCAGCAGTGATTCGAACGATAAAATCAACCCCTGATATCCTATACGATTGGCGAGTCGTATTCAATTGTTCCTTACAGGATTCCGTATTCATCACTTGCAGGTTCACCACCCCTCCCTCTTGTATGAAGGAACATTCAGGGTTGGTGAGTTTCATGGTGAGGAACCCTGCTGTTTGATATTTTTGTAGACTCTCTACTCTGAGTTGATATGCGGTATACGTCTGTGCTATCAGGACGACAAAAAGAGCAAATCCGATGATGACGATCGTGAGACCGGGAAGGGTGGTGAACTCTTCGGATACGGCACGATCATCGGATATAAATAACCGACGTGAAACGCTCTGTTTCAATCTTTTCTTTCCCCCAGATATGTATAATATTCATTATATATTATACTTTTTATCATGGTTCTTCTGTTGAGTGTTGAGGATTCTGGAGAGACGAGACTGATTGCGTGGGTACTGGTGCATGCTGGAGCATGACAGAATGAACGTGTTTCAGATAGGAATTAATGGTTTTCATTAGAGCAAAACCCGTAAAAAAAGCTTATTTTCTACCAACTGTTTTATATACCATTGAACATCTTATTCCTCCTAAATGCTTAAATATAGCTTCTTTTATTATTGGCAAATACCTTCTTAATATACTACAGATAGAAAAAAATGAGGCGTTACCTTGGCACAGAATGAGAATGAACCAGAAAAAGATGACCAAAAACAACCAGAAACAGAAAACCAATCTGAAGAGACTACTACAAAAAAACAGGATGAAAAAACAGAAAAACTAGACGAAGAACCAGTACCACCACAAGAACCACCAAAAAAACACGAAAAACAAGGGAAAGACAAACAGAAAAAAACTGGGAAAGAAGACACGAAGAAAAAAGAAGAACCAAAAGACGAAAACTTCCGCTACATCGTCCGTATCGCAAACACCGATCTCGATGGAAATAAAACCCTCGAATATGGACTTACCCAAATCAAAGGCATCGGACATCATATGAGCATGCTCATCACCGACAACGTAGGAATCGATAAAAAAATCAAAGTAGGGAACCTCACAGATCCCCAAATAGAAAAACTCAAAGAAGCCCTAGAAAATCTCAGCAAATTCACTCCCGTTTGGATGCTTAATCATCGAAAAGATTTTGATACAGGAACGGACATGCACCTCATCAGCACCGAAGTCGCTACAAAACTTCGAGATGACATCAACCTCATGAAAATGATTCGCTGCTACAAAGGAGTTCGACACGAATATGGGCTCCCGGTACGAGGGCAACGAACTAAATCTAATGGGCGCAGTGGATTAGCCATGGGTGTTTCAAAACAAAAAGTGGCGCAACGACCAGCTGCAGCGAAAAAAGAAGAGTGATGAAGAATGGGGAAGCCAAAATTTCAGCGACGAAAATATGACGTTCCGCTTCATCCCTGGAAAGAAGAACGTATACATTCAGAACGAGACCTCATCAAAAAATATGGATTAAAAAATCATCGAGAAGTCTGGAAAGCCAAAACCCTTTTACGTCAATATCGACGACAAGCACGAGGACTCCTCGCAAAAGTCGATGCAATGGATCCTCAAGGAAAAAAGGAGAGCAACCAATTACTCCTCCATCTCAGCCGCATGAGTATTCTCCCAGAAACCTGCACCTTAGACGATGTTCTCAGCTTAGATACGGAAAACATTTTATCAAGACGACTTCAAACATTAGTCTATCATCGAGGATTTGCTAACACCATACAACACGCTCGAGAGCTCGTCTCTCATGGACACATTGCTATAGGTAAAAACAAGGTAACCATACCCGGATACAGTGTAAAAAAAGACGAAGAACACCTCATTGGATACACTGAAAAATCTCCTTTAAATGCCTTATCGCATCCTGCACGACCAAAAGCAGAAGTACAAAGAATACCTGCAGTCCCCGCCATTCCATCTATTCCACCAAAAGTAATACCACCGAAAAAAGAAGAAGAAAAAAAACCAACTCCACAACCACCAAATACGATACTAGAGCAACCTCAACCCACAAGTGAGACCGTTCAGAAAAAAGAAGAACCAAAAACTGAGGCACCGCAAGCACCAACACCAAGTGAAGCACCGGTTATGAAAGAAACTAAACCGTTAAGTACAAAAAAACCGATTAAAAAGAAACCATCAATATCTTCTGATGAAAAGAAAGAAGAGAAAAAACAAGAAGGGAATGAATAACTATGGGTAGAAGAGGAATAGCTAATATTTATGCATCATTTAATAACATCGTTATCACGATTACTGACTCTACTGGAGCAGAAACCCTTGCACGCTGTTCCGGTGGTATGGTGACGAAATCAGCAAAAGATGAAGGGTCACCGTATGTGGCTATGAAAGTCGCTCAAGTCGCCGCGGAAGCAGTTCTCGAGAAGGGTATCGATAGTGTGAATGTGCGGATACGTGGTAAAGGAGGAAAAAAAGGTGGTTCTCCAGGCAGGGGAGCACAGACTGCGATACGTGCTTTGGTTCGTGCAGGATTAAAAATTGGGACGATTGAAGATGTCACTCCTCATCCTCATGATGGTTGTAAACCGAAGGGTGGGAAACGAGGACGACGAATTTAAGGGTTGATTAGTAATGAAGGTAACCACAAAAGAGTTAACACCGACGAAAGGGGTGTTACGTATAGATGACACTGGTGCATATTTTTTGAATTCTCTCCGGCGGGTTATGCTTGCTGATCTCCCAAAACTTGCGATTGATAATGTGATTATTTATGATAATACGAGTCCGTTGTTCGATGAGATTATCGCGCATCGTTTATCGTTACTCCCTATTCCGACTGATTTGCAATTGTTGGTCTTTAAGGATCAATGTTCGTGTAAAGGTCACGGGTGTCCAAGTTGTACGGTCAGATATACTCTGAGTAAGGAAGGTGAAGGAACAGTGTATTCTGGTGATTTACAACCTGAGGAGAAAAGTTGGGCGATTAAAGAGGATACCGTCCCTATTGTGGAATTATATAAAGATCAGCGGATTATTCTTGAGGTTGAAGCGGTCTTAGGAAAAGGGAAGGATCATGCGAAGTGGCAGGCGGTGCAGGCCCCTGGGTATAAATATCATCCTATCGTCGATATCGATATGAAGAAATGTAGTCTGTGTAAACAATGTGTTGATGCATGTCCGAAGCAAATCCTGGAAATAAAAAATAACAAAGTCGTGGTCACTGATATTGAGCAATGTACGACGTGTCATTCATGTGTAGATGTCTGTGAACCTGATGCGATTAAAGTGAGTGATGATGAGCATCGTTTTATATTCCGTTTTGAGACTGATGGTTCACTCGCTGCAAAGGACGTTTTACAGGAATCAGCGAATATTCTCATGAAAAAGTATGAGGATTTTAGTGACAAATTAAAAAAGCTTAAGTAATTTTTTTGGAAGAGGTTTTTTGGTGTTATTTTCGTCAATGACCAAAAACATCTTCTATATAGTTTTCTATTAGGGACTATGCGTTTGTGGGCCTGTGGGGTAGCTTGGTATCCTTGTGGCTTCGGGAGCCATAGACCTGCGTTCAAATCGCAGCAGGCCCACTTAGTCAATGACATTCTTTTTATTGGTTTCATCAATAATAATTTAGGGTAGATTTTTTAAAGAAAGAGATGTTATGAACGTGTAGATTTGAGGGAGGAAAAATGATAGAGAAATGTAATTTCAAATCAATGATAAGGCATCGTAATGTACCTGGCTGTAATTTAACGTCAAATGAAATTGTCTGCACTGGTGAAGAAAACTGTATTCTGTATCAGATCTATAAAAAATCAGAGATGAAAAATGAATAACCATCTCCCTGATATTTTGATTATCTCTTTTATCCTACCCAAAAACCCAGGATTGGTTTTTTAAAAGGATTGGTGTTTATGGAATTGTAAGTGAGAGAGTGAAGGAATGACAACTTTTGGACAACGTGTTAAAAAAGCGTGGAAAAATATCGATGAGATAAAGCCGAAAAAAGATGAAAAATCGAAGGAAAAATAACTCATTTTTCAACATCTTTTTATACTAACTATAACCATTATTGTTTTTATGGAAATGGTTCCACTTCCCGAAATAGAGGAAACTTTAAACGCTTGGAAGAAGAAAAAACAAAAGAAAAAGAAAGAAGAAGAGAAAAAGGAAGAAAAGAAGTGATATTGTTCGAATCTCTTCAAATAAAACAGAATCTTATTTTTATGTAACACGCGTTGCAAATAAAATATAGACTTTGGTGGATAATTATCGGAACATTTAAGCTATGAAAACAGATTCAAATCAGCTATTTATAAGAGATATTTTGGGAGGAACAAAGATTATGAGTACGAAAGCAGCTATAAAATTAAGGCTAGTGCTATGTTTGACGATTATTGGGTTATTTGTAGGGACTACTTTCTCTGGTGTCGTAATTGGATTGAGTAAGAGTGTTTCTACACCTGGTGAAAATGTTGGAGATCCTATAACAATACCCTGGAAGGATAATGATTGGGATTATTGGACGAATCCGCCGCATATGTTTGCGATTCCAAGCGGTAATGTGGGTATTGGGTTACTTAATCCTTCTGCCAAGCTGGATGTTTATGATGGATATAATGATGTTTCAGTAAATGTAAAGGGTCAGGATGATGGTAAGTCTTTTTATACGCTGTGTGATGGTGCAGCATATTTTATGTATGATGAGGCCGAAGCAGAAGTAAGATTATGGAATGCTGTTACAGGCGGTAATGCTGGGTTTATATCATTGGGGACTTCAGGTCTTCCGCGAATGACTCTCACTAGAGATGGTGATGTCGGCATTGGGGTAACTAATCCAAATACTAAATTGGAAGTAGCTGGAATAATCCGGTCTACATCCGGGGGATTTGAGTTTCCTGATGGGACTACTCAGACTTCAGCGGTAGATGGTCATTCCCTGGATGCTAGTGATGGTTCTCCTTCTGATGTAGTGTATGTAAATAATCTTGGCAATGTTGGTATTGGGTTAACAGATCCTGTTGCTAAGTTCCAAGTTCAAGACGGAGCAATACTATTTAATGGAAATACTGGTGCAACTCCTTTTTCTGGAGCAGGTAAAAGACTTATGTGGATACCTGATAAAGCTGCTTTTAGAGCTGGATATGTAAACGGAAATCAATGGGATGATGGTAATATAGGAGATTATTCTGTAGCAATGGGATACAACACGACCGCTCGAGGTGAAAACTCTGTAGCATTTGGAGGTAATACAATTGCTTTCTACCCATATGCTGTAGCCATGGGTCGTAATACAAATGCTTTTGATTATTATGCATTTGCAATGGGCGATGGTTCAGTAGCTAGTGGAGGCGCTTCAACTGCGATGGGTTCTCAAACAACTGCTAGCGGAGAATGTTCAACAGCAATGGGATATAGCACAACAGCTGATGGAGCATGTTCAACTGCATTTGGTGGGGATACAGTAGCAAATGGTAACTGGGCAACTTCAATGGGTCGTAAAATTATAGTTGATGGAAATTACTCTTTTGGAATAGGAATGACTGATCTCCCATACACTATTTCTGAAGACAAAGTACTTTCGGTCATGGGTGGAAAAGTCGGCATCAACACCGTAAACCCATCGGAGGAACTAGAAATAGTTGGAGACGTAAAAGTAAGCGGCATAGGAAATGGCTTCATCTTCCCTGATGGTTCCAAACAGACAACAGCAGCCCAAGAAATTAGTGAAGTTTATTTCTCAGTCAAACTAGACGATAGCTACACCTGGCCGGACACAGGAACCCATCGTAAAATCGACTTCAGTAGCAACTCAACGCTTTGGTCCAATGAGGGGGACGCATTCGACATGTCCACAAGTACATTTACTGCACCGGTTTCCGGAACCTATACCTTCCATGGTGCTATCCATTTCAGTGGGATAAACGATAACAGTCTTATCTACGCCACTATTTATGCTGGAGGAAAATACTATATCGGTGAATACCGAAGATCAGATGGTCCCGAAGACACTGTGACCGCTAGTCTCACCACACACCTAAATGTTGGTGAAGATGCCAAACTCTTTGGCTATATAGCATCAGATCCACCAGGACAGGTTTATGGTAACGATTCGGAGAGCTATGCTTTTACCCATTTCACAGGATCCCTAGTGAATTAAGACACTAAAATTATCTAAAATATACCATCTCTCTTTTTTTAATTCGATTCTCTTTAAAAAATTCGAATCTCTTCAAATAAAGTTTTTAAACACTTCATCTTTTAGACAAAACTCTTAGGAGTTGGTTTTTTAAAGAATTAATTTGAATAAATGATTTTATACCTTTATCCACGTACGAATATGCACCTGCACATTCAGTTAATCATCCTTAATGCAGCTGCTTCATCATCTGTATTGGCAATTAAAGATGCAAGTGTATATGCATCTATGTATGCAAGTAATTATCCATTAGGACGAATACTTTATTAATGCGAAAAAGCATCAATCTATAGGTTAGTGGATGGGATGCAGGAAAGTAACAGAGATGGCGAGGACTCTTCAGATATAAAAAGACCTCTTGTTGTGCGTTCTTTAATGCGTAGCAATGTTAGAAAGAAGATAGCAGAGTATCTTTTTGATTTAAGTCCCAGTGGTAGTTACACATCAGAAATAGCGTATCATGTTAAAACAACGCCAACAAATGTAATTGGTGCTATAAGAGGAATGAAATCTAGATATAGAGAAGACGAATCTCTTCTCAGCTTAAATATAGTTGAAGAGAAGAGCGGTGGAAGGAATATAAAACTTTATGGGATAACTCCGTTTGGAAAAGAAATGCTGGAATCAATGAAGGAGAGAAGATAAAAGGAACTTTTTAATAAAGATCTGTTTTTCAACATCTTTTTATCCGCCCACAAAACCAAAACAAAGAGTATGTTTTTCTTATTTTCAGCTATTTTTAACGAAAGGTTTATATAATATTAGTCACAAATATTAATATGCTTAGAGAGAACGGACGATGATAGCAATATCTTTCGGAAGTTCTAACTGAAGAATATCGGTGGATACCCAATATTCATCGAAAAACCTTCCTCTAGGCACAACTAATTTTTGAAATACTTTTTTATCCTCCCCAAATCTAGATACACTACCACAAATAGCAAATATTTTAACTACATTTTCCTATTCATCTTTATGAATATGAATAAAGGAGGAAGATGATATGAGTAAAGCCAAGGGTAAAAGAGATATATCTCCAGGAAAGAAATCTGGGCCTTTAACAAAGAAGGAAAGAAAGGAACGTAAAAGAAAGAGAAAAGAAAAACATCCTAAATGATTGTTTTTACACCTTTTTATCCTCCCAAAACACCTAGGATTGGTTTTTTAAAGAAAAAGAAGTTTATTAAATTATAAGGAGATGAGATGTAGATGCCTGTAAAAACTTTATGTGAGACCTGTGGCAAAGTAATCTACAAATCACCGAGACTATATGAGACTGCAAAGCATCATTTTTGCTCTAGAGAATGTTTTTTTAAATACCGAGCAGAACATCCAAATGAGTATAAAAAATAGTATAAAAATTACAGTTCTGAGAACCATTAACACAATTTATGAGGTAAGCAGGGTTGTAACGGTATGTTTTATTAAGAGAGAGCTGTTATGAAATTTAATTTCGAGAGAGGGGTAATAAATTAAATGTCCGCTGTGTAAAAAAGAATTTGAAAGAGCCGAATTAAATGTATGGGGTAAAAGGTTTTGTCCATATTGTTCTTACGATTTAAGTTTGGAGGAATAAAATGAAATGTGTTTTGATATCTATCACAAGAGAAACTCAAGATTCTATAAAAATAAAAGCCTATTTTTGGACTTAGATAATAGCAAATACAAAATGATGTAGATCTAATGAAAACAAATGATCATAGACGTGGTATCCATATCGGAATAATACCTGATGGAAGTAGGCGTTGGGCTGAAAAAAACAAAATAAAGAATTATGACGGCAGGCAGTCAGGAAACGTTATTGAAAACGTAGTTACTCATATTTTTGAAAAATATCCTGCTGTGAAAGATGTTTCTGTCTGGGCAATATCTACTGAAAACCTAAAACGTCCCCAGAAACAGATGAATCATATATACAAAATTCTCGAATGGGAATTCAATAAACTTAAAGAAGAACCGATAATTTACAAGAGAGATATAAAAGTCAATGTCATCGGTTCTAGGTTTGGGGAGATTCCTGAAAACGTGAGAGATATCGTATTAGAAGCTCTCGATAAAACCAAGGATCACAAAAGCAGGAACCTTAATGTATGCATCGGCTATGGTGGGAAAGAGGAAATACTCGATGCTGTGATGGCATCATCAAAATGGTTGAGGAAGAATCCTACAATAGCAAAAATGCATGAGGATGTCTTCGAGAAGTTTTTAATGATGCCCAAACCTCTAGATATAGTCATCAGGACTGGTGGTGAGAAGAGACTTTCAGGTTTCATGCTTTACCAGATTGAATATGCTGAGCTTTTTTTCATTGATACTTTATGGCCTGACTTCACCACAAAAGAGGTTGATAAGGTAATGGAGGAATTTGATAAACGGCATAGGCGTTTCGGTAGATAAACTGGTTACAAGAACACTAAAAAGTGGAACACCTTGTGGATAAACCCAAAATCTTCAAATAAAGCTTTTAAACAATCCTGGTTTTTGTCTGAAAGGGAAGGAACGACTACTTCTTTCCCCCATGGCGAAGAACCTCCATATGTTTTCGTTAAATGGCATTGAAGGATTTAATAAATTTAGATTAAAAAAAGAAAAAAGAGAAAGAGTGACTTATCTTCCGCAGAAAAAGAATCAACAGGCCTAAAAACCGCATTCTGTCGTCAGAAAATACTCCTGTTGAATGCACCAAGGATGCATCAGGCCCACTTCCTTCATTTCCAGCATTCTTCTGATCTTTTACCCTACCTGTTCGGAGGCCTGATCCCCATTTTTCGGCATCTTTAAATAAAAGTTATGATATATATTATAATATCTCCTATTTGAGATATTGTGATATAAATGAGAATGAATCCTGTCCTTAAGAAACTCTACCTTGAGAAACAAGAATTTGTCACCGCTGACCTGCTTAAAATATACTGTAAATCCTTCGATGTTGACTACGATAGCACCATACGAAATCTTAGCTACCGAAGATATCTGGTCCGGATCTTTCGAGGCGTCTTTTATGTACGAAATTTAGAAGAACATAATCTCGGAAAAACAAAATACTCCCATTTCGAATTAATCGCTAAAGGTCTTACACTCAAGAAAATTACGAAGTGGTACTTTGGTCTTCACACTGCATTGAAGTTCAATAATATGACCCACGAGGAGTTTACCATCGATCACGTGTTCAATGATTCTCTCTTTCGCGCCCGTCCCATAAACATCCTTGGATACAAATTTCACTTCCACAAAATAGCTCCCTCGTTACTCACCTTTGGCATCATCATAAACGATACGATCCGATACTCAGATCCTGAAAAAACCATCCTTGATTTCCTGTATCTCGGGAAATACAATAGTGTTCCAAAGGAACGAATCATTATGAATATTGCGGAGTATACCACGGATATTTCGAAAGAAAAAATAAAACGGTACGTGAAACATTACCCAAAAACTGTAGAAACGATACTCGAGGAAATACTATGAAAGAATTCATCGAAGAGATTTCATCTCGACTCGGTATTAAGAGAAAAGATTTGCTTGAGAAAGATATGATTATCCAGAAACTGCTTCTGGATCTTTCTGAGGATAAATTCTGTTCAAAGAACCTTGTGTTTAAGGGTGGTACCTGTTTAATCAAATCATATCTTGGGTATTATCGGTTTTCTGAGGATATTGATTTCACCTAGAAGGATCAAGCGTTGTTTCAAGGGAAGTCTCAAAAAGAGATTCGACGGAATATTTCAGAACTAAAAGATACTCTTGGTGAAGTACTCGTTAACTCAGCGAAACAACGTGGATGGGATTTCGTTCTCGACAAAGAGAAAAAAGAATATATGGAGTTCGGTGGTGGGAATAAAACAATTACCTTTAAAGTATGGTTTGATTCGGAGATGGTGAAACAGCGATCGTTTGTGAAGATTCAGATTAATTTTGTTGAAGATGTGAAATTCGATATTAAGACGAGGAAAGCGCATTCTCTATTACAGGATTGTAAGGATAAAGAATTACCGGGTTTGTATGGTCAGGAATACCTAGAGTATTGTGAGAGTATTCCTCTATTGACCTATGATGTGAAAGAAATAGTGTGCGAGAAAGCACGGGCGATTTTAACACGACGTGGCGTGAAAGTACGGGATTTTGTTGACCTGTTTCTTATTGAAAAAAAGTTTGGCATTCACGTGAAGGATGTTAGATCAGAGATTATTGAAAAAACAAGGTTTATCCTTGAGCTTTATGAGAAATACCGGGTGAATCTTGACGAGAAAAAGAAACTGCTGGAATCTGGAGAGTTGTTTCGTTGGGGTGCAGAAAAGAGTCTGCTTCTCCAGGAGATTGATGACCGCGAATTTTATCGGTTTGTTAATGGTTTGATGAAAGAGTTAAAAGTAATTGCACGAGAAATTCTTTCTTTCAAGAAATAAAAATATTTTATCAACGTTTTTTACCAAAGAAAAAATAAAGAGAGACTTACCTTCCGCAGAAAAAAAATCAACAGGCCCAAAAACCGTATTCTGTTGCCGAAAACTCCTCCTGTTATGCGTACCTAAGATGCAGCAGGCCCATCAACTTTTTCTTTTAGAGTTTTGTCGAAATAAAGGTTTTTTATATATCTATTTTGATTGGATATGTCATCCTTTTTGATAGAAATATAGCTGAGGATAATCTAAAAAATAAGAATATGATTACCTTCTATGATTGTTTATCTTTCAGAAGAGGAAATTCGCGAAATCAATCAATTTTCGTTAGAGTTAACCGGTGAAGGGGAAAAATTTCAAGTGATACAACCTGATGATATCAGATTTATTATCCGTTTTGTATCAAAAAACCTCGAAGGGGATATCTATCGAAAAGCACTGGGATTCTGTATTTGTCTTATCGTACTTCATCCATTCAGAAATGGAAATCACCGAACCTCTCTTCTTTCTGCTGAACGATTTTTACAAAAGAACCATTGTCATTCGCAAGCGATCGATGATGATCGGATTCAACTTGAAAAATGGAGATTACAGTATGAAAATGACCATGAATTACATCGAGAGTTTTTTAGGATTACGAATATTGAAGATGAAACGGATAAAAGAAACGAAATTGAAAAAATTATGAAATCCGTCTATGGGACAAAAATAGAGAAATGGCTAAAAAGATACAATCCTAATGTGTCTTAGCGCAGAATTTTATATACTGTAATCGTTCTTGAACGAATTGTTTAATCTCTTGTCTTTCTTTTGTTGACATAACAATACTATCTATGACGATGCCTGATATATAACCTTTATGCTCTTGAGGGAATTTAGCTTACGTGTATGGTGATGCTTCTGCGGAACTGATTGAAAATTCTAAGGGCATGAAGTTGTTATCAAGACGTATTGTTTTTTTTTAAAAAAAGGGAAAAAAGAAAGAGAGACTTACCTTCTGCAGAACAAAAATCGACAGGCCTAAAAACCGCATTCTGTTACCGGAAAATATTCCTGTTGAATGCACCTAAGATGCATCAGGCTCATCCCTCTTAAAATATCTTGGTTGCAGTTTTAGTTTAATCCTCTGACCGTGAATCTGGGGTGTTGGATTTGATCGCGGTAGATTTGTATTTTTGGTGGTAATTGGTATGTTTTTTTTCTAAAAACCTTAGGTCTTGTGCTTTCTTTTGAGACTTCTCTCATTCGTTTTTCAATGAGAAAAATTTTTGCGATGTTTTCCATCTCGTCTAATTCATCCTCGTTTGAGATTAATCCCACAATTTTCATTTATGTTTGGTCACCCCCATATGAATGAGTTTATCATTCATGTATATATTTGTCAATGCTTTGTTATAATACTTTCGAAAAAACCAAAAAAAGAAAAAAAAGAAATTATTGATTAACGATCGATTCCCTATCTTTTACTAGAATATTATTGAAATCTAAGTAAATTCCGCTGGAAAAACATGAAGAATAACCTGAAACGGTCTCTTAGTGGTTGTGCAGTATTTTTTACAGGTGTTTGTCCAGAGCCTTCAAGGTTGATTTCATTGTTTGTGGATTCTTTCGTCAAAGCAATATTCCCGTTGTTATTATTTGAGAATGTACAACTGGTAATGTGGTTTTCTGATCCTGAGAGATAAATTCCGTGTACAGAATTATCCGTAATGGTACATTGGGTAATGGTGTTTTCGGTATTCGTGTTTGCATTTCCAATAAAACTGATACCGTCATGTGTGTTTTCCGTAAATACACAGTTACTAATGGTGGTATATTTTGTTTTTGTTGCTTCTATTCCATCTACATTCTTGGTGAATGTACATGAATCGATTCTATTGTTTATGCATTCAGATTCGCTTGTTCCTATGAGGAGTATTCCTTCATCTGAGCATCGAGTTAAGATACAATTCGTGATCATGTTATCTGAACTCCAGATGGCTATTCCTACGGGTGTGTCTTGGATTTGACAGTTTTCTATGGTTGTTCGTGGTGAGGTTATTTTTATTGCTGTGGTGTAAAGTCCAGGCCCGTTATTGCTTATTGTTAAATCTTTTAGTGTTACATCAGGGGATTTAATTTCGATTGCACATCCATTTTTCTTTGATGTTGGGGATAGTATCGTATTTTCTTTTCCTTCTCCTTGGAGTGTGAGTGGTTTAGTTATTGTGAGTGTTTCGATGTAGGTTCCTTCGATGATGGTTATGGTTTCTCCAGGGTTTGCTTGATTAATTGCTTCTTGTATTGTTGTATATTTTTTTGAAACAGTAGTATCATTTTCTGTTCCTGTTATCGATGAATTTATGGCTATGAGTGTCTCTGCTGAGCAGGTTATTTCTGCTATGAGAAGTAATATTATAACAAGATTAATTGTTAGATATAGGGTTCGTTTCATTTTTTTTCACCTTCTCTTCCATTCTTACCATGCATCTAATGTGCATGATAATCATATACATGTATATTGTTCACAATTGACATTATTTAAAGATTTCTGGAGAGAACAACAAAATGAAAAAAAGACATCATGACAAAATACCACAAAAAAATCAAATAACAAACACTTTAGTTAAAAAAAAATTAAGGAAAAAATACACCAAAAATATATGAAAAGAAATGAACGGGAAGCCAATGAGGGGGGTGAGGAGAGATGATTAAAATACGTTAAGCTCCCCGTTCTCTAATAGTATAATAGTACTATTAGTATATAAATTTTATTATAATATTATTACAACCGAAAAAATCAAAAAAACAGCTCAAACTACCCCCCTCCTCCTTTAATGCACCCAATACTGTTTTTTCATGGTCGGTGGCGACTCCCCCTTCTTATACACACCACCCCACATATTCATACCTACCTTCTCATCCGCATCAATAACCTTCTGAAGCATACTCAACATTTTCTTATCATAAAAACCCAATTCCTTCATCTTCCGAGGAGTCGGCACGCCGTTCGGAGTCCACCCACGACGATAATAGACTGCATCAGTCAACTTCTCATACGCATCACGTCGATATCTATACAATTTCTGCACTTTCTCAATCGTCGATAATTTTTCTACCTGCTCCTTAGAAAGACCAACCTTCTCCACTAACTGACTATCATACCGATCCTTCCGAGACAAATACTCCATCTCTGTGACTGGACCCATAGATCGATACGGGATCCAATCATCTTTCCGTCTTCCACGCCCCATCCAGACATTCATCGCCCGCTGCCAATTATAACACCGTTCACTCTGTAAAATCAAGTCTTCTTTCGACACCTTCCACCCCGTTACCGCATTCTGATACTCCACATAATTCTGTACATGCTCAGGAACCTTCGCTGGCTCCGATGTTTGCGTATTATTCGCCGGCTCGATATCATTCCACGGCAGCTTACACAAACCATTCAACCCAAACCATGTCCTCCACATCGGAAAATAATGCAACGCCTCCGCCTTCATCTTAAACGTAGGAATCGCATTATTCACCATATCCATGAAAATAAGCCATGCCTCATCATGTTGAGGACCCTTTAATGTAAGACCATACCCACCCTGCATCGCCAATGATTCTTTCGTCACATATTCAGAATATTCCAACCCTTTACTCTCCATCCCCGCATCTTCAACCAGCTGCTTCTCCCCCCAACCCTTCTTAATGATCCAATCTTTCACCCGACGAATCCCCTTTGATGCAACCGTAAGAAACTCCCCTGGTTCCCCTCTTGCTAGACGATGCAAAAACTCAAAAACCGCCTCAGCATTCCCGAAACACAACTCAAGACCATCACACCGATCCTTATTCAAAATCCCATACTCATACATCTCCATATAAAACGCCAGAGCAGTCCCTGTAGAAATCGTATCAACCCCATACGTATCACAATAAAAATTAAACTCAAGAACCCATAACGGATCCCACAGACTCATATTCGAACACGCACCAATCGTCTCATACTCAGGACCATCAACCGTCACCTTCTCCCCTTTATACGGCCCGGTTCTCACCAAATACCCATCGACAGTTTTCGAACACGCAAGCGTACACCCATGCCAACACCCATCAGGAATAATCTTCGTAAACAACTTATAAAACTTCGGTGAATACAACTTCGACGCCTTCGGAAAACTCCCAAACCGATAATTCTCAGTCGGAAGCAGATCATACGCATCCATAATCTCCACAAGATGACCAGTACCAACCGCACGCATATTACACTGATACCGATCAAGATCACGAATCTCCCGATGCAACCTCGTCCCAACCTCGATTAAAGCCACAGGATCAGCAGGATGATTCGAAACACCATCCACCTTCTCCACCTTCACCACAATCGCTTTCACTTTTTTATCACGAAGCACCGTCCCTAAACCACCACGACCAGCCTGCTTCATCCGAGGGACTTTCCGACGAATATCAAAAAAAGAAAAATTCAGACACCCCCAATAACTATGCTCCGCAGCAAGCCCCGAAGACACCACCGACACTTTCTGCCGAGACTGCAACGAATCATCCGACGCATACATATGCGTTAATTGTTCCATTAACAAATGAGAATTCATTTCCTCAAGTGGAGCGGTTTCAATCGAGACCGACCCTTTTTCACCATCAATAACAATGATAACATCCTCTCGTGCTTTCCCCTGAATCTCAAGAACGTCAAAACCAGCGAATTTCAGATACGGACCAAAAAAACCCCCCACATTACAATCACAGATAATATTCGTAGAAGGAGAAATACTCAGACACAAAGATTTCCCAGATCCCGCATACTGCGTTGTTCCACACAACGGACCAGTCGTGATCACCAACTCATTTTCCTCACTATTCCACCGCGTCGAAGATTTAATCGAATCCCACAAGAGTTTTAACCCGAACCCCCGACCACCAGTAAACAACTTCTTCATCTCATCAGTAACCGGTTTCTCGTTAATCACACCTGAACTGAGATTCACATACAATGTACGATTCGCATACCCCCTCTGCACCTCACCCTTCCGATACACGTAAGTCGTTTTGATTTTATGAGCAGATTTCAACTTCTTCAGATCCCAACGATGCTTTGTATTCCCTGTTGCATACTCTTCAATAGCAATCTGTCCTTCAACCATGAATCATACCCCTAACTTATGATACACGACTTCAGTAATATCCGATAAATTCATATCAACCAATTCTAACGCATGCTCAGGACACGCACGAACACAAGACCCACAAGAAATACATTTAAACGGCTCCATACGAGCAGATGATTTCTTCATCGCCCCAATAGAACAAAACCCGACACACGCCTGACATCCGATACACACCTTCGTATCAAGCCACACCACACCATTCTTCCTCCGGCTCAGAGCACCAACAGGGCACATATCCAGACACGTCCCCCGTTGATTACACACATGCATCTGATACCCTCTCCCTGTTTTCAGAATCCGTATCGCGGATTTCTCACCACCCTCCTTCGTTTTAAAATGAACCTGAGAACACGCTTGTTCACATTCCAGACAACCCTTACATCTCTCAGAAAAAAACTTTAGCACTTTCACCGTTTTTTCATCAACCAATCATGACCCATCCTACAACCACAAGAGATAAACCGTATTCACAATCACCGCAACCCAACAAAACACAGAAACACCAAGACTCACCGGGTAACGCACCCGCTCCGGTACAACAATATGCATAGACCTACTCAAGAACACAACCGGTACAACCACGCCACCCAACACTGCAGCCAAAAGACCACTCGCAAAAATCTGCGGAAGAAACACTACTAGATTCTCAAGATAAAACCCTGCAGAAGAAACAAACGGCGTCATAATCTGAGTCACAATATACCCACCAACATACACGCCATATGCAGTAATCACACCTAGACTACTCGGAAGCGTAAAACCAGTAAACACCTTTCTATCCAACGAGAGTTTATACCAGAAAACCTCGAAAATGGCTCCCTCCGCCATAATCGCAATCGCTGAACATAAAAAACAACCACCAAAAGGGTTACATAAACGCAACATACCCGCAACCATCCCCATACCCATCTGCATACCACGTTGCTGATACAAGACCCGACTCAACGACATCAACCCGACTGCGAACACCGCAGTCATAATCGCACCCGCAGGAAGACCAACATCACGTAAAAAAGAACCAATAATACACTCAGAAAAACCCCAGAGGGACCCAAACACCAAAATACCTAGATATATTCGTATGTTCTTCATATTCTATCGAACCTCAATAGACACCACATCTTTCACCCGAAACGCTTTTGGCAAATCAGAAAACACAGTTTGCCCTTCATTCGTAAGCACACCATGCATCATATTCTCCCACTTCACTGTTTTTTGATATCCATCAACACCGATAATAACATACTCATGATTTTGAGGAGATAACACACCGCTTTTTTGCATGAGATCATCTAAGGCAACACCAACAAATACGGTGTCATCAACCTTAATAGTGGTTTGTTTTCCAATATAAAATATTTGATCTAATGTGTACCTTGTTCCGTTGATTGTTAAAGAGGTGGATGTGGTGGTTGTCGCATATACATAGACTGAAGAAACACTACCTAAAAGTAATACAAGCAATGCGAGTAGTGGTAAGAGTTTTTCCTTCCCCATACAGTATCCTATTCACCTATAATCAACGTTGCTTATATAAGAATTATGATGATGAAGATTTTATAGTCCTTTTTTCCCGATATGCTGTGCGTATTGTCTGAGTATCTTCTCTTGATCAGGTCTCCATGGTATTTTCTCCATAAGGGCATACGCGATATCATCGTTAAGTGTTTCAAGTTTCCACTCAACTGATTGAATATATGATTCAATGAAGGCTTTACAGAGACGGATTTTTTCTGCGGTGAACATAGGGTCTAATGTGAGAATTGAGGCGCAAAAACCAGCGACATCTTCACTTGGATTTCCTTTGCGTGATTCCTCAAAATCGACACCCCAAATTTTTTCCTTAAAAAGAAAATTTCTTACGGATGGATCCCCGCGAATACGAAAACTTGTTTCATCCTTAAAGAAATTGTGGAACTGTGCAAACCATGTGCTGAGTGTATGGAGTATGGTTTGTTTCTCAGCGTAGGGTATCTGTTCATCATCAATGATGTCGCCAAGGTTATTGCCGAAGATGTATCCCATGATGAGCACGTTGTGTTCTGTGTCTTTTTCTAATAGTGAGGGTATGGTTAGTTTTGATGAACCTTTTTGTAATATTTGATATTCTGTTTCCATATTAGTTCGAAAACCAGGTGCGTACCATTTCAATATTCGAGGTTGGTTATCAAGGAGGACATAACTCACTGTATGTTTTTTACTTTCAAATCGTTTCTGAACTAATGCATGAGCGTATTTTTCGGTATTTTGTATTAATTCATCGATGTCTTTCATAAGAAACTGAGTATATGATAGTGTAGTTGCAGAAAAAGATTCCGGTTATTATTCGGGAGTAATCGTTATCGCGACGACGTATTTCCACCAGAGTCCGGCATATGTAATAGATCCATTTTCATCCAGAAAAGCGATTTTTAGATTCCCATCATCAGTTGTATTAAAGTATTCGCCCTCGTATTTGTACGCAAGTACCATAGTCAGACCCTCTTTACTTATGGGGTTGGCATCAGACACGTTCTCAGGGTTGTAGATATCAACGTTTCCAAGGATGACACTATGATTATAGGTCTGATTCTCATATACTTCTCCGTCGTAGGATGTGATTTTTAGACTGTAGTTTTCTTCGGTGATATTCATTGATTGTACGAGTATGTTTATCGGGACGCCGGTGTAGTTTCCTATTCCTTTAAAACTTGGTTTTTGTGTGCGGTACCCTCCCATACCAGTGAATGCTTCTAATGTGTCAAGTTCTTGTAGCGTATAGTTCGTTACTTTTGTCTCATAGGTTAAGGTAAGAATCGGTGTTCTTGATATGGGTGCTTGTTCGTTTTCGTTTGGCGTCTCTTGTTTGGGGAGGTTGATATATAATATGATTCCTGTTGAGATAATGAGTGCTGCGATTAGTATGAAAGTGATTATTTTTTGAGTGTTGTTTTTTCCTGGCATAGGATGTCTGGAAATGGTCAATAATTTTAAAGGTTTTCGATTATCTTTTGTGCTGTTTTTTTGTTTTGCAGTGAAGTATATTCCTAGTAAGATTATACATCCACCACTGAGTGTATATTGTGAGGGTTGTTGGTGAATCCAAGGTATGATATAGGCTAAGAGTGAAGATCCTATTGGTTCTCCAAGGAGGGCGACTGAGGCGACAGAGGCTCTGATGTGCCGTAATGACCAATTGTAGAGGGTGTGTCCGCAGATACCCGAGATTATAGCCATGAGGAAAATGAGGCCGTAGTCGTGTGCGCTGAGGTTGTAGATTGGTGCATGGAATATGATGCAGAAAAGAAGTAATGTGAGTGTACCGATACCGTAGACAATGAAGGCATAGGTTGCAACGGAGATAGTTTTACGCATTTTTCTTCCGCCGAGGATGTAGAGTCCTGCTGCAATACCGCCAAGCATCGCAAGGATGTTTCCCTGGAGTGTTGTTTGGGTGAGGTTGTAGTTTCCTGAGACAAGGACGGCCACCCCGAATACGGAGAGGACGATTCCGGTTATATTGAGGGGTGAAAGTTTTTCTTTGAAGAGGATATGGGAGATTGGGCCGACGATGATTGGGTGTGCGGTGACGAGAATAACGGAGCTGGCTACTGAGGTGAGTGTGAGTGAGGTTATCCAGAGGGCGAAATGTGCTGCGAGGATTACACCGATGAGAGTCATTAGAAGGATGGATGTTGGTTCTAAGGTGCAGAGTTCTCTTCTGGTTTTTTTATGGATGAGGATGAAGGGTATAAGAAGGAGTGTTGTGAAGAATAAGCGGTAGAATGCGATAGAGAGTGCGGGTGCAGTGCAGGAGACGATGAAGATTGCTGCGAAGGAGACAGAGATAATCGAGATGAATAACGCGATAACCGGTTTGTTTATCATAGTTGTGGTGTAGTGTAACAAGGATTGATGGTATTTCTCTTTCGGTTTGTACTTTTAATTTTATTATGATTTGTTTGGAGAAATCATTTATACCATGTATGGAATCATGTCGTTCATGAAACCGTTAATTGCTGTGTGTGGAAGCGATGGGGATGATGAGTTCTTATCAGAGTTAGCTCTTCAGAGTGCTGAGCGTGTTGGTGAGGGTATTGCTCAGCAGGGAGGCGTCTTGGTTTGTGGTGGTCGCGGGGGAGTGATGAAGGCAGCCTGTAAAGGGGCAAAAAAAGGGAATGGGATAACTGTTGGGATTCTCCCTGTTTCAAAAGATGAGGCGAATGAGTATGTTGATATTGGGATTCCGACTAATTTAGGGAATATGCGGAATTTCGTTGTGGTGAGTGCTGCTGATGTCATTATTGCTATTAGTGGTCGATGGGGGACATTAAATGAGATAACCTATGCGATGATTTTGCATAAACCAGTAATTTTATTAAAGGGAACTGGTGGATGTGTTGATGAGCTGGCGAGTGGAAAGATTCTTGCGCATTTGCAGCCATCGTTTTCTTGTGTTAGTTCTGCTGATGCTGCGGTTAAAAAGGCTTTTGAGATATGGGATACTTTGAAGTGGTAGATTCTTTTTTGTTATGTTATTTTTTCATTTTGTTAAAATAGAACAAAATATTTATATATGACTTATAACAAAGTATAACATGCGAGGATCTGGGGTCAACTCCTTTTCCTTCCATCTCAACTAACCGCCTTCCAGATCCCCCCTTCTCTCCATATCAAAATCCTTATAGACTTTTTTTAAAAATGATAAAATCTTAAAAAACGGGCGTATAAACGATGTAGTGGTTATTATTATTCAACCATTTGTTCTGCTTTCATGCGTGCAACCCAGTCGTTATACCCTTCGCCTATAAAATGCCAGTATAAGGCGTCTTTATACAATTGTTTTTGTTCAT
>JAZDGT010000005.1:0-50383 GCA_043806635.1 Methanobacteriota archaeon | reverse complement strand
AGAAATTAAGGAAATGAAAAAGGGGACTAAAAAAATGAAGAGGGAAATAGCTATTGCATTTTTTATTGGATTACTGATGCTAGCAAGTCACTCACCAACTAGTGCAAGCAACCAAGAAAATACACACAACCATCCTCAGTGGAGTCAACTAGGTCCACAGGGTGGAACAATAAACGTCATTGTCGCAGACCCAACCAACCCAGATATCTTTTACGCGGGAACGAACACCGGTGTATTTAAATCAATAGACTCCGGTTATAACTGGATTGAAATAGGCACCAATGACCTCCCTGATAGCTCTATAGTACTCTCACTTGCTGTAGACCCCTATCACCCAAACATACTGTATTGTGGTTATTCAGGGTATTATGGTCCAGTCCTCTATAAAAGCATCAATTCTGGTGCTACTTGGAAACCATTAAAAATTGGTATAGTCTCAGGACAAGGAGTACCCGCCCTTATCGTTGACCCTGTATACGATGGATACGTGTACGCAGGCACAACACGAGGAATGTACCGATCCTTTGATTACGGTGAAACCTGGAGTTTTTTTGGGCTTGACTGGAAAGCTGTTTCTTCACTCAGTTTTAATATTCTCCCTTATCAACAAAGAACAATATCCACACCACCAAAATACATCCTGTACGCGAGTATTCATTGGCCAACCGGGCAGATATACCGATATCAGGATGGAGAATGGGTGCAATGTAGTAACGGTATTGCTGACCCACAATCGTTCCACCCCTCACAAATTGTTGCAGCAGGAAATCTTGTAATTACTGGAGGTATGCGGTACGGATTAGGAGAGGCTTATCTCTATATCAGCACCAATCAAGGTAACAATTGGATCTCTGTCTACCCTGTAATCTCAAGGTCGTCCCAAGATTCACGTATCCAACAAAAAAGAGATACGGGACTTCATTATTTCAGCATTAAAGATAAAAACAACCCCCTTGACATGCTCACATCACCACCGGAAACCGCCGATCTCATCATTACCTCCATCCTCTATGAACCGTTCCATACGAGTACCTGGGGCGGTCCAGGTACCATCTACATGGGTGTTGCGAACGGTATTTTACGTGCACAAACGAATGATATCAACACTTGGATAGATATCAGTGGTGATCTTCATGGATTATTCGTGTCCTCGTTAGCGAAAACCAAAGACACATTTCTTGCTGGAACTGGTTATTATCTCTTTGGAGGATTTGGAGATGCGGGAATCTTCAGATGTAATTCCACTATATTATCACCATATTATGCTGAACCTTGGCAACCTGTTCATGGGATCTCAAACAGTTATGTTTATTCAGTTGCAGTTTCTCTGTTGGACCCCTCGAAGATAGTCGCAGGAAAAGACTCAGGCATCTACAGAACCAATACTAGAGGTGCTGACTGGGATCGCTCTTCGTATCAAAACTATTGTTATGATTATGATATCCTTGCTTTGCAAACCGGTGGTATCTTTACTCTTGCGTTTGACCCCAACGATGAAAATATCGTATATGGTGGATCACAAACCGGATTAGATGGTGTTAGCGGAATACTAAAAAGCGAAGATGGTGGACTGAATTGGGAAACTGTATTATTATATGGTGGCTTCACCAACACCTTAGCAGTAGACCCTGAGAATTCACAGAATATCTATGTAGGGTATTCGAGCAGTGTAGGTGGCGTGCTGTTTAGCCGAGATGGTGGTGCTACCTGGGAGTTTAATCCTCTTGAATCTCCGATCTTAGTCCTTAAAATCGATCCTTTCAATTCAAATGTGATCTATGGAGGAGGTATTGGTTTTTATGTAAGTTACGATAGCGGACTAACATGGAACATGCAAGGATTACCAGATGAACTCCTCATTTCGCTTGCTATAGACCCAGAATCACACATACTCTATGCAGGAACCGCAGGCAACGGTGTTTTTAAAGGCACAAATACAGGAAACGCATGGACTCCGATTAACAACGGTTTGACCACGCATCTTTTTATTTCATCGCTCCAACTCGTCAATAATAACCTCTATGCCGGTACCTATGATGGTGGCGTATTCGTTCTTAATACACGGGAATCTCCACCGAAATGGGAATCAGCAAACATAGGATTAACAAATGTTCGTGTCACCGCGCTGGCATATAGTGACGCGTTGTACGCAGCGACGTATGGGAGCGGTATATTCCGATTGGATACACAATAGGGTCAACACGAGCCTAAAGGGTATTAAAAGAAACCTTTATTTTTATTCGATGATGAGAAGCTTTTTTCTTTCGTTGAGTGTTTATGATAATGGCGAGTTGAGGAAGAAGATATGGTAACGTTTCGGTCTGCAAGAAGGGAAGATTTAGACGCAATTACGGAGATCTATAACGAAGCTATTATCAAAACAGTAGCTACCTTTGATACAGAAGTGAAAACAAATGAAGAACAAAAAGAGTGGTTTGATGGTCATGGATCAGAAAACCCAGTACTGGTTGCTGAGCAGAATGGTCTTATTGTTGGATGGGGGTCTCTGAGTAAATGGTCTGATCGCTGTGCGTATTCAGAAACTGCTGAAATTTCATTGTACGTAAAAGAGGAGTATCAGGGGAAAGGAATTGGGAGACGTCTGATAGAAGCAATTATGAAAGAAGGGGAGAAAACTGGGCTGCATACGATCATTGCGAGAATTACTGAGGGAAACGAATCAAGTCTTCATCTTCATCGATCTGTTGGATTCACTCATATCGGAACTATGAAAGAGGTTGGTAAAAAATTTGGGAAACGACTTGATGTTCATCTCATGCAAAAAATCTACAAACGTCACTGACTCAAGAGAATATCTCGGGAGTATTTTGAGGAGATTTTTTTACGCTCGTTACACTGCAGATCGGTGTGTTGCTTTTTTAGTGAGTTGTTTTAGTGATTTTTACTACCTTGAATTCGAACGTTAAACTCTGGCCGACAAATGCAATTGATGGCGCAGCAGTGTTTAATCCGATTGTTACGTCGGTTTCATTCACGGCGATAACCTTACCGTATATTGTTTCTTCATTGTCAGGGTCTTGAAAGGTGAACGTGTAGTTGAGTGGTATGTCGGAGTGAATCGTGAACGCAGTATCGTTGGTGACCAGGATGGTAGCCGCCCAATTAAATATAGGGGTGGTAAACGTCGTCCCGTTTATTGGATGCAGTGTAAAGGTGACGGTATTGTTGACGATTTTGGTTATTTGTGCGTTGAGTATTCCGTTGAGTCCAAACGCTATTGCCCCGTAATCAAAGAGTGTGCCTTCTTTTAGTTCAACATCAGGGAAATAGTACGAAAAGTCTTCCGTCGGTATGTCCTCGACGTTTGTGTTCCAGGTTTCGTTCACCGGGTATGTTTTGAAGCCGTATTGATCGGCGAGACCGGTGTCCCAATCACCATAGCCTTCTGCTGGTGATAAGGTGACGTTTTTTGTTTCTCCTTCTTTCATGCCGATGAGTGCTCGGATGGCTCCCGGGGGCATAAATATTGGTGCATAGGTAGGTCCGCATACGCTTGGAATTATAAGGTTCTTGTTCGGGTTTATGAAGAGGTTATGAGGTGTTCCACCGGTTTTATTTATTGAGTCGTCGTAGGTGGTTGTAAAGATGGTTCCATTGGAAGTATATTTTCCTATGTATTCGACGGTTGCGCAGTCGCCAATCTCGATGGTTTTTGGCTGGAGAATTGATGGTAGAAAGAGAGCGATCACGAGTGCTATGATAATGATGATGGTGAGTGCAAGGAGTGTGATACCGGTTTTTTTACGCTTTGGTTCTAGTTGCTTTTTTGATACCATGGTGCGTTGCATAAGGGTAGTCTATATTTTAAGGTACGTATCTTGTTTTTGAAGATTAAGAATAATGTACTACGTAATATATGACGTTGGAGAATAATTCATTCTGATGTGATTTGTCCCACCAGTAACGTTTCTCCGTGTTACATTTTATTTATTATCGTCACAATGAAAACAAT
Organism: Methanobacteriota archaeon; assembly: GCA_043806635.1. Lineage (GTDB taxonomy): Archaea > Thermoplasmatota > E2 > DHVEG-1 > DHVEG-1 > JAZDGT01. Next base: position 46,410 of record JAZDGT010000005.1, on the reverse strand, counting down.
AAAATCGTTCAAAATCGTAACTGACTTTCATCTCGTTCTTATGGAATGTTTTCCCGCAACTTGCGCAACTATTCTCTTTATTTTTCTTCTTAGTATGTGTTGTATTTTGCATCCCCATCACCTTCGATTGTAACGCAGTGATTGGCGTTTAAGCAGGTAACAAAAAGAGGTATATAGTCCTTTTCATCTCGTTTTACTCTTATAGTAATGAGAGGTGTTTAAACTTTTAAAAAAATGCTTTTGATTGAAGGTATACGGCCTTGCTTTTCTGTTGATTGTGATCGCTGCGATCATCGGTTTGTGATGAGAGGCTTTTTTCTCATCTCACAATCATGATTGACTTCTCCTGTTGGACTCGTTTTGTGATTAGAGGCCATTTTTCCATCCTTGAATCATGATTGGACAATCCTGTTGAATTTAATTTATGATTAGATAGTTCTATCGGAAAATACGTAAAAAATAAAGAGGAAGATTATCCGCTAAATACATTACCCGGTAACTTCTTTTTTAACTCTTCAAAAAGACCGGATGTTTCTTTATTACTCGTTCGACCTAGAAATGCAGCAATTCCAAAATTTATTGATTGATCACCATAGAAAATTTCTATGGCTTTCCTTCCTGACCGTAGACCTTTCGCAGATGAAAATCTCACCTTGGTCATCTTAGTAAACGGGATATACATGAGTTGATCTGAACCCATTGCAGAACGGAGTAAAAATATCAATCTTTGATTAGACAGCAGAACAACTCCTTGATTTTGTTTCGCCAATTTTTGAGTAAAGTTGAATATTTTACTATTCAATTCGACTGTTTCACCATTTAATAATTTTAGATATTTTTTAAGTTCTTTTTCTACTGAGGAAGTACACTTTACTTCTTCTATAATAATTTCAGTGTTTGGATTCATCTTTTTTCCTCGCATCCATTGAATAAATGTTGTAACTGTACTATATCTTATACTATTTTCTTAAAAAGCTGTGTTATATTTTATTCAATACATATATTGTATGAATCTGGTGTTGAGAATCATCATTTTTTGCACTTATTAGTGTTTTGACTCGTCAATGTATATCCTTATATAATGATTATTTTATTTACGTTACTAAAAAAAAGGATGTAATAAAAAATGTATCGAGAAGATAATAGAGGCGGCGGGCGCTTTGGTGGCGCACCGCGAGAAATGCATAAGGCAACATGTGCTGATTGTGGCAAAGAATGTGAAGTTCCCTTTAAACCGGATGGATCCAAACCAGTATATTGTCGGGACTGTTATCAGAAACATAGACCAAAGAGATTTTAACACTCTCTCTCTTTTTTTTATTTTTTTTCTTTCTTGATTTTTCGGTTCGATTCGTAGGCCTAAAACGTATTTTTTCCTTTTTGATGGAACATGAATGATTGAAAATAAGGGAGATGAATGAAACAGAGAACTCCTGATACTATTTTGTGATGAGAGATTTTTTTCATCAAGCTTAAAACATGATTAGTCTGAAATATTTTCATAAAAAAAATAATGTACCGTTATCTGAGATATCGTTCGTATTCTTTGAGGTATCGTTTAAAAAACCAGAGGATGAATGCGTTCTCATCTTTTTTCAACTGACTCCTTTCAAGGGCTGTATAGTAACTCATTCGTTGTGAGTACGGGATGATGAGCATTGGATATCCATTCTTACGCAGAACATAATTCATGAGGAGTCGAGATATCCGGCCGTTTCCATCTCCAAATGGGTGGATGGTGACGAATTTCAGATGAACAAGTCCTGCGAGATGCACTGGATGGATCTTCTTTTTGTTCTGGTGATACCAGGTAAAGAAATCTTTTGAGAGAAGATCGAGTTCAACTGGATACGGCGGGAGAAATGTGCTACCGGAGATCCCAACTTGATAGGTACGTATTTTTCCAGCTGCATCTGGCTTTGTGTCTTGGAAGAGTTGTTTATGCCAATACAGGACCGTTGATAGGGTAATTTCTTTGTTGTAGTTGAGCATGTCATAGAAGACTTCTCTGTGTGCTTCTGTTTCTTTGATGTCTTCCAGAGGCCGTTGTGATGGCGATATCCCTCGTTCGAGGAGATCTGCGGTTTCTCGTAGCGTTATCGTTGATCCTTCGATTCTGTTGGTATTATACGTGAACGAAGTCGCGAATCGTTCAGTTTCTTTTGTTTCTATAGATGGTGGGACGCTTCTTTTTTCTTTTATGACCTGTTCTTTGATGGTATCAAATCTGTTGAACCATGTTTCTTGGTAGTATTCTTTTTGGAATTCTTCTTTTATTTTGTTGATGTTTTTTGGGAGCGTTGTACCGAGGTATTTTTCTTTTTTTTCTACTTTACCGTTTTTTCTGAAGCTGTGTTGGAGATAGTAGTAGGTGTTTCCGTTAACGGTTTTTTTCTTGAGTGAAACCATACTACTATATTACCCCTACAAATTAATAAACTTTTCTATTTTTAGTGAAATGTAGGGGTAAAATTATATCAAATTTGAGTAATGGTGATATTCTCGTCATAGAAATCAGAAGAAACAGGTGCCGGGAATGAGTTTTTTTTCAATGGATACTTCATTGATTTTATACTTTCGTCCTTCTTCAACGACGTCAGCGATTTTCTCGCTTTCGAAAAGAACCTTTCGATGTTTGTCAAGCAGCATCCATTTCCCGCTGTTTTTTTCTGAAATCTTTCTCCCTTTCATGATTTTTCACCAAACCATGTTTTTTAGCGATTTCACGTTTTATTTTATTCCCGAGAATGATCGAATCTTTTTCTGTAAGTTTACTTTTTTCTAGTAAGGCATTTAAAATTTTTACCTTTAATTGAGTATTTTTTATCCAGGTTATTCCTCTGGGGGATACCACGATTCTATTTTCTTCTTCGAGATAATCCAGAATGATGTATATTTTGTCTTCATTTATTTTTCCCTGAAGGAGCTTTTTCAATTGAGGTAGTGTAACAATGCTTTCATTATGATCTTGTACTGCTTTTTCTACGAGAAGTACGTCATGTAATGTTGGATTGTTTTCAATGTCACCTATGGTTTTTTGCAATGTCATTTCAATACCCGAATTTTCTCTCATATTTTTTATGAGAGAACCATTCAAGAATCACGTTAAGAATTCTTATATTATCTTCAACAATAGTATAGATTAGTCTCCATGCATTCGGTAAATCATATTTCCACAGATTCGTAATTTGATATGTTTTAATATAATATTTAGGCCATAGTTTTTTTGGTATCTTAGTTCCGCATTGCATATTTTTCTTAAGATCATAGATTGCCCGTTGAATGAAAAGATAGAGTTGTTTGTCTTCATATTTATTTGTTTTTAATTGTTCAAAATCATGTTCAAGAGTACGTGTAGCGAATGCTACATGGATCGGTTTGTTAGTCATCGTAGTTTAACCCCTGACGTGAGTATTTTCTTCATCAGCTTTGGATTCCATGTCCAGACGATTCGTCCGTCTTTGTCAATCATGATTTTTCCGGATTCTTCCAGGTAGTCAATGATGAGGCAGAATGTCTGGTACATGACTTTTTTCGGTAAGGCTTTCCACAGCTCTGTTTTTCTTGGGTAGTCCATCTTCTGTATTGTTTTTTCAACCATGATGATGGTGTCGAGCTGTGGGTAGTGGATTTTCGTTGTCATCTCGATGAACCTATTATATAAATTTATATAATTGTCATATTTAAGATTTTCGTTTAGAACGACCATATTTCTTTTTTACCTCCCTGATTTTTTCATAGTCTCCTTCATTTTTGTATAAAATTCTTGCATACCACTGCGTTTCATCAATAGCAATCGTTTTACAGGAGCAATAGATCAAAGTACCCTTTTTATCGCCCTCGATGATATCTCCGAATTTCTCACATCGTACTTTCATGCAACCATTACAGAAGAGGATTCTGAGTTTATAATGAAAAACAGGGGGTGATTAAAAGTATTATCTGATTGTATTTATATTTATATTTCAATCATAAAACATAATGAGATTATCTAGGTATAATCTCGGAATCATGATAGAGTTCTCCTGTTGAATTTACTTATAATGAGAGTTAAAAATCAGGACAATTTAACGTTATGATCGTGCTTTGTTATATATTTTTAATAAATTGTTAGTGATCTGTTTTTCTCCTAAGTTGTTTGCCATTTCGATGTTGTCAAATGAGTATTTTGAAAGATCTGGAGCCGCTAATAGTAATTTTTCAAATAAAAGAGCAATGATGTAATTTTTCGTATCATGATTTTCGTACCGTTTCTTTTTAATTTCGACATTTATCCAATCTGATTTGCATACCCGAATCGTTGGGATATCAAGATTTTTTTTATCTCCGATGATGGGCTCAGATAATTCAAGAGATTTGAATAAAATGGACGGTATAAGTCCAGTAGGTTTTTCCAGATGTTTTTCATACTGTAACCATGTATTTGAAAAGGCAAGTACAGAAACACGTTGTAGATGAATTATCGATGGATTTTCTGGTGCGATACTTGTGACGACTATCACATCGATATCTCGATTTCTTTGAGTTACAAGAACACTCCCAACCATACCTGCGTAGATAATTTCGCCCCATCCAATTTGGTTACATTCACTCTGTACGAGTGATGATAATACCTTTTTATCGAGAGTCACAATTTCACCAGATTTTATAGAAAGAAATAGAATTATTTTTTTGGTTCAAGGATGCATCTTCTCTGGTGTGCCATGATGGTGACGGTGTAATCTTCGAAGAGAGGACAGATGCCGACAAGAATCGCAGGACATTGCTCAACGACACAAATATCCACATTCGTGTAATGGACAAATCTGCCACCTCGCCCAAGGTTAAAATCTATGGTTGCCGTACATGCATCAATGAGACCACCTGCCGTATGCACTGGTTTTGATCGCATTCGTAATTCCAATCCTAACAGTTCAGCTAAGGCTTTAGGAATAGTGATTTCGTATGCCCCTGAGTCTAAAATTGCGTTATTTAACAGTTGTGTCTTAGTACCGTCCTTATTAAAAAATGTGATTGGAACAAGAGGGACTCCGAAACGATTATCGTAAGTAAAATTAAATTTTAAAAGAGGGGAATGTGGTATAATCTCAGAAGAAACAGGTCCCCGGTTTGAATCTCTGTTCGATTATAACTGCACCGTATGGGCACTCTTGTCCTTTTCGAAAAACATCCGCAACATTATTGCTCCTATACAGTACTTTTCTTTTCCTGTTGAGGAGTACCCAGTTGCTTTCGGGTTTGTTTTGGTTTTTTGTCTTTTTCATGATCATTTCTCCTATATCGTTCATTCTTTAAATTTTTTTCCCAGATTTTTGGATTATGCCCAGTAAAGGTGGCAATCCTTTAAAAGATACATAGAGGGTTACTGAAAGTATTATTGAATTTTATTTATAAATAGAAGATAATCATAAACTATGATTAGATTATCAGATTATAATTTCGGAATCATGATGGGAACTGTCTTTTTTAGAGTGTAATAGAAAATTATATATATTCATGCCGTATTAATATTATATTAAGGTGGAATTAATGGTTCAGGCAATTATCAATATCGAGGATAAGACCAACAGAATTTTAAATATCCTGAAAGCAAAATATGGATTAAAAGACAAAAGCAAGGCTATTGATCTTATGGCCCAACAATATGAAGAGGAGATTCTTGAGCCTGAACTGAGACCCGAATATATCAAGAAAGCAAAGAAGATCCAGAAGGAAAAAGCTATCCCGATTGGTACGATAAACGATATGAAAAAGAGGTACGGAAAAAAGTAATATGTATACCCTCTCGACCAGACCGCATTTGGATAGAATCTTTCATCAGTTAGAAAAGAAAAATCCGAAACAATTGGAAATTATCTTAAAAAAGGTGGAAGAGATTGTTCTAGATCCGCATCGCTATAAAAATTTACACTGGCCATTGAATCACTGGAAACGTGTGCATATCGACAAACACTTTGTATTGACTTTTTCTATCGATGAAAATACTAAGACTATCATCTTAGAAGATTATGATCATCACGAGAAAATTTATAAAAAATAATTCCCCCTACATTTTACATATTTTCAATATTTTTTTAAAATTGTAGGGGTAAATATATTATCATATAAGTCTCTCTAATCACAAAACATAATTTCAGTAGAATGCTTCCGTGTATTCATCTCGGTATCATGATGCGAGTCTGGAGGGGGTCCATAAGGAGAAAAATAATGCACTAATCCCAAAATATGATTATAGAATGGACTACAAATTTAGTCAAACGATAACATTATACGTTGTTGTACAATCATTTATTTCTGTTCTTTCTCTTAGTGTTCTTCTTGTCTGAATATCTTCGTCCAAGGTCTTCAAAATATTTTTCACGAAGAGCATCGATTTGATTCATGACCGGGATGTTCAGCCCCTTTTCTATCAAGAGGTCTAGCCGTTCTCCAATCCACGTTATCCAGACGTCTTCACCGCCATGATAAATCTGTGCTTGAATCTCACCGATGATACTATTCCAGTCAAGTCCTCGCTGTGCTAAGGATATACAATCCTGCAGGTCTCCTTCTCGTTCTGTGAATGTTTTGAACACAAAGATATCTTCATTAGAACACATGTACAGATCAAGATGTGGTAGTGCCAGCAGTATCTTCGCCCGTCCTCATTCCTTCGGACAAAACAAATCGTCTACAGACGGTCTTGTAGAATGCATCGATTCTGAAATCGTCACGCACGAGGATCTGATCCAGATTCATTTTCTTATACACGCCGGTCGGGATTTTGCTTTCAAAACGAGCGGTTTTTAAGGCGTGTTCGAACGCGAGAAATTCTTGTTTTTCTGGGATGACTAGGTCAATGTCTTTTGTTGCCGGTTTTAATCCCTGGTAAAGAAGGGCGACTCCTCCGATGATATAGATCTTAGTTTTCTTTTTTAAATGTTGGTTTATTTCTTCGAAGAGTGATTCTATCTGTTTAAAGTCTGATATCATAGTCGTCTGCCTTCTCTTTTATTTCTTCGTACGAAGGATATCCTGTGATCTGTTTTCCCTGAAATACTTGTTTGATGTCGTTCAGGCGTGGATGTTTCACGTCAGCGAGCTCTTTTTTGTATTTTGCATAGAAGAGTGAGACGTAGGCGATATAGCGATTATCGTTCTCTTTTTCCGTTATTCGGAGAGAATGGAGGAATACGTCTCTTCTTGATAGATTTTTTTTAGGTAAATAGTAAAATATTGTTGGGAGGCGGAGTTTTATGCCGTATTGTTCATAGGCTGAGAACCCTGTTTGTGTTGCGTCAAGGATGCTATTGTTTGAGAAGAGAATTTCGTTATTGTTTTTGTAATAGATCGTTGAATTCGCTGGAACCCGCGGGTCAGTCGTTTCATCGTAGATGTTGAGCGTTTGAAGGAATTCTTGGAAATCTCGCCAGATGTCCGTATTTATCATGTAGGTGTTGTCCGCTTTTCGTTTCACCATGCTGATATGGAGACATTTCTGTATGACATCGTAGACAACCGTTTTTGAAACAGCTGTCTCTTGTACGATGTCTGATATTTTTTTTGGTGTGGTGAGGTGGCTGAGTATGGTTAGTCCGGATCCTGAGATGATGGTGGTGAGGTTTGGGTAGTTTTTTAGGAGGCGGAGGAGGAGGGTTATGTGTGGTATTTTTTTGGGTTCTAGGTTTCCATTGGAGAGCTCGAGGATATTTTTTATTGTTAGTTTTTGGCTTGATGCATAGATTTGTTTGTCGCTTTTTTGGAGGTGTGTGGCTATCGTTTTTATGTCTGTTGTTCCTTGTGCGAGTTGTTCGAGGATTTTGAGGTCTGTTTGTGAAAAGCGCATAATTCCGGAAATATTAGAATAATTTATATAGTTTTCTAATATTTTAGGAATATTTCGAATCAAGGAATCATGATGCGAGTCTGGAGGGGGTCCATAAGGAGAAAAATAATGCACTAATCCCAAAATATGATTATAGAATGGACTACAAATTTAGTCAAAAAATAACATGATAAGTTATTCTGCAATCATTTCTTTCTGCTCTTTTTCTTCGTGTTTTTCTTGTCTGAATATCTTCGTTCAATGTCTTCAAAATATTTTTCACGAAGAGCATCGATTTGATCCATAACCGGGATGTTCAGCCCCTTTTCTATCAAAAGGTCGAGCCGTTCTCCAATCCACGTTATCCAGATGTCTTCGCCACTGTGACGGATCTGTACTTGAAGCTCGCCGACGATCGTATTCCAGTCCAGTCCTCGCTGTGCTAAAGAAATGCAATCTTGTAGGTCTCCTTCTCGTTCTGTGAATGTTTTGAACACAAAGATATCTTCATTAGAACACATGTACAGATCAAGATGTGGTAGTGCCAGCAGTATCTTCGCCCGTTTCCTCATTCCTTCAGACAGAACAAATCGTCTACAGACGGTCTTGTAGAATGCATCGACTCTGAAATCATCGCGAACAAAGATCTGATCCAGATTCATTTTCTTATACACACCAGTCGGGATTTTGCTTTCAAAACAAGCAGTTTTTAACACCCTTTAAGCGAGAAATCCCCAAACTTTAGTTTGCGGGATGAATCGCGTAATCTTATTTTCAAAAATATATTTACTCTTGGATAGGCGCACCCGCTTTCAGCGGGTGCCAGTGAATAACCCGTCCAGGAGCAAACAATTTATGGATCTTGTTAGCGGAAGCCATAGCATAGGCCAGAACCTCTACCACCTTGAGTGGTGCCCCAAATACCGGTACAACATGTTTAGAGGCAAGAAGAATAAAAAGCTTTGCGAGGACATTCTCCACGAAGTTGCACAGCGACACAACATCGTGATGACCGAGTTGAGTGTGATATCCGACCACATTCACACCATTGTGCAACTCCCGTCAACGATGAGTGTTTCCCAGGCATTGCATCTGCTGAAGGGAGCGTCATCGTATGAGCTATTCCGACGGCAACCTTTGTTTCGATACCGGTACGCAAAGGGAAGTTTCTGGAGTCCTGGAAAATTCTACCGCAGTGTCGGCGACGCAGATACAACGACTGTATTGGAGTATGTTAAAAATCAACGGCTTCAACAAGCATCTCTTGATGAATATCCAACTCCGGGGATTCCGGGCACGTGAAACCCCTCGATTTATCGCGGGGAGCAGTCACACAAAATAGTTATATATAATAAATTCATTTATTTATTATATTTTTAGGAGGAAAAAAAATTATGAAAAATTGTTTTATCAGAAATAAGCTTGTTATTGGGATTATTTGTACGATGGTCATCCCGACGTTCGCTGCGATATTGATGAATGTTAGTGCAGAAGAGCCTAACGGAGATGAAGACGGATGGTTTATTGACGCAATTGGTACGTATTTTGAGATTACAAACAGCAGCTATCTCAATATATCTTTACTGAGCTCTGAGCTTGTCCATGTCTATTTAGAGTCAATACCAAATGTCGTTAGTGTTCATATCCAGAGTAATTGCTCTGCGACTGAGACGTTGCTTACGTTCTCTGGTTTTGAACCGGGTACAACATATTACCGATATGAGGATGGGAATCTCACTGAGAATTTTACGACTGACGAATATGGTCTATATGTGTTTATGCAGAATCTCTCAATTCAGCATCATGTCTTTATCCAGGAAGTAACATCAACAATTTATATACGATCTGATGGGACTATCGATCCACCAACAGCACCGATTTATTGTGATGGTAACACGTATACATTGCTTGATGATGTTCACGAATCTATCTATATTCAAAAAAGGGGAATCACACTTGATGGTGCTGGTTGTTCTATAACAGATCTACCTCCAAAAACTTCATATGGTATTTATATGTCCCGTATGGAAGAGGTCACCATTGAAAATCTCATTATTTCATTGCCATCTATAGGCGCGTCTTGGGGTATTTATTTATCTGATTCAGAACATAATAGAATAATTGGGAACACTATATCTAATTTCATGGGAGGTATAGGTTTAATGGGTTCCCGTGGTAATACCATATCGGACAATATATTTTATGAAAATGGAAAGTATGGCATATATATCTATCGTGATAGTCCCAATAATATCGTTTCAAACAACAGGATATGTTACGGTGATATTGGTATAACGATCCATCCGGGTAGTACAAATAATATCATAACTTTGAACACAGTCTATCAAACTCACGTTGGTATCGAATTAAGTGGTAATAATAATATTTTAACATATAACACAATAATGGATAATAATCAATATGGTCTTAAATTTCCATTCTCATCTCATCCAAGCGATAATATTTTTTATCAAAATAATTTCATTAATAATCCATATTATTCATTAAGTGGAACAAATACATGGGACAATGGCGCGGGTATCGGCAACTACTGGAGTGACTACACTGGGGTAGATACTGATGGCGACGGTGTCGGCGAAACGAAGTTACCACATCAAGGGGTAGATTACTATCCGCTCATGAGCCCCTGGAGCCCTAATACTCCCCCGGAGGCAAATGCGAACGGACCATACGAATCGTATGAAGGCAGCCCGGTACTTTTAGATGCTTCAGCTTCAAACGATCCTGAGGGCGATGAACTATTTTACGTATGGGATTTCGACAATGATGGAATATGGGATACCATCCTGTCTAGAGACGCAACCATATTGAACATCTGGTATGATGATTGGTACGGTGAGGTTACTGTTGGAGTCGATGATGGTGAATATTTAGATACCTATACGACAACAGTTCTTATCAATAATGTTGCTCCAACAGTCGCTATTGACAACGTTATACAATCCTTTAGTGATTTCATCATGCCTAATGACGAGCTTGAATTCTATGGATGCTTCACAGACCCTGGAACAGAAGATACTCACATCTTTGAATGGTCCTTTGGTGATGGCACTTTTGTGAACGATACGTTAACATCAATCCATACGTACGTAGAACCTGGGAACTACTTAGTCACCCTCACGGTCGTAGATGATGATGGTGGTGTCGGTGTTGCTTCTGTTGCTATCCTCGTTGAGAGTCCTGCTGGAGCCATTACAACAGTCATAGATGATATTGATGAAATGAATCTCACAGATGGTTTAAAAAACAGTTTAGTCTCAAAGCTTGATAACGCTATCGCTTCGCTCAGTGACAATCAAACGACTGCTGCGGAAAATAAACTTGGGGCGTTTATCAACCAGGTCGAAGCACAACGAGGGAAGAAACTTACTGAAGACGAAGCGGATGCATTGATTGCTGCTGCCCAGTGGATCATTGATTTTATCAACGAAATGTAAGAGATAATCGCTTTTATTATACAACCTCTTTCTTTTTTTTGTTGTTAGTATAGCTGGAACGATAGGTTTTCTGACGTTCTCATCAAAGAATCTGAATAGGTTTCCTCTGCTGTTATACTCAGGTTGTGATGAGAGGCTTTTTTGCCATCTAGGAATCATGATGGAAACAAAGTATATTCATATCAAGAAAAATATCAGTTTTATTGATTATTACGTAATTAGTTTTTTTTAGAGTTATATTTTCTATATATCCTCTGACTAACATGTCTAAGAATCTACAAAAACTTAAACACTATTTTTTCTCTACTAACACTATTACCTGCAATGTCGTAGGAAACAATTTGTATTTTATAGAAAAAGAAGGATCGTTGACTCCAGGTCCAACTATACGGGGCTTGTGTGTCGGTATAACGGAGAGTCGAATCAATGTAGAAGTCCACATGGTCGATCTCGGTTTCGCCATCTGATGTATCAACCTCAAGGTCAATGGATCCGATGATGAACGGTCGGTTGAGAGGTAAGATTTTCTTGTTGGTAATGTACAAGGCGTTTTCCGGTTTTTGTATCGATAGTGTTGGCGGTGTTGTATCTGTCCGAAATTTTCCTGCAACAAGACCGAATGGTGCATTTCCAACAGAGATATCCAACGAATTTGAAAAACTGCCGGTGCCATCGTTGAACAAGACGATGACAAGATCATCGCCGGCATTTGCGACTGCGATATCCGGGAAAGTATCTGAGTTAAAATCTGCAGAAGCAATGCCAATAGGAAGGGAACCCACGGGATAGTTGTTATTTCCTTTGAACCCTCCGGTACCATCCCCAAGAAAAACAGTGACCGTATTTCCAAGCTCATTCGTCACTGCCACATCGCTGTTTCCATCGTTGTCGAAGTCATTAAGAGTTATCTGCCATGGCTCACCACCGCCATCCACAGGAAAAAATATAGGGCTTGTGAACCATCCGTGTCCGTCACCAAGCAGCATAACAAGCATATCATCAACCTGATTTGCTGTGACAAGATCTGGATAGAAATCATGGTTGAAGTCTCCTACACCCAGATCCAATATCCCAAAATCTAAGGGATAATATAAACAATCAGCAAACTCCCCAGTTCCATCACCATAGAGTATTCCAATGGATCCCTCGAAAGCATTTGCAACTGCAATATCCTGATTGCTGTCATCATTGAAATCCGCAGTGACAATTCCGGTTGGGCCGTATCCCACAAGAAAATCATGTTTTTCACTAAACCCTCCGTTCCCATCCCCGAAAAGAACACTCACACTGGAATGATGGTCATCAGGGTCGGAGTTTGTCACTGCGAGATCAAGGTTATCATCTTCATTAAAATCCCCGACTGTGATATCATATGGATAACTTATGACAGAGTGTTGTTGTGGAGGACTAAATTTTCCCAGTCCATCTCCTAATAGTACACTGACCTGAGCGGTTTGCCAATTAGTGACAGCACAATCGAGATATCCGTCCTTATTAAAATCCCCTGAAACAATTGCAACTGGATTTTGCCCACAAAGATACATATGAGGTGTGCCAAACTCACCTGTACTGCTCCCAGGGATAAAACTAATGGTATCGTCATCCGAATTGGTTACCACAAGATCAAGAACTTGGGTAGCTGTACAAGAGAAAATCTGTTGGTTTCCCGTAGTCTGCGCATTTCCACTGGTACATGTAGGTGTCATCAGGATGAAAATAATAAATCCCGCTATGCAGAGAAGATTGATATGTATGTGTTTTTTCATATTTTCGTTCCGTCTATATATTACTTCTCATTTCATTAGAGTTCTTTCTTAATAACATGTTACATTTGTTTATATTATTTATGATATCTGATAATTAGATAAAAAAAGAGGAAAAAAGTGTTACGTTTGAGAAATGGTTGTATGTGAGTAAGAAAAAGAGAGTTGATGTTACAGATAATTCCGATGATATCTGCAATGGGTGTAAATTCTATATTATTGATGATAAGGATGTACCACTTGATTTCTAATCATATGTTACTGATTGAACTCTGTACTCTCACCCATACATTTATATCCCGCCTTTCAGATGATTCTCGTACGTTTTACTTGGAGGAATAGTTTTATGAAAGGAAAAATTCTGATAGCATTTTTTATCATGCTGTTCATTACTACAACTGCGTACCAATCCTCGACCGCGATACCAACCAGCATCGGTCAAACAGAGACACAAAAACTCCCACACTCCCCCATGGAGTATGACTATTTCGGCAGCGCGGTCGCCATCAACGGGGACTCCGTGCTCGTCGCTGAAAACGGCTACACCCGGTACCCATCAGGTCTAGGGTACGTCTTCTTCTTCAAACATACTGGGAGTACCTGGACGCTCGAATCAAGCGCTCACGGAGACCAAGCATTCGACATCTTCGGCTCATCGCTTGCCGTCGAAGGAAACACCGCGCTCATCGGCTCCCACGGCACCGCCCAAGCAGCCTACATCTACATCCATATCGGCTCATCTTGGGCCCGTCGAGCAACGCTTCACCCCCAGGATGGTTCTGATAATGACTGGTTCGGCTACTCCTGCGACCTCTCTGGTGACACCGCCATCGTCGGTAAATACGGCGACGACACCTACGGCACTGCTTCAGGTTCTGCATACATCTACACGGGGTCAGGATCAAGTTGGACCCAACAACAGAAACTCTACTCACCAAACCCCCACGCCCATGACGAATTCGGCATCTCCGTCGCCGTCCAAGGAGACACTGCCTTCGTCGGTGCCATGCAAGAGAGAAACTCCACTGGCGCTGTCTACGTCTACACCCGCTCCGCAGGCGTCTGGATGTTCCAACAGAGACTCACCTCGATGAACCCCGCAATCACACCGATGGCGGACTCCTGCTTCGGCCGCTGCATCGCCCTGGACGGTGACACCGCGATCATCGGCGCGTACCACGAAGATCACTACTACGGCAGCAACTCAGGTGCGGCGTACGTCTTCGTGAAATCTGGTTCAACTTGGGTCCAAAAGATGAGGTTGTTGCCCTCCGACGGACAGGCCGGTGACCTTTTCGGCTGTGCAGTCTCCCTCGATGGAGGCATCACGGTCATCGGAGCCCGGGGTGCTAACGACGCAGGGAACAACTCAGGCGCCGCCTACGTGTTCACGTACAACGGCATTACGTGGGAACAGACAGCGAAGCTGCTCGCATCAGACGGCGTAGCAGGGAATGCCTTTGGTCAGAACCTAGGACTCAATAACGGCACTGTCGTTATAGGCGCCCCCTATGCGAATGACTCACAGGTCCTCCGCTCGGGAGCAGCATACATCTTCACCGTGGTTCCACCGAACAAGCTACCGCACCCGGCGTTCTCATGGTCGCCCCAATATCCGTTCCCGCATGAGCAGACCACGTTCGACGCATCAGCAAGCTATGATAACGATGGATCCATTGTCAAATACGAATGGGACTGGAATCATGATGGCGTCTACGACGAAAACCATACCACACCAACCGCTGTCCATTCATGGGTGCATTCAGGCGGCTACCTCGTCACGCTTCGAGTCACCGACAACGTTGGCGGCATCGCAGTCCTCACGAAGGACGTGAAGGTGCGGTATTTCCCGTGGGCTGATCACGTGTAAGACAACAGAACAAGACAACAATTTTTCTCGGGATGAAAAACAATGCTATGTCTTTGATTCGTCTAAATATTATTTATACTCTCATCAAAACCGGTGATTATAAAGAAAATTATAAATATTATAATGATTATAGTTATTATTGATATTATAGAGGGAATGATTCTATGACAAATACAACAATTTCTGTAACACAACAAACAAAAAAGGCATTACAACAACTTGGAACAAAAGGGGAGACGTACGATTCTATCATAAAAAAATTACTCCAAAAATTCGCTTGGAAAAAATTAGACGAGGAATGGAACAAAATCCTTGCCAAAGACGAGTTTATACCACTGGATGAGCTGTGAATGGAATGCCCTACACCGTCCTTGTTTCTAAGAAGTTCCAACAAAAGTTCAATCAATCCCAAAACAAAATTCAAAACCAAATACGAAGCGCGTTACACGAATTACAAGATGACCCGTATACCTCCCGTCCAAAATGTGATATCAAAGAACTGAAAGATACCCATCCAAAGAAACATCGATTACGGATAGGGGATTATCGAGTTATTTATGTAATCGAAAATAAAACCGTTAAAGTTCTCGATCTCATAAAAAGGGAAATTGGTTACGATAGATTAGAATAATTTTTTGAAATTTTTTTATTGCCATCATGATGCATGATTTGAGTAAAACAGACTCTAATCAGAATATCTATTAACAGGAGCATCCTATCATATGTCTTTAATGAGAGTCAATGTTATACTAACACTAACTTAGGAATATCTTGAAAATGTTTGGTGTTAAAGGTAAACAGCTTTGCTTTTTTGTTGAGGGCAATCGCGGCGATCATCGCATCAGTTCTGGAGAGATGATGCCCTTTTTTTTCCGCGTCGAGTTCGAGTTTTGCTGCAAGGCTTGCATCTTCTTTTGAAAAATCAATGGTTTCCAGTCTTTCTACTTCAGGAATTTTGTTTTTTCCATATTTATAGATACCATAGAGTATCTCAAGGAGCGACACAGACGTTATCGCAACCTGTTCGCCTGATTGTTCAATTTTCTCAATAGCGTTGTCCCCTTTAAGTGAATGTTTGTCAAAGATTTCGATAAGAACATCGGTATCAACGATAATCATGTTTTATCCATATCTCCGTTCGTTTCGTTTCTTTTCGATGTCTTTGAGCATATTCTCCTTGTTTCGAAACTCTGTGCATCCCCGTAGTTTCCGAAGCGATGCAGTATTACTTTTACTAAGTCGCTCAAAAAGGTCACTGAAACTTTCATTCTCCCTTTTCAATGCAAGAAGTTTTTCGTAGACGGTCGTTTTTATTGTTAGAGTTTTAAAGCCCATAATTAAACATATGTTTAAACATATATTTATTCTTTTCGTTTTACTTTATAAATGATTGTTAAAACAATCAATCTACGATAGAAGAAAAGAACTCTAATCAAGAAGCCCTAGCATATCGATCATTCTAACAACCGAATTCCACTCATTATGAATTCTGATTACAATAAAATAAACTCTAATCAGAAAACCTTCTAACAGGAGAATCCTATCATATGTCTTAGATTCGTCTAAATATTATTTATACTCTCATCAAAACCTATGATTGTAGTAAATTATACTCTAATTATACACGAAAGGTTTAAGAAAGTCTAATTTTTGTTCTCCTCTATGGAAATCACTTTCTCCAAAGATCAAATCACTCTGAATAAGGAATTGAATTCTCTTGACCGATTCGTCCTTGAATTCACCAAGATTTTGGAGAAGAATAAAATTCGATTTGTGCTCATATCAGGATAAGTATTCATCCTGTTTGGACGAAACAGAACTTCAGAGGACGTCGATATGTTCGTCGAACATCTCTCGTATGAACGATATAAACTCCTCTGGAAAGACCTTCAAAACGCATTCGAATGTATCAACACACCAGACGTAGACGATGCATACAATGGTTATATAGCTGAAGGGATCTCACTCCGTTTTTCAAAGAAAGGAACATTCATCCCGAACATCGAGTTCAAATTCCCAAAAATCGAACTCGACACATGGACACTCACCCATCGAAAGACCGTTCTTCTCAATAAGAAACGAATCTATATATCACCGTTGGAACTCCAGATCTCCTACAAGCTATTCCTAGGAAGCGAAAAAGATATCGAAGACGCGAAATACCTGTACAATCTCACGAAAGAGCATCTCGCTCTCGATCTCCTCAATGAGTTTAACACAAAACTTAAAACAACCAAGTCATTTCAGAAGTATATCCTATGAAAACACCCCAGATCAATCTTAAGGAGCTGAAAAAGCTTAAAGAAGAAAATTTCCGGGAGCGATTGGAATTTCTCGAGAAATATGCACAATGGGTTAAAAAAACCTCGAATAAGAAATGGAGTAAAGAACAACGGAAAATCATAGACTGAATTTTTTCCGCTCTTTTAACAGAACATATCTATTATTTGGTACGAATTGATGTATCAATACGAATATTTCTAATCACAAATAATGATTTTGTTATGATGTACTCTAATCAAAAATACATTCAACAGGAGAATCCTATCATATGTCTTAGATTCGTCTAAATATTATTTATACTCTCATCAAAACCAGTGATTGGAGACTAAGAATCGCGTTATCTTTAATGATCGAGATTTGTCAAATAAAATTATCATAACTAGCAGGTTTTGTTTCTAAGGCTCCTTTTTCATCTGATGGCGTATCCACCAGATGCCTCCTAAAGCCATAGGAATTCCGAAGATAATTAAAATCCAGATTATTGCCAAAAGATAAGAATACACGAGATAATCAAATTTCCACGTAGCAATAGCAACACCCCAGTTTCCATCAAGGTAAACCTTGATGCAGAACACAATAAAGATTAAAAACGATACTGCTCCTCCTCCGTCTGTTTTGCGCGAATGTTTGCCAAAAAGATGTCCATCCCTATATTCTTTCCTTTCCGTATCAGGTAATTTTTTCCACCATAGAAAATATGTAACTGCTGCAGCTATAATTACCGGGATTCCGATGAAGATAAATTCCCAGAATATTAAATGTAACAAAAAAGGTATGATATGTCCCATAGCCCATGAACCTAAAAGTACAGGTATAAGACCTGTTGACTGAGCATCTCCCACGAACCATAAAAAGACAAGAATCGCACCAATCGATGCCAAAATAACTCCTACTACAAATATAATAAGCATTTTCCAATGCTTTCTCAAAAACATTTTCCAGATCTTTTCACCATTTTCTGCAATCATAAAAGCCTCACCCTTTGAATAACGAATAGTGTTTTAATTTATAAAGTTTTAATTTCATACTTAGCAGGTTTTAATCAGGGTACAGTAATGATTGTAAATTCAAACTCTAATAAGTAAATATTCCTACCAAGTAAAATATATCTTAGAAAAACAGTACAGATAGAGCAATCAAAGGTCTCTAGGCAGGAAACAACAGACTCCCCCAGTGTTCTTCAAACACCACTATATCGCAAACCAAGGTTTTATATCGTCCTGACTCCTACCAGAATAATTCCTTTTCATATTTTTTTATGTTCATGAGAGACAAATAATGAAATGTGAACCATACAAAAATATAAAACAAAAAATATTGAAAGACATCCTCACATCAAAAAACCACAGTAACAAAGAGAAAAACGAGTTTTATTCAGGGTACGAAAAAGGCGTTGACGATTCTTTTGATGCATTTGCCTCGTATGTCGATCTATATAAACATTATAAAAATGATTTGAAACTACTCATGAACGAACAGAAACACGTATGGGAACAATGGGTACAATACTATGAAAAACAAAAAGATATAGACACTACAAATTACCAGAGTAGATACAACGACTGGCTTTTCGAATACATTTTCTATGATACCAAAAAAACAAAACCCGATGACTTCTCGAGTTTATTACTCTAAACCTCACTCGAGCATTAGAGACAATTATTAAATTCTAACTCGTTTATCCTTACGTATGCCTCATGTGAGAAATTTTCATTACCGATCAGTCAAATGTCCCCTCTGCCAAAAGGTAATAGAAACAAAAGACGAAAAATGGTTTTGTAGCAAAAAATGCGAAGATGAATGGAAAATACTTAACGGAGATTTAAAGAAGAGTAGTACCAAAAAAGTAAGAGGAAGAGACACGAGCAGCTAATAATGGAGATGATACGATAAGACGGGTGTGCGTTCTAACCATATGTGAAGATGATCAACTCTTCAATCGTAAGGAGATACTTGAAGAATGAATCGAATCAGTGTCACAATCCTTATAGTCTTGACTCTAGTTATGGGAGTGATAAGCGGTTGTCTTCAACAACAAAACAACAACATCCCTGAACAAACAACCAGTATACTGAAAGGAGTAAGTCTGTCACCACGAAGTTTTCACGCAACTGATTTCACAGATTTTTTTAATAAAACAAGGGCTACGGGGGAGATTGTCAGCTGGACAGGGGATTGGAATGAACTATCCAACACTGAAAATGGTGGCCCGGTTGTTGTTGCTTCTCTTGTTACTATTTCTTCTCATCGATATGTTCCTGTGATAGAAGCACAGTTCTTCACCCAGTCAAACGGTACCCTGTTACGACCATTGAACAGCACCACAAAACAAAGGTACGAAAACAGTGCGGTCGCATTCGCTACGACGTTCACACCATCCTATCTTGCTTTGGGTGTCGAAATCAATGTCTTGTATGAGAAATCACCACAAGATTTTGAGGAATTCGTTACGTTTTTCGGTGATGTGTATACCGCAGTGAAAGCGGTCTCACCAGAGACAAACGTGTTTACTATTTTTCAACTGGAGAAAATGAAGGGTTTACAGGATGGCTTATTCGGTGGTGTGAACAACCCGGATACAGCACAGTGGTCCCTTTTAGATCGATTTCCTGATTCAGATCTTATCGCCTTTACCACCTACCCTAGTCTTATTTACACGAATCCCTCAGACATCCCCAGTGATTATTACACCGAAATCACAGCTCATACAACAAAACCAGTAGTATTTACAGAAATCGGCTGGCCGAGCAATACAAGTATACCGGGATGGGGAAGCAACGAGGCACAACAAGCAACATTTATACCCCTATTTTTTAACCTCACCAAAGAGGTGAACCCAGAATTTGTCATTTGGAGTTTCATGTACGATCAAAATACGATTGAACCATTCAAGAGCATGGGGTTACGACGTGATGATGGGAGTGCAAAACCATCGTGGGATGCTTGGACTCAAGCAGGACAAGAATGAACGGGGACTTCAATACCAATGGTGAAAAAAAAGAGTCTTGACTGGGAACAGGTTGTTTCCTCAGGGTTTGGGGATAGACATAACCTCTGCGCATGGTCAATGACCCAGTATAAAAATCATCTGTATGTTGGGACATTGAATTTCACCAATGGCTGTCAGATTTACCGTTCCCCAAATGGTGATAAAGGTACATGGGAACAGGTCAACAGCAATGGTTTTACGGACGATACCAAATCTGAGGGGGCACGAACCATGCTCGTTTATAAAAATCTTTTATGGGTCCTCACTCTCTGCCGCAGACATGGTACTCAGATATGGGTCACAAACGGAGAAAAAGACGATACAAACCAGATCACCTGGAAAAAAGCAAACACAAACGGATTTGGATTAGGAGAAAAAATACATGGGTCCCGCGCCATGATCATCTATCAAGACAAGATGTATATAGGAACACAATGCAAACAAGGTATTCCACGGATTTATCGATATGACGGCCCCAGAGAATACGAAAAAATAAACCCAGAGCAGTGGACATTGATAAACAAAGAGTGGCAACAAAATTTTCGTACTATCCTTAATCTCTCACTAGTAGGATTTCTCGAGACGTTTCAAACACCAACTGGAAAAGAATACCTATACGCAGGAGCCTACTCAGAGGTCGTCCCCTTACTCGGACAACTCAAAAGAAAATTCACTACTCAGAATCTCCTCCAAATCATGAAATTCTTTACCATCCTCCGATCAAGGATTTTCCGCTATGACGGAACACACTGGGAAGAGATTGGAAAACCCGGGTTTGGTAAAACAAATATGATGACGATGTCATCACAACGTTTTCATGATACATTATACGTTGGGACAACAAATCTATGCGGAGGAGAACTCTGGCAGACAACCAATGGCACAGATTGGGTACGAATCATGAAACATGGTTTCGGATACCCATGGAATATCTCAGTGTGGAGACTACACACATTCGAAAACAGACTAATTGTCGGAACACAAAATCACTTCCTCGGCTGCCAGATCTGGGCAAGCACCACCACAACACCACACTCAAATAAGGATTTTATTCAAATAGCGCGACGCGGGATGCAGAAAAAACTGCAACTGAATCCACTCCATCTAAAACAGGATGGAATCAGAACATTTGAGACATACCATGATCAATTATATGCGGGTACTGCATCAGACATGAATATCATCCGAAGCAACAGCATAGGACCAGGATGCGAAATCTGGAGAATTACCCAGGTATCATAACCAAAAAAAAGTCATATTTTTTTATATTTCGCATTTCGCTTATGAGGAAAAGCGATAGCAGGAATTGGTTGATCCAGAAAAGCGCAGAGTTTCTCCCAACCATCACCACCAATAATATCAAATACTAATAACTGAGATGGTTTATCCCTAAAATACTCAAGGACTTCTTGCGTATGATTCGTATACGCCTTCAGTAGTGCATCTTTTTTTTCCGGCATATCAAGACTCCAGGGAGCATAATAAAAATAATTCTCCCAACTTCTCATAAACGATTCAGGTTTCCTCACCGTAAAAATAAATTTACTCCCAGGAAAAGCGTAATCAAGTTGTTTAAAAAAACCAGGATAATACATCGGCGCATCAGAGAACGCATCAAAAGGACATTTCCGGATATACTCCATCCACCCCTGATATGGTTCGAAATGCGCACGCGGCCAATGAACATGCCGATACCCCAAGATTGCAAGTGCTTTATCAAGCGAGGTGGTACCCGTTTTTGAAAAACCTATACAAAAAACCAACGGCGAATGCTTTTTCCTGGTGACACGAACACTGATACCATGAAAAACCTGATGAATAATAACGAATCTACGGAGTACACCCACCAGAAATACTGAGCACCAATATTTGATTCGTTTATTTTTGGTCATCGTATGAATATTAGAAACGAATCTATTATAATATAACTACGTCCGGTCAAAAAAAAGATATTTTTTGTCTGTCTGATAAATTAAAAATCCTTAAATAGAATTCACCGTTTCATCTGTACCATAAGGGGGAGACTATGAGTGGCTTATTTGGCGTTGTGAGTACGAACAACTGTATCTCCAGTTTGTATTATGGAACCGATTACCATACCCATTTAGGAACCGAATATGGAGGAATCGCTTTTATCGGAAAAAATGGGATGCCGGTAAAGAAAATACATGATATAAAAAATTCACAATTTAAATCCAAGTTTTATGAGGGCTCTGATAAAATTAAAAGTCATTCAGGAATTGGAGTCATCTCAGATAAAGACGCTCAACCATTAACGTTTGAAGGAAAATTCGGTGCATTCGCGATTTGTTGCGCCGGCCTTGTCGCGAACAAAGAAGAACTCGTCCATGAATTAATACAAAAAGGAATATCATTTAGCGAAATAGACCATGGTGACATCAACACAACCGAACTCATCGCCCACTTGATCAATCAAGGGGAAACCATCCCGTATGGTATCGAAAGAATGTACGATAAAATCATTGGCTCAATCTCTTTACTCCTCTTGACGAAGAAAGGGATTTATTGCGCAAGGGACCGCAATGGAGTTACACCACTCGCTATTGGGCAGAAAGAAGGAGAAATCGCGGTCACCAGTGAAACCTGCGCGTTTCCTAATCTCGGGTTTCAGGTGAAAAAATATCTCGCACCAGGGGAAATCGTCTTTCTTAATAAGGCTGGAATGGAAGAAAAAAAGAAAGGACGCCATGAAAGCAAAATTTGCGCGTTTTTATGGGTGTACACAGGTTTCCCTGCATCATCCTACGAAGGTATCAATGTTGAAGAGGTACGGGAGCGTTGCGGCAGTTTTCTAGCAAAGCGTGATCATGTGAAGGCGGATCTGGTATCGGGGGTACCTGATTCAGGAGTCGCCCATGCAATCGGGTACTCGATGGAATCCGGGACACCGTATCGGCGAGTCTTACTGAAGTATACTCCCGGATACGGTCGTAGTTATACCCCGCTCACTCAGGAACTGAGGGATCGTATTGCATTAATGAAACTAATCGCGAATGATGCGATCACACGCGGAAACAAAATTGTGTTATGCGAAGACTCCATTGTGCGTGGGACACAACTAAAGAATTATACCATAACTAAGTTAATGCAGGCAGGGGCAAAAGAAGTCCATGTGCGACCAGCGTGTCCACCATTGATGTTCCCCTGTATTTTTAATTTATCAACACGAAGTATCCAGGAATTGGTTGCCCGAAGAGCAATCCGAGCACTCGAAGGAAAAGATGTCGAGGACGTCTCAGAGTATCTTAACCCCACATCCAAGAAATATCAGAAGATGATCGACTGGATCGCTAAAGACCTCGGGGCAACCTCGTTACAATATCAGCTATTAGACGATATGATACAGGCAATCGGGCTCCCAAAAGAGAGACTCTGTCTCTATTGCTGGATTGGACGAGGAGTCCAGAAAAACCTGCAATCCTACAAAGGCATCAATCGAGAACTCCTCGTATGCGACTAAATAAAAAACCACTTTTTTACCACACACATGATAGTCCTTCTCCAGATACTCACACTAGACACATGAGAAGAAACTTTAATAATAATCGACATCATTCCATGAAAAAAAGAGAAAAAAATGAGAACGTATCCATAGGAGATGTGATGGGAACCAGATCCGCATATCATCGAATGCTTTACCAGTTCATCTTACTAGGCATCATAACGATACTCCTAACACCATCCCTTCACGCAGAATCCTATTATGCTGATGTCACGATCACGGTTGATACAGCCGGTTTCGTCACCATTGAAGGACTCACCAATTACCCAGACCTTATCATAAAAAACACAGAAATGTACACTTCAAAACAACAAAGCCTTTGGCTCATCAACATCACAAAAGAAGATATGTTCTCCGAATTCATATACGAACTCACCCTACCAAAAGATTCCTCAATTAACTACATCAAAACAACAGGATTCATCCGTATAGAAGAAAACCTGGGGAACCTCGTTGTCAGAGGATTTGGCGAAAACGAAACGTTATCCATACTCATCCAATATAAAACAGAAAAAAAACAAGACATCCTAATACAAGAAACTATCATCTACCTCATCTTACTCAGCGCAATCATCATCGTCAGCATCCTCCTTTTATTCCTCTACCAAAAAGAGAAAAAAACCAAAGAAACACCGGTTATTGAGAATAAAAAAGAACCCACCGGAGACTGGAAAGGCCTAAATCACCGACAGAAACAAATCATACAGATACTACAGAAGAAAAACGTACCACTTACACAAACCGACATCCAAAAAGAACTCCAGATACCAAAAGCATCAGTCTCCCGGAATATCCGAGGATTAGAACGAAAAGGACTCATAGAGAAAGAACAGATAGGAATGTCCAATCTAATACGCCTAAAAAAACCATAATTTTTCCGGCTCTCGTTCCCCTATGTTCCGCCATGTTCCGGTGAAAATAGATAAGCTGTTTCATCCAATACATGCACATGACCATTGAAAAAAAATGGCGAACCACAGGTGCTGAAACCATGAGAAAAATACTTTATCTCTTGATAATGCTCATGCTAATGACGTCCATTATATCATTAGCAGTAGCAGATGAAGCCGAAGACAACCCGCAAGGAATACCAGAAGAAGAAAATGGAGCCTCTGATCAAAACAACGAAACAGAACACGAAATAGAAATCATGAACACCTCACTCGGAGCAGAAATCCGCTTACTCCAACTAGAAAAAGCGATCATCACCAACCTATTAAAAGGAACAATGGCAGTTCAAGTACTCCAAGGACTGGGGGTAAATACAACACAACTTGAAGTCATCCTATCAGAAATGCGAGATGTTTTAGCTGAAGTTAGAGCAGCGGACCCTGTTGCAAATAACTCAGTGCAGGTCTTTGTTGAACTCAAAAATGAATCAAGAACCCTTACGAAACAATTCCGGGATACCATACGAGCTTTACTTGATCACGACACCATAAACAGGATACGAGAACAACTGAGAAATATGACGCATGGTGATATACAGAACTGCAGCGTAAAAATCAGGAATAGGATTAGACAATTCAATAGGAACCAACTCCACCGACTATACGGAATCATAGGAGAAACAAATACCACCCTCATCAACGAATACCTCAACGGGAACATCACCTTAAACCAAACAAAACTCCAACTCCACAGAATGATAAACCAGATGACTAAAGAAAAACGATACATGATCTTCTCCGAAATCAAACAGGAAAACATCAAGAAAAAAATACAGGCGCACACATCCGCTGAAAACATAGGACAACGTGGAAGAAACAACGGACACGGGAAACAACATTAGGAAAAACCAACAGGATGCGAAACCCTATGAATAAAAAAATCATCTCACTTCTCCTCATCCTATTCCTCCTGATCTCCATCACTGTAACCTATGCGATATACAGTCAATCAACAAGTGAAGACGAACTACCATCTGATTCCAGTGAAACAATAAGTGATAACACCCTCACTACAGAGATCGATTCCACATTCCTTGACGAGAATCAAGGAGTTGAAATTGGAGAAATGATCTAATTACTCCCCGAAATCATCTCTTTTTTTCCAGGAATTAACTCGTTAAAAAAAGATAGTCATTTCTGATTCATTTCATTAATAGGCCGAAGAAGTTTATTCTTAATCTCCCATTCAAAGAGTTTCTCATTATGATCACCAATCAAAATAATCTCGCCAACCTTATGTTTTGTCTTCGTCGACCAGGTAGTGAACCCTTTGCACACCACATATTTTTTTAGACCTCCAAGTGTCGAATAATTAGCGAGTTCTTCATTTGAGAGATCAGCTAATTCCCTCATACGCTGAACCCTAAAAGTAGAATAATTCCCCGGGTACATTTTCAGAGAAGCATTATTCATATAAAAAATCTCGTCGGTCACCGCATCAAGAAACCGCCGATCATGCGACACCACAATCACCGTCCCACCATACGAATTCAACGCTTGTTCAATCGCAGCCTTAGAATCCATATCCATATGATTCGTTGGTTCATCAAGAAGAAGAAGATTATACGGCTGAATAAGCAAACGAAGCAATGCTAACCGCGCACGCTCACCCCCTGAAAGCTGCTGTACCTGATTAAGAATCATAGGCCCCTTAAAATTGAACTGACCCAGCAATGCCTTCGCATCGTTTTCTGAGAGATCCTTTTGACCCCTACGAACCTCATCAACAAGAGTATTCTCAGGGACAAGCGAGAGATGCCCCTGATCAAAATACCCGCTTTTCACCCCAGAACTCAGGTGAAGTTTACCATCATCAATTTTTTCCTCACCCGTCAGAATCTTTAAAAAAGTGGTTTTACCACATCCATTCGGCCCGATAAGACCAATCTTCTGCCCAGAAAAAATCTCAAAATTCGCGTGATCAAGAATTATTTTGTCGTCAAAATATTTCTTAAGATTATGGCCCTCAGCCACATTCTTCCCGGATTTAAACACGGTATTGAAATGGAACTGCAAAAGATAGGATTTCAACACAGGGTTTTCAACATGCTGTTGTTTCGCTAACCGTTTCATCTTACTAGCAATCTGTCGATCATATTTATTCCGACGTGACATCGTCTTAATAATCGCTTGCTGTCGTTGTCTTTCGACACTGGTTTTCTCATACTCCTTTATTTTGATATGTTGCCGAAGCTGTTTTTGTTCTTCGTACTCGTCAAAAGATGCTTCATACAACTCCAGACGAGCATCCTGGATCTCAAACACGCGTCCAACAAGATCATCCAACAAGTACTGATCATGAGAAATAATCATCACTGCAGACGGGAAATCAGCGATTTGTCGTTCCAACCATTCAATCGTCTCAATATCCAGATGATTCGTAGGCTCATCAAGCAATAACAAATCACAGTCTTGAGGTTGCGCAAGAACGCTAGCAAGAGCAATTTTTTGCCGCTCCCCACCAGAAAAAACATCGATTTTTGTGTCAAGCGACAGATCACCAAGCCCAATCTCCTTTAAGATAACCTGAGCCGCATCCCATCGCCCATCACCCATACTCTTATCCGCCAAAACCCGGAGTTTTCGAATCTTCTCAAGGATAACCTCATAGTCGCGTGAATTGTAAATCATTGGATCTTCAAGCTGAGTCTCATACCCACGTATCTGCTGTCGGATACTGTCTGGTTGTGTCGTACGGGTAAAAAAATCAGAGACGGTTTCATCCTGAGGATCAATAGAGACCTGCTCTAAGCATCTGATCCGTACCATATCCTTTTTCCATATGTCCCCAGAAGTCGCTCGACTTTGCCCCATAAAAATCTTAAACAACGTGGTTTTCCCGCAGCCGTTCGGCCCGAGCAACCCAACACAGTCACCAGCATAGACCTCAAAGGATGCATTATCAAAAAGGAGTTTACCCTCAATTGTTTTCGAGATATCCCGGGCTCTGATGATAACATCCATCAGCGGGGGTAATACGGTTCTGTTGTATATCTTTTTAGGATACTAAAAAAAACTAAAGAGAATCAATACTATCTGTATAGAAGAATACATAACTATTTAAGAGAGGAGGACTTGTATGATAGCGGAACGGAAAATAATAATTTCATATTTTCAATTTTGAAGTTATGGGATTTATTTATTTTTAATGTTCATGATGGAAATCCATCAGTTATCATTGAAGTGATTAGAACATGAATCGACAAAGACCAAACAGACGTAATACTAATCGACCACGCCCGAAAACAATAGTTACACGATGTGGTTTACGACATCGCTCAGTTTTTGAACATGAGGTATGCCCAGAGTTTATCACAAAAATTACCGTTGATTCTCATACTGAGAAGAACTGTAAAAGCTGTCAACACTCGTTTTAACAGAAAACTTTTTTTGATAATAATACTAAAAAAATTTTATATAAAGGAGGTGAACTCTAAATGAAAGGAATTATAAGATGGTATAATAATCTTAAAGGATTCGGTTTTATCACCGGTGAAGA
Organism: Methanobacteriota archaeon; assembly: GCA_043806635.1. Classification (GTDB taxonomy): domain Archaea; phylum Thermoplasmatota; class E2; order DHVEG-1; family DHVEG-1; genus JAZDGT01. The sequence goes on along the minus strand of JAZDGT010000005.1, from coordinate 18,271 downwards.
TGGCGAAGACGTCATCATACGCCAATCAAATGTTCCAACAGGAACGTTTCTATATAGTGGTGAAAGCGTCTTGTACGAGATAAGTACCACCGCGTTAGGGTCTCAAATACATGACTTAACAAAAATGTAAGAACCAGGTACTAGGTGAAATGGGGGGAGGGTCCAAAAAATACGAGAAGAGACATTCGATTAAATACTATAAAATATTTTGGCAAAATATACGATAGCTGGTGAGGATTATGGAAAAAAAATGTGGACACTCTACACTCATAGACATCTCAGAAATAATTGATAGAACAAAAGAAAAATGGATGAATTATTCACTCACCACAGTGAATGATTGTATCGTCCGGATGGGTATATTTGAAGGTGAGTTCCATTGGCATAAACACGATACGGAAGATGAATTCTTTTTTGTTCTTCAGGGAACATTATTGCTGGATCTTGACAATGAAACCCTTAAAATACTCCCTAATCAGGGGTATACTGTCCCACGAGGGGTTGTACATCGGACAAGAGCAACAGAAAAAACCATTGTACTCATGGTTGAAGGAAACACTGTGAATCCAAACGGGGATTAACAGAAATTATCTGCCGCCTTGTGTTAGCACACACGGTTATATGGTCTTCGTGACTTGTTTGTGTTCCACAAAACGAATAATCTCCTCGATATCGGGGAGCTGTGAAATCGGGTAGATTTTTATGAATGATATTTTTTGTTCTTCATCGATGATAACATTTGCTCGTTCCGATATTCCATCCTCGTCTCTGAAAATACCATATTGTTGCGCAACCTTTCCATGCGGCCAGAAATCAGAGAGAAACCGCGTGTGATTAACACCAAGCTCTTTCGCCCATGCTTTTTTAGAGGGGACAGAATCAACGCTAACACCCACAGCAAGAGTATTGTTTTTCTCAAAAATTTTCGTATTCTCCTCCAACGTTTTCATCTGTTGCGCACAAACCGATGTCCATGCTAATGGATGGAAGGAGAGAAGTATTTTTTTCCCTTTAAAATCTGAGAGTTTGAAAGGTTTTTCGTTCTGATCATCTATGGTAAAATCTGGTGCCTGCTTTCCAATACTCACCGTCTGTTTTTTCTGCATAATGAACTACAACCTCCTCATCGATGAATTATCGAATAAGACGAGGATACATTAATCTTCCTTTTTTACCCCTTTAGAGCAGAATCTCATTGGTCAGTTGCCATGTCTTATGATTAGTATGCTTCTTATACTATGATGGAGAATTCCAGTAAGTTGCAGTCTTTGTCAAGTACAACGTTAATTGTTGTTTCGTCCATACGAAATTGTATTGTCCAGCAACCGTTCGTAAAAACAGGTTTTTCTACGATGTGTGCTTGTACGAAAGCTATTGACAGTTCTTGGTTCTCATGCTGAAGGACCCTCATGGTTTGATCAACAGCTGCTTTTTTTACGAGAATATATGCTTGTTCCTTCAGTACCTGAGGTGTTCTACCATACTCAACCAACCGGACGACTGAGGTCTCAGATGCGGATAACGATGATTCTACTACTCCAAGAGATACTTGTAGATTGTCAAAGTCTCCCTGATTAACATCTGTGTACGGATCAGTTATCGTCAGATACTGCCCATCGTAGATGTCACCGGGTACATCTAATGGTTGATAATAGGTGTCCAGGAACTGGTTCACCGTCACATACGTATTATTCCCAAGACCACCGGGGGTGGGGTCGTTCACCCAGAACCCGTAAATGGTGAGCTGCTCAGGGATCGGCCAAGCATTCTGTTCAGTGAAAATCCCACGAATAGCTATCCAACGACTATAGTTGCCCAAAAGTGGTGTAGCAACGGGCATATGGTTCGGATGACCAGGCTTTGGGACATCCACTTCACGCAAGTTATTATAATAGTTTATGGGGTAGTCGAGCCAGATACAGATATGTTTCAGTGCATCGTTTGCACTCGTGCTCGCATACGGGGCGAAGAAATACCCGTAACTAAACGGTGGGGATGCATGGGCATCATCAATCTCAGCATTCAACCCGGTGGTGAATTCGTCTCCAGTGATCTCAAGGTTTTCTCCTCGATAGGTGTCGAAAAGGGTTTGTTCATCGAAAACACTCACAGGACCTTGCGGGTTCACCGTACTGTTCCACATACAATAATCCAGCATCATCTTCATCGTCATCGCACCAGAGTCCACCTGAGAGGGATACCAGGGGAAATGCTCCAAATTCCGAATGTGAACCTCGGGGAGGATATCCACGATCACACCCTCAATCACGGTGAGACTATAGGGTAGACCATTTGGGATGTGATACCAGCCATCATAGGGGCCACCCCAGCCGAAGTTGATATGGTAATAGTCATCGGTGTTGTATCCATCGACGACCATGTTATGCCCAGATTGCCAACTCGGATCAACCACCGCGATATGCGCAGGAAGTGCATCCATGATATTCGAGGAGAGTCTGGTGAAAAGATCAGGGTTAGACGGGTAAATGAGTTCAGCGTCCTCAAACCCGAATCGCTGATACGCCATATCAGCCTGGTCAACGCCGAAGGTTCCTGAACCACCCGGGTTATAGACTTGGTGCATCGCAAACCCACAGGCAACCGTGACTGCTGCTTTGTCGTTGTTCGTCAAAGGGATCTGCTGGTCCCAGTCATCGTTTAACGTATCAAGATACGTATTGAGTTGAGGCCATGAGGGAAACTGGTAGGTAAGGTAGGCGTTATCAATCCAGAAATTGTTCCCAGCGTACGCATGATAGTAGTCATCAACGTCAGTGAACTGGATATCCCGTGTCGTCTCATGGTAGTTGAGTATCTGCGCCATAGCAACAGCTGGGCATCCCGCAACGCTGCGTTGACCATTTAAAAACGGGCAGAAATTGTTGTAGGGTGCACTCTGTGTCCATCGGGTGAGTACCCATCCTCCCGTAGGTGTTGATCCCTCAGGAGGCCATTGCTGAAATAATCGTTCTGGGAACTCAGACTGAGCAAGCATGGTCCATTCGTTTGTTCTTTCTTGGAGGACTTCTGCGGGGAGTGAGCTTCTATGATCTATTTGATATTGTATATCTGTTGAAAGCATGCTGAGGAGAGGATTCGTTTGAGAATTCAGAGACCCGAAATCGTTGGTGAATGAGTACGCGATGACTGGTGTGAGGTCATGACGTGCTGAGACGATGATGTATCCTTGTGGTGTGAGGGTGAAGAGGTAGCAAAGAAGGGCGTTTTTGTTTTGTATACGTGTATATTCTGTTATTCCGTAATCCGTTTTTTGCAATTGTTGAAGTTTTCCTTGTGCAACAGTTTGTGCCTCGGTAATGGTTACTAGTATCGTGTTTTTATGTAGTGCAATGGTTCCACTGATTGCAGGGATGATGCTTGCTCCAAGAAATATTATAAAAAATAGTATGGCTATTGATTTTTGGGTTACCTTCTGTTTCATAATAATCCTCCGAATTATATCTGGTTAACTAGATACTAATTATAAATGTTTGGAAAATAATAATGAATGAGACTATGAGATAAAGTGAAAGGAGAATACATAGTAGGTTAAATATCGTAAATTCCTTTATTGGAAGATATATTGGTTGTTGATGCATATGAAAAAAAAGTGTGGACATTCTACAATCATAAACATCTCAGAATTGATTGATAGGACAAAAGAAAAATGGGTGAATTATTCGCTGACTGAAGTGAATGATTGTACTGTGCGGTTGGGTATATTTGAGGGGGAGTTCCATTGGCACAAACACGATAAGGAGGATGAATTCTTTTTTGTTCTTCAGGGGACATTATTGTTGGATATTGAGGATGAAACCCTTGAATTACTCCCTAATCAGGGGTATACTGTTCCGAGAAGGGTGGTACATCGGACGAGAGCCACGGAAAAAACAATTGTTCTTATGGTTGAAGGAAAAACAGTCAAACCTGGAGGAGATTAACAGAATGAAGTATTTTTTTAGTCCTTTAAGGTTTCATAACGCTCTGAACTAACTAATTATTTTATCCTCTATGACGTTCGCAAAAAATTGGTGAGGCTAGAGAGTGGTGTTACGAGGAGTGGGTGAATATGATTTCTTTCGTAATCTTTTTGGTTTTAATTATGTGATAAGGTTGAGTCAAAGCAGAGCCTGCGGGTTCACCGGGTTTCGGTGAGGACTCTTTCACATAGACAATAACTCGTGTGTTGTTTTCAACGATTTTTTCTATCTGGATCTCATATCCTAAGCTGCTATGTTGACCGAAAAATACAGCGATAACGGTGTTGTCCGTAAAATCGACAACAGGCATCTCTGGTAATTGAGTGGTTACCCCGTTCATTGTGGTATTCCATAATTCTACCCATGCGTCCTGTGAGTTTATGACGTAATCTCGCTGTTCGGTATGCCCACTAAAACTGTTTTGAGAAATGGTTTCAAAACTCAATATGTTTTCTTGGATGCATCCACCCATTGCTAGTAGACATACTATGAGTATTAAACCAAAAAGACGTGTAGTATTGTGTTTCATAATTTTTATGTATTGTATTTATTATTTAAACATATCGTGTACGTTCGGTTTTTGCCTCTTGAAAAAAATATTTGTGAAGTTACTGCTGTTGAGGATATCCTTTGGACACATCCCTATTACGAAGAGACATACAAAAGAGCAGGATTAACAATAATTACAACCTATAAACCATTAGGAAAACCAGATGAGCCATACAACTGGATCAATGAGACAACCATTGCACCATGGGTTATTTATGTCTTAAAAAAACATTTTTATTGATATTTTCCGTTGTGAAACGTCCATATCCTCCCCAGTTCTCGCCAGCATTGTTTCGAGCACCTGCTCGGAACACATAGGGGGTATTTGCCTCCAGTCCCGTAACTATTTCTTCGAATATCTCGTTTGACTGATAGTCTCCGTGCCAATCAGAAAGTAATGTCCATTCAATCTCACCAGCTTGGTCCATGGCGATGAAGGTCGATATTTCCGGGCATATTTGTATCGTGTATTTGAATTGTATTTGACACAGCATTCCTGCATCATCTATGATCTCACCGCGTAGCAACGCAGTAGTGCTTGTGATATCCAAAGCAGGGAGTGTTTCCACCCTCGGGAGCCTGTCCGTGTAATTGTTAGGGTCAGTCCCTACTACACTTTCATCGTAATCTGACCAGCCATCATTGTCAGTATCAGAAATAAACGGACTTGTGTAGGTTTCGTAGAGTTCTTGATAATCCGTTAAGAGATCATGATCACTATCTAGTCGTCGTAAGGTATCGTTATCAGGGACATTCAGGAGAACAAATGAGAGCACGGACCGATTACAGACTACATTCGGATACGTCCCCCCAGTTGCCGTTATCATGATACAGAGCTCGTAGATATCGTTATCAGTAAAATTGTAGTCAACAGCATGAGTTGTTTTTAACAGCTCAGCCGCGAGATGATAGTTATTGTTTATTCTATCATCATGATTCTCGATGTAGAGGTGAGAATGCGCTGATGATGCATCCGTTGATACATAATCATCAAGAAACGTTTGAGGTTGTTTTCGAGTCTTTTTCCATCCTAGTTTCTGTAACGTATCCGTCTGAGTACTCCACCAGAAATGATAATAAATATTCTTCAACACGAGTGGTTCATTGCAGATGGTATCCTCAAACCATAACCCTACAAATCCACTGCATCTCCTAAACTGTAAAACCTCACTAGGGAGTGTTGAATTGATGTACCCCGTATCATTTTCGTTCAGAGCGACCCCTTGATCATGATGGAGATCATCATACCCCCCATAATCCCCTGTTCCAAAGTAGATGCCAGAGCCGCTGGTGTAATCCCAGACATAATACGGCTGATAAGAAATGTTTGTTGGAATACAGGCTAACTGAACGTATCGACGGGTGATACTATATTGCAATCCTTTCTTCATCCATGGTTCAATCTTCTCGTTTGCAGACGAGTCATTCGACCATACATCAAAACTATATTCATAACCCGGCATTATATCCGTGATATTCCCCTTTGAATTAAATTCCCAGATAGTATCATGTGTATTCCTAAAAGAATAACTCGTGTTATCCCAAACGTCTAGTGTTCTATCATACCAATGTAACCGTACGGCTTCAACATCGTTATCATCCGTAACATTAGCAATAATGTAGATATAATCCTCCTGTTGTCGAGAATCATTTGCATAATATCCATCAGGTAACAAAGGATAATCAGGCCAATACTCCCCGATCTTATACGCAGGTCCTCCCTCATCAGACAGATTACCAGCAAAGTTAATCTTTATCACTGGAGGAGTGGTATCGTCCCTGATTTGAACTAATGATGAAGGAGCAAATGAGAACACATCAAGGAGTAAAAACACGCCGAGAAGCACTGTGGTGTTTTTAAAACAAGTATGTAACATATTTTTTCTCATAGGTATCTTCTCAACCTTCTGTAGACAGTATTTATTCTTTCATATCATATATAAAATATGTTGTACAAGTCTTATCATTAAAAAAAAATAGAAAAAAAGGGGAGGATTAGATGCCTATGAACCCACCCTGCATGTTCTCTGAAGACTGCTGACCACTAGGTATACTCCCTGAACCACTTTGCCCGACACCAACCGCCATCAAACCATCCAAATAGGTACCGAATAGAACACGAGACGCATCACCGTTCATTAAGATAGTGAATTGACCACCAGGGAAATTCAAAAACGAACTAATGAGGACACGCCAGAGCACAGCATTCCCATGAGTAAGATCAACCGCGACGAGATAGTGTTTCCCCACGATCTGGTTCGCGGAAATCAACAACACCGGGTTCGTCTCAGACCCACACATCGTCATACACGAGTTCGGATAATACGGCCACAACGGGGAATGATACGGAACGAGATCATCAATGAATATCTCGTCAAGGATACTCCCGTCCTCCTCAGAAAACCGCACCAGTTTCCGCCCACCAAAGAACGTGGAGTCCTCATACCAGAACCCACCCCGCGGGTCCATCGAAAACGAAAACCAGGTCACATTCGGATACGACACTACCCACTTTTCAGTCCCATTCGTATACACCGCATACACATGCGGATCCCTATTCTGCGGTAGTTGCACCGCCTGATACGCATCAAAATAGATCGTATCACCAATCAAGGTAGGACTCGCCTGACTCCGCCCAATATACGGGTAATACCACGCAACCGTTAACCGATCCGCCTCCTGTGGCGCATTCGGGTGCACATCAACCGCGTACAACCGACTATACACGATATCCGTAGACTCGGATTCAGGTTTCTGATACTCTGTCACCAAGTATACTCTATTCCCCTGAACACAGGCGGAATTAATCGTCGAGAAATAGCCGCCACCACTTATTAACTCACTATCACCGAGACGATTTGAAGCTAACACGGACCAGGTCACAGTATTAATTGCATTTACGAACCCATCAGGGCTTGTGGTAAACATGATATTCCCATTAAAAAACACGTGATTCATCGGAAACACGCCATACGGGATTGCCGACACCCACTCCACCATATGCTCCTGGCTATTATACTGGTATGGAGACGATGGATCCGCGAGAAGCAACAAGAAATCAGCCCATGACATCCTCGGAACACCATAATACGGGTTAATCACTTCACCCTCACCCAGCCATTTCTCTGCTATCTTCACCCCAGTCTTCACATCATACGCGAGAAGAGGACCCCCATTAGTCGGCAGAATAATCGTCCTGTTCGCTACGATATTCGGACTAAACGGAATAGGAAACACCAACGACCCATCATGAGGAATCTCCGATACCCACTCCACAACAACATGATCATGATCAGATGCGTTCACTAGGATAATCTTCTGATTATCACATGCCACAACACGATCACGAATATCAACCATTGGTGTTGAGGACGCTGCTAAAAGGTTCAACCCCCACGGATCAACACCCCAACGACCCGAAGACCAGATATGATGACCATCATAATCATACAGGACAAGATTATCCCGCCCAAGCAGGTCATTAAACGTACATGCAGCAATCTGACTATTCCCCGCGACACCGTTCCCGATACATCCTGCTTGTTCACCAGGTAAATCATTCCGATGCCACACCTTCTTCACCACAGTATTCCCTACCGCAACAGGTACGGGTAACCGGATATTATCACTCATCTCAGGAGTACAATGCACCATACCACCACCCCACGGGGGAAGAACAAACGGTCGCTCAATCTCCTGCGGATGCTGAGCCGCCTGCCCATACTCAACAGAAACCAGTGGGACGCACACAAGAACCATCAACAGCACAACAAATCCGGCCTCAAACATACGTTTCATATCCTTTCGTTTCATATTCATACGCGATCCTCTCGAAAACATATCATCAACGTCTTGTATGAACACGGTTGTCCTTCATCACTTATAAAGTTTATTTGATGAGAATCGAATTTTTTAACAAGTTTCGAACAAAAAAAAGAGAAGAAGAGCAGAACAGCCCTTCACCACGATCACAGGAACGAAAAACACTGCTAACCAGTCGTACTCATGCTTCTATCTGTCGATCCATCAATCTGGATTTCTAACAACTCACCAGACCACCCTAATACGACATGGAACACTGTATCCCCTTCGCCAAACGTTACCGTATACTCCCCCTGTGAATACACCGGTTTCCCAATAACACCAGCATTCACAAACAATGGACTATAGACAGGATCATACTGCAGGACATCTAAGGCTTTGACATACGCAGTATGCACAAGTTTAGTCGTTGCAATCGCACCCGCTACCCGATTATCGCCTTCGACATCACGCTGAATCTGCTTCGCATTCCGAATAGAAAACGCGGATGGTTCCTGTGCAAGAACCACCGTCGTCTCAGACATCGGGACCTCAACACCAAATGGGGGATCCGTGATCGCTAAAAACTTCGAATCATACGCGTCACCAGGGACGTTCAAAGGGAGATAATATCGGTCAATAAACCGTTGCACCGTCACATACGTGTTTTCAATGGGGAAATCACCGACAGGAACAACCGGGCTATTCAACCAGAACCCGTACACCGTCAGATCCTCAGGTGGTAACCATGCGTTCCGATCCGTATGAATACCGCGAACCACCATCCAGTTCTCATACACACCAAACGTAGGAACCGCAATCGGCACATGATTCGGATGACCAAGTTTCGGTACATCAACATCACGCACATCATTGTAAAAGTTGACCGGGTAATCCAACCAAATGCAGATCTGCTTCAACGCATCATCCACATCCGTACTCGCATACGGCGCGAAGAAATATCCATATTGCCATGGCGGTGTCTGATTTCGATCATCGATCTCGTGGTTCAACCCATACGTAAGCTCGTCACCATTGAACGCATCACCACCTGAATATTGGGTAAATAAAGTATGTTCGTCGTACACGCTTGGTGGACCAAATGGATGAGTCGTGCTGTTCCACATGAGGTAATCCAGCATCATCTTCATCACCATCGCACCACTATCCCACTCCGCAAGATAAAACGGGAACTGTTTCAGGTCACGATAATGCACATCCAACGTGAAATCATGATGGATAAACCCTTGCGTGATATCCTCTAGAGTAACCAGATAATCGGTCACATTCACTGATTCGTTTTCATCAAGAGCGATATAGCGAATAAGGTCGCCAGCAAGGATATCCTCACTAGGAATCAACTCGAGACTGTAATAATTCCCTGCCGTATTCGCCTGCCAAACTAGACCACTCTCCAGGTTCAGAACTTCGACCGTGACCGGATCAACCGCCCCGCCACCTTCATAGAAACACGATCCATCAAGAATAAAACCGGTTTCAGAGGAAACAAGAAAACTCCGCACCTCAGAAGTCATCGTATTCCGACTCGTATCCACGTAAGTAATCGTCCACCCAACCCGGGTTCCCAACGGGATATCCAGGTTCTGCCAGCTGAAGTTCGTCCACACCCACTCACCAGGACCCGTATTCAAATCAAGAGGAGACCCATACCCCATCGCCCCTCGAGACACCTCATCACCAACCAGAGTAAAAGTTGAAGGCGACATCATCGTCTGATACTCAGTTCGTACCCATGCCGTACTACGTATAACATCAGCGACACGAAGCTCATCAATACGCCCGTTCATCCAATAATTATTATTCGTCATCGACGTCCCAATGTTAAGACCCTCCAACTCAGGGTTCACTGCACCACTGAACACGATTCCACCCTCACTCACACCATTCACCATAACCTCGAGTAAATCGCTAGTAGAATTCAGTCGTGTACTCACATAGTACCACTGAGGATTACTCGGGTTTACCGTTGTATCACTGTAACAGACAGGATACCCGCTGGGGATATGCGTCCGTGCTTTGAATGTCTCATTCGTCCATACGAGTAACGAGATTGCCGCATCACCATCACCTTCAAACAAGTATTTTCGTGATCCAGCGTTCCCATCCACACGCACCCATGCACTCGCAGTATGTGAACCATCGGTGAGAAGACGGAAACCCGCAGTTTTCAAATAATCAGTATTCCCATTAAAATCAACACAGGTACCGATTTTACCCGGTTGATTACAGAGGGGGTTACCACCTGCACTGGTGACATCCCAGTGGTTACTTGTGCTATCCTTCAACTCAGTAATCCCCGTACCAGTGAGGTGATGCACCATCACGTACCCGTTACTCCACGTCCCTGCCACATTCTGTTGATTCGGACAATTTTGATTCCCATAATACAGGTAGAATATTGTATCCGTGGTTGAACTGATGAAAGGGACGTTCACCCAGGCAACCAAAGTACCAGTTGCTCCATTATATGATTCGATCTCATGTTCATACGTTGTTGAGTTATCCATGGAGATAAATACGAAATCATCTCCATCAGGTTGTGCATGAGCTACAAAATCTGGTGACGTATAGCTGATGAGAACAGGGAAATTGGTCACGTCTGCATCAACGAGCGTATGATTCAGGACTACTCGTCTACTGTATTCCCAGTCTCGATCCCACCATTCACCACCAGAGTAATCAATCCATACGCCAGACTCGTTCGTCGAAAGAAACGCGTAATCAAGCCCAACATTATCACGTCCCTCTGCATACAGTTTTATTGGTTCACCTGGGGGTACCAAGGTCCGGTTTTGTCCTTGACTTTGTATCTCTGGTGGCACGTTATCCTCTGTTCGAAACACCCAGAGCGGACTCGAGGAGTTCTCACTGAGTGGATCGTTATCTGATGCGATAATCCGCCAATAATACGTTGTAAAAACATCTAGTGTACCGGGGTCCCATTGAATCCGTGTGACATCCCAGGTGTATGGACCAAGTGTGGTGACATAGGGTGGGTTTGAAGTAGTCCCAAAATACACTTGATAATACACTTGATTCCCCGTGTCGACATCTCCACCATCCCAACTCAAATCCGCATTCAGGGAAATATCAATGGAATTGTTTATTGGATCCGGGTTTCTCGGTGTTCGGGGTGGATGATGTGGGTAGGAGAGGTCTGCTTTTCCTAACGTGCTAAAATCACCCCATCCTCGTGACGGGTTATGCCCTCGGACACGATAATAGTAGATACCATTTGGGTTATCAGTGATCACATAATAGTGATCAGTAATCGTATTTGAGAGAGTCCTGACTGAGGCGAAATCAGGAACAGGTGTGATATCATCAATGTAGAATCCTTCCTCCTGCGTCATCGTATCCGTGGTATATCGGAATCTGATGTACACGGATTGGCCAGCATATGTGCTGAGATCATATTGTTTATATTGCCATCCACCTGATGAACCCGTGTACGAACCAAGGATATCATACGTCCTCCCGTTCGTACTGACTTCGACGAACGCGAAATCCCAGTTGCTTTCAATCGCGTACCAGCACCAAAACGACAAGGTCATACCCGCGGTGACTGGTATTGGTTGAGTCGTCGTCATCGAGGAGACGTCCTCATCGAGATACCGGGATTTATAGCTGTGACTACTGGAATGAGACCGCGCGGTTGAGAGGCTGAACCCGTTCAACGACCATAAACCACTCCCCGTCTCCGCAGTATCCGTACGGATGGTGAGGTTTGAGAGTTCATCAAGCTGGAAAAAATCAGGGTTTGCAGAAGGATTCTGCTCAGTCCAGGAGACGTTAATGCTTCCATCTTCTTCGACATCAATCGCTTGTAGAGTAGGTGGTAACACGCGTGAGGTCACGGTGTTTTTAATGTTCGCTGCTTCTTGGAGAAAATATAACGCGCCATCAAAGTTTTCAGTACAAATTTGATCAAGTTTGGATTCCGATGGTTGGAAATCGGAGCATGCCTCAATCGTATACGCAAACGTGGGTCTACCCTGAATATAATAACTGTATCCATACGCCCAATCAACCGTGTCCCCAGTAGTGGGATACAACCCTGAGGATTGGTGAGCTGTATACGTACCACTCCCGCTATCACGAGTAATACGGGATGCGATCTGCTGACCGACTTGTTGCAGGTATATCTGGTCTGGTGCATAGGAAGAAGTGTACCCCCACGGCCACATGACTTCTTCCCCGTACGTATGCCAGGTGATACAGGCGCTGATATCATTTTGAAGAAAGATGTTCCGTATCGCCTGGGTTTCATACTCAGAGAACGGTGCAGGACCACAATAGACTTCGTTATCAGAATTATGAGACGTGGATCCTGCTCCTATCGACCCCCACATCCCCCACGGATCTCCATTACTTGACCCACCATAGTTCCGATTCGTATCAACACCATACGTACCAAACTGGGGGAAATACTGCCGGTTTTTCCGCCAGTCATGGTATTGATCATGACAATAATAATACCCATCAGGGTTTGCACAGACCACAAGCCATAATCTCCGGTTATTCACCACATCAGTAATCGCCGGATCAGACCCATACAATGAGGTAAGCCGATCTGCAATCGTGAGGCAGATCTCAACCGTCGGCCACTCTCGAGCATGATGAAGACCCATGTAGAACACACCAGATTCTCCTTCATCAACCCCGGGGTTATCCGTGATCTCTAAACACCAGATGTTTCGCCCTTGATACGTCGTCCCAATACTATATAGACTCGTGATCTGCGGGTAAGTGCTCGCAATAGTTTGCAATGTTTGTTCTATCTGAGCGAGCGTATGATACTGCCCTCGAAACTCATCACTATACGAATCCACATCTTGAATTAACACTGAATACTCGATATTCGCTACTGCTAAATCAGTAAGCTGAGTACCCGGGAGTATCACATCAATCCATTCGCCTGGGTTTTCCCCAATTATTTCAGCATTCCGCGGAAGATCCACAGAGCCCATCGTCGTATTAATCCGTATTAACACCTCAGGCTCATAACCAGATAACCCATCATCAATCGAAGTGAGCGGGTGCTGAATAAAACCAGACACTGGCATCATACTCGCAATCAACAGCGTACACACAAATCCAATCATAAGTTTTTTATTCATACTATTCCCCTGAAACAACGAAATATTAATAGAGAGGCTTTTATAAATATTTGTAATACACGGTTTTCCGAGTATTCCTCATATTAGAATAAAAAAACATTAGAATCTATTATACCACTGGATAGCCCAATACGACTGCTCATGACCCCAGAGACCATGAGATGGCTCAGGATTCACATATGCTCTCACAAAATAATTATCGGTTAACACCACCGTATTCGGATATTGAGATACGCCTCGTCCTCCGATTCTGCTGAGTTCACTCGCTGGCGTATTGAAACCCAATCTCACCCCTTGAGTCACACCATCGATGTCCAATGTAAACGTATCATTCGTCACATCAAGAGCTGAGAACTGGAGATGATACCATTGGCCTTGAACATAGTTTTGAAGGGGATGCCATACTCCGTATCCGTCTAGATACGCTATCATACCATCGTTTCGAAAAGCGACCACTAATCCGGCATTCCAGGCTTCATTGATGTCGCAGAGCGTTAAATAATAAAACGTCTCCTCAGGAGCAGAAAAAACCTTCACACGAACATCAACCACTCGATCATTATCTGTGGTGACCGGTTTCATATTATGATACGCGTACCCTGAACCACTCGTACCCGCCTGAGCAAACACCGCACCCTGACCAGAAAAACCATTGCTCACCACCCGGAGTATACAATACTGGTTATACGCCCACCACCCCGGAGCCGTACCAGGAATATTATACTCATGAATCGTGGACTTCCATAACTTTGATCCCCACGCATACACCGAACCCGGCTCATCCAGACCATACGACCACACCAGCTGCACCTCCTCATTAGACACTGGTTTGTACGTCGCCCGCTCTAACACCACCATGATATGCGCATGTAGATAAGGACTCCCCATAGTAATATCATGAGTCTTCACCCAAGAATCACCACTATCCTTACTCACGAACTCCTGAATCTCCCCACCATAATACCCAGGCATATTCCCATTCGGATCACCACCAATAGGAATAAACACCTTGATCACCCCATCAGATTCCACCCGCATACTCGGCAGATTATACCGAGAAACAAGCGTATCCGTCACCATCCGCAACACCCACACACCCTGTACATACTTCGCGATCTTCACCACACTCGGGACACTCCCATCATCAGCCTCAAAAAACAAAATCACTGGATCACCTGTTGAAGTCACCTGCACATCATCAACCCACCCATGAAGAAAATTATACCGATACACCACATCCGCGTTATTCTGATTCAACGGCAGACTCAACAACGTCCCATCATGTTTCTTCCATGTCACCCCGCCATCATCACTCCACGCGTAATACACGTCACGCCATAACACCCCATCATACACGTTCCAGGCGACATGAATCTCTGGCGATGACGACCCACTCACCGGTAAAAAAATAGGATACGGAACCTGAGAACCAGGCTCATCAATCACCACATGCTCCGCGCTCCACGTCCAACTTGTTTGATAATCCGACGACGTCCGATACACCCACTGGCCACCCCACTGATTCCGATGAAACCAATACAACGTCCCATTCAAGAAAAACACCTGAGGATACGTGAACTGCCCAGACATAATCTTCGTCTGCTCCCACGCAGTGATATTCTCAGGATACGTGGAACGACACATCTTCTGATTCGAATTATGAGACCCCCAGAACACATACAAAAAACCATCATCATCAATAGCTAGACGAGGCAGGCAGTGAGGATCATTCATCGGACTAGACGTCCCCAGATTCACCGATGACCCAAAGCTATCCAGATCATGATCATAATATGTGATCATCGCATCCGTATCAACGTTCGCATACACGATATACGTCCGATTATACCGCCCCGTAAAATGCAACGCACCAAAACGAATATCAAAATACGTTGCCTCAGCAATACGCCAACCACTAATATTCCGCACATATCCATCCTCCGCCACCACGGCATACGATCGCTTCAACTCCCCATACTCAAAATCACCAGGGAACGCAATAAAAGTCGCTTTCCCATCACCTGCGTACACCGCAGAATTTTTCCCATAATAACAAAAAATCGTCTGATTAATATTTAGCGAATTACGAATTTTCACCCAGAACGTCGCCATGAGCCCATCGGTTTTTTCCTCCATCCAATACGAAAGCAACGTCCGCCCATCGTTATCAGTAAATCGTATATCCCCAAAATCAGAGCGACATCTCCCCGAAACATACACATCCTCTCCATCATCCACCCCATCACCCCAATGCACCTGCACCTTTATAGTATAATTCTTATCTGCACCAGGTACACCCAACAAGAGATGATTCTTCCGATACTGCCACCCCATCAACCACCCAAACCGTGCACAAGGCGACAGGCTTTCACGATCTTCACCACTGATCACTGTCTCATTCACCGCACCCTGCAAACACACGGGGAACAATAACAAGAACAGAACACCCAAAACAACTAAAGTCTCCCACTTCAACCATAATTGATACTTCATCACTATCACTTCCCAATTCCAACAGTCACGATATCTACTAAGAATACAATACTATCTTAAATAATTTATATAATCAGTACAATCATGAACTTAGCGGAGTTTTTATGAAAAATTGTCTCAGAGCTATGAAGCCTTAACTCGAGGATTTCGTCTCAGAGATTATCACCGCATGCGTGATTACGACTCGTCGATGATGCGCATACTGTGGGATCCACCATGATGATATCCGCGGATACGGTGACGTGAAATTTACTTGATACGTATCATGAGATACGATACTCGCGTTATTATGAAGCGTCGGATCTTCCGAAGGATTTACGACATCCCATTCCGGGTCACTGACCGCAATCGACCCGTTCCCGTTCACCCCAGCAACCGCAATAAAATGATACGAAAGCACAGACAGATATTTCATCAGAGGGATATAAAACGCTAACCGTAAGAGTACGCCTTCGTTATTCCTCACTCGCTCAACAATCGTATCAAAACTAGGTTTCACAAGAACCTCAACATGATAATCATCTTGAAGACCCGCATCTTTTATCCATTGCTCTGCTCCCCGTTTCATGAAAAAATTATGCGTCCCACCAAATCCTTTAATCAAGGGGGTTCTACAAAAATTTGTGTTCGTATACCACGCAAGCTGTTCAATCAGCTCCTTATTTCCATCTCCTCCGTCCCATCGCGTCTGAGGATCATTAATATTATTAAAATTATGATCATCGGAATACGGTCCAGGTTGTGGAGACCCGGGGGCACTATAATCACGTACTAGTGGATACTCATCAACGCCGTCGCCTGGTGAACCATTTGGGTTTGAATGTTTTGAGTCAAACCACCAGAGCACATCTGCTAATGCGGTAGGACCACAAAAGGACCACCCGAGTTTCCCTGTCCAGTTCGTATCCTGTTTTTGATCGAAATCAGGGAGACCATTTGGGGCATAATTCGTATACGATGGAAGATAATACCAGCCATCATCTTCTTCTGCATGGACCATATTACTTGTCTGAACGAGTGGAAAAGAAAGCAGTAATAATACACAAAAACTTAGTGAAAGTGTAAAGACAACTTTTTTACTGCGTAACTGAGACATGTCTATTCAATCCTAAATTTTTTTTTAAGAACAGCAGATAGCCCATCCACTAATTAAAGGTTTTTTTACCATCATCTCCTTCGTTATGTTGAAGAAGGTCTTATCTTGTCTTCACTGTTCAAACGTTTTGCACTTGTATTTGTCGTAGTTCCCCTTGTTTAAGTCCTATTGTTACTATAAATTTCGTTATCCCGTCTGAAAATCCTACGGCGCATTCCCCTTTGTTATACACAGGTTTATTCAAGACATGGGTTTGCGCGAACTCATCAGAAAATTCGCTGTATCGTAAAACCTGTTCAGCACCGTCGTATGCCGCGTTTATCACAGTGGTATCTGCTACCCTCTTGGAAAGGGTGGAGAGTTGCGCACGTTGAATCTGCAGTGATTCTTTGAGGGTAAACCCTGCAGGTGAATGAGCATAGGTTACCTCTGTGGTGACATCCGGAGTAGGGATTTCTGCGTTGATATTTGGTGGATCGGTGATGGTGACAAATTTGTTATGATATTGGTTCCCTAGGGCGTTGAGTCGGAGGTAATAATCTGATATCATTTTATCCACGGTGACGTAGGTGTTGCTGCCGATGCCGCCTGATGCTGGGTCGTTGACCCAGAACCCGTATATGGTCAATGGTCCAGTGTAATACCAAGCATCATGGTTCGTGTGTACTCCTCGGACGCTCACCCAATGAGCAAATGTTCCGCTGAAGGGTATGGCGACGGGGACATGGTTTGGGTGACCCGGTTTGGGGACGGGGATCTCCCGGTTGTTGTTGTAGAAGTTCACGGGGTAATCCACCCAGGTGCAGATGGTTCGTAATGCGTCGGTTATACTATCATATCCGTGAGGTGCGAAGAAGTACCCGTAGATCCACCCCTGGTGGTAATCATCGATTTCGGTGTTGAGTCCAGCGCATAGTTCAGTGGCGTTGATGGTGTTATCTGTTCCTTTGTACGTGTTGAAGAGTGTTTGTTCACTATAAACACTTGGTGGCCCCTGCGGGTTTATTGTACGGTTCCACATGAGGTAGTCAAGCATCATCTTCATACTTGCAGCACCAGTGTCAACGGTAGATTGGTACCAGGGGAAATCGGTGAGATCACGATAATGTATGTTTACGATTAAATCGAGGGTGATATGTCCTGAGTTGATATCTGCTTGGGTGATAAGATGATCGGTCACGTTTACGGATTCGTTCATATCCCGGGCGATA
>JAZDGT010000004.1:0-47666 GCA_043806635.1 Methanobacteriota archaeon | reverse complement strand
GCTCGATAGAAACTACCCAAGCGGATATCAGAAAGATGTCTGGTACCACGAAATACTCTACATCAACAGTACTGAGTACTCATTTTCAACAGGAATGAAAATACTCTTCCAATGTGACGCAAGCAATAATGAAGACATGGTCTACATCGATCAAGTCTACATCAACGCGACCTCCATGGGGAGACACGACTATGAATTCACCAGATTCAGCTCAACCGATATTGATCCAAGAACCCCGAGCTATTCTATTGGTGGAACCGGGGATTTCGACCCGGACTACGCTGCATTCAACAGGACCGGTGTCGACCTTTCAAACTATGAAGACGTCATCGTCTCCGTCTGGTACAGCTACAAAAATACGGAAGCAACAGATTTCTTCGGACTCTATTATTACGATAACAATGCGTGGTTCCCAATATTTGAAGTTGCAGACCCGGAAATGAGTGGCGGGCAAATAAACTGGACACACGCCGAAATAGATGTCCCTGATTCATTAGATACCCTTATTCTCCAATTCAGATGGATGACCTCATCTATCGCTGAATACGTCGCCATTGATGACCTCGAAATCACTGGTAGACCCACTGGAGGAGCAAACTACACTGGTCTCATCGACGAATTCCGTATCTACACCCGAGTCCTCACTGCAGAGCAAATCTACCAAAACTACCTCTGCACCAAAGACGGATACTCTAACAAGAGCGTCATCGTCGCAGAAGAAACCATCTACGGAGACATCTGGATCTGTCAGGTGACACCAAACGATAGCATCCAAGACGATCAAATCTTTGAATCAGACCCCATCCAAATAGGCATGTACCCCTGAGGTGAAAAACACATGAGAAAAGAACACCAGAAAAAATATGTGACACTCCTCATAGCAGGAATCTTCCTCGTACCAGGTTTACTTCTTACGACACAAATGGTGACCGCAGGATCCTATAATGGACAGGATCTCGTCAACGCTATCCTCGTCAATCAAACCGCATTCATCAGCTCATCATACACCGACCGAGATAACCTTGGTCATCGAGGAGCCATCGTCCTCTCCTCATTAGGGACCATGCATCCCACCCAGGGATTAACCTTCGCGTTACTCAGCACCGGTATCGCAGGAGCAAACCCGGTAACTGAAAGCGCCTATAACCCGGGGAGTGAACGAGGAGGATTCTTCGAAAGAGGACGATACAACCCACCCTACGACGAAGCAACCCTCACCATCACCTTACAAGTACCCCCCTACATGCATTACCTCTACTATGACGTACAATTCTTCAGCGCAGAATACCCTGAATACGTCGGAACTCAATATAATGATAAATTCACTGCAACCGTCCAATCGCCCTCCATGGGGACCACACAATACATCATCGATGTGAACAGCGGAGATTTCATTTTAAACTCGAATCATATCCCAGGCAGTGGTTTTGACATCTTCGCCACAAGCGGAGCCCCAGACGGTGTCGACTGGGTACAAACGACACCCCTAACACATGGAGCAGACGCTGGAGCAACCGCACCCATAAAAAGAAAAAACCCGGTCTCACCGTACGAGACTATTACGGTTACATTTAATATAAAGGATATCGGGGATAACCAGTTCGACAGCGCAGTCTTAATCGACAACCTTGTCTTCTCAGGACATGCACAAACACAAATCATGTCACGAAAAAATGTTCAAGACCTCAACGGCGGACTCGTCGAATGCGGAGACACCCTCCGTTACGCAATCACCATTAGCAACATCGGCACCGCAAACCAGAGCAACAACCCAGGGAACGAATTCGAAGACTTCATCCCAAACAACACCACCTACGTACCAGGATCCATAACTGCTTCAGCGGGAACCATCAACTACGAAAGCGCAAATCGTAAAATAACCTGGAACGGTGCAATACCAAAGGAAAGCAGTATCGCGATCAGCTTTGACGTCACCGTGAATCAAAGCCTATTCAACGGTGCCCTCATATCAAACCAAGGACACGTTCTTTGGGATAGTAACGAAAACCATATTAACAATGCTGTTGAACTCACTGATGACCCCTCAGTGGATGACGGGATAGACCAAGACAATGATGGAGAAACCGGAGACGACGACCCCACGATTCTCACCGTGAACGCCTTCGAAGCACCCACCATGGTAACCGAAGATTTCTCAGATGATTTCGCAGGACAAAAAGCAACACAACAATATGAGAGTCACCTCTGGTTTGAAACCAGCTATGCATCTGGAGAAAGCAACTTCGAAGTCGCACCAAGCTACCATTATTACTCGATTGATCCACCAGTTGATAATGCTCAATCATTCAAGATGAAACTACGAGCAGGAGAAAGCCCACAATATTGGAATTACACCCTCGCCAGCCTCAACGGCAACCTGCAAGCATGGGAAGCCTGGTTCACCTGCGGAAACGTAAGCGAATACGCAGACCTACTCATGAACTTCAAAAATACAGCTGGAAACGATATCGCGAAATTAAAATTCCAATACGTCCACGAAGGAACAATACTCCCAGCGGATTATCTCCTCATACTTTCTTACTGGGACCCGGATACAGGATGGATGATGCTCTCCTCAGATTACCTCGGTGGATACCTGTACAACAACAACTGGTACCAGATCCGCATCGAGAAAAACGGTGCACAAAACATCAACTATTCCTTATATCGTTCCGGATACGGACTCGTTGACGAAGCAATAGGAAAACAATTACCTGCACCGTTCACTGATTTCGCACAAGTAGAATGGAGTAGTACACAGAATCCTGTTGTCTGTCCCCTCTTTTTCTGGGATATCCATAAAGTTTATCTCAACTAACGAAATAAAGAACAAGAAATAAGGTGGAGAGAATGACCAGAGAATTCACACGGAATATGTTCATCATGCTTATCGCAATCATGTCTGGTGTCATCATCATCACGTTTTTTGCTTCAGATATTATCAGACGATCACAAATAGAGACATTAAATATTGAACATAAATCAGAGATTCAAACGATTACGAACTTGAATCAGAATTTCACGGATCATTTCTTCCAAGGGATCGTGAAAATGGATTCCGCACGGGAGATCAGAGAAGTAGGAAATTATCATTTTGATTTCGCGTTATTCTGGTACACGAACGCTCGAAACAACAACACCGAGGAGTATACCACGTATTGTCTTGAGAATTGTACGGATGCGATGACGAACTACCTGAGAGCATATCAGAATTTTAACCTCTCAAAACCGTATTTTGAGAAAGCAAAAACCTACACGAATCAGAGTAAATATCTTCAAGTCCTTGGATATTACGTAGGGTTTGCTCAGGCCGGGAAAAACATCACCCTCCTCCGGTACACTGCTAGTCAATATCTCAAACAAGCCATGGAAAACTTCTCCGTCGGGAATATTGAAAACGCGACTATGCTGATGCAGTTATTCAACGAGACAGAAATACTCTACGGTGGTGCAGTTGGCGCGTATGAAGAGTACCGCGGGCAGATTGACGAATACTGGTTCTTCGATGAAATCCGTGAGTCACATTAATCCTACTCATAGCGATAAACACATACGTATTTTTTCTACAAAGAATCTCATCAGTACGATATCGAACGGAGAGAGGTAAAGAAAAACTATAAGTTGAAAAACTATAAGTTCATATAACCAATAGCTAGTTCCAGTGAAGGTGCGGGAGAAAAAATGATGCTAAAGAAAACAATAACCTTCATACTACTTAGTGTATTAGTTTGCGGATTCTGTTCCGTGTTCCCATTTATTGATCAGACTACGGCAAAAACCATTTATGTTGACATGGGCGGAGGCGGTAATTATACTTCAATCCAGGCAGCAGTCAATGCAGCAAACCCCGGGGATGAAATCTACGTATACGCAGGCACCTACTATGAGACGTTGACGATATCAAAAAATATCACCCTTACTGGTCAAAACAAAAACACGACGATTATTGATGGAAGAAAAAACAATAATGTTATTCGTGTACCAGGATCAGAGGGGAATCCAAAACAAGTGTCTATCTCAGGGTTCACGATACAACTCGCTGGAGGTGTTGGAAACGACTGCATCGCCATGTCCTACGTCCGTAACAGCGTGATTGCCGATAATAAAATATTGAACAGTAACGATAGCAGCGGGATTCAACTAGACAACTGCGACGGCATAACCATACACGATAACACCATCAGCAATAATCATCAACAAGGAATCGACGTCATCTGGTGCACCAACACGATAATACACCATAACACTCTCGAAAACAACCTTCAAGGAATACGCCTTTTTTCATCATCAGGCACTATCGTGTATCGTAACACGTTCAATTATAGTCAAAACGAGAATGCGTATGATGACGGAATAAACAGTTGGAGTTATAATCATGAAGGGAACACCTGGAGCGATTACGACGGCTCCGACGGAAACGGAGATGGCATCGGAGACACTCCCTACTTAATACCAGGTGGAAGCAACCAAGACCTGTACCCCTTCGGAGTTTTTCATGCCAGTGGGAATCAAAAACCCACCGCTACTATTATCTCCATCTCGCCCATATCAGCAATCTTTGGAACTACTATATCATTCAGCGGTATGGGCATAGGTGCCCCAGGACGCTACATCGTAGGATATAACTGGACATCCAGTCTCAACGGAAATCTCAGCACACAACCATCATTCAGTACATCCAGTTTAAAAGTTGGTACCCATTATATTTATTTTTCTGTACAAGACAACACAAGCCAATGGTCAACAAAAATAAAACGAATTATAACCATCGATCCAACCTCCGGTGAATACCAAAAACCTATTGCTTCGATCAGCTCCATCAACCCACCACAAGCCACCTACGGAACCATGATATACTTCAATGGATACGGGGTGGGCCAAATCCGTCAATACGAATGGTCTTCAAACCTTCAAGGAATACTCAACACCCACCCCTACTTCTCAACACAAAACCTCTCCATTGGAACCCATACTATATCCTTCCGCGTCAGAGACAACACCGGCGCCTGGTCCGACCCGGTCAACCGAACCGTGCTCATCTCATCAGACTCCCCAGATAACGCGCCACCAACTGCCCATGCCAACGGACCAGCAACAGGAGCAATAAACACCCCTCTCACCTTCAACGGATCAACCAGTACCGATATCGACGGAACCATCACCACCTACCGCTGGGAGTTCGGCGACGACACCACAGAAAATAGAGTCATCGTCACCCACACCTACACCACAACAGGGAACTACACCGTCACCCTCATCGTCACCGACAACCAAGGAGCAATCCAGACCGATACCCTCCACGTCACCATCACCCAATACCAGGACACCACAAACAATAACAACACCAATAATCATGATGAAACACCAAATAATAACGGGTTCACACTCCCCATACCACCCACACTCACCATCCCCCTCATCGTCATCATCGTATTCATCTGCATACTCGCTGGGTTCTTCTACTGGGTGAAACACAAATAAAAACCATAATCAACCCCACCACCATTCATGTCGAACACCCTATAACTCATCAACGTATAGACAATCCCCACTCGTCACAATTTTCTGTTCACCATCATCAGTCAAAACCACAAGAAAACCTGAACAATCAATATCAACCGCTTCCCCAACAATATCTCCCGATACCGTTTTTATTTTTACTCGCTTCCCAAGTGTATCAGAGTAGGTTTTCCAGCTACTCAGAAGAGATGAAACATCACCCTGTTCAAACCGGATGAACTCCTCATGAAACGCTGATAAAACGCTCTCAAAAAACAAACCATAGTCTACACGAGTACCACGCTCTCGAATAAGAGAGGTTGCTGTTGCCTGAAGTTGAATAGGGAGCTGTTCCACGGGATTATTCACGTTCACCCCAACACCAACGATGACATAGTGAACCTGATCCTGTTTTGTTTCACCCTCAAGGAGGATACCCGCGACTTTTTTCCCATGAATACGAACATCATTCGGCCATTTAATCATAGAAGGAAGCTGGAACAACGATCGAATCGCTTTGGTCACCGCGAGCCCAGCAATCAACGGAATCATAGTCATCTGATCCGCTGGTCCCTTCGGTCGAAGAATAAGAGAAAAATATAACCCTCCAGGTGGTGATTCCCAGGTCCGCTCAAAACGTCCCCGCCCCTTTTTTTGGATCTGTGCAACAACAACCGTGTTTTCATGTACACCAGCTAAAGCAAGCTCTTTCGCTTTCCCATTCGTCGAATCAAGTTCATTAAAACCCTGGATCGTATAGGGGAATCCTTTCTTTTTAAGGTGGGTGGCCACCTGCGTTATTTGTTTGTGAAAAGAGGAATCCATTCTACACCTTCTTATTTAGACAGGAGTGAATCCTAGGATTTCTGATGCGGAGTGTTTTGTGATGCGATGATCACGGCTTGTACCGCAGCGAGAGCAGCCGCTGTTTTCGGTGCTGAGGATTGCGCTTTTGTTTCCTGCACATGCTGTATAACCTGCTCAAGGATGTTATACCGGGGGATAAAACTGGTGTTATACGTCCCTGCTCTCCATTGAGGATGATCCATCACGACTTGATGGAACGCGATATTATTCCGCACCCCTCCGATCTGATACTCCCACAATGCTCGTTTCGTCCGCTCAATCGCCCGAGGTCGATCCTCAGCCCAGACGATTAGTTTCGCAATCATCGAATCATAAAACGGGGGTATCGTAAACCCTTGATACACACCAGCATCGATACGGATGCCTGGGCCACTGGGTTCCGCATACCGAATAATCTTCCCTGGGGCAGGCAAGAAATTATTCAAGGGATCCTCTGCATTGATACGACATTCAATCGCATGACCCCGAGGACAAATATCTTTTTGATCATACTCCAACGGGAGACCGGAGGCAACCCGTAGCTGCTCACGAGCCAGATCAACACCCGTCGTCACCTCAGTGATCGGATGCTCCACCTGCAACCTCGTGTTCATCTCTAGGAAAAAATAATCACCATCTTTAAACATGAACTCACAAGTCCCCGCGTTATAGTACCCCGCGGTTTTTGCCGCGAGAACCGCCTGCTCACCAATCTCCTTACGTAACTTAGGAGTTAATGCACAGGACGGCGTCTCCTCAATTAGTTTCTGATGACGACGCTGTACACTACACTCCCGTTCAAACACATGAATCAGATGACCCTTCTTATCCCCAATCACTTGATACTCGATATGCCGTGGATCCTGAATGAACTTTTCAATAAACACGGAATCATCACCAAACGAGTTCTTCGCCAGCTGACGAACCGAGGACAACGCCTTCTCCATCTGCTGCTCGTTATCCACCTGCTGGATACCGATACCACCACCACCCGCGGACGCCTTCAGCATAATCGGATACCCAATCTCATGCGCGATATCCTTCGCACGTTCATGATCCGCGATCGCCTCAGTCACCCCCGGAACCACACGAACACCGGCTTTGATCATCGATTTCTTCGAATCGATCTTTGATCCCATCAACTCCATCGCAGGCACCGGCGGACCAATAAACTCGATACCATTCTTCTTACACATCCGAGCAAACTCAGCATTCTCCGCCAGAAAACCGTACCCCGGATGAATACCCTCCGCATGCGACTTCAACGCTACATCAATGAGTTTATCCTTATTCAGATAACTCTGACTCGCTGGCCCAGGACCAATATGATATTTCTCATCCGCGTACTTCACAAACAACGCAGATTGATCCGCATCAGAATACACGGCAACGGTCGCGACACCAAGCTCCTTACACGCCCGCATAATCCGAACCGCTATTTCCCCACGATTCGCAATAAGTACCTTATTCAACATACATTATTCCTTTCACGAAAACCTATGGTTAGAGAATCTGCATCAGCACATTCCCACACGCAACAGCATCTCCCTCTTTCACAAAAATTTCCTTCACTTCACCATCAGACTCGGATTTAATCTCTTGCTCCATCTTCATCGCTTCCACGGTTACAAGGACATCCCCTTTCTTCACCGTGTCTCCTTTTTTCACTTTTACTTTCAGGATTGTCCCCTGCATACTCGACTTCACACCGCCCTCGACCTCAGTTGGTTTACTTGGCACGGCATGCTCACCCGCTCCAGCAACCAAGAATCCACCAGTCGGAATCACCTTCACCTCATACGGTTCCCCATCAACCTCAACAGAAAACTCCGTAGGAATCTGCGCAGGTCCACCAATTCGTTTCTCAGGAGGCTCAGTCTCTAACCACAACTGCTTATACTCAGGGAACGACTGTTTCACCATCCCCCGAGTGAACGGATGCGTAATCGGAAGAGGAAGCTGATCAGAGGTGAACTCTGCACGAGCCTCACCCTTCAAAAACTTTAACCCAACCTGAGGATACAAAATATACGTTAGGATATCCTCTTCTTTCTGCACCAGACGCCCACCATCAATCTCCATCAACTCTTTCTTCTTCTGATCCCACAACGGTTCTAACAGATCAGACGGACGACAATCAATCACCTCATCCTTCCATTTCGCCCCCAGCACCTTCTTCATAATCTCCGGGTGAACCTCAACAGGTGACTTCCCATACATCCCCCGACAATAATCCTTCGTCTCCTTAGGAATAACCTTATACCGCCCATGTAACACATTCATCACCGCTTGTACACCAACAACCTGACTCGTCGGCGTCACCAACGGTGGATACCCCAGCTCCTCCCGAACCCGAGCCGTCTCCAAAAGAATCTCACGATACTTATCACGAGCACCCTGCTCCTCAAGCTGGAAAATCAAATTCGACAACATCCCACCAGGAACCTGATGCAACGTCACACTCGGATCAACCTTCAACGCATCAAACCGATGCAAATGCCGATACTTATCCCACACCTTCAAAAAATACTCACGACACTCAATCAACAACGAAAGATCATACTTCGTATCCCACTCAGTCCCCTGCAACGCAGCAACCACACTCTCAGTCGCCGGAGCAGCAGTACCACCAGAAATCGGAGACAACGAAGTATCCAAAATATCAATACCTGCCTCCACAGCACGCTGATACGCCATCCCCGTCATACCACTCGTACAATGAGAATGCAAATCAATCGGCAGCTTAATCCCCGCATCCTTACACCCCCTCACAATATCATAGACGCGCTTCGGGGAAATCATCCCCGCCATATCCTTAATACATAACGAATCAGCACCCATCTTCTTCAATTCTTTAAACTTTGACACAAAAAACTCAACCGTATGAACCGGTGAAATCGTATAACTCAAACACGCCTGAACATGACCACCATTCTCTTTCACCGCCTTCATCGGCGTCTCCATATTCCGCAGATCATTCAACGCATCAAAAATACGGAAATAATCACACCCATTCTTCTTCGCATAATAAATAAATTTCTTCACCACATCATCAGGAAAATTCCGGTACGCAACAATATTCATCGCCCGCTCCAACATCTGCAACGGCGTATTCGGTAAAGCCTCTTTCAGTTTGCGAAGCCGCATCCAGGGATCCTCATTCAGATATCGGATACACACATCAAAGGTGGCGCCACCCCAAACCTCAAGCGAAAAAAACCCTATCTGATCAATCTTCGATGTAATAGGAAGCATATCCTCTGTTCGCATACGAGTCGCTAACAGTGATTGATGTGCATCTCGAAAAATCATCTCATGGAGTTGAACCATATTCTCAAATTCCTCCTATTATCCTCTGGTTATAACTAGTAGTGTAACCGATGAAGACTACTGGTATAAACGAGAAAAAGTATCCGGTTACTCTACTTAAGAATATCGGGAAACAATACCACGACATCTCGATTAAGAAAACTAAGGATACGACTACGTTTTACTTCATAATGATTTCTCAGAAGTAAAATATAAATAGGAATCGAATATTAAGCCGTCTTTAATTATTGTAGAGTATGGGGGTCTATCTATGAAAAAATATTTTGTATTTCTGCTGAGTTTTTTCCTCGGTGTATCTTCTGTTTCTAGTATTTCTATCGGGGTTTCCACCGGGCAGATTTCAACAGGACAAGTAACGATTCATTATCGTAATATTACCATGTATGCGCCAGCGGTTGCGAATACAGACAGTGGATATATCGGGGTTATTTCTACGATAACGGTTACGATTCAGGATAACGGGACCGGACGCGTGTTTGTTGACACGTTACCACTCACGCAAATAGATATGCAAGGATCTGCACGTCTTGCGGTGAAGGTTGCGCGAACGTATGTGGAGAATGATAAAACCAGTAATATCAGTACGGAACAGTATGATTATTTCGTCGTGGTTCGGACAGAGTCATCAGTCATTGGAGGTCCATCAGCGGGTGCGGTGATGACGGTTGCAACTATAGCGTTGTTGGAGAATTGGACAGTTGATAGTAAAACTGTGATGACGGGGATGATTAACCCGGATGGGACGATTGGTCCTATTGGGGGTATTCAATATAAGATTGATGCGGCGAACTCTGTGGGAGCAACACGGTTTCTCGTACCGAAAGGTCAGATAACGTATACGGAGATGGTGACCGAGACAATTATTCAGAATGGGTGGAGGCAGATCATCACTCGCCCGGTGACGAAGAACATCTCCGAGTATGCTCTGGATAATTATGGTATTGAGGCGTTTGAGGTTGAGGATATTAATGATGCACTCCGATATATGACGGGGTATGTCTTTGAAACACCGACCTCAGATGGAAACGTCACAACAGAGAAGTATATCGAGTCGATGAAACCGCTTGCTGAAATGTTGCTCGCGAACGCCACGAGCTCTTTTGAAAACGCGAGTACAACGTTTAATCATTCGGATATCCCAAATCGATACCCGTTTTATTATAAGAACCAGATCACGGACATTCTGAACGATGCAGAAAAAAACCTGCAGGAAGCATCATTATGGTTCGACCAAGAAGTGTATTACACGGCGACGAGTAAATCGTTCCAATCGTTAATCGATTCTCTTTTTGTCTCTTACGCATGTGGGTATTTTGCTGCAGATGACGAACAAGCGTATATCGAGACGATAATGACGGAAGCATCCAATCTGTTTACGAATAAGAGTAATGAAGCGAAGAATGCGGCGATCACTGGTGCTATTTCTCTTCAATGTGTTGGTGCTGCGCAGGAGCGGGTGACGGAAGCTGAAGAATACTTGACTGGGGCTCAAAACGATTTTACGAATAATGATTATTTGACTGCGTTATATAAGATTTCATTTGCAAGCCAGCGTAGTGAAAGCGTGGGGTGGTGGTTGAGAATCGCCTCATATTATAATGATACAGGGGAGATCACCAACACCACAGTGCAAGATCTCGCTGAGGAATATATTGAGGATGCGCAGCAATCCATTACTTATGCAACGGTATTGCTTGAGGAAATTGGTACATCATCACAGTATCTTTCTGATGCAGAAGCGTTGCTGACCTCAGCGAATAAAAATAGGGACGAAGGGTATCCTGCTGCGGCGTTGTTTGAAGCATTAGAGGCGCTCGTGAAAGGGAACCTAGCTCTTGAGCTTGTTGATAGCGCAGCAACAGATAGAGTGATGCGAGCGGAGGAGCGTGCACGAACAAGTATTGAAGAAAGCCGGAATCGTGGGGTCGAACCAGTGCTTGCGGTGAGCTATTATGAGTATGCGCAGAGTCTTGAAAACGAGTCTGCTTTTGATAACGCGCTCGTGTATTATAAGTACGCGGATTTAATCGCTGGTGCAATTAGTTTTACTCATATCGGGGGCGGGGGATCATCGCGATATGTGGGTATCCCTGAGGTTTCAACACCAAGTTGGTGGTCCGGGAGAATGTTCGACTACACGTTCTCGACTCTGCTATTCTTTGTCCTTGGTATCGTCGCCGGGTTTGGTATCGGGTTAATCCTCTGGGGCGCGTCTTCAAAAAAACAGAAGAAGAAATACTCGTATAATGAATGGATGCCCCGGAGTATTGAAGATTATTACAAAAAACAGAAATAAGTGAACCTGTTTTCTGTGTACGTATGCAATTATCTGCAGAGTTCATTGACAATCACATCATTGTGAAGAAACCTCGGGATGTCGGTCTTCTCTATAATAAAAGCTTCTTTGGTACACCACTTTCGGGTAATCGATTAGAGTTAGACCTCTTGGAAGCAGTATTTCTAGTGGGAGAAGGAAAACTTCAGGTGTTCAAGGAGAAAAAACTCAGAAGTTTTCAGAGTCTAGTGCAGAGTGCTGCGGAGAAGATCCCTGATTTTGAAATCGTGTATCTCGCGTATCGTGATCTCCGGAAACGAGGATGCCCGGTGAAACGCGTTCAAGATCTCCGCGGTGTTCATTTTTCTCTCGATAGAACAAAGACGGGGAACACCTCTGAGAAAAAATCGTGTTATATTAGCGTTTTTTCTGAGCGGAATATGTTTACTATTGATGAAATCAAAACAGTGATTCAACAGGTTAGTAAACGCAATAGCGTATTGTGGTTTGTTATTGTTGATGAAGAAGGAGATATCACGTATTATGATGTCGCGTTTGTGGATTTAAAGGGGAAAACCGGATCGCATGCGTTTCCTCGGGGTGTCGGGTATTTGCTGGAGAATAGAGTCGTAGTGTTTGATGCTCACTTAGGTAAAATGCTTCATGAGAAAGAGTTTTTTGGTAAACCATTCGGTGATGGGTTACAGCTTTCGTTAGTTGAAGCATTGTATCTCATGAAGAAAAGTGTCTTAACAATTAAGGATGTCATGGGGAATACGACGTTATCTGAGGAGTATTTGTTTCAACGTATCCGTGGGTGGCAGCCGGATATATCCTCTCGTTTACTTGTATTCTCTGATTTGAAGCAGAAGGGGTTGATCGTGAAAACCGGTTTTAAGTTCGGGTCGCATTTCCGTGCGTACACAAAAAACCCGGAGGAGACGCATGCCGAGTATCTGGTTCATGTAGTGGAGAAAGGGTTTAGTCGCGTGTGGGCGGAGATTAGCCGAGCGGTGCGTCTTGCTCATTCGGTGAATAAAGATTTTGTGTTCGCCCGAGTAGAGAACACCACTATCGAGTATATCCGGTTTGGACGTCTACGGCCATAATGTATTTATAATCATCAGCTTATTCGTTTGACTTGGGAGGAGGCGACTTCAATGTTGCAGATACGATGGCATGGTCATTCATGCTTCGAGATAACCAATGATATCACGGTGGTGACTGATCCCCATGACGGTAAATCACTAGGGATTCCTGCACCAAATGTGACGGGCGACATCATCCTGGTGTCACATAACCATTATGATCATAATAGTGTGAAATCTGTCGAAAAAGCCGGGTCGAAAGTGATCACTGATGAGCGGAAAAGAACCATAGAAAAAGTTGAGATTAAAGGCATACCCGCGTATCATGATGAAGCCCATGGTTCAAAACGAGGAAAAATAATCATTTATAAGTTCACTATTGAAGGAATCACGTTTTGTCATCTCGGTGATCTCGGCCATGAACTTGATAAAGACGTGGTAGAACAGTTAAACGATGTTGACATTTTATTTCTACCCGTTGGGGGGACATTCACCATCGATGCCGAGCAAGCAAAGCAGGTGGTGAACGCGGTGAAACCAAGAATCACGATCCCCATGCATTATAAAATCGGGGGGTTGTCCTTACCCGTGGCAGGATTAGATGGCTTCTTAGAAGATAACCCTACGAAAGTGGTTCGTGTTGGGAACGAGATTGATATCGAAAAAGATGATCTCCCAAAGGATGAAGAAATCTGGGTGTTCACACTCTAGAACAATTAGTTGTAAGAGGAATTCTTTGCACGCGACACCATATTATTTTTTTTTAATTGTCTTCGCATCAACGCAGAAAAAACAAGACAAACCAAGGAAAATCACACAGAAACAAATAACCGCGTTTCAACACAAAATCCTGTCGTTCTATAGGAAACACGGACGAAGACTACCCTGGAGACGCACCAGGGATCCCTACAAAATACTCCTCTCAGAAATCATGCTGCAACAAACCCAGGTTCAACGAGTCAACACCTACTACCAAAAATGGATACACCAATGGCCGACCATCAACGACCTCGCACAGGCATCACAAAAACACGTACTCCAAGCGTGGATGGGACTTGGATACAACACCCGCGCAGTGAACCTTCATCGCACCGCCCAACTCATCAGCACGAAATACCAGGGAGACGCTCTCTCTGCGATGAACCACTACCAAGACCTCCCCGGTATAGGAAAATACACATCACAAGCCATCCGCATCTTCTCAACAAACGCGGACATCGTAACCATCGACACCAACATCAGACGTCTCCTCATCCATGAATTCCACCTCCCCGAAACAACATCCTCAACAGAACTCTGGGGTCTTGCAGAACGCTGCCTGCCAAAAGGAAAAAGCAGAGACTGGCATAACGCACTCATGGACTACGGCGCCCTTATTCTCACCAGCAGAAAAACTGGGATATCACCACTAACACAACAAACACGCTTCACTGGATCAGACCGGCAAATACGCGGCCAAATCCTCCGCATATTATTAGAAGCACCAACGTCACAAACAGGATTACAAAAAACACTTGATATCGAATCTGAACGTCTCAAAAAAATCCTTACAAAAATGATAGAAAATAATCTCATCACCTATCAGAACCATCACTATCAAGTACCAGAATAAAAAAAAGATACCATCTGAAAGTTATTTCATTGAAGATTTTTTCGTGAACACTTCAGGGTTTATACAATTCGGTGGTTTTTTCCCCTGTAAACCAAGAATCAAATTATTCGCTGCTATAATCGCCATCTTCGTCCTGGTTTCCAACGTCGCCGATGCAGAATGAGGCTGCAACACCACATTTGCTAACCCTTTCAATTCCGCAGACACCTGAGGTTCATGCTCATATACATCAAGACCAGCACCAAAAATCCAATGCTCCTTTAACGCGTTCACTAATGCGTGTTCATCAACCACAGGACCCCGAGACGTATTAATCAGAACCGCTGTTTTTTTCATCTGCCTCAGCTGTTTTTCACCGATAAGATGTCGCGTTGACGGAACCAGAGGCACATGCAAAGAAACAAAATCAGAAGAGGTAAGCAACGTAGTTAAAGATACTTTTTTCGCACCAAGCTCCTTTTCGAGTACACTATTTTTTTGTGCATCGGTAAACAAAACGTTCATGTGAAACCCTTTACTTTTCAAAGCAAATGCGGTTCCTATTTTCCCAGCACCAACAACCCCCAATGTTTTCTTGGTGACATCCTGACCTAACATCAGCAGAGGGCTCCATCCATTGAACTTCCCTGCTCGGGTAAACTCATCACCTTCAACGATTCGTCGAGCGACTGAAAATAGGAGCGCCCATGCCATCTCCGCCGTCGTATCCGTAAGAACATCAGGGGTGTTACTCACCGGTATCCCTCGTTCCGTCGCAGCGTGTACATCAATATTGTTGTACCCAACCGCATAATTCGCAATCATCTTCAGCTTCGGCTCTGAAAATATCACGGCGCTATCAATTGGATCTGTTAATAAACACAGAAGACCATCTTTTCCCCTTACTCCCCGAATGATTTCCTCTTTCGACAATACGCGATCATAAGGATTAATTTCTATAGTGAATTTTTTTCTTAATAAATCTAATCCGGGTTCAGGGATTTTCCTGGTTACAAAAATATTCACAAGTATCACCCATAGTTGAATATATTGAATATGATATTGGTTTATAAAAAAATTTGTTTTATGATGATTAATTCGTTTTCTGAGAGTACCGATAATGAATATTTTGATGAATGAAAAATATAGGGAAGAGACGTTGATATGTTATCTTCGTCTCTTGTGTTATATTTGGGATGAATTATCATTCCTTGGTGGTACGAATTTGAAAGCCGGATCTTCAACTTCTTGGGCTTGCTGCTTGAAGTAGGTGAGATCTAAGTTAGCCCAGTCGTTAGAATCACCAGTCCCATGAGATCCATCAGAATAATCGACGATTTTTTTATCCCAAATATAATAATAGCTCATGACGCTCTTGTAATTTCCCCATCGGTCAAGAAACTCTTGTTTTGCTTGTTTGGAATCAGCAAAACTAAGATTATCACATCCCTGGACGGTCCATCGCGCAATATTGAGAGAATGACCAAGTTCATGCATTGTTGCAGACGCAAGTACTATTCGTTGTGTCCGCGGTGTAAACGCTTTACGTTTCAAGAGTGCTTTATACAGACTAGTGTCGACTGCCATGCTATCATAGTTGTTAAATTCTGAGGGGTGACAAAACCCAGCATTATGCCCTACGACAACGTATCGGAAAATCCCTTTTCGTTCATCAGGGAAATGATTCTTGTAGTACTGTAACATCATCCCAGAATCTTGTGAGAGAGTTTCATAATGTTCAAGGAGTTCTCCGCCACCATTTACTGGATTATTTGGCCAACCATAATCAATATACAGGCAGATGTTATGCTGAGCAAAACGTTCAATCATTATCTGCTGTGATTCCACCCAGAACACATGAGCCGGATCAAACAAACCGCCTTTTTGCATCCCATCAGCTTCTAAATAAATATCCTGATGGAACGGATCAGCAAAGCGGTTTGCCATGATATATTCTTGAAGATTTGTTAAACCGTCAATATCTGGATCAAGCAGGGAGTGATTATCATACCCGAAGGGATCATAGCCCCATTTCCAATCCCAGAATAATGGGATACCATCACCATTAGGATCACGTTTCGAATCATCTACCATAGGATCAGTACCAAGAACATTTACCTCAGTCCAGTAGGGGATACCATCAAAATCATAATCATTTTGATATAAATTAAACCATATCTCATAGTTAGGACCGATGTAATGACCAAATCCGTCACTATCATTAAATGAGTCGTCACCACTCCATCGACCAGTCCGGAAATCATAGGTGACCGTGAATTTTTCTTTCTCGATATCCTGGGTGCGTAACCCAAGAAGACCAGTTTTATGCCGTTCCATTATGGTAAGAGATACATCCGCGGTTGCTTGCTCTTCCTCTACATCTCGATTTATTTTATTCTCGTAGAACATGGTGTCCCACATAGTAAAAAGATTTTCACCTTTTACACCACCAGCGCTTGCGACATCCTTACCAATATATTCCAATCCATCCATATTTGTAATATAATAAAATGAAGGAGGATTTCTCCAGGATAACCCTGGTTTTAGCATTACATCAATAATCCCGCGATTTCTCATTCGGTTAATCTCAAAAATTAATTCCTGGTTTTCTAAAGGACTAATACGATCATCGATTGGTTTTTCCTCTGGTTCCGGCTCAGGAGTAACTGGTTTTTTACTCCAGAACTCGACATACACGTAGAAACCAACCGCAATAAGTATGATGGCAACTATAATGGCAAGGATAGGAAGAAACGTACGTTTTGTTTTATTTCTTACTACTAAAGTAAACAAGTGAAATCCTCCGCTATCTATAGGGTACTTAATTACAATATAAATATAGCACACAATTTATATAAATATATCGGTTGTATGAAAGATAAACCAGTGAATAAAAACAAACTAGTAGTATTCTTTCTTGATAATCCCCGATGTGATCAACGAGAGCAATACGGTATTCAACGGTGTTTCTATCTGTCGTTGTGCCCCAATACGGACGATTACACCAGTGATCGCATCAATCTCAGTTTTTTTCCCTTGACGAATACTCTGCACCATAGACGAATAATTCTCGGCCGTCTCACGAATAACCTGGTTTGTCATCCGAATCATTGTCGGAACAGTGACCGAGACCCCCTGTGATCGTGCTACCAATGTGGACTCGCAACAAATCGTATTAACGACATGTGATAATATCGGGTTCTGTAATAAATACCCGTTTTTACAGCTGAACACTGCAGTCACTGGATTTATACATGAGTTAATAATAGCTTTTTTCCATACCTCCTTCTGAAAATCTGTACTCACCCGCGTCGTTACCCCAGCAACATTAAAAACAGTGACAAGACGTCGGAGATGAGCCGTGTTTCCCTTCTGTAAACCACCAAGAACGGTCCACCCCAACCCGGTATGCTGAACCACCCCAGGACGTACAAGAAACGCACCATGAGTAGTCACACCACCAAAAACATGCTCCTTGTTCACAACCTGTTCTATCGTCTCTAGATTACCCAAACCGTTTTGTAAAGACAACACCAATGTTGACGGCGTAATCAATGATCGTACATCATCCATTGCCTGTTTGGTATCATATGATTTCACGGTAAGTATGATCAAATCCGGTTGAATGGTGACATCGTGAACCGAGTCCTCAACAGACAATTGCAGCCGCAGGTTCGTTTTCCCAGAAATGGTTAACCCCTGTTTCCGTATCGCAGTCTTTTGCCGAGTACGACCAACGAGAACAACAGAGTTGTTCCGAGACAGAAACGCACCGAACAACGAACCAATCGCACCGGCACCAAGAACAACGATCTTCATGAACTTAAACCAACCTCGACAATTTTTTTATGAAGCTCTTTTTCACATAATCCGATCAACGGGGATAACACCGGATAACCGCTCTGGTTTTTTAACCGGGTAATCTCTGATAAACTATCGGATGTGAGCTGGACATGACCAGTAACTACTGCAGAAGCATGGTTTTTCATTAGAATGTCCTGGAGTTCGGAATAATATGTTTTCTGATCAGAGAGACTGACGATAGGGAAATCCACATCCCAGTTGTTCTCAAACGAGCGGATATCCTCAACAAAGGCGTCATCAGAAATTATAAACAAGAGTTTACACCCACGCCTCATCAGGTACCAGGCAGAAAGCAGTGAGTGAGGAGTATCAATCAAGGCAGCAACGGTCCCCTGGGTCCCCAGTGGTAATCCACCGACTCCTCGTAGTTTTTCAAAAAAAAGATACGCCTGTGATCCGCGAACTTCGATAAACATCTCCATATCAGGATGTGTTAAATCCACTGAGGCTCGTGTTGCTTTTCTTATAGCGTCACCGATTTCTCTTGCGACATCCTGACTGGTGAACCCATGCGTCCCTGCACGAGTTACTCGTAACGCAAAACTTTTTTTCGCATCTAACTTTTTTTTATCAGACGTACTGCGTGATGAGTGATATCCTGAAAATCATTCGTGGTTTCAACCGCAGGGCTTACTGAGGTGATCCCAAATATTTTTTGAAGTAACGGAATCCCTGATGAAATAGGATCAGTGTACA
Source organism: Methanobacteriota archaeon (assembly GCA_043806635.1). Classification (GTDB taxonomy): domain Archaea; phylum Thermoplasmatota; class E2; order DHVEG-1; family DHVEG-1; genus JAZDGT01. The sequence continues at coordinate 28,477 of JAZDGT010000004.1, read as the reverse complement.
GGTAAATCCGTCCCCATTCCTTCCGAATCGTGCAGGGAAGCATATGAGAACGAAACATGTGCAGAATATTCTGTGTTAATATGGATTCAAAACGACGACGTACATAGGTGCTTTTCAGTGAGAGTTCACCATACCGAATCAAGATAAGCTCTTCGTCCATAGACGGAACAACAATTCATCTCGTCTTGATTAACGTTTTCACTACTCCATGACCGCGATTGAGGCTTCGTACTGGTACCAGAGGTGATGGAGGAGTTTCACGGATTCAAAAAACAGCTGGGGAATGTATTTCAACCCGATTTCAAAGGTCCGAAGCATCTCTCGTGATTGTTCAATAATCGAGAGTCGTTGAATCAATGATGACGAATTACTTCGGAAAAGGTCGTAGAGGTGTTGAGCGATAAGATGAACATCGGAGAGTAACTGGTCAGCATGATCGATTCGTGAGGATAACTCATTTGTAAGTGAGGAGACATCACCAGTATCAAAGGAGAAATTATGCTCCTGAATCAAGGAAAGAACATCATTAAGAGTGTCGATGGTGTCCCGTGCTTTTTGGCAATAACCCTTATAGACATCGGAGAAATGATAGGGATAGAGACTATAACGATAACTATTCCTCCATATACCTGTATTAAACATATGAAACGATAACACTTCAAGTTCAGCAATCATTTGTTGAAAGGATGACAGGTTTGTTTCTAATGTAAGGATTCGATTTTGGAGAAGAGAAAATCGATCATCTTGTGACGTGTTTAGAGATAGATCCGTTGTTTTCTCCCCAAATCTTTCAACCTGAGCAAGTGGATACATAGTAGTGGTAGTGATCGTGGTGAGCTCCTCAGCAGTCACATAGAATAACGAGTTATGCAATACTCGTCTCCCATAATAGCGATCCCCCCGCCATTGTCGACCCTCAAACAATAAGGAGATGTTATTAATAAACTCAGGATGACTGCTGAAAAGGACTTCTTTTCCGTCACCAAAATGAGAAACAACCCAACTTGGTGTCCCAATCACTTTCTTTTGCAGAACAGGATCATTTTGAACATTCAAATCCGCTGTATATAATGCTTGAACACGTGCGATCTGATGCGTGTTTTTTCCTAACCATACAAACCAGGGACCCTTAAAAAATTCGTTCACCGTAGTATTCATCCCATATGTTACCGGATACGAGGTATTAGTGATCGTGGAGGTCGCCACGTAGAGCGTATCCTGAAGAATCTGTTTTCGATTCATAATCGTGTCACTAATGGATAAACCAATACAGGGTGGAATACACAGAGTATCTGGATTATATGCGCGACGGAGAGAAATATAGGGGAATGGTCGTAAAAACCCGGAGGATGCTGCTAGTGCACCATAACAGGAACCGATATAGCCGCCGCCATTCCAAACAAACTGGCGAACCGCGTTACCCCCTTCCTTGTTTGTTAAACTCTGGAGTTGCTCAACCATGGTACCGGGGTCAGGATCATACGGCCACATGAACACATTAAAATCCTGATTATTCAGCAACGATGACGTCTCATTATCTAGGAAGAACTCCATCGTGTAAAAACCACCTGCCTCCGCAATTAACAGATAGCACGGCCACCCATATCGCGTTGGCGTACCAAGATGTTGAGCGATCTTGGGTTCAACAAGTGGATACGAAATCAGAGAAAGAGATGACAACAGATAATATACTGGCACCTGAAGCGTATTGGCTGGTTCCAACTCATTCGTCTGATTATAATCAAAAATGATAGCCGTGATCAACGCAGTCGTGTTTCTCTGCGATGAAAGAGGAATAAAAAACGTCCCCTTCTCAAAGGAACGAGTACAAATACTACTATTTGGGCTCATATCTTCGGAGAGAACAGAAAAATCAGATGATGACCAAAACACTGAAACATTTTCTCTTAAAAGATCATTAATCATCTGTCGAACACGACTATTCAGAAAAGTCTCAGCCGTAGAATCAGTACCTGAGGGAAGAGGAACAAGAAAACCATAACAGGATTCTTCAGTTAATTTCTCCTGACGCGCCGGGAGTGAAATACTTGGTACTACCAGAATGAAAAAGCACAGCAATGTGATAAGATATGGTTTCATTGGTGTGATGTTCTGAATACGAACTCCCCTGTTTTTTTACACAACAATATCTGACGTACAGGGTTATAAACGTTTTTATCCCTAGAAACCTGTGTTTAGAAAACCTTGAATAGGTATTGTCCCATGTGGGGAAAACAGACCAGGACAAAAGTTCTCTGGTGGGTAGAATGATTCTCTATTTCTAAGGGGGATGTCAGTGAAAAATATCGTTGTTAAAGGAGCACGTGAGCATAACCTTAAAAACATTACCGTAGAGCTCCCCCGTGATAAATTCATTGTCATCACCGGTATCTCGGGTTCAGGGAAAAGCACACTCGCGTTTGATACGATTTATGCGGAGGGGCAACGACGCTATGTTGAATCACTTTCCGCTTATGCGCGACAGTTCCTTGGTTTGATGAATAAACCAGATGTGGACAGCATCGAAGGGTTGTCCCCAGCGATATCCATTGAGCAGAAAACCACGAGTAAAAACCCTCGTAGTACTGTTGGGACGATCACCGAGATCTATGATTATCTGAGATTATTGTATGCTCGGATTGGTACCCCATTTTGTCCCATACATAATATCAAGATTGAGTCGCAGTCACCAGAAAAAATATCTGAACGAATCGCCACGGATCATTCAGGTATGGTAACGATACTTTCACCAATTATACGACAAAAGAAAGGAACCTATGAACAACTCTTTAAAGATTTAAACAAGGAGGGGTACACACGGGTTCGGGTGAATAAAACCATCTATCGCACGGATGAAGAAATCAAATTAGAACGGTACAAAAAACATGATATCGATATCGTCCTTGATCGGGTGGATACGAAGGATAAGTCTCGACTCACCGAAGCCGTTGAACATGCCTTACAAAAATCCGAAGGGCTCGTTATTCTTCTGGATAAAAAAACCCATGAGCATACGTATTCATCAATTATGGCGTGTCCAGTCTGCGGGTTAGTGTTTGAAGAATTACAGCCTCGTATGTTTTCTTTTAACAGCCCGTTTGGCGCCTGTGAAACGTGTCATGGTCTAGGGATAAAAATGGAATTTGATCCAGACTTGATCATTCCTAATAAAGAGCTATGTATCGCCGATGGTGCGATCGCATTGTATAAGACGATACGCGATGGTTGGAGAAACAGTTATCTTGGCGCGGTCGCGAAACATTACGGGTTTACGATTTTTACACCAATCAAAGATCTGACTGAACGTCAGTATCACGCGATCATGTATGGGTCATCTGAAAAGATTAAGTATGATTTTGTGATGAAAAACGGTGACGCGCATTGGTCACATATTGGGGCCTGGGAAGGGTTGATTCCGCAATCAGATCGTTTGTTTCGACAGACAGAATCCGAGTATCGACGGCAAGATATGGAACGCTTTATGCGTATCTCCGCGTGTCCTGCGTGTCAAGGGAAACGACTAAAGAAAAAAATTTTGTCTGTGAAAATCACCGGAAAATCAATTATTGATATCACGGATCTTTCCATTAAACAGAGTCTCGAGTTTTTTGATACGATTCATCTTTCGAAGAAACAAGAGGAGATCGCTCGTTTGATTCTGAAAGAAGTGAAAGCCCGATTACGGTTTTTAGACGATGTGGGGTTGAATTATCTTACGCTATCTCGTGCGGCGGGGACGCTGTCCAGTGGTGAAGCACAGCGAATCCGTCTCGCGACACAAATTGGTTCAAACCTCATGGGCGTACTATATATCCTTGATGAACCATCAGTGGGGTTGCACCAGCGGGATAATAAGAAGCTGATTCGGACGTTGCAGAAACTCCGTGACCTTGGGAACACGCTGATTGTCGTGGAACATGATGAGGAGACGATTCGATGCGCGGATTATGTTATTGATATGGGACTCGGTGCAGGTATTCATGGGGGAAAAATCATTGCTGCGGGTACACCGAAGGCGATTGAACGGAATCCTCGTTCGCTCACCGGTCGATATCTATCGAAGAAACTAATGATCGATATACCTGAGACCCGACGAAACACCGGAGGGTTTATTCATATACGAGGGTGCAAAGAGAACAATTTAAAAAACATCGATGTGCACATCCCCCTTGGTGTCTTCTCCGCGATCACGGGAGTCTCAGGAAGTGGGAAATCAACGTTGATCTACGAAATCTTGTATAAGGGATTAATGCGGAAACTGCATGAATCGCGGGATACCCCGGGGAAACATGAGGCAATCGAATGTGACTCCCCGATTGATAAAGTGATCGTGATTGATCAGAGTCCGATCGGGAAAACCCCTCGGAGTAACCCGGCTACGTATACGAAAGTATTCGATGAAATCCGGAGTATTTTTGCGAAGACTCCGGAGGCGAAACTCCGTGGGTATAAATCTGGTCGGTTTTCGTTTAATGTTCGTGGTGGACGATGTGAAGCATGCCAGGGAGACGGTCTGATAAAAATCGAGATGAACTTCCTCCCCGACATTTACATCGAATGTGAGGAGTGTAAAGGGAAACGGTACAACAAAGAAACCCTGGAAGTCCAGTATAAAGGGAAATCGATTGCGGATGTCCTCAGCATGAGTGTGGAGGAAGCACTCGCGTTGTATGAGAACATCCCCTATATCAGGCGGAAACTGGAGACGTTATCACAGGTTGGGTTGGAATATATCAAACTCGGGCAGAGCTCCACCACATTATCCGGTGGCGAGGCCCAACGAATTAAGTTGACACGGGAACTATCAAAGCGGAGTACCGGACGGACGTTGTATCTTCTAGATGAACCGACCACCGGGCTGCATTTCCATGATGTGAAAAAACTTATTGACGTGTTGAACAACCTCGTGGAGAAAGGGAACACAGTGGTGGTGATTGAACATAACCTCGAAGTCATTAAATCCGCTGATTACCTCATCGATCTTGGACCCGAAGGCGGTGACCTTGGTGGAGACGTCGTTGCGGCTGGCACGCCGGAGAAGGTAGCGTTAAATAAACAGAGTTATACCGGGCAGGTGCTCAAACCAATATTAAAAAGAAAGAAGGACACATGATTGAAACAAAAAACTTACCTGCTGAACCCGGATGCTATCTGTTTCAAGATCAACAGAAAAAAATCATTTACATCGGGAAAGCAAAAAACCTGCGAAAACGAGTGAATAGTTATTTCCAGAAGCCAGTGCAAGATCCAAAAACGAGTGCACTCATTGGAAATATTGATTCCGTAGATTTCATCGTCACTAACACGGAAGTCGAAGCATTGATTTTGGAGAACACGTTAATAAAAAAACACCAACCGAAGTACAATATCCGCTTGAAGGATGCAAAAACCTACGCGTTTATTCAATGTACTGACGAGGAGTATCCCCGGTTGCTTATCGCAAGAAAAAAAACAGGAGACGGAAGATTTTATGGACCGTTTATTTCTGCTCAAGAACGAGACTATGTGCTCCGTTTTTTAACCAGAACATTTGCCCTGAAAACCTGTAAGAAATTACCGAAGAAACCATGCTTACGATACCATATCCGCATCTGTGACGCGCCCTGCATTGGTTTAATCAGTACACAAGACTATGAAGAAAAAATCGCTCGCATCCATCTTATTCTCACAGGGAAATCAAATACCCTTATCAAACAGATGAACCAGCAAATGAAGGAGTATTCGAAAAAGCTGGAGTTTGAAAAAGCGTTACAACTCAGAAACCAGAAAAACGCTATTAAACACCTGCAAGAACGGCAAACCATGCAGCAACGACACACCTTCGATGAGGATCTCATCAACTATGTGATCCATGACGAGACGGTTTATCTAATGGTTTTCAACGTGTACAAAGGAACCCTCTCGAATAAAAACGAGTTTATCTTTGAATACCATGACGAGTTTTTAGAAGAATTCCTCGTACAATATTATTCAGATAACCCTGTTCCTTCTGAGGTTATCCTCCCACAGAAACCAAGTGACTCGTTTGTGTTGTTCCTCCAGCAGAAACGGAAAAAACAAGTTAAGGTACTTTTTCCTAAGAAAGGACCAAAAAAACAATTACTTGATCTTGTGTTAAAAAACATAGAAATCACGTTCTTTGCTGATGTAACAAAGATTGAGGCGCTGCAGAAACGCTTGGAACTCCAGGAAACACCTCAGATCATCGAGTGTTTTGATATCTCACATCTCTCGGGAACATCCATGGTTGGTTCCATGGTACAATACAGGAACGGGAAACTCGATAAAAGTAATTACCGACGGTTTCGGATACGAACCGTGGAAGGCATTGATGATGTTGCGGCGATCGCTGAGGTGGTACGTCGACGATACTCACGATTACAACAAGAGAACGCGGAACTCCCACACCTCATTATTATCGACGGGGGACGAGGACAACTCAACAGCGCGATTCATGAACTTGACAGACTTGAGCTGCGTATCCCCGTGGTTTCTATCGCAAAACAGTTTGAAGAACTCTACCTGCCAGGAAGAATGGTACTATTACGTTTGGAGAAAAAAGAAAAAGCATTATTATTTATCCGGGAAATCCGTGATGAGGCTCATCGCTTTGCGATCGCCTATAACCGGTTGTTACGGAAGAAAGAACTGAGAGCATGACCATGTTTCATTTGAAAACAAATTTTGTTCCAAAAGGATCACAACCTGAAGCAATCAAACAACTAGTCGATGGTATTAAGAAAAATTATCATGCCCAGACATTGTTGGGAGTTACGGGAAGTGGGAAGACATTCAGCATGGCGCATGTCATCAACGAAGTGCAACGACCCGCGCTTGTTCTCGCTCATAATAAAACCCTTGCTGCACAACTCTTTAGTGAATTCAAGGATTTTTTCCCAGAGAATCGCGTTGAATATTTCGTCTCCTATTATGATTATTATCAACCTGAATCATACATCCCTCAACGTGATCTGTATATCGAGAAGGATGCAGATGTTAATCCTAAACTTGAGCAGATGCGGCTCGCGGCAACCGCCTCGTTATTATCTCGACCTGATGTCATCATTGTTGCTTCTGTTTCCTGTATCTACAATATTGGGAATCCACGGGAATTCCATGATTTAGGTTTCGAAATCAGAAAAGGACAACGAATCCCCCGAAAAACGCTCCTAAAAAAATTGCTTGATATCCAATACGAACGTAACGATATGGAGCTTCAACCAGGAAGATTCAGAGTAAAAGGAGACACAATAGATCTTATCCCTGGATACTACACCAACATCTATCGTATTGAAATGTTTGGTGACACCATCGAGTCCCTAAAAGAACTAAATAAGGTCACTGGAGGAGTAGTTGACGTGCTCGATTATTTATTTATTTTCCCCGCGAAACATTTCGTTATCCCTGAAGATAGTCAGAAGCAAGCGATTCAAGCAATAAAAAAAGATCTTGAGGAACGACTACCACAGTTACCGATGGTCGAGGCGCATCGGTTGAAACAACGAACCTTGTACGATCTGGAGATGATTGAAGAAACGGGGTACTGTAAAGGCATTGAAAACTACTCGCGATATTTTGATGGAAGAAAAGCGGGGGAGAAACCGTACTGTTTACTTGATTATTTCCCGAAAGACTTCTTGTTGTTTATTGACGAGAGTCATCGGACGATTCCACAAATACATGGAATGTATAATGGAGAATCTTCTCGGAAGAAATCATTAATTGATTACGGGTTTCGATTACCGAGTGCCTATGACAACCGACCGTTAATATTCAAAGAATTTGAACAGTACATGAATACAGTGATTTTTGTATCAGCAACACCGGGAGTCTATGAGCTTCAGAAATCACAGCAAATCGTGGAACAAATCATTCGACCTACCGGATTGGTTGATCCATTAGTTGAGGTGCGGAAAATCGCAGGTCAAATCCAGGATCTTATTGGTGAGATACAGGCCACAGTGAAACGAGGTGACCGAATCTTAGTAAATACCTTAACAAAAAAGCTTGCGGAGGAACTCACGGAATACCTCGCAGAAAAAGAGATAAAGACGCGGTATTTGCATTCAGAGATTGATACTCTCGAGCGTTCAGAGATTATTCGTGAATTACGCTTGGGTGAATTCGATGTGCTCGTTGGTATTAATCTTCTACGGGAAGGCATCGACATCCCTGAGGTCGGGTTCATCGGGATTCTTGATGCGGATAAAGAAGGGTTTTTACGAGATGAGCGCAGTCTCATACAAATTATTGGGAGGGCGGCACGGAACGTGAACTCGAAAGTAGTATTGTATGCAGATACTTTTACATCTTCGATACAGAAAGCGTTAGAGGAAACCAATCGACGACGAACCATGCAACTCGAATTCAACAAAAAACACCATATCACCCCGACAACAATTGTGAAACCAATTAAAGAGAAAGTCGTAGAGATCACGGATACGAAACATATACCTAAAAAGGATATTCCTGCAATCATCATAAGCCTTGAGGAAGAAATGAGGAAAGCAGCAGACGAACTCGATTTTGAAAAAGCAATTGCACTCAGAGATCGAATAAACAAATTGAAACAGACGATGATGAAGTAAACGTGCTTTTATTAAGAGGGTGGATCGCTACTACAATTGTCGTATCAGAAAGAGACATACGGCCTACACCCAGTACTTATTTTCTGGACGAAAGTCAACTCACCGATTTCAAGATTGTATCATGATTAACATCATTTTGAAACGTTTGACTGCGTAAAGCGCATGTGGCTTACGCGCAGGTAATAAAAGAAATTCATTATTTTGTACCCGGGACTTTTTTCCTGAAACGGTTATCTCTGCCTCTCCATCCAGAATATACACAAACGCATCAAATGGTGCAGTATGTTCACTGAGACCCTGCCCCTCATCAAAAGCAAAAAGCGTAATCGACCCTGTTTTTTTATTCAGAAGTGTACTACTCACAATAGTATTTTTTTGATACTGTACAAGATCTATAACAGAACTAGGTTGCATCAACGGTGGTTTCGGCTTTGATGATACCATGGATGATTAACCTCGTATCTTATGAGCAAGCTGTTTTCCTATCTCCATGATCTTCTGATGATCTTTTTCAGTTGGTGGACCATTCACTTCATAGGTTGCAACCACTTCGATATTCATCGGAGCTAACAACTCTGATGCCTGTTTCAACGCGCCACCGGTCCACCCGTAAGAACTCAAAACAACACCGTATTTTAAAGGCGGTCGTAATGCCTTAACCAGGTAGGAACCATACACCCCTAAGGGATGCATCCCTGCAAGCACGGTTGGAGCGCCAAGCACAATAGCCCGTGCATCAACCAAGTCTTTAGCGATATCTCCAAGATCTGCATTCACGAGATTATAAAGGCACACTTCAATTCCCTCTGACATGAGTGTCTCAACCATGGTCTGGATCATCATCTCGGTGGATCTCCACATACTCACATAGACAATAAGTGCTTTTTCTTTGGTCTCACCGGCGGTCCATCGTCTATACTGAGAAAGAATTCGTTCAGGGTTTTTGTAAACAGGACCATGACTCGGAGCAATTATGTCTATTTTCAACTCTTTAATTTTTTCAAGTGCGGTTTTACCCATCCGGTTGAACGGCATCATGATCTCCCCATAATACCGCTTGGCAAACGAGATCAGATCATCAACCTCATCATCAAAAACTCCGTCTGCAACGTGTGCACCAAAGAAATCACATGGGAATAACGTCCTGTTTTCCTCAAGATATGTAAACATGGTCTCTGGCCAATGCAACCATGCTGCCTCGATGAACCTCAGAGTTTTTCCCCCCAAATCAATGGTGTCACTTTGTTTCACAACCTTGATCCGTTCTAGGGATATTTTATAAAAGGTATTCGCTATTTTCGCGCCTTTTTCTGTAGTAACCAAAATGGTTTTTTTACAGTTATTCATGATAATCGGGATTGATCCAGCGTGATCAGGTTCCGCATGATTCATGATAAGGTAATCAATGTTTTTCACATCTGCAACTTGGTTAATCTTATCAACAAATTGTGTTTCAAACCCTGGACAAACGGTATCGATAAGAGCGGTCTTATTTTTTCCTTTGATAAGATACGAGTTATAGGTTGTTCCTTGTGGTGTTGGGATTAGGGCGTCAAAAAGTCTCAGGTTCCAGTCCTTCACTCCAACGGAAAAAACATTATCTGTTATTTCAGGTATATTATATCGTTTCATTTACTACCCCCTATAATGATTCTTTTTTTAGGATTTCTCCTTTTATGCCAATAACAAGAACCTGAATCGGTATTTTTCTTTTTGCGTTCGATGAAGCGTTCATTGCTAGAGCAAGTAAACCCCGACAACAGGGTACTTCCATGATCATGACCGTGAGTGTAGTAATTTTTGCTTCATCTATCATCGCGGTGAGCTTCTCGAGATACTGCTCTTGATGGGTATCTAATTTTGGGCAGGCGATGGTAAGGCTGTTTCCTTGTAGATATTGTTTGTGGAAATCACCTAGTGAATAGGCGACACAATCAGCTACGAGTAATACGTTCTTGTTTTGGAAATAGGGAGCATTTGGTGGAACTAAATGGAGTTGTACTGGCCATTGACGAAGATGAGATATTCGTGTTCCTTGTTCTTTGGTTTCTTTCCTGTGTTCTTTTGAAAAATCTTTCATTTGTGAGCTAGGACATTTACATGTGGTTGGTGGAATTTTTTTTTCTCGTTCATTGTTGAATGGTACAATGATATTTCGTTCTTTTAACACTGAGAGAGCTTCGTTGAGATAGGTGTGTTCCCCATGGTCTTTTAGATGGTTGAGGTGTGCGAGGATGGTGTTTTTTCCTGCTTTGATAATATTGTTCATGACTTTTCGTTCGTTATATGGTTCGGCTTCTCTGTGTTCGATTATGATTGCCCCTTCAGGGCAGTGTCCGATGCATGCGCCGAGTCCATCGCAGAAGAGGTCGCTGATGAGTCGTGCTTTTCCATCGATGACTTGTAGCGCGCCTTCGGGGCAGTTGGGTATGCAGAGTCCACAGCCTGTGCATAGGTTTTCATCGATTTTGATTATTTTTCTTGTTGCCATTAGAATCACTCTTAGTATACTTTTTATACTAAGTATAGTATGTATACCAAGATATTTATACTTGATAGTATCTAAAAGGATACCATGAACGAACACTGCACCATCTACCAAACCGTTGATTTCATCTCAAAAAAATGGACACTCCTTATCATCCTCGAACTCTACAAATCACAAACCGGGAAACAACGATATTCCTACCTGAAAAACCACCTCCCAGGCATCACCCCAAAAATCCTCTCCACACGACTCAAAGAACTCGAGAAACAAAAAATCATCACAAAAAAAGTTGACACAAAAAAATTTCCTATCAAATGCGAATACGCTCTCACCGAAAGCGGAAAAGACATTATCCGAATCATCAAAGACCTAAAACAATGGGCGCTCCGCTGGAAAATTCAAAATGAAGAGTGTGCACAACAAGATTGCAAGGACTGTGACTTATAACGTGATTATAAAAGAAATAGAAGCAAAAACAATCCTTCGAAAACACAAAAAAATCGATTCCTGGTTTATTTCGCATTATGGAATGAATCTGTATCGAGGATGCCAGCACAACTGTGTATATTGTGATGGACGATCAGAAGGATACTACGTGGAAGGAGACTTTGGTGCCGATGTAACCGTGAAAACAAATGCTCTTGATGTGCTACGCCGAGAGCTAGACCCGAAACGAAAACGCACCCCCTTTAAACACAGTTACATCATGGTTGGCGGTGGCGTAGGGGATAGCTATCAACCCGTGGAAAAAAAATACGAGTTAACACGAAAAACACTTCAACTTCTCTCCGAAAAAAAACTACCCGTCCACATTCTCACAAAATCAACCCTTGTAAAAAGAGATATTGATCTCCTGAAAAAAATAAATGAAGAAACACGAACGATAGTAAGTTTTAGTTTTTCTTCAACAAATAAAAAAATCAGCAGCATTTTTGAACCAGGTGTTCCTCCACCAGAGGAACGACTAAGGGTAATCTCATTTTTACACGATGAAGGAATCCCTTGCGGCATGTTCTTATTACCCGTGATACCATTCATTACTGATACGAACGACATCTTAGAAGAAACAATCAAAACAGCGTATGAAATCAGTGTGGATTTTATTATTTTTGGAGGGATGACATTAAAAGAAGGAAGACAAAAAGACTATTTTTCCAACGTTCTTCAACACCACTATCCTCATCTACTTTCAGAGTATCAAATGATTTACCGTGGAGATAAATGGGGACAAGCAACACCTAATTATTACGATTCCATACATCAGACGTTTAATTATCTCACAAAAAAATACAGGATCCCGAAACGCATCCCCCCATCATTATTCACAGATGTACTGAGTACAGACGATCTCGTAATCGTTATCCTAGAACACCTTGATTACTTACTAAAACTTGAAGGAAAAAAAACGCCATACGGCTATGCTGCGTACCAGATCTCACAACTACAAGAACCACTATCAACAAAAGAAAATGAGTTAGAAAAAATAAAAGGTGCAGGACCGACCACACAAAAAATCGTCTCTGAAATACTTAAAACAAGGAAATCAACCTATTACGAACAGCTCATAACAGGATAAAACAAACTCAGCACATCAAACCTATTGTTTTCTATGGAACACATACAACGTTGGAATCTTCTTTTTCTTCCCTGTCCAATACCCACAACAGGAACAGCGGAACTCCAACGTGACTTCTCCACCATAAATCGTCTGATTCTTCACCCGCTGTAATGAACCAGAACACACCGGGCATCTATGCAAGATTTTATCAGGATCCCCCTCACGAGTATGAATCTCCACCTGAGCAAGCTTCTCAGTAAGAACAAGAGTACGTAACCGAGGCTCACCCACCTGTAAAAAGTTATTTTTTACCTGTAATTCTTTTTCTACCAGCATTTTCAATTTCCGCTGAGACGTCACCGTTGAATATTTTTCAAAAACTTTTCTTACCGCATCAATAACGTCTTCATCAGCTGGAATATGATAAGTCATATGAGAAAGAACTCCTCTCTTCCTTTCGTATCCTCTTTACGATTTTAACGACACAGTCCTCAGCAGATCAGTCCTACTGATAATCCCAACCAGGGTTATCCCCCGTAACACAGGTAATGCGCCCACATTCAATTTCAACATAATCCTTGCGGCATCATCAATACCCATCGAGGACGGAATCCACACCGCAGGTGTTCTCATCACATCCTCCACCAACAACTCCTCAAGCATATGCTTCTGCCGACCAAGAGTAATCGATTTCTTTAAAGAAGCAAACGCGAACGCAATCTCCCGATCAGAAATCATACCAACCAATTTCCCATTATGAACAACCGGTAAACGCGCCACATTATTATCCAACATCACCCGCCGCGCATGAACCACACGATCATCCGGTGAAACCATAAACACTCTAGATGAAACAATCGTACCCACCAATTTTTTACTTTTAACCAAAGGAAGAAGATCAGCTTTCGTGACCACCCCCACCAGTTTCCCTTTTTCAACCACGGGAAGCATCGTCGGACCAGGCTCACCAACCTTCCGTAAAATAGTCGCCACTTCTGCATCAGGTGATACTGTCTCAAATTTTTTTTCAATCACTGACGATGCATGCAACCGAGACGCAGACACCATTCGCTTCCGAAACGACCCCAACTTATACGCAATAATATTATCAGAGACAATACCCACAATCTTCTTCTGCTCAAGAACCGGAATCTTCGTGACATCATACTTTTCCATCAAATCAAGGACACGTTTCAAACTCACGTCCTTATCAACTGAGATCACGCCGCTGGTCATGACCTCTCGAACTTTCATTCCTCTCTTTTCTCCTCATAATCTGAAGCGTTTTCATCATATTTTAATTCATCTATACACTCCTCACAGAGTAACCGACCTTCTACAGATTTTAAATTCGGTGACAAGTTACCACAATCCTCACATTTCCCTGAATATATCTGTTTTTTCAAATGAGACTCATCCCTCGATGTAATCGAATACCATTCACGAGAAATCTCGTGAAGCACAGGAGAAATCCTGGAAATATCCTTCTGAGTAATAATACCAACGAGTTCACCGTTTTCAATCACAGGCAACCGACGGATATTACATTTCCCCATCGTCGTCAATGCTGTCTCAATCGAGACATAGGGATCAATGATGATAACGGGAGTAGTCATCACGTCTTTCACAAGTACCTCATCAGGTTTCCTGTTTTCAGCGACTATCTTTTTTAAAATATCACTCTCAGTAAGAATACCAATAGGTTGTTTCTTCTCAACAACAATAACATTTCCTATCTTATGTTGTTTCATTAATCGTGCTGCCTCTAAAACCGTAAGAGTTGATGCTACAATAACAGGATTATATTTCATTGCCTCTTTCACAAGAACAACGTTTTTCATGGGTATACTCCCCTGAGCCTTATCTCTTATATCCATTCCTCACAAAAGTTAAAAACCGTACAAGGTATTTTATCTTTTTGTATATGAGTAGTCAATACGAACGCGAATTGAAAAGTATCCTTGAAGGAAACAATAGTTCACTATTAAAAGCCACGAAAACCTGCTCAGCCATAGAAAAAGAGAAGTATTACTCTATTCTGAAAAAACCGTTTATTGTTGTTCGTGGTGCAGGGTCATTAGGAGTTGATCTTGTTGCTTTACGAGGGGATATCTCCTTTTTATTGGAGATAAAAGCAAGTATTGAGGATACCTTACATTTTAGTAGTGTGAGTGGGAAACTACAGGTCCAAGCGGAGAGTATGCGTACTGCTTGTGAAAAAACGGGGACGTTACCAATCTATGCATATCGTCTGAAAAACTATCGAGGAGATTCCTGGCGTTTATTCACAATGGATGTGTCGGGTCTTGAGGGGAGAATCCAGGTTTTGCACAAGCGTTTACCTAGGCTGAGTCTGAGTAAAAAGGGGAGTTATATTATGCGGTGGAATGATGGATTACCGCTTTCTGATTTTATTGCGTATTTGTGTCGATGATACAAACCGTTTGATACGAAACGTTTTTTAGAGCCATGATACATTCCTATGCGCTGGTGTAGTATGAAAAAGATACTTGTTGCCTATGATGGCTCTGATGCTTCAAAGAAAGCGATTGATATGGCGTTGCAGTGCTCTGATAAAGAGGATGAACTCGTTATTCTCACGGTTATTCCTGCAGAGTTAATTGAGTCTTCGTTTACGAAGATGTTGTTGCCGACTATTGATCTGAGTGATATGATTAAGTCTGGGTCGTTTAAAGAGAAAGCGATGGAGACGATCAGTAAAGTGGCAAAGGAACTTGAGGAACAGGTGAAGAAGGTTGATGTGTTTGTTGAGGCTGGAGATGCAGCTGATGAGATTCTTATGTCTGCGAAAAAGCTTGATGTTGATTTGATAGTTGTCGGGTATAAAGGGTACGGGAAGGAGGGTAGGTTTCTCCTGGGTAGCGTCGCTGATAAAATTGTTCGGCATGCGAGTAAATCCGTTCTTGTTGTCCGATAGAATATAAGTTTTTTTGTGATGAAATGCATCCTGCTGATGAGCTCCGGGGGGTTAAAAGTGCTAAACTTTCTCGTAAAAGGATTGTTCTTGGGGTGACCGGGAGTATCGCTGCTGTTGAGTCGGTACAGTTGGCTCGTGAGTTGATTCGTCATGGGGCTGACGTGATTCCTGTGATGACAAAGGCGGCGACGAGGATTCTTCATCCTGATGCGTTGGAGTTTGCGACGGGTCATGAACCTATTGTGGAGTTGACAGGGAAGACTGAGCATGTCGCGCTGTGTGGTCTGGTGAGTAACCCGGTGGATTTGTTGTTGATTTCACCGTGTACTGCCAATACGCTTTCGAAGATTGCTTTGGGTGTTGATGATACACCGGTGAGTACGTTTGCTACGACGGCGATTGGTTCTGGTATTCCGGTTATCGTGGTTCCTGCGATGCATCTTTCTATGTACAAACATAGGATTGTTCAAGAGAATATGAAAAGGATCCGGGGGATGGGTATTCTTGTTGTCGATCCTGTTGTTTCGGGGAATAAGGCGAAGATGTCTGGTGTTGATGATCTTGTGGCTCTGGTTATTCAGTGTTTGGGGGCTCAGGATTTTTCTGGTAAAAAAATTCTTATTATTGGGGGTGCGACGAGAGAATCTGTTGATGATATCCGGGTTCTTACGAATCGGAGTTCGGGTAAAACTGCGGTGTTTCTTGCAGTGAACGCGTTTGAGCGAGGAGCTCAGGTTGATCTTTGGTATGGATATGGGGAGGAGCTTGTTCCCCCATTTCTTTCCTGTACACGTTTTGAGAGTGTTACTGAGTTGTTGAAGCTGGTACAGAAGCAGAAGCTTACGCAATATGATGGTATTGTGGTATGTGCAGCGATCGCGAATTATATTCCACATAAATATACGGGGAAATTTCCGTCTGGAAGCGATTCGTTTGTTATTGAGTGTTCTCGTGCACCTATTGTTCTCGAGGAATTACGTCGTCGTGCACCAGATGTAAAGCTTGTTGCATTTAAAGCGGAAGAAAAAAAAGCAGATGTGAAAGGAAAGGCGTTACGTCTGTTAAAAACGTATCATTTAAATGGTGTTGTGGGGAATACACTGTCGGGATTTGGTGCTGAAGAGAATGAGATACTACTGGTGAATGTGCGAGGGGAAAGTGTTTGGAGGAAGGGGAAGAAGGAAGAGTTGGTATCGTTTATTCTTGATTCGATTAAAAAAATGTTCTGATTGCTTATGAAAGCGACTGCGTTTGCCCCTGGTCATATCTCCGCGTTTTTTGAGCCGGTCTATTTTCAACATGATATGGAACGGACAGGGTCACGTGGTTCTGGTATTAATCTTTCTTTAGGAGTATTGAGTGAGGTGACGGTGGAGAGTGCTTCGCAGCAGTCTATTCTTGTGTGTAGTAATGGGCAGGTATTTGATGCTCCGGTTACGGAGTTAGCTGTTCGGTATTTGGTTGGTGAACGGTTGCTTCGTGTGGTTGTGGATACGGTGGTAGATCTTCCGGTGAGTCAGGGGTTTGGTATGAGTGCGGGTGGTGCGTTGAGTGCTGCACTTGCGTTGGGGGAGATTCTTGGTGTTTCACGGGAGTTGGTGATTAAGGCAGCACATTTTGCTGAGGTTCAGTCACGTACTGGTCTGGGTGATGTTATCGCGAGTAGTTTCGGAGGTATTGAGATACGAAGGGAACCGGGTCTTCCACCGTGGGGGGTACTAGAGCATATTCCGGGTAAGTATGAGGTCGTATTATGTGTGGTGGGGAAGGAAGTACGAACAAAGGAGATTCTTTCAGATAGTGCTCGGATTCCTGATGTAGCAGCCGTGGGTCGGCAGTGTACGAAAAAATTGTTAGAGAATCCGTCGGTAGAACATTTATTTGAGTATGCTCAGGAGTTCACGAAGAGGTGCGGTTTTGCGAATAAGAGGGTTTCTGAGGCGATCAGGGTTGCGAATCAGTATGGTTTGGCGAGTATGTGTATGTTGGGTAATTCGGTGTTCGCTATTGGTCAGACCGCTAAGTTATGTACTATGCTTTCTGGGTTTGGTCAATTGTATTGTTGTACGGTTGATGAGATAGGGGCTCGAGTCATTAGAAGAGTATAGCATTTTTTTAATAGAGTAACTTTTATGATAATAATAATACATATTATTAGTACATTTTAATTTTTCTTATCAATTAATTTTATATGTTTTCGTTGTTCATGGATAATAATTGTAAGGAAAAATTTATATAATATATATACAATATTATTAGATTATAGTATGGGGGAATGATAAAACATGAACCAAAGTTCAGCCAGAGCGTTTCTTGCCATCGTCATGGCTATCCTTATCGTCGTAATGGCATTCGCCTTATTTTATAATAAAGCCATGCAAAAAATCTACGTGACCACCATGGCACAAAGAACGACTCCACAACCAGAACCAGAGCCACAACAAGAAAACACCAGCGGAAACCTACCCGTCGCAGGAATGACTATCGACGGATCACGAAAAACCTACGGTGGCAACTCACAATCATCGGGAGATGATAATCCCTCTGAAGACATCGAGGTCGCATCATTCAAAGGAAACTGGGGCATCGTAAACAGCCCAGGCCCATATAGCAGCCTCACCGGAACAATCTACGCAAAAGAAATAACAGAATCACGAGAACTCATAGAACCCTGGATCAGCCTCAGCGGCTCATACCAAGGAGAAAACATCTACATCACATTCTCAATAGAACAACCTGACTACGAGGGAGATATCTCATACCAACCAGATTTTACCGACAAAGAATCCATCAATGGCCTCAAATGGCAAGAAGCACAAGAAGGCATGTTTATCTCATTTTTCTCATGGAGTGATAACCAATACTGGATCTCAGGACAAACACACACTCGATACAACCTCGGCAACCCCGCAGTACGAAGAACAGCACAATTCTCAGGATACTGGGGTACCGTCGCCGATCCAAAGCCGCATAGCTTCATAGAAGGAGATGTCCTTTCTGTAGGAGTAACCGAAACCAGTAACTACGCCCTACCATGGCTCCACCTTAACGGACAATACCAAGGCACCACCATCAACATCCGATTCCCCATACATGACTCCTCATTCAATCAAGGATACATCACCTTCCCAGAACCAGCAGCAGATATCATTTCATCCATCATCAGCGGATCACACTGGCACGAATCTGGTGGCAATGGTGCCTGCATCGTTTTCTTCCAATGGGAAGGAGCCTACTACTGGATATTCGGAGTAGGACGCAACATCCCCTAAGAAAAAAAGAATACCGCTATCCTAATTTTTTCTTTAACATTTATTCTTTATTAAGATAACAACGACGATATCGCTCCCAGAGATTATCCACATACGACTCAATCGCTTGCAAACGCTGACTATCACGCTGCGGTTTAAACAAATGACCAAAACGACCCTGATACCTAATCCATTCCTCAACAGGTTTACGATCAATCTTCTTCTCAAGCAACAACTTACTTTTCCCATTAAACGTCATCACATCATGCTCACATTCATACAACGCCCAGGATCCCGTCTCCACCGCAAGTTTCCCCATCTCCACCGTCTTCTCCATACCAAAACGCCAACCAGGAGGACACGGCGCAAGAATCTCAATATACTTCGGGCCCTTCATCCCTTTCGCCTTCAAAACCTTCGCATACAAATCCTCAGGATAACTCACACATGCTTGCGCCACATACGGGATATGATGAGCCATCACAATCTCCCCCATCTCCTTCCGAAACTCCGTCTTCCCCGTCACCGTCGTCGTCGTCCACGCCGCATACGGAGTAGCACCACTCCGTTGAATACCCGTATTCGAATAAATCTGATTATTATAACAGATATAAATGAAATTTGTTCCCCGTTCCAACGCACCAGATAACGCCTGAATACCGATATCATACGTCCCACCATCACCAGCCCATGCAACAACCGTGATATCACCACGACCTTGCTTCCGTAACGATGCCTCCACACCCGACGCACCTGCGGCAGCTGCCTCAAACGCGATATTCATCACCGGCACATCAAATGACGTATGAGGATACAAACTCTCAATCACTGCAGTACAACACGCAGGAATAACCATCACTGTTTTTTTCCCCAACGCTTTCAATACAATCCGTAAACCCAGAGTCGCTGGACACCCAGGACATGATGCATTACCCTGCAAAAGACATTCATCAACAGGTAAATCCTTCAGCGCCATACTCATCAGTCTTCCTTGGTTAAACCATACCATTCATACTGTTTTGCTTTCCCAGTCATAGATTTTATACAAATCGTTTCAATATCATGGTAGGTCACATCTTTCCCACCAAGCCCAGCAATAAACCCATACACTTTAGCTGTAGATTTCCCATACAGCGCTGCTTTCATTTCAGTGAATAACGCACCCTCCAATCCTACAGAAATATTCCGATCAATCACAATCAAATCTGCTTTTTTACCGAGTTTTACTATGGCCTCCTGAGGGAATGGACGGATGACACGAACCCGAGCAAGACCGATTTTTTTCCCTTGTTTACGCAGAGTATCAATCGCTACTTTACTTTCTGCACCTATCGCACCCATCGATAAGAGAATATATTCAGCATCATCACAACGATAATACTCAATCAAATCACCATGATAATACCCTGTCAGGTTCTTCCATTCCTGAGCAATCTGAGGAATGAGTGTTTTCGCGTTTTCCTGAGCATCTTGCATTGCTTTGCGCACGCGATAGTACGGATCTGGCCCGATGATATTCCCAAAAGTTATCGGATTATCAATATCAAGTTTCCATTTCGGTATATACTCCCCAAGGAAATCATCAATAACTCGCTGTTCTGGTATATCAGCTGGCATGGATGTATGCGAGAGAATAAACGCATTCAGATTAACCATGACCGGTAATACAACGTTTTTATGTTCTGCAAGCTTAAACGCCTGAATCACAGTATCAAATATCTCCTGATTACTACTACAATAAACCTGTATCCACCCCGTATCCCGCTGAGAAATCGAATCATTCTCATCAGCCCAAATATTCCACCCAGGACCAATAACACGATTAATATTACACATCACAATAGGTAGGCGCGCAAGTGCCGCCCAATGCAGCATCTCATGCATCAACAACAACCCATGGGAGGATGTCGCGGTAAACGTCCGTGAACCTGCAGCGCTCGCCCCGATACAGGCGCACATCGCTGAATGCTCACTTTCCACACAAATATATTCACCGGTATACTCTCCTTTTGCGAGATGTTCAGCGATCGCTTCTACCAACGTAGTCTGTGGAGTAATAGGGTACGCGGCTACCACTTCAGGTTTCGCCATGATTGCTGCTCTCGCAGCAAACCGATTTCCAGTGTCCATCATCACAGTCATTTTTTTTCCTCCCGCTCCATCACGATTGCTTTCACAGCACATTCTGTTGAGCAGACACCACACCCTTTACAATACTCGTAATCAATACATACTGCCCCGTCTTTCTCCCGTTTAATGCTTCCTTCAGGGCAAAAAATCCAGCATCTGAGGCATTTAACACATTTAGCTTTATCAAGGATAGGGCGGAAGATCCTCCAGCTACCGGTTTTCCCCATCGCTCCTTTTTTCGGGTATGAGATACTCGTAACAACAGGGTATTTCTTCATCGAAGGTTCACCTCTGTATGATCATAGGCATCTTGTGTTGCTTTCACGTTTTTATACCCAAAATCTCCTTTTCCTTTCCATTTCCCTCCGACGACGTCCTGGATCGATTTTAAGGTCACCCTTTGAAGAATCCTTGGGATTGAACCGAGAATAGGAGTGTTCACAACAGGTATTCCTCCGACGAGAATATCATTTTTTATTGCTATTTCTGTTGCATCGACGGTTGCAACGGTATATTGTGTTGAAAACTTAAAATCCTGTGGTTTTTTTGTTGTATTAATGAGCACTATTCCTTGTTTTTTTAGACCTTTGAGAACATCAACGATCCCTAGGATGCTTTCATCAAGAACGATAACAATATCCGGGGTATAGATCTCGCTTCTAAGATGGACTTCTTCTCCAGAGATACGAGCGAATGCTCGGACTGGTGCACCACGTCGTTCCGCACCGAAAAACGGGAATGCTTGTACTCCTTTATTTCCGTCTTTTAACGCAGCAGCAGCAAGAAGGTTTGCTGCAGTGACCGCCCCTTGACCGCCTCGTCCGTGAAAAATTATCTCAACAAGCGATTTTACTGCCACAATAATTACCTTCCCGCCACTCGGAATGAAAAGGGTACATATAACTGTTTTGAATACTGGGGAAAAACGCGTAATTATTTTAGAGAAGACAGCTTTGATGCTATCGTCGCATTTTTATCGGTCCGGTGATCTATTTTGAGTTCTGTGATTACTCGTTTTACACCGGTTTGAAGTACAGCATTGTGCGCCTTTTGTACAATACGAAGCAAGGTTTCGATATCCTCAGTTTCGATTACAGTTGCCATGGCATTCGTCTGGAAAGTTATGCGTTCTTTTTTAAGGATGTTTAACACGATTTTTACATAATCACTCAGATGAATATCTTTTCCTACTGGCGCGATACTGAGTTGTGCGATAATCATCGATGAATCACCTCATACGCAATACCCAGGTACTGACTAATTAATATTTTGTTGTAAAAAGTTTGTCTCTTCAACTGAACTAACCAAAAAAAAGAATGAATATGACAGAACCGCGATACCACAAACGAAGAATAGAATTAATTAATGGATTGTATCAAGGGTACTATCATCTTGTATTGTCGTTTCATCGACATTCGGGGTTTTCGATCTTGAAAAGGTTCTACCGGTTTTATCAAGATCACTCATCTCTTGCTTCACTAGTTCTAATATACCAAGAATGGAGATTAGATGAAGATCATTGCTGTAGCGACGACATGATTTTAGGAGTTCTCCATACAGTCGTGTCTCGACGATTTGATATGTTTTTATATCCATCTCTTCTCTTTCAGTCATTTTTATCGTATACCCCTCACATTTTAACTACGTCTATAATCCGGTATCTATTATAAAATCTTATGTTTTTATACAATAAAAAAAATTGAGTACGTAGACGGTCTGCACGTATTATATGATTATTGGGATTCTCTATGTCTTTAATCGTTTCTTCATGAATTGTTCGAGTTGATCAAACGCTTTCTCTAAGGTTTCAATTGGGGGTAGGATAACAGCCCTAAAGTGTTCTTTCCCATACACAACACAAAACCCGGATCCATGCACAGTAAGAACATGCGCCTCCTTTAGAAGGTCTAAGACGAATTCTTTATCGTCTCTCCATATTCCTTGTTTCATCGCATCAATCTTTGGGAAAATATAAAACGCTCCATCAGGTTTCGCCGTTGAGATTCCGTCAATCTCATTAATTCGTTTATAGGAGAAATCCCGCCGTTCTCGTAATTTATTATTCGTCTTTTCGATATGATCCTGAGGACCAGTTAACGCCTGAATACACGCTCGTTGACATACTGAGCTGGCGCAGAGTCTTGAGCGGGCGATCCGCATAAACGCATCTTGAATCTCATCAAGTTCTCCACCATGATGAAACAACACGTACCCCACTCGCCATCCAGGCATGAGGTATACTTTCGAAAAACCATTAAAAGTGATAACAGGGACGTCTTTTGCGAGAGATGCAGTCGCATATTGTTTTCCATCAAAGGTAAGATCATCATAGATCTCACCAGAGATGACTGGTACCTGGAATTCTCCGGCGATATCAAGGATTTCTTTTACCACCTTCTTTGAATATAATGCCCCTGTAGGATTATTTGGGTTGATGAGGACGATACCTTTCGCGCGGTTCGACATTTTTTTCCGGATTTGATCCACATCAGGTTGCCAACCCTCGCTTTCAATGCATCGATACGGAATCGGTAAAGCATCATTAACCCTGGTGATGAGCGTGTATTGAGGATAAGTCGGGCCAGGGATTAAGAGCTCATCATTGGGGTCAAGAGACGCATTGAGGAGGATCTGTAATGCTTCTGTCACTCCGGTAGTGACGCAGACATCATCAACTCGATACTCAACAGAATTCCGTTTTTTCTCCCGAGCAATAATCGCTTGTCGCAACTCAGGGTATCCCTCCGATGGCGCATACCCATTATATCCGTCCTGCGCGGCTTGATAAAGAGCGTCTTTGATATGTTGCGGAGTATCAAAATCATACGCGTTTGGATCACCGATATTCAGTTTTAATACAGTGATGCCCTTCTTTTCTAATTCTTTCGCAGGAAGTAACACATCACGAATAGCATAAGAGACACTATTGGATCGTTTCGATGCTTTCATCATAAGCATGATCACCCTGAAGACGACATCCTACAGAGACATAAATACTTGATGGTCTACCCCTTTAAAAACAGAACATAAGAGAAAAAAAATGAATCAGTTTTTTTTCATCCCGAAGGGTTACGGTTGTGTGGCACCCGTTATTGGTTGTTCCTCAGTAATTAAACATTGGTACAGGTTCTTATCACGCAGGTAATCAATCTGTGCTCTCACAAGTAACGATGACCCGTCCTTCCGTTTATGAATAGTTTTCACCAGGACGCTGCCATGTTTTTTCGCGTCTCGGAATTTCTCTTTAATACTCTCCGAGGTTTCAAGCATATCAAAATCTTTCAAAGTAAGCGTCAATAGTTCTTCTCGTGTGTACCCAAGGAGTTCATACATGGCTTTTGTACAATCAACAATATGGGAATGCTCATCACATAACAGCAGAGCATCCATGTCATACTCTTCAGATGGCCGAGCGATATGTTTTTTCTTTTGAGCAGGTTTTTTCTTTATTAATGGTGGCGGAATGGGTTGCTGATGTTTTCTGGTCAACACCTGTTCCTCAGGTGATGTAACAGTTTTTTGTATACCGCGATATCCAATAAATCTCCCCGCTGCATCCTTGCGAGGAGTAATACAAGCGACCATCGTGATAGCGCGACCATCTTTATGGTTGTACGCGCTTTGTATGGTACAAACCCCAGTAGTGGTTTCTTCGGGTTGACTTAGAATAGTCGTCATTTTTTTTGATTCGTTACTCGACAAGAAATTTTCTAAGGGTTTCCCGAGAACATCCTCTGGTTTATACCCAAGGAGGTCAGTGATTCGAGGTGAACACATCATGAGACATCCATGGATATCTGTTTCCCACACCCATTCATTGATGGTGCTAAGTAAATGTCGGTATTTTTCTTCTAATTCTTCTTTTGCTTTGACGGTTTCATCAAAGATTTCACCACGTTTTACCCCGACTTTATGAATCGCAAGTTTTAGACTCGCCATGACCCTATTCAATGATTGAATAAGGGCGTTAATCTCGTAGATCTCACTATTCTCTAGTTGGACTTCGAGGTCGCCTTTACTTATTTTATCGATATTCTTTGTTAATTTTTCTAACGGGCGGCTTATGAAATAGATGATGATAAGTGAGACACAAAACGTTGCTATCAGAATAAGCCCCATTAAAAACATCGTGGCGAATTGAAACCCTTGAAATCCTCCAATGATACCGATAGGGATCATAGACACCGCGAGATACGTCACAATTAATAACCATCGCAATTTCATTTTTTTACACCTCTTTTTTCTTCTCTATTTTTTTTCCTCACCGAATATCGCGAGGATATGTTGTTCAAACTCCTGTTCTTGTTCAGGATGAAGAATAGAAAGCTCTTCTAATGAATGAATATAATGAAGTAAATCGTCTTTACCAAGTGCATGTTTTTGTTTTAAATTCGAGAATTCTATCGTTCCCATCGGTCCAAGAATGGTGGTGAATTCTGCCTCTATTTTTTTCTCGATATGTTCTTTTGAGGAAAATAAGACTTTTATCGGTTCGATCTCAACAACAGGGGTAAGTGGGACTGTGAAATAAAACGTGCTCCCCATTCCTTGTTTACTATCAACCCATATTTTCCCTTTTTGGGCTTCAATGATCCCTCTGCAGATTGTTAACCCGAGACCAGTCCCACCATGTTGTCTGTTCACTGTTGCCTCAATTTGGTAGAACGGTTCGAACACGCGTATCTGGTCTTCAGAGGACATACCGACGCCTTGGTCTTTTATACCAAAGAGGATATGATCAGGTTTTGCTTCTGCAGATACCATGATAGTGCTCCCTTGAGGAGAGAACTTAATTGCGTTATGGATGAGGTTTCGCAGGACCTGACTAATGCGATCAGAATCCGCATGGATACTTGGGAGATTGGTGATTCTCACGGCAAGGGTGATCTGTTTTTCTTTCGCGAACCCATCAAGGAACGCGACGGTCTCTTGCAAGGTATGCGCTAAATCGGTTTCTTTGAATACAAACTTCAGACGAGCAGCTTCTATCCGTGAGACTTCAAGGAAATCCTCAATGATGCGGTTCAATCGTTCCGCATTTCGTTTTAGAATGACCACGCTTTCTTTTTGTTTCTTTGTTAATCGACCAAAATATCCTTTTTCAAGCATCTGCAACTGGACTTTCATAGGTGTGAGTGGCGTACGAAGTTCATGCGAGGTGATGCTCAGAAACTCGGATTTTGCCCGGTCGATTTGTTCTCGTTGTTCATTCATTTTACTTAAGGCTGTTGCAGTATTGTTGAATGCATGAGACAGTTGCGCGAGTTCATCGTTCGTAGTGATATCGGTACGAACCAAGAAATTCCCTTTTTCTAATTCTTGGGTTGCCTCATGAAGCTGCAGGAGGGGTTTTGAGATGGATCGAGAAACATAAAAACCGATGATCCCTGCATCAAAAGCGATCATGATGATAATTAATGCAGCGGTTGTCTGTAGTAAAGTCATTTGTTCATGGAAGATCTCAGTCGTCTCTGTGAGTAATGAGATGGATATCGAATAAAAGTAGTAGATACCAATAGTGGGTGCAGCGATCGCGACAAGGAAAAAAATAATAGTCAATTTTTTATTGATTGAGCCGAAGAGAACATGGGTGAGACTGAAGGGTTCTTTCGTCATTATTGTTTTTTTCTCCTCATTTCCTTATCGTTATTTATATATTTTTTTTATAGATATCTTTTTACAATATATTAAACGAATGATGACTTCAGAGATGCGAGATCTTGTCGGAGTTGGACAATGTGAAGATTCACTCCCATCTCCTCCATCCTTGTGAGATACACTTTTCCCAGGTTTCTTTTAAATTCATCAACGAACTGTGGCCCGAGTTGTTCACCAAGGGTTTTTACGGTTTCTTCGATTAATTTTTGTATACCACGTCCAGCATCAACTGGTTTTAGGGTATCTATAGAGGACATAATAGTAATTGCGTCACTTCCATCTGAGTATCGTGTTGAATCTATTTTTATATAGTTTAAGAACCCGTATTTTTCTCCTAATTTTTTTAGGATAGCATCAAGTGCGAATATTGCGTATTGAGGTGTGCTTGCTCTCCCGAGCACCATGAGGAGCGCGCGTATGACATGTTTATAGATGGTTTCGTTGCTAATCTGTATTGCATTGAAATCAACCCCCATCATTTCAAGGGCGAGGGAGTCTTCCTCTTTCAGTCGATGAGAAAAGGTTTGAACGAGAGAATAGATTTCTTTTTTTTCTAACCATTTTTGTACATGGGAGAGTAAATCTTGGATCATTGCACCAGTGATTGATGGGTCAAGAGCATTAATATCAGAGGGAACGATGACGACCTCATCAGTCTGTGTATAACGGATGTCTTTAATGGTTATTTTACTAACAAATGTGTAATCTTTTGATAACTCACTTAAAAAGTAAGTAAGGGTCAAAAATGATAAATCCAGGGTCGTCTCTTTACTAAGGATTTCAAGAAGATTCTGGAGGATGTTCTGTAAAACCATCGCAGGATCTGAGAGCGGTATGGGTTTAGCGCGTTTCTCAGTGATCTGCTGAAAATGCATATAACTCAGATCAATACCAAGAGTAACCAAGGTAGTATCGCAGGGGGCTCCAATGGTTTCTTTTAACTCTTTTAGGAAGAAATGACCAGCCGTTTTCCCAATAGAGTTCGTAATCTCGTAAAGAAACTGATGAAGAATATCATGGAAATCTCTCGGAGATAACATATTAATCTCCGGAGGAACCATAATCAACTGAGGGGATTCAGTGAACTGAGAACTTTTAATACTCACGTTCTGTAAAATCGTATAGTGCTTCGAAATTTTTTTAATCGCATTATTAATCATCACGACCGCATAATGTTCAGAGCTCCGCCTCCCAATGATATCCACAATAGTCTGTAAAAGTTCTGTAAATACAGGAGTATATCCCATCTCAGACATCGCCATCTCTCACGTGTTTGATCCTCAGTATGAATAGTAGTTATCCCATTAAAAATCAATTATGATATTATTAAAACTTCGTATAACTGCTATTCCATTTGTTTTTCTAGTAAACAAGGTTTTTAATGACGCAATCTTTTTTAAAAGGATAAAGGATTCCTTCACAACCAGAAAAGAAAAAATAACAACGGAGAAAACCCGATACTATGACAAAAAAAGTGATGATTGTGGATGATGAACCAGATGTACGAACATCCGTCGGACAAATACTCAAAATAAATGGTTACACAATCATCGAAGGAGAAAACGGGGCGGATTGCCTCGAAAAACTACAATCTCATACGCCCGATCTACTCATTCTTGATATCATGATGCCAGGGATGAGCGGATGGGATGTCGCCGCAAAAATGAAAGAAAACAAGAAATGGAGAGATATCCCTATCGTGTTTCTCACGGCGAAAGGAGACGATATGAGCATAGGGATGGGAAGCATTGCAGCAAAAGACTATATTGTAAAACCTTTTGACCTCATGGATTTCAAACACCGAATAGAAAAAATATTAAAAAAATAAAAAAAAAAGAAAGCGGATAGCGTTTCTTTAGACAACCG
>JAZDGT010000003.1:0-28386 GCA_043806635.1 Methanobacteriota archaeon | reverse complement strand
CCGTATCATACGTTGTCCCCAATAGGTTTGATTACGAATGTGAATGAGAAGTGGTGTCAGATTCTGGGTTTTTCTCGTGATGAGGTTATTGGGCGATCTATTTTTGATTTTGTGATTCCTACTGAGCGGGAGTCTGCTCGTGCCTCTTTTGAGAAGAAAAAGCTTCAGGGTAACGCGTATATCGCGGGTAATGAGCGGCGGTATGTGACGAAGACTGGTCAGGAACGGGTTTTTGTGATTCATGATTTTTTCTCTTTTGATCATGATAATAATGTGACTGCGGTGCATACAACAATGGAGGATGTGTCTGAGCGGAAACAAATGGAGAAAGAACTGCAAGTAGCACATCAGAAACTGCAGACGATTAACCGGGATCTTGAACAAAAAGTAATGGAGCGGACTGCACAGGTGGAGCAACTATTAAAACAAAAGGATGAGTTTATTACGCAACTTGGTCATGATTTGAAGACTCCGTTGTCTATCCTGTTGAATGTTCTTCCATTGATTCGTGAGGAGATCCCTGAGAAAGATCATGAGGATTGTGATATCGCGATTCGTAATGTGAATTATATAAAAAACTTGGTGACGGAGACGTTGAAGATTGCTGAGTTGAGTTCTCTTAAGATTCAGTTGAATTGGGAGACAATCCATCTAAAAGAGTTCATTCAGGAGACGTTTCAGGATAAACAACTCTATTCGACGCAAAAAACAATCACGTTTGAGAATAACGTTGATCCTTCGCTTTCGATTGAAGGTGATAAGTTACGATTAGGTGAAGTCTTCATTAATATTATTGGAAATGCGTATAAATATATATCGCAAGAAGATGGTGTGGTGACTATTGATGCGAAAAAGGTGCAAGAGTTCGTTGTTGTTTCTGTAAAGGATACTGGTATTGGGCTTCCTCCTGAGCATGTTTCGAAAATATTTAATGAGTTCTATAAGGTTGATCCGTCTCGGCATGATCTTGGAAGTAGTGGTCTTGGTCTTTCTATTTGTAAACGAATTATTCAGAAACATGGAGGACAGATTTGGGCGGAAAGTCCAGGTGTAGGAAAAGGAACAACGATTCATTTCACAGTACCCATATGGAGATCAAAATAATAAAAAAAATACTATCGTATGATGAATAGACCGTATATGAGATAGAAAAGTATGAGGAAAATAATGATTGTTGATGATAACACGGATTTCACGTATGTCATGAAAAAACGGTTAGAACACAATAATAATGGGTATTCTGTCATCAGTGCACATAGTGGTACTGAATGTTTTGAGATTTTACAGAATGGTGTGGTTCCTGATATTATCCTTTTAGATGTGATGATACCAGATATGAATGGTTGGGATATCTACGCGAAACTAAAAGAGCATCAAATCTGGAGAAAAGTACCTATTGTGTTTCTTTCCGCGAAAACCGATGTATACAGCAAGGGTTTTGGCAGAATCGCTGCGTGCGACTATGTCGAAAAACCTTGTGATGCTGCTCAATTGCAGGAAGTAATTGAAAAAACTTTGAGTAAAGAGGGTTCATGGCAGTTGTAAGTAACTCAATGGTTATCAGTGGTTTGCTTCGAACCTTTATTAGAGTAATCGGGAGGAGAACATCAGAGAGTTTTGCAATTGAGACGATAGGGAACGTGGCAAAAAATCTACAGCCGACTTTCTCGTTTTTCAAATATATCGATATTCAAAGCGCTCTCTACTCGGGAGAAATGGATGCAGTAAAGATAGATTCTGCTATTGATGCTATTGATTCCGTACTTCTTGGTGAAGCGATCGGGAAAATAATTGACTCCATTGCTATTTCCTTAGGGGAGAATGAGCAATTTGATTTTGATAATGCTGAATATTATTTTATTAACGAGGTGAAAGATTCACTTGGTGAAGAAGTTAATGCGATATTTAAGAAAAATTATGATGTGGATTTAACCCTTAAACAATCAGATTTTTTAGCTGCGATGCAAGAAGCTGCAAAAACAAAGATACGCAGAATTCGTACATCTGAGGTCTTGGAGTACACGATCCGATCATTACTTGCAGTGTTAAACAGAAAAATTGCTGAGCCTGATGCAATAAAACTTATGGTAACAACATTGAAAAAACTTGAAAAAGAATACAGTTTTTTCGCGTCTGTCAATATTCGAGATACGCCTGATTCAAATGGACTTTATCCAATACATATCGAAAATGATATCGATGAGGATGTGCCTCCGAAACGGGGGGGAGGGATTCAACAACTCATTTTTGAGGTTGCCCTTTCAACGAATATGAAAACACGACGGGTTTTCGTTGGTGAAGTCATCCGAGATCTTGGACCAAAAGTGATGGGTCAGTTACGGAAGATCGGGGTTAAACTTGATCAGATTGAGAAGGACCTAGAACAACGATTATACCAGGGGCTTACCAAAAAAACCTTTGAGGTGATTATTACATTAATCGGGAAAAAAACATCACCTCGTTTCGCGGTTGCATTAGTCGATACCGTCATAGAACAACTTCGGGAAACACATGCTGTTTTATCATACATTACTATCGATAAAACCCGGTATGATGAGGGGATCAACGCGTTTCAGTTTGCTCCCGAGATTAACACGGTGGAGGAGTATAAACTCGGGAAAGCGTTAAAAGAAATCCTTAAGAAAACGCAGGATAACCTGGAAAGTGAAGCAGTGAATTTTGTTGAGGATTTCAAAAAATATATCGGGGATGATTCTCTTTCTGAACTGGAGAAAATCGGTGTGAATCTCCATATCTTAGAATTACGGAGTTTCTTCTAATTTTTTTAGGGTATCTGGCGGTGTTGTTAGGGTTGTTTTTCCGGCATGGACAGAATGGTTTTATTTGGTTCTCGTTCAAAAAAAACTTCGGCGATTTTAAATAATTCCATATCAACAGTTTTGAGGGTGCTTACCGCGTTTTCTAAGTTAACGGGAACTATTTTATTACCTTGAAGGGCAACCATTTTCCCATATAACTCGTGGTCAATTAAATCTATTGCGGCGATGCCGAACCGTGTCGCAAGGATTCGATCAGAGGGTGTTGGTGTTCCTCCTCGTTGGATATGACCAAGGACGGTCACACGGGTTTCTACACCAAGTTTTTTCTCGATTTCTCTGCCGAGGACGTGACCGATGCCACCAAGTTTTACGTGACCGAATTCATCGATTTCTTGGCTTTGGGTTATGAGTTTCTGTTGGTCTTTTGGTTTTGCTCCCTCAGAGACAACGATGATGCTGAAGGTTTTCCCTTTTTCATACCGTGCTTTAATACTGTTACAGACTTCTTCGATGTCAAACGGTTTTTCTGGGATGAGAATCTGATCTGCTCCTCCAGCGATACCTGACATGGTTGCGATCCATCCCGCGTGTCTTCCCATGACTTCGATCACCATAACCCGATGGTGTGATTCCGCGGTGGAATGCAGACGATCGATTGCTTCGGTCGCTATCGATACTGCAGTGTCGAACCCGAAAGTGAAATCTGTTCCTGAGAGATCGTTGTCAATGGTTTTTGGGACGCCAACGACTGGTATTCCTATTTGATGGAGTTTCAATGCAACACCTAAGGTGTCCTCACCACCAATAGCGACGAGTGCATCAATGTTGAATTTTGTTAGGTTCTGAAGGAGTTTATCAACATCGGTTTGTTCTTTGAACGGGTTTGTCCGTGATGTCCCAAGGATGGTCCCTCCTTTTGTGAGAATACCTGAGACGTCTAGTGCGGTGAGCGGGAAGATATCGCCCTCGATTAAGCCTTTCCATCCATTTCGAATCCCGACTGTTACCCATCGATTCTGGATAGATTTACGGACTAGGGCTCGGATTACCGCGTTCAGACCTGGGCAGTCTCCACCACCAGTTAAGATACCGATTTTTTTCATAAAACTCACGTTCATTATCGAGGAATAGGTAATCTCTCCTAAGATACTTTATTCCTTATCGTATCAGTGGTATCTTCTTCTCTTTATATAATACTTATTGTACCATAAAACACTATGGTACTCCTTATTTTTCTAATAACTAGAGTGGTATTCGTATACATTTCTGTACTCTGTTTATCGGAGAATGATTTTTTGAAGGTTTCCTCTCATACTTCCAGATAACCTGCTAAAAAAGTTTGCACAAGAAGTGCGGTCACGGTCACTGTCCAGACAAAAGGGACGAAATACAAAAACGAGGTGTAAAAATGACTCCCTCGCAATAAACGAATAGTAATCCCCATCATAAACGAGTGCATCACCAACGTTAGAAAACCAATCATAAAACTAATTGCGAACACTTCTGGTGGTATCGCGCTCAGTAAAGGACCTGCTGCACCAACGTTTGTCCCTCCAAAGGGATTACCTGAAGCCATTCCTTCAAGCAAGATTTGATTCAGATGTTGACCAATAACCAGGGAAACATACACACAAAAGGCTAACCCAAACGTAATCCCAGCAAACAACGCTGCAGAGCTTTTCACAATCGCAAGTTTTTTCACCCGTAAATCACGTATTTTTCGAAGATTCTCCGTAATCATCCGTGACACATTCCGTGGGTTTGCAGCCGCATACGTCGCCTCTCGAAACATCTCACTCGCACGTTGAATATAATTACTCCCGGTTTCAGACCCGAACCATTCCCAGGCAGAATCATCATTGATACGAGTTCGAAGACGTCGGTATAAATCACGTAAATGTTTTGTTAACACCCCATAATCCTTCTCGCTTAAGTAATACACAGACTCAGTAATCTTCCCCCCTCGCATCGCGGAAATCGACCCAAGTGAAGGAAGAAACGCAAGAAAATTCCGTTCTTTCCGCGCAATATCTGCCTCTTCTTTATATGCCATAATCCCTGGGATGATCAAGGGGGTAATTGCAAAGGTGACAATCAACTCAAAAGGGATACTGCTTACCAAAGGTAGTCGCAGTATATACACACAAAGTCCTAATCCAACACCAATAGCAACACAGGCAATCACCGAAGTCTTAAACATTTTCTCCATCTTTTTTTCCATTTCCCCTTTCTCGCCACTCAGACGCCAGATCTGATCCAATGGAATCATTGTTTTCAACAGATACAGCAAAGCTGCTTCTGAAAAAACTAGCAAAAACGCTGAGAGATACATGAACGTGTTCATGTTCTCCCCGCCAAGCAAGATTGGTAACACAATACCCAACGCCATGATGAAAATAATCGAAATCAATAAACTGACATACACCTCATTAATAATCGTAATATTCTCGTTACTCGCCTCATACATCGTAATGTACTCTTGGAGTACCGCACCCTGCTCCTGCTCAATGAACTCTCGATGTTCGACACCACTCACTAGACTCTGAGAGAAACGATCTAAGAAATCCTTGAAGAGTTTACTCGGTGTTCGATTGGCGATAAAACGAAAACTTTTCGCAAGCGGGGTTCGCCAATCCGTGGATAAAACATTTATCTTTTTTAACTCATCCCCCAGACCCCCGTACACCTTTTTTTTACTGATAACATTAATGATATCTTTCAAGGGTAAATCAGAGATCGCAAGAACCCTGAGATGCGTGATAAAGAAATGCATTTTACTATTGATGTCATTCTCTTTATTCTTCCAGGTGATATAGGGATAAAGAATACCCATCAGAATACAGATACCCCCCCCAGCGATGAAATTAATCGGATGAATGTCAACGGGGACAGGTAGTACTATAGCAAGGATGAACGGAGTACAAAAAAACATTACCCCCAAGAAAATGAAGGGGATGAGAACGTTTTTCAAATATTTTTTTGGATCCTCAAGGCTCCGAAACGCGACACGAAAATTTTTCAGAGCATCTTTCTTCTCCTCTCCCTCGCTCTGAGTTTTTTTTCTCCTTCGTTTTTGTTTCTTTTTTGTTTCCTCAGCCATACACTCTCACATTATAACTTAAAAGGTAATCCTTTTTCCCCTTCACGATAAAACTTCCAAATACATTCAACAACCTTATAATAATCAAAGATTTTTTCTTCCACCATACGTTCAAGGATATGCTTCCTTTTTTCATATTCATTGTAGATCTCTGCAGTATCTGCATACCCTGCGTTTTTCGCGATTTTTTGCTCTAAAATAAAACTGTTCTTATTTGCCTTAAACAGATGTTCATCCTCATCAGGTTTCCATTCAAACGCTTTCCGAGCCATAATACCGTCAACCTCACGGTTATACCCTTCGATTTCATCGATTGAGACACATCGTCGCATCGTCTTCCCCTCCCGCTCAACAGCAAGCTGGATTAACACGAAATCCAGGTTATCCATAAACGTTTTCGGCACATTAATCGGGTCACCAGTAAATCGCTGAATAACCTTCGTCACATCACCTGCGTGAAACGTCGTCATACAAGGATGCCCCGTCTGCATCGCCTGAAACACGATGTTCCCCTCAGCACCTCTCACCTCACCCGGGATAATATAATCAGGCCGTGACCGTAACGCTGCCTTTAACAAATCAAATAAATCTACTTGCCCTTCTTTCGGCCCACTCGTCTTCGTCAACAACCGCTGCCAAACCGCATGTGGGACCTGCAACTCCGGCGTCCCCTCAGCAGTATAAATCTTTTTCTCAGGAGGAATAAACGGGATTATCGCATTCATCGTCGTGGTTTTCCCACACGCAGTCCCCCCGCAGAGGAAAAAGCTTCGTCCATACTGCAGACACAACCACAGATACGAGCCAATCCCTGCACTAATTGTATTCCACCCAATCAACTGCGTCACACTAATCGGAGTCTCAGTAAAACGCCGAATCGTCATACTCGGTCCTTTAATACTCACCGCTGAACTGTAAATAATGTTACCTCGACTACCATCAGGAAGCACGCCATCCGCAATCGGACGCCCCTCACTCACCGGAGTACCCATCTTCTCACTTAACGCTCGCGCAAAAATCGGTGCTTCTTCTTTCCCAATCGAGATATTCGTTTTTATCATCCCAAAAATCTTATGAATTAAATGGATCTTCTCCCCCGCCACAATATGAATATCCTCCAGATACGGGTCACGCATAAATGGTTCAATAGGACCACCACCGAGAAGCATTTTAAAAATATTATATAGGATAAGATTTTTCTGAAGAGACGTCATTCTCACTTTCTCGATTTTTTTCCGTTTCGTTTCCTTCTCAACAGCAGTTGCACGTTCATCAACCACAACAATTTCATCAATCAACTCCGTGAGTACTTCTCTCAGGTCATCATCGGTTATCGCACTTTTTTTCTGAGGCACCTTCTCTAAAACCAATTTCAGAATCTGATCCGATTTTTCTTGCTCAATTGGTGACATTGGCGGCTCAATCGCATAGTATTCAACCTCATCCATATCCTCCATACGATAGATATGAACAAACACACCCCCATTTGTATGATAAATAAAATTCGGGAATTTCTCATCTCGAACCTCTCGAGGTACTAGTTTATAAAAAACAATATCCGCTCCTTTCGATTGTGCTTTCGTCACATAATTCTTAAAATAGGGATATGTTGTAAAGAGCTTCTGTATTTCATCATTTTCCATCTTTGTCATTTTTTTCCTCTTAGGATAGTCTGCACTTTATCGTGTTCACTTTGACTGCTTTCCCATCCCCAGAGACATTCAGACAACCCCGCTGTGTCACTATACTAGTACGTTTATCGATTGTCTCCGCATACATTAGAGTTCTATTGGTAATCCTTTTTCTCCTTCACGATAGAATGTCCAAATAAATTGAACGACTTCATAGTAATCAAATATTTTTTCTTCAATCATTCGGTCAATGATGTATTTCCTGCGATCGTATTCATCATAAATCCTCGTGAGATCTTCGTATCCTGCGTTTTTCGCACATCGTTGTTCCAGGATGAAACTATTCCGGTTTGCCTTGAACGTTTGACTATCATCCGCTGCGTTCCATTCAAACGCTTTCCGAGACATAATCCCATCGACTTCTTTGTTGTATCCTTCGATTTCATCAACAGAGAGCACCCGACGGATACGTTTCCCTTTGCGTTCAACAGCCATCTGAATTAAGACGACATCGAGGTTGTCCATGAAGGTTTTCGGGATACTGATCGGATGACCAGTGAACCGCTGGATAACCTTAGTTACTGACCCAGCATGAAATGTCGTAATACAAGGATGTCCTGTTTGCATCGCTTGAAATACCACACGTCCTTCTATCCCTCTAGTTTCACCCGGGATGATATAGTCAGGCCGTGACCGTAACGCAGCTCGCAGCAGATCCTCTAATTCAATGTGTCCCTCCTTTGGCCCCGTGGTTTTTGTAAGCAATTGTTGCCATACTGCATGAGGAACCATCACCTCAGGAGTATTTTCCGCAGTATAAATTTTTTTTTCAGGAGAAATAAACGGAACAATCGCATTTAAAGTCGTAGTTTTTCCAGACGCAGTCTCACCACAGACGAAAAGGCTTCTACCATATTGGAGACAGAGCCAGAGATACGCCGCTATCCCTGAACTCAGGGTTCCCCAGTTAATCAACTGAGTGATACTGATAGGTGTCTCACTGAATTTCCTGATCGTCATCGTCGGCCCTTTCAGGCTTACATCCTGACTATGAATAATGTTCACCCGGCTGCCATCAGGGAGCGTCCCATCCGCTATCGGTTGTCCTTCACTGACGGGGCTGCCGATTTTCTCGCTGAATTCTTGCGAAAACGTCGCTGCCCATTTCGCATCAATATTTATATTCGTCTTCACCATGTCAAAGATTTTATGAATAAGATGGACTTTTTGTCCAGTGATGACGTGGACATCCTCGATATATGGGTCTCGCATAAACGGTTCAAGTGGGCCCCCACCGATCAGATCCTTCGTGATATTGTATTCTAACTTCGTCCTTTCACTCGCAGTGACTTTAATTTTCCCTGGTTTTAACCCGGAGAGGAACCCTTTTTTTTCTGCTGTTGGTGATACTCTTTCGGTAACCACTACGATCTCGTCCAGGAGTTCTTTCACTGCTTCTCGGATTTCGTCATCGGTTTTCACGGTCTTCCATCGAGGTGCTCTCTCATAGATTTGTTCCAAGACTCTCTCTCGTTTTTCCTGCTCTACTGTGGTTAACGTTGGTTCGACCGCATGATATTCAACCTCAGACATATCTTTTGTTCGAAACAGATGAATAAACACGACCCCTTTTGTCGGATAAATAAGATTCGGGAATTTATCTGATTTTAAATCACGGGAGAGCGCGCTATGAAACGCAGGTCGGCCAAGGGTCTTCGTGACTTCTTCGACGTATTGTCTGAGATGAGAGTTTTCATCAAGGAGTTTTTTTACTTCATCCTCTTTCATCAGGGTCACGTTCTTCACCTCCTCCTTTTTAGAACGCTACACCACTGGTCTCAATGGTGAGTCCAACCCCTGGTTTCACAGAAAACGTTGTCAACGGCTCATACCTGAACATAGCCCCATTAAACTTTTCAAGATAAATATTATGAACAATTCCTAACCCGGGTCTTGCTTCTCGAGTCACTTTAAAATGGATATCAGACATCATCTGAAACTCGCTTTGAATGTCATCGTTCCACTCCGCCGGGTTCGCGGTTAGCACAATAATTTTCCCGGTACCGGTTAACCGATTAAAAAAACTAAATAAATCAACAAGGTTGCTCATATCGAGGCTTTCTTTCAACAGGGTGGATAATGAATCTATAAAGATCACTTCTGGGTCAAACAATTTTTTACATGTGATTAACCCTTCGAGAAACGTGTTTTTTGGTAGTGTCTCCGCAAGCGTAACTTGTGTTGAGATGAAGAATAATTTTCCCTTCATGAGATATTTTCTCATATCGTAATCCACAGATGCGGTTTGTCTGAGGAAACTTTTAATGGTGAACTGGGTGGATACATATGAGCAGGAGTCACCATTGCGTAAAAAACTATAACAGAATCGTTGGCAGAAGATGCTTTTACCGGTTCCTTCTTTTCCTTCGATGAATACGAGGGAGCCGTTGGGGAAGCTTTTACCGAATCGTTCGGCAAACCCGTCTTTTTCCCCTTTTCGTTCTAATTCGATTGATTTTGCTCTGTGCATACATCCCTCTTTTATTGATTACACGGTAAAAGCAAACTCGTCCTCGATCGCCATAGGACCAACAACTCGTAAGGTGTGGTCTCCAGCACCGACGATTGCGGTAGGATCAACCCAGATTGTGGTGACTTCACCAACACTAATTGTGTCCTCAGTAAAATTATACTTGGTAATGGTAAGGATTTCTCCATCGATGAAGAGGTCGAAGGTTTCGTTTGTGGTGACGAGTTTTTTTCCTCCGATGTTTTTCAGGTAGAATAAATAGTCTCCTAAGATATCATCGGTGGGGATTTCATCAGGGTCGTTTATGATCTTGAAATCGACGTCGAGTTGTTCTTGGAGGCGTTCTCCGCGTTCTGTGAGGCTGGTGCTGATGTTGAGGGTGATGGCGATGAATATCCCGGAGACTGCGCCTGCAACGATTAACGATGCAATGAAGAATATGACATGTGAGCCGGTTAGGCTAAATCCCATTCGTCCCCTCCTCTATCCAGGATGATAATAATAATCTGCAATACCATATTCGGTTACTACTTTAATTCTTTTTTCCCCACTTGACATGATATTGTTGCTGAGGAAGTGGACGATTTGTGTTGGCGCAAGATAGGTATGTGTACCAGTTGAGGGTATTAGGGTGCCGTTGACGATGATGGTGAAGTCTTCGGTGATGAGGACGACTTTGCCGATGTTTTCCACGCTGATGTTGAGGTAGATTTGGTCTTTGTTTTGTTCAGTATCAAAAAACATGAACGTCGATGGTGAATATTGGTTGAGGTAGGTGGTGTTGATCCAGTTACTTGATCGATTAATTTTTGAGATGCGGAGTTCATCGATATATCCGGTGAGATATTTTCCTGCGGTGATATCCGGGACTGTTGGAGGATATGATAATGTCGTTAGAACAGGTATCAGAATTAATGAATACCCATCCTTGAATAACCCGATTTGACTTCCATCGTATGTTAACACGACATGGTGCCAGTTGGTATCAATACCGGTGGATGTTGACTTCCCGCCGATATAGCCGTAGAGGATTGTCCCATTGGAGTTTATTTCTAATGAATAGGTGTCGTGTGACATGGTGAGTATTTGTTTTCTTTGCCAGCTGAGGCTTGTGCTTGCATAGTAGTATACTAGGGTGTTGTTCGTAAATACAAAAGCATAGCCTGTTCTGGGCCAACAGACATTGATGGTTATGGGGTGGTATGCCCATATCAGACTTGGGTAATATTTACTCGGATTACCACTGGTAAGATTCCTTGGTGCAGTCCAGCCAGTACCCGTGTTATTCGAATATCGAATCTGGGTATTAGGATCCAGGTTTATGTTATACCCTCGCCAGACCACATGGACATAGTTATAGCCATCGAGAGCGATTGAAGGAGTAAATTGCGCGAGTGTCCCTGAGGTGATATTTGTTATAGCACTCCAGGTGCTGGTACTGCGAGTAAATTTTTTATATCGTATTTGCGTCGTACTACTACCAGTGTATCGTCCTTGCCAGACCACATGCAGATTCCTATCAGTATCAATAGCAAGGGAGGGGTATTGTTGAATGTAACCCTCACCGGTAAGGTTTACTGGTGATTTCCAGAGGCTTCCAGACGCGTTTCCTGAATATCGTATTTGCTGAATAGATGATGCCGAGTTAGGCAAACCATACCAGATCACATGACGAATATCATTCCCATCAATGACTATTGTCGGGTTTAATTGATCAAATGCACCACCTGTTATGTTGATTTTCGTGTTCCAGGCACCATTCGAGTAGTTCGCATACCGTATTTGAGTATTCACGGTACTTCCCGCATGTTTTCCCGCCCAGACGACATGGATTTTATCGTTGCTATCGACTGCGAGTGAAGGATAATATTGATCATAATCTCCAGGGGTAATATTCGCTGGTGCAGTCCAACTACTAGTTCTGCTCGTTTTTATACTATACCGAATTCTGTTCCCTCGTCCTGCTCCGCTTATTCCTTGCCAAACCACAAACAACGCATCGGTGCTATTCACTGCTATCGATGGGTACTTTTGATCATATGAGCTATCATTAATCAGTAAGTAGTTAGTCCACGTTACTCCACTGTTTATTGATTTCGCGTAATAAATATTATTTTTTGTGTTTCCTGAAGGTATTGAATGATAGACGCAATGAAGGATACCATCTGAGGTTCGAACGAGTTTCCGTCCATTATTATACCCAGATGAATCAGTTGCACCAGTTACTCCTCCTCCCGTTACCTTATAATATGGGTCTAAAGAAATCTTTGACCCTGCTGCTATGGTTTTATTGTGGAGGATCGTGAACCAAAATTTTTGTTCTGTTACTCCATAGTTAAATTCAAGGTCGGGTGTGAGTGTGATATCAGTATAATTAAACATTACAAGAAAATCGTTACCCACGTGGTAATACAGGTTGTACGTCTTATTGGTTGAATCATAGATCAAATCTGTCGTGTTTAATCCCACGAGGAGTTGAAGTCTGTATTCAGTCGTATACGGTGCAGTGAAATCGAGAGAAAACTTCCGCTGATCATCTCTTACTACCGTGTAATTCACTGTTAAGAGAGTACTGCAATCACTCCAGGTTCCGTTCTGGTTATATTGTAACGTCCATTGTGCTGTGTTGATGAATTGAGGCCAGAAACGCGAAAAATTAATCTCTGCATATGACGTATTATCTATCCAGAAATTGTTATTGTTTATCTGGGTATTAGCTATTTTGTTGGTTGTAGGATTGCGAAGTATTGGTGGGTCTTTCACCCATGCTTCCACCGTAAGCAATGAGGGGGTTATGGTATTACCAAAATTAATGTATTCTGTGTCCCCATGGAAGAAATCACCACCATCAAGTTGACTGAGCCCATCAGTTCCTTGAGTAACACCTCCGGTGATCGTTCCATCCTTGTTGTAACTCGTGGAATCATAATGGGTTCCTGATGTCTCGTTCAGATGTTGCACCATCACAAAATTACTATCCCAGACCCCTGTTGGGTTCTGTTGACTCGGACACGTCGCATTCCCGTAATAAATGTAGAAGCGTGTATTCGTCTCACCATAGACAGTAGTGATATTCACCCATGCGATGAGACGACCCGTACCCTGGGTAAAGAGTTCGATCTCATGGTTCAGCTGCACCGTATTCGTGCTATCCACAAACGCGATATCATTCCCGTTTGCTTGCTCCACATGATCTCGTAAATCATCTGAGGAGATATTCACGAGGACGGGGAAATTAGTTTGATCCGTTAACACTTTGCTGCTATTGATCGTAATACGTTTACGAAATTCAAAACTTTCATTCCACCAAGGGATCGCAGTATCAATGATCCCCGTAATATTAATGTCTGTTAAGAGCTGGTCATTCATTCGAACTGTCAATGTATCATAAGATTCTCGCACACCCGAAAGACTAGGGAGCATACTTCCCATACAGATGTCAAGTACAATAAATAACGTAACAATAATGAGTGCAGTCGCGGCTGAGAGTGAGAGACCCATTTTTTTTCCTCCTACTCCGTCTGTTGATAATAATCTTCGACGTTGGTCGCTGCAATGATTTTCACTCGCTTCATACCATACGGGGTTTGTGTAGTAGTGTAAACTTTTTCTTCATTTAAAGGGTATATTGAGGAGATGTTTGCTCGTGCATTGTATTTTGTTCCATTCACGAGAATAAAAAAATCGCTAGTTGAGAGACTGATACTCCCTGTGTTTTCGATTTCGACTGTGAGAAGGATCGTCTCTTGCGGGTCAGCGGATGCGAACGCGGGTTCTGGGTCCACCCATTTCCGTATTCGGAATGTGTCAAGAAACTGATGACCCTCATCCCCGCCGGCTCCTGATTGGAAGGTAATAAATCCTATATTTGCTACAGGGTTTACAAAATTTGCATCAGTCTTTTGTAATATGTCATCAATATAGATATCATAAACATCATTAAAAAGATCGTAGAACTCCTGGATATGATGCCATTCCATATCCACGGTATAGGTTGCGGTGAGTGGAACTAAAGCGGCCCCATTATAGTAGCAAAAATTAAACGGTGTCACATCTTCAGCCGCGTATAAATTACCAATACTGAAACCCCCCTCAGCGGTGAGCGTCCAGAAAGTTTGGTAATCCACGAAACTAGCTTTTGGCGCCCAATCAAACTCTATAGCAACATCAATGGTGATATCGACTGTTAAGTTTAATTGTGCGCGGCAGCCCGCACTATCAGTATAGATGTAGACTGAGGAGTTACCTTCAGTAGATCTGGTGTCATTCAGCTCGACATGAGCACTCGAGCATTGCTCATTCGTCTCCCATTTACTCAGATCCGTCTCAAAATCATCGAAAAAAATATTGAACGTATCCTCTCCATTACTACTACTCGAGGCATCAGGAGAACCGTAATATACATAAACACTCTGATCTGTTTCTAGGTCCGCGCCAACTTCCACCCACACCGAAATCGGATCCGCACTCGTGTTCTCTATCCAATAATCCAGCTCGTTATTATTATCTTGATCATAAAATCGGATATCATTCGGGAAATCATACGCGAGCCCCTCCAAAGTGAAATCATAACTATCCGTGATACGAGGTGAACTCGCAATAATCAGTTTTATTGGGTACTTAGTACC
Source organism: Methanobacteriota archaeon (assembly GCA_043806635.1). GTDB lineage: Archaea > Thermoplasmatota > E2 > DHVEG-1 > DHVEG-1 > JAZDGT01. The sequence goes on along the minus strand of JAZDGT010000003.1, from coordinate 13,717 downwards.
CGCAGCTTTTGACCCGGTGATATCGATTTTTTTTCGAAACCCAAAACTCGTATCCCACCAGAATCCCGTCTCCCCATCAGTAACATTCGTGATATTCAGACGACTCTGCACATTCTGTAATCCTCTTTCTTTCGTCTCATGGATCGATACGTTGAAATGTGAGAGTGTCGGCATGAGTGCTCCAGCGAAGATGTTAAAAGCAAGAACCACCGCAACCGCAAGAACCATGAAGACTGCCGAGACTGAGAACCCCATATGTTTTTTGTCCCTCCTACCCCGTATACATGTATTTATCTTCAGCGCTAGTGTCAGCGATCATTTTTATTTGTTTCGGGCCACTAGTAATCTGTGAAATTGTACAGAAACGATATTCATATAACGGGAAAAAAAGGGTTCGATTACAAGTGACGTCATAGTTCGTCCCATTTACAAGCAGGCAAAATTTATCTGTATTCAGAACAATACCGCCTGTGTTCTCAACCATGATCGTGAGAAATATGGTGGTCTCACTCCCGAGCGTGTAAAAGATTGATGGTGAATTTTGATTCTGAAACGACGTGTTCACCCAATCTTCAGAACGTAACCCTTTTGACACGCGGACTTCATCGATAGTTCCCGCAAAGTAATTATATTTTGGGGGTCCAGCTTGTATCAGTTTTCTGCAGAGTTGAAAAGAATCCGTGGTATCAATATTACCGATACCCCCGATATCATACCATTCATCAAATTCCCCATCAATATAATATAGTACCACTCCCCAATCATTTCTATCAAAAACGATCACAAGATGATGCCAGTTGTTATCATTTATTGTTTTTACACTAGGACCGATATTATACACGGTTCCATCCCCCAGTGAGGTATTCATCTGGTGATAGATTTCTAACGCATATCCAGTTCCTGATCCAGTTAACGGGTTACGGACGAGTTTACTCATAATGTATCTACTTAGTGTTGTTGAGGTTTTCACCCAACATTCAATCGTGAAATCATTGGTCCCGAAATCCAGGCTCCCATCAACCGGGTCTCCACAATCAACATAATCATTCGTACCGTCAAAATATAGTGCGGTAGCGATTTTCCCAGTCGCACCATACGTGGGATTATTATATGCGGTGCCGTCGTTCCCATAACTCGTTGATTCAGAGAGTGTACCCGAGCTTTCTTCGAGATGCCAGACACCATGGAACTGCCCATCCCACACTCCCAATGGATTTTGTTGACTCGCACAGGAAGAATTCCCATAATATATGTAGAAAATTGTTATTTCTTCACTGGATAGACTAGTAACATTAACCCACGCGATTAAATGCCCCGTAGAGCTCTCATACAGCTCAATCTCGTGATTATATTTCATTGTATGAAGAATATTCACAAACGCGACATCATTCCCATTCGATTGCAACACATGAACCTTCAAATCAATATCCGTGATATCAATAAGAACCGGGAAATTCGATACTTCACCCATAACTTTGGTTTCATCTATGCGAATACTCTTTCTAAACCCAAAACTCTCATTCCACCAGGTTCCCGTAACCCCATCGATCACATCAGTAATATTAATTTGACTCTGCAACACAGCAACGCGTCTATCTTTCAAATTATCCCATGATTCAATATACTGAGTAATTGAAGGGACAAGCGCACCTGCTAAGAGTTCTATGATAAGAATGACCGTGACTGCAAGAATGGTAAATGCAGCTGAAAGGGAAAACCCCATTTCACATCCCCCCTAATTTACCTTTTAAATAGATATTTATCTGAACCCCCGCACTAAGGAATATTTTTTTTTTTTTTTTATGATTCTGAAATTAGGAGAATCAACAACATCAAGATATATTTTTTTTTTTTATTTCAGATGATACTCATCAATAGTTTTCCCTAATTTCTCCATCTCTCGATCGATACGCCAGATGAATCGCTCATCCACCTGAACACCTTTCAGTTTCTGGATAAAGAGTAACGATTGAATATGGTCCTTGGTTGATAACGCAAGAGGTCCTCCTGTCACACTTTTATTTCTTCCATCGTCAGTAATCCCTTTTGCGTATCTGAGAAGGTCTAATCGGACATCATCGGTAATCCACCCGATATCCACATAATAACTCAAGACATCAGCAAGAAACGTCTTCCCGACACGATCCACTAGATGTTGTAACCATTTCATAAGCACAATGATGTTCTCTGCATCATTCGCTAGCTCGGTGAGTGGTTGCAGGTCATAGAGTTGTTGGGGAATGAGTTCTTGTTCAAGTGTTTGAATATCTTTGGTGGTTACGAATTTTCCTTGAGGTATTTTTTTTCCGCTCATCTGGTTTTTCTCAAGGGTTATCAAACGATTCTTTAACTGCTCGATCGTATCAACAAGGATTTTCATATCTGCTGATTCTATCACGGGTTGTGTGGGTGTACTTTGTTTTTGGTCCTTACTTGGCTCAGGTGCTGGTGTCCCTTTCACTTGAGTTCCATTTGTATTTACTGGGGTAACTGGTTTTGCTGGGGCAGTACGCATGACATTGAGTAGTTTTTCGATGAATAGAGTTAACTGGGTTCTTGTGATCTTAATATTTTTTTCTTTTAGTTTATCAACAAGTTTTTTCACCAGTTGGGAGGGAATCTGGTTTTTGGTTACATAGGTCACGAGTTCTTTTTCTAACTCGGTAAATTCTAGTGGTGCATCCTTCTTGTTTTCCTCATTTTTTTCCATAGACGTCTATCCCCTCGGTTACGGTATTAAAGTTGTAACAAATTCATCAAGCATGGACTCTAATTTTAGATCAAACAGGAATGATTCTAACGAAGAATTAATGAGTTGGTCCCATTCATCCTGAGATGGAAACGGCGCCGGAGTTGGGATCGTTGTTGGAGCTAGTGGTGTGGTCGTAGCAGTAATAACTGTTGTGGGAAGTTCAATTGTTTCTTTTTTCTCAGTACTTGTTTGAGGTGCGCTCGGTGTTGTGGCAATTGCTTGTGATATCGTCTGCGGGATGATTCTTTCATGTTCAGTCATCTGTTTCTCAATATCTCCAATTACTCCTCTATTGACTTCGATAACCGATTCAATTTCACTCATCCGGTTTTTTAACTCATCAACCTCTCTAGTAAAGTTCTCTAATGCGTCTAATCGTTTTTTTGTGACTTTTGATAATCCAACGAACGGGTTCATCTGTTCTGAGACGATTTCGTATAAACTCACAAGATCATCAAGGTCTTTTGTCAGTCCTTCCATACGGTCTTTCACCGCGGTGATGTCCTCATGGTTTTTCTTTATCTGAAAATCAAAATCTTTAATCGTCTGAAGGAGTTGTCTCTTTTGCCCGAGTTCATCTTGAGACCCGGATTCTTCATGAGGCGACGGAGCAGTTTTCGGGCTTGTTGGCGCAGGTTCACTAGGTTTTTTCGTCGGTTCAAGAGGTTTCTGCTCAGGTTTCGTATCTTTTGCGGTCTCTTCAGGGTTTATTTTAATGATTTTGCGAATACTCTCGAGATCCTCTTTTTTCTCTCCAGATGTTTTCGCTTCAGCTTTTTGATCAGGAGTAACTGCGGATGTCCCAGCTGCAGGAGCAGGATTCTGGCCCTCACCTGGTTTTTTCTCGGTAGTTTGCCCTGTAGAACTATCCTGATCTAATTTTAACTTTATTGCTACCCCTCCTGTTTACCACATCAACCCTCGTTGTTCAATAGGAAAAACCAGAATCTCCTATATATATTTTTATGTTCATAACAAGGGATATTCTGAGAGATAAGAATCCCTGATTTCTCCGAGGATACGATTGGGAGATGCCCAGTCACTCGGAGAGGTTCTATTCCAGAGTAGTCATTCAATTCTTGGTTCCTGGTGACATAAGAATAATATACAGTACATCTCTTACTTTATTAAAACAAAAAGTTTTAAAAGAAATAACGAATAGAGAACATGGGCAGGAAGAGAGACAGAACACCGAATTATCTTCATTATCTTCAACAATTTCTCAAGGAATAGACAATGTCTACTCAATCAAAAAAAGAGGAAAAAAATCAGGAATCTTACATTCATCAAGACTTAGTAGTAGGTATCAAAAAAAACGGTGAAGTGATTCATTTCAACAAAGGATGTGAACAACTCACTGGTCTTTCCCGGGAGGAGGTCTTATATAAAAATCTCGCTGATATTGCCATCCCTGAGCAGTATCGACCGCAATGGAATCAGATTCTTCACATGATCAAATCCCAGGAGGAAGTAGATGATTTCGTAATACCTTGGATTACACTCGATGGAACAGAAACCGTGATTCTTTGGAGCTACCTCACACATAATGATTCAGATTCTGCAGAAGAAAATATCTATTTTACTGGGAAACAAATACGGGGATATAAACCACTGAGTACGCCTCCACCACATCCGGTTTCAGAACCCGTGCTTGAAAACCAAACACCAGACGATGATCAATTCTCTCCACAAACACCCATGAACGATGTCCTTGTTTTTACTTTTGGAAATAAACGAATTAAACTCCGAAAAAAACCTTTACAAGATACAGAATCTTCCACTGAAAATGTTCTGTTTCATCAAATTGAAGAATTGAAAAAAACAATTACCCAGAATAGCAAGGATTTAGAACGATTATCAGAAACTGTTGCTCAAGTAAAAGAAGAACCGCCTCAAAAAGACATCGTCAATGAACAACAACAGAAAACACCAGATGTAACCCCTGAAGAAGAGGTTTTTTTTATTGATACCCAAAACCATGAAGAGCCGAGCATATCATCACAAATCTTCCAGAAAACAGAGGTGATTTCTTCTGATGAAAAAAAACAATCAGAGCCTACGACGAAACGAATACGGTTTTCTTCACGTCCCTCGAAAAAGGAGAAAAAATGGGAAGAAATAGAGCATAAAACTCAAGAGCTAGCAGAGCGTGAACGGTTGTTACGTGTATTCGAATCTCAACTGCTTGAAGAAAAGAAGACTCTAGAAAATAATAAAGCTGCGTTCCAGAAATGGCGAGAGAAGTTGGAGCAATTGGAAGGCGAGATTGAACGGAGGCGGTTAGAACTTGTTCGAGAGGAGAACGCTTTCCGGGAGCGAATGTTCGCTCAGCATCTACCCGCTCACCCCTCAGAGATCTCCGTTGAATCGAATAATACGGATGATAATCATCATACGGTTCTTGATAAAATCCCTGAGTCAGCAGTGGTTCTGCAACGAGGAATAGTTAAACAAGCGAATTCGCCATTCACCGCATTACTTGGGTATTCCTCTGAAGAGGTTCAGGATAAACGTTTTTATGATTTTATCGACCCTGAAGAACTTCGTATGTTAGAACAGTATCTGTTGAATCGATTAAAAGGAGAAGAGATCAGCTCTTATGATACTGTGTTTTTCACGAAAACAAAACAAAAGATATCAGTTACTGTGAGTGTGAAATCAACATTATATAATGGTGAACATGCAGATCTGGTGGTAATCAAAATAGCGAATAAATAACTCTTGATTATTTTTAAAAAAGAAAATAAAGGAGAGGAGAATGTCTCCTCTTTTCTTTGTCGGGTTTTGTTATGGTTTTATAGTGGCACTACTCGGTGTTCATAAACCATTGGTGTTTCACAAAGGAATGTCCCTGCGGACCCAAGCTCTGGCACTAATCTTCCTGAGAATCGTTGTCCTGTCGCTACCCCATTTGATTCTGGGAATGCGGCGCTGAGGTTAACCATGAGGATGACGGTGTCTTCTGTGCTTATACCATGGCTGATGATGACGGATTGATCTCCATCATGGGTCGCGATGACACCATATTTGGTTGAGTTGAGTTTACTCATGTTCAGGGTCTCAAAAATACCATCTGCGGATGCTCCCAGCATGCAGAGGTCGGAATCGGTCGCGAGGGTAAGCACTGTGAGTCTTTCAGATGATAGATAGAGTAACGTTTTTTGCAGGTCGATATCAAATGATCCTGCTCGACATTTCACAGTAATAGCAAGAAATTCGATTCTTGATCGGTTCGTATTCGTATATCCTGTCATATCAATGATTTTCATACCGCTGGATACTTCTCGGATGGTTTGTTTACCGACGGAGTATGCTCTCTGCTGTAAGGTTTCTGCGGTCTGTATAAGAACACTTGCCGCTATAGCAGAGACCAGGACACTGGCGATAAAAACAATTAACACCCCAATACCTATTTCAGCGTGATCATCATAATTTAAGGGTTTTTTTCGTGCAGGTTTTATCGCAATAATCGTGTTAATCCGTAAGCATCCTAACCCTTGATTAGAATCAACAATAATAAAACCATCTTTGTAGTCAACATCTTCCAGGACGCCGGTTACGACACTTGCTCGTTCCTCACCCGGTTCTTTAGTCACAATTTTACAGTACTGGCCTATCAATCTTCCCATATACTTCTTTTCCATCTTTCTTCACCTGTGCTTCATTCTACCACCTTCCTTTCGATTCGTTACCGTTCCATGCTCGTCTAGAGCATGTTATTATTTTTCACGATACTACTTCTCAATGTTTTCATATTTAAACATTGCTTGTAAAAACATACAAAATGATAAAATGACAAAATATACAAAATCTATAAAGAATATCATTATAGAATAATCAATAGATTCGAGAATAATAGAAAAAAGAAAGCAACTTTACATATTAAGATAATTATTCTGTTTTGAGATCTAAAAAAACAAAATAAAAAAAAATTAAAAAAGAGAGGAAAACTTCCTCTCTCACCTCTTCTTTTCTGTCGTTATAGTTGTACGATTCGGTGTTCAAAGGTGTTTGGTGTCTCAATACGGAACGTTCCTGCTGACCCGATTTCAGGCACCAATCTTCCATCGAACTTTTCATTCGGCAGTAACCCACTATCTTCTGCGAAACAAGCAGAGAGGTTGATGAGTAAGATAACCGTATCATCGACACTCATACCATAGTTATTTGAAACTGAGTTATCAGAGTCATGTGTTGCGATGACACCGAAAACGGTTGAGGTTAAATTTGACTCGTTCAGTGTGTGGAAGATACCACCAGCAGCAACATTCGCACTCATATCCTGTATTGACAGGTTCAGAACCGTCAGGTTCTCATAACCAATATATAACAAGGTTTTTCTGAGATCGATATCATAGGAACCTGCACGACACTTAATAGTTAGCGCTAGGTATTCCATTTTTGTTTTTCCAGCATCGGTGTATCCAGACATATCCACAATTTTCATACCACTGGATACTTCTCGGATAGTTTGTTTACCGACTGAGTATGCTCTCTGTTGCAGGGTTTCTGCGGTCTGTACAAGAACACTTGCCGCTATTGCTGCAACAAGGACACTGGCGATAAACACAATGAGAGAGCCTATACCAACATCTGCGTGCTCATCTTTCTTTATGTTCTGTTTTTCAAGTCCGTGTTTTTGTCCGGGTTTTATCGCGATGATCGTGTCGATTCTCAGGCAACCAAGTCCTTGAGAAGAATCAACTAAAATAAAACCATCCTTGTAATCTACATCTTCAAGGATGCCGTTTATCACATTTGCTCGTTCTTCACCGGGTTCTTTGGTGACGATCTTACAGTACTTTCCGACCAGCCTTTCCATATACTTTCCTTTCATTTCCTTTCACCTTCTTTCCTTTCGTTTCCCATGCGAAATTGGGGCATGGTAATTGTTTACGTGTATACTGTTCGCAAGTAACACTATTTAAAGATTCCCCGGGAGAAAAACAAAATGGAAAAATGACAAAACCACAAAACTAACAATTAGGAAAAATCAACGAAAACAGAGATACCCTATCAAAAAAGACCCCTCAAGACCATAGATGAAAACCTCCATTCAAATTAATACAGAAAACGAAAATAAAAAAATCCATCACCTCCTTATTACTCTCATTAAATCAACACTTGTCCCCCATCTTTAAATATCCTATGTACTATGTACCCGGTACATGGGAGAGGTATACATGAACCTATCAACACCACCAGAGCCACTAGAATTCAAAAAACAAACAACTAACCAACACGAAAAAAACTGGAAAATAGACTCCCTCCTCATCTGGTTTGGAAACAGACTCCCCAGCTACCTCTGGAAAGAAGGAGGATGGTCAACACCCCTAAAAGAAGCAGGATTCAACTGGCAAAGCTTCCTCAAAGTACTCTCCCTCCATAAAAAAGACATGATCCAATGGTCCAGAAACAGCATAACCTGGAACGAACTCTTATACAAAATCCAAGAAACCATTAAAGACCCCCTATTTAAAAAAATACTCCTTGACTAAAGAGAAAAAAACGTGATAGTAATGGCACAGAAAAAACATAACGGCTACCCAATCGTTCTTACCGCTTCACGTGCTGAAGCAAATGATTACGATAATAACCCCTTTAATGCCTTTATTTGTACATTCCCTCAAAAACTATCAGGATACGCACTCCGAGAACACCTCACCAATATGAAACACAACAAAGATGGAACCGCAAAATATACCTTATACGGATTACGAAAAGTCGAAACACTACTCACAGATGCTTTTGGAAAAAACAACGTGATAGTTACTCATTATGATAATCTTGATAAATTTATAGGAAAAAACACAAAGATCGTGGGAATCTCATCAATGGATCCCATGGGTCTTGCATATGTATCAACCACCTATAACTCCTTAATCGGATTCGGAGGAGAAGCACTCAACGCATCCGAGTTCAAAAAACTCGTCACACACCCTGCAATCCAACAATATAAACCAAAAGTCATCGTAGGCGGCGCCGGAACATGGCAGATCGCCGAAGCAAAAATGCAACAATCCCTGGGTATTGACGTCCTCTTCCATGGTGAAGGTGAACATGATCTCGTCGATGTTTTTACAAAGCTCATGAACAATAAAGAAGTTCCCCCATCATATGAAGCAAAAAAACCGAACACCAGTGAAATCTCCTTGATTCAACACGCAGCATCATATGGGATGGTCGAAATCATGCGGGGATGTGGTCGCGGATGCCAGTTCTGCAGCCCAACCATGCGCACAAAATATTCACTCCCACTCGATCATATCATGAAAGAAGTTGAGGTGAACATCCGCGAAGGATCACACTCTATTTTCACCGTTACTGAGGATATCTTCTTATATCAATCAAAACCCGGGTTCATCCCCAATCGAGAAAAAGTGGTAAAACTGTATAAGACTATCGCATCATATCCTGGTGTCGACTATATTTTACTCTCTCATGCTTCACTTGCGCCAGTGTTATATGATCCAAAACTACTTGAGGAGTTATCCCCGATCCTACTCGAGAAAACAAAATGGAACCCGAAAACGAGTAAAATGTATCAGAAACCTTTTGTTTCAGTTGAAGTCGGTATTGAGACTGGCAGTGTTCATCTGATGAAGAAGTATATGAAAGGAAAAGCGCTCCCGTATACTGTCGATAAATGGCCTGAGATTGTTCTCCAAGGCATAGGAAAGATGAATGATTACGATTGGTGGCCGCTATGTACGATTATGACGGGTCAACCCGATGAGACTGAGGCGGATGTTCTCGCGACCTTAGAGCTCATTGATGATTTAAGGAACAATCACGCAAAGATGTTTTACACTCCGGTATTATTTATTCCGTTGAAAGACGCTATTCTTGGAAATAAGACACGAACGAATCTGAAGAATTTAACCGAATTACAATGGGAAGTTCTTGCGCGATGTTGGAGAAACAACATTGATTTCTGGTCCCCGGATTTAAAGTGGATTTATGGTCCATTGTTTTTCTTTAGTCACTGGTTCTATGCACGTTGGCGGCACGGGAAGAAAGCGACGATGCCGATGATGCATCTAGCAGGGCTTCCTGTGAACCGGAAAATCGATAAACCGTGTAACCCAGAATATTGTCAGAGTGATCATCAAGAAAAAGATATTTTTACCCAGATGAAAGAACGTTTTTTTGAGTAATCTCTTTCTGAGGACTATTTCTGTAACAAGAGTTCTCTTTTTTTTAGATACGTCATATTTTTTTATTTTATTTTAAAATAGGTAGTATTTGTATAATAAGATTTATATATTGTTCTGGATAAGATAACAGTAGATACTTGGGTAATACCATGAACAAACACGGAAGTCTCGGCATCGCAACCCTCATCCTCTTTTTCAGCGTTATCCTAATCGCTGCCACTGCTGCATCAATCCTCATCGGCAACATCGTATCCTCATCCTCAGGATCATCCCCCGGAGACAACGACCTCAATAGAATCACTCAAGAAACCGTTAACGAGTTGACCACGTATCTTCAAATCAAAGATATTCATGCAAAATATTCAATGAATGAACACGAGCCAGCAATCCATACCCTTGCAATACTCATCAAACCACTCGTTTCAACAAAAATCGATCTCTCAACCTTAACAATCGAGGTGTCAAATGGTCAACACCTTCATTTCTTCACCTATAGCGCAATGAATGCTCCTATTGGATCCTCCTCATTATTCGAACATCCCCTCTGGAACAACACATCAACCGCAAACTTCAGCGCCCTCGTACTCCTTGATACCGACCACTCGATACTCGACTATCACATAATAAATGCACAAAACGACATCGTTTATCTCTTACTAAAACTTCCAGATGATATCTCCATGAAAAAAGATGATACCGTCATGATTACACTACTCCCCGGAACAGGGATAACAAGAACGATAACCGTCACCGCACCCTTACCGATGCGCTCAATTGTCTCTCTCCTTGACTATTAACCAGACTCCCGCTCCTCATCCTCAACCTTAATTTTTTTTGTTTTCAACGCATCATCCGTGATACTCAAACATTTATCAATCTCATCAGAAATCTTCAACCGATCCTTCCAGGAATCACTTGACACCGATACAGAATCCTGTTGAAGCACCTGTAACTCCTTTTGTTTCTCCAACACCTGGCTATTCAGCAGATCAAGCAAAGATTTCTTCTCATCAAGATTCATCGTCACCGTGTTCAACTCACTCGTCTTCGACACCACTGACTCCTGCAACGATTCAAGCTCCCGCTGTTTCTCAGAAAAAACAGAGGCGATATCCTGAACCGCATCACTTCTATTTTTCTCATGCACCTGCTTCACAGTTTGCAACTCAGCATTCAATGCAGTCTTCTCCAGCGTCAATGCTTTCATCATCCCATGGATCTCCTGGAACCTCCCTGAAACATGATGCAACTCATCCTGTGTTCTTTTCAGATCTGCCTCGAGATCAACACGGTCCGACACATCCGTAATCGTCAACGCCGCTCCTTGAAAACCACCCTGAGAATCAAACACCGGTGTAAAAGAGATATCCATCAAACATCGGTCTCCTTGTCTATTATTCATAGAAATAGATTTCACCGTCCACGGTTTATTCTCTCGTTGACACCGCTGGAACCCTTCCCGAACTCGTTCTTTACCGAACACATCCAACGTGAACACTGATTTCCCTAATGCCTCCGTTGCAGCAACCTTTGTTACCTCTTCAGCACGAGTATTCCACTGGGTAACCACTGCATCCCTATCGACCAGAATGACAGATGAAGGCACCAAATTAAAGAGATTCTTCAGATGATGATGAAGTTGTTCCCTTTCCAACTGCGACTGATTCATCATCGTAGTCTTTTCTTCTAATTCCTGAGAACGCTGATGGAATTGCTCATCTCGAGCTTGAATATCCTGTTGAAGCTGACCCACAACATCTTTTAACTCATTAATCATCTTGCTTTTATCCTCAATCGTATCCCGTTCAACAAGAAGCTGTTTATTGAGCGAATCAAGTTCACTCTTACTTTTTTCTAGATCCGTTGATGTATTTTTCATCTCGGTATTTTTTTTCTCAAACTCAACAGTAAACCAGGAAACCGCTGATTTACTCGCTTGAAAATCTTTCTGTAACTCACCGAGTTCTTGTTCTCGAGCAAGTAATGTTGTCTTCATTGATTCGATTTCTTGATGGAGGCGCGCGACTTCTATGTCTAACGGCAGTGTCTCATTACATTTCTCCGGAAATTGTTGCTGTAACTGCTGTAACTCCTGTTGGCTCATCTCAATGGTGTCTCTTTTTTTCTCGAGTTCTTGTTTTAAACTCCTGTTCTCCGTAGTAGTATCATCGAGCTGCGTTCCTATGGTACGCATTTCTTCTCGTGCCGATTCAAGTTCCACGGTGAACTGTTGACATTCCTGTTCTTTGCGTTCAAAGTCCATAGTTCGTGCTCGAATCAAATCCTGAAGATGCTCTATTTCTGCTTGTGTTGTACCAAGCTGTCTGAGTGCGTTTTCCACTTCATTGTTTTTACTCTCAAGCTCGTTTTTCAAAAAAGAAATGTGCTGCGTTTTTTCCTCCATGGCCTGTTTTATTCGCCAGAGTTCAGCGGTGATGACATCCGAGTTCTTCTGTATCTCCTGGATTTTTCTCTGGAATTGTTTCTCTCGTAGTATTACATCATTCTTCAGTGTTTCAAATTCCTGTTGTTTTTCTTCTTTCTGCAGAAGTACACGTTCAAGTTCTGTATCTTTTATCTGTAATTCTTCACTTTTTGTTTCTAATACACTTTGAAGTCGTTGGAGTTCTTGTGCACTCTGTGCTCTCTGCCGTTTACTTTCTTCGAATTCTGTTGTTATTTTCTCTAGTTCATGTGTTTTTTCTTGAATCTCTTTTTCTCTAAGTGTCACTTGTGATGCTAAGGTTTCAATTTCTTTTATTTTTTCTCCGAGTATGAGTTGTGTCTTTTCGATTTCCGCTTTCGTTGTGTTAAGGTCTTCTACATTCTGAGTGATATTGTCATTTTTTACGGTGATCTCCTCACGTAACTGATCTACCTCAAGGTTTTTCTGTTGGATATCTTCTCTTTTTACTCGGAGTTCTTCGTTGGTCGCCTCTATTTCTTTCTCAACAATAGTGAGTTTTTTAAAGGCGTCTTGGAAGCGTGTGGTTACTTGTTCTAGTTCTTCTTGTTTTCGTTCAAGTTCAGCTTGTGTGGTAATCGCATCCGAGATATCATTAATTACTACGATTGATCCTTGGAACTCGCCATTATCGTTCAGTAGTGGTATTTTAGAGATATCTGTTAAGGTTTGTTCGTTTTGGGTGTTCGTTAATAGAAACGATTTTACGGTTACTGTTTTTTCTTTGTTGTCACCTTGTTGTATGAGTTGATGGAGTCGTTGGTCTTTTAGGCTATCAAGTTCTGTTATTTTAAAACCTGAAAGGTCTTCGAGGTGTATCTTCAGTAGTTCTTCTGCTTTGGTATTCCAGCTTATGATGGTGTTGTCTTTATCGGTGATAATGATTGATTGGGGGAGAGCATCTTTCATGGTTTGGAATGTTGTATGTAAATTATCTCGTTCTTTTTTTATTTGATCAAGCGCACTTTTTATATTTTCTAGTTCTACGTCTGTCCGGCGTATCGCTTCTTCTTTCGTTTCGATTTCTTGTTGTTTTTCTTGTATCTCTGTTTGGAGGTTGATAATTATTTCTTGGTTTTTTTCGAGGTCATGATCTTTGAGTTGGATGCGTTGTAGTTTTTCTTCTAGTTCTGTTTTTAGTTGTTGTATGGTTTGTTGATTGTTAGTGAGTTCGTGGGTGAGTGTTTGGTGTTGTTGTTGTGTTTCTTGTTGTTGTGTTTGGAGTTGGGTGATGTGGGTGTTTTTGTGTTGGAGTTCTTGTTGGTGTTGTGTTTGGGTGTTTTGGTGGTCTTGTTGGAGGTGTTGTATGGTTTGGAGGTGGTGTTCGAGTTCTGTTTGTTGTTG
>JAZDGT010000002.1:0-119812 GCA_043806635.1 Methanobacteriota archaeon | reverse complement strand
TATTTTTACCGCGTATTTCGGATCTGGTAAAAGCAGAGCAGTGGGGGCAATCCTTGTCCTTATTGGATTAGTGGTGTTCGTTATCTTCCTCTGGGGTGCTAATATCCTCAACTTAGGAGCATTGCCTGATCTCATGAATTTCCAAAGGACGGTTATTAACGGTATCGTTGCTGTAGTCGGTGCAGTCGTTGGCGCGTTAATCGCATTAGGGATATTCCTGCTTGCGATTATGAAGGCGTAAACGCTCCCTAAATCATTTCTAAAAAATACGTATGTACTCTGAGATCGCTGGTAAGTTCAGGGTGAAACGATAACGCGAGATAATGACCTTGCTTAGCAGCGATTATGTTTTTCTGTAAATAGGCAACTGGGGTGCAGTCTCCCCATACTTTTTTTATGATAGGTGCACGGATGAACACAGCGGGGAATGGTGTGGAAAACCCTTGAAAACTGATGGGGTGTTCGAAGGATTCTTTTTGTCGTCCGAACGCGTTCCGTTCTACTTGCATATCCATCGCTTGTAGAGTGGTTACCTCTTCATCGGTCTGGGTGAGTTCTTTCGCGAGAAGGATGCATCCTGCGCAGGTGCCTAGTATCGCTAGATCGTCATGCTCAATTCTTTTTCGGATACGCGTATACGATCCTGTTTGCATGAGGACGCGAGTAATCGTTGTGCTTTCTCCCCCGGGGAGCACGAGTGCATCGACCATATCGATGTCTTTAGGTTCTTTGATAGCAGAAACAGTCCCTTTCCGCTGCGTCTTCTGTAATGCACGGGTGAACATTTGGATATGTTCTGATACCGCTCCTTGTATAGAGAGAATCCCAATGGAGAGTATTCTTACCAGCCTCTTTCCTGAAGAAGTTGCTCTTTTGGTATCGTCCCGATCTCCAAACCAATCATTGCTTCCCCAAGATTCTTACTCGTCTCAGCGACCACATCCGGTTGATCGTAATGCGCGACTGCTTCAACAATCGCTTTCGCCCGTTTTTTCGGGTTCGATGATTTAAAAATACCTGACCCGACGAACACGCCGTCGCTCCCCAGTTGCATCATGATTGCGGCATCCGCAGGCGTCGCAATACCTCCAGCAGCGAAATTCACCACGGGTAACCGTTGTATTGTTCTTATCTCTATTAAAACCTCTTTGATTTCCTTTTTCACTGTACTATAAGAGTATTCTTCAAACACGAGGACGGTGTCTGTGATTTTCTGATTCGTGAGCGTCTGCATGGATTGCACATAGCTCTGGGAGTACTCCTCCGCAAGCTTCAGGAGCCCCTGCTGGTTCATCTCTTTTAAATGGTGAATCATACTCGTCACCATACGCTGATGACGGATCGCTTCGACGATGTTCCCTGTTCCCGCTTCTCCTTTCGTCCGGATCATCGCGGCGCCCTCCCAAATGCGTCGCACTGCCTCACCAAGGTTACGACACCCGCAGACAAACGGGATAGAAAACTTGCGTTTATCCACATGATAAAAAGGGTCTGCAGGGGTTAACACCTCAGACTCATCAATCATATCAACACCAAGCGCTTCAAGAGCCTGAGCCTCAACAAAATGACCAATACGCACCTTCGCCATAACCGGGATACTCACGGTATCCATGATCTTTTGAATAATCGCTGGATCCGCCATACGCGCAACACCACCATGGGCCCGAATATCTGCAGGGACCCGCTCAAGCGCCATCACCGCAACAGCACCTGCGTCCTCAGCAATCTGTGCTTGATCTGAGTTCGTCACATCCATGATCACCCCACCTTTCTGCATTTTCGCAAACCCTCGTTTCACTAGGTCGGTACCATGTCGTAATTTCGTGATATCTAACTCTTTCATACGTCTTATACCCCCAGGATACAAAATCAATGGGATATATGATACTCTTTAATAAGAACTACGGTAGGAAAAAGATGTTACTGTTAGAAAGGATACATAAAGAAGATGAGAAAAAAAGAAAAAGAAGATTTTAGATAAAAGATGCTCGGCGATCTTTCTTAATTAGAAGAAAAAAATCGGTGTAAACTGACTACGCATATTTTTCCACTAAAATCTTTTTGGCCGATGTTTCTGATAACAGTCCCGGCAGTAAACGGGTCTGGTACCATCAGGCTTAAACGGAACTTGTGTTTCCTTCCCGCAATCTGCACAGGTTACATCGTGCATTTCTCGAGGTCCGGAATCAAAACTCCGTCGTCTGTCGGATCGATCATTTCTTTCCATTTTATACTTCCTTTTTACTTATTTTTTGGCTCTTCATTTTGAAGAGTCTTTCGGAGTAGCTAATACATAATTACTATATAATAATATGGTTTTGGAAATCAGAGTGAAACCTAGCATATTCTGGTCCAAAATCTATTAAAGACCCCCTAGTATTACCATTTAAAGAAACAACTGAAAATAAGAGGGAACACAATGGTTGAATTTGAAGTGATAAAAGCAGAGGAAGTAAAATTTGGAAAAAATAACTTTATCGAGGTTGCCCGGAAGAAAGCGTTGGGCGAAGGCGGAGACCGGGAGTTCGTTTCGATTTCACGAGGATACTTTCTTCCTGATGGAACGAAAAAATGGAAATCATCGATTACGCTCCCTGATGAGGCCGATAAAAAGGAGCAAATATCATCGTTGATTACGAGTTTGTAATCAACCAGAATACGAGACGTGTTAGTTTCTCTTGCTCCTTAGAGGAGCATATCTTCTCTTTTTTATAATTATTGTTTTCTCCTCTTGAAGGCTTTGTATAAAAAATAGGCAAGCCCACCATATAACACGACTGATCCAAAGATAAACATCACGATCGCGGATGGGGGAAGACCCATTAGATCACCTTCTCATGTTTTTTTATGCTCATGAACACAAACGCAAGTAGGAAGATACCGAGACAGGGGGTGACTCCGCCTAAGACAAGTATCCACCAGGGATATTGGAGATAGGGATGTTGAATATTCGTGACTATGGAAACCGCTAGTAAGATGAACAATATTGCGGGTATGATGAATTTTATGAGTATCTCCCACCAGCGTCCTAGCATGATATCGGATGTTTCGTTCGCATGATCCCGTAATTTGTAGAGGGTGAACATCCACCCGAGTACGATGCATTCAACGAGCCCGATCATGACGAGTCCAAAGTTGGCGATAAAATGATCCACGATGTCGAGCCAATGTAGCCCGCTGCCTGTCACAAAAACGATGCTGAGGATAAAACCGATGCCGCACATGATTCCGGTTGCTGTTGCTTTTGATATCCTCCATTTTTCGTGTACTCCGGCGACCATCGGTTCAACCATGGAGAATGCGGAGTCGATACCAAAGGTGAGGAGGGCGATGTAGAAGATCACGCCGAAGAATGCTGCAGCGAACGGGAACAAGGATATCGCGGTTGGGTAGGTGATAAACGTGAGATCTGGGCCTGCGATACGGGCACCAAGCTCGGGGACTCCTATCCCCTGTGATAGTGCTAGGTATCCGATGATGCTGAACACGGCGAAACCCGCGAGAAACGATGTTCCTGCGTCAGCAAGGGAAACAATAAACGCGTTATTCGTGAGATCTGATTTTTTCTTGAGATAACTTGCATACGTAATCATGATCCCTTGTGCGACTCCGAGGGAGAAAAAGACTTGGGCGTAGGCGGCGAGCCAGACATTGACGTCTCCGAGACGAGCGAAATCCGGGGTGAGATAATAACTGATACCCTCAATAGCTCCCGGGAGCGTTATTCCTCTGATGGTGAGTATGATGAGGAGGATCATCGGGAGTGGGACGGTTATGGCGACAACCTTACTGATACGGTTAACTCCTTTGTAGAGGATGAGGAAAACACATGTCCAGATGGCGATCAGACCGAATAACGCAGGAATGCTGATTCCACCCAGGATGAGGGGGCTACCCGTGTCTCCGAGGAACAGTTTGAAGAACGCTTCAGCGTTTGATCCCCAGCGGAGATCAACGGAGAAGATCATGTAGGAGAAACACCACGCCATCACGACTACATAGTATAACGCGATAATGAAGGGTACGAGTGATGACCACCAACCAATCCATTCCCATTTTTTCCCTATTTTTTTGAAGGTTTCTGGAGGTGCGCTTCTGGCCCAGTGGCCAACGGAGAATTCCAGTATCATGAGTGGTATTCCAGCGGTGAATAAGGCGACAAAATAGGGGATGAGAAAAGCGCCTCCCCCGTTTTCATAACAGACGTAAGGGAATCTCCACACGTTTCCTAGTCCAACCGCTGACCCAATTGCTGCCATGACAAATGCGAATCGTGAATTCCAGTGTTCTGTTCCTGATATGGTATCTACCGATTCTTCATATATTTAATATGTTTATAAATATAGTCTACATCGTATATTTATTGAAATCTCGATAATTGTTAAAAAAGATAGAGAGCGCCCCGGCTGGGATTCGAACCCAAGTCGAAGCCTCGACAGGGCTTCATGATAGGCCGCTACACTACCGGGGCATACAAATTACCTAGTTTTTACCAAGTATTTTGTAAGAGGGGGTAAAATACTGCTCTTTCTTAACCTTTTTCTTCCTCTCAACCACAAACACAGTATTAATAACCTCTGCCTAAATATTAGTGTCCTATGCCTGAAGAATCACCATTTATGAACCCACCCTGGGTGTATTCACCGTCCGAAGTAGAGAAATGGATCAATGCATCCTACCCTACACATAAAGTAGGAAAATCAAAAGTTGAACGAAGTACGAAACCGAAAATGCTCAAGAACATTGAAATCGTCCTTGATCTCAATGTTGAAAAAAAAGAAATCCCTCCATCCAACGTGTTCGTTGGTGCAATGTATCGACTCACTGGTAAAAAAACGGTGGAAGAACATTTTGAGCTTATACCAACCACTGAATTGTTTATCCGCGGGCTTGCCCAAGCAAAATTTCACAACATGATACGAATCAGTATTGATGGTACCCTTGTGTATGATCATCCTGAGAAAACCGCGGATTTACGACAGACAATCGAACTACTCACCACAGTGGTTCATGAACAGAACACTGGAAATATACTGACATTGAAAGCGCGTATGAATGAACGACAAACATGTACCGCAGAAATCACCATAAAACGTGTTCATCCAAAAAAAGAGCACTCAGTCACCATACGAATTGTTGGAGAAATCGAAGAAGACATCTTTCATCGATTCCTAAACTATCTGAAGAAACATCTTTCAGTAGAAATTGAAGAACCCTAAAAGGCTAGATATCAAAAAGAACCTGAACCTCAAAAGGTTTTTTCTTCCGAACCTGCAACATATGATACGTCACCGCTTTAATCTCCGTCCCAATCTTATGCTTAGACGTCCGATACGGTTCCCCACACACATGTGCCTGGAGATGTTTTTTCTTCTCATCCAGCTCAACATTAAAGAACCCGAACACCAGGTTCTGCGCAGTATTCAGAAATAATAACTCTGATAGGAAATCGACTAACAATTGTTCAAGATCCGATGCCTCTAATACGATATCATATTGACCAACAGAATCGACTTCAGAATGATCCGTAATAATATCAAACATGCCTTTCGCAGCATGTTCAAACGCCTGCGCTAACGTCTTTCCATATGCTTTAATACCGACATCAGCAGTGTGATCAATTAATTCATAGATTGGTTTCATAGGCGTGCCTTCAACAAATCCCGGTTACAGGTACAGGTTTTTTTCTCGGGAAGCAATGAGATAATCTGTTGAATACTCTTGAGAAGCATCGGTTCTTTTCTCTTATACACCTTAGAAATCTCTTCCGCGGTTAGTCGCTGTTGAAATCCAGCAGCCATGTTACTCACGAGACATAACGAGGCGTAACAGAGTCCTTTCTCACGGGCAAGAATGACTTCAGGGACTCCAGTCATACCAACGATGTCTGCAGAATCAGAAAACAACCGTATCTCACTCACTGTTTCTAACCGTGGACCCTCGGTAGCCAGATACACACCCTGATCGTGCACAGAACCTTTCACTATTTTTTTTGTTCCCCTAACTAGCGCTGTTCGAAGCAGTGGACAGTACGGTGTGGTCATATCCACATGGATACGACAGTCATCATAAAATGTGTACGACCGAGTTTTCGTGAAATCGATGAAATCATGGGGAATAACGAAATCACCAGGATGTATTTTTTTCTTAAGAGATCCTACGGTTGCGATAGCTAGTATCCAGTCAACATGACACGATGCAAACGCTGTGATATTTGCTCGATAGTTTATTTTATGTGGAGGGAGCGACGCATGATCCCCATGGCGATTAATAAAAAACACGGTATTCTCGCCCACCCTGGCATGTGTAACAGTAACATCATCATAGGGTGTCTCTATGAGGATATTCTCTTTTTTCTTGAATAAACCTGGTATGGTATGTCCACTAAGTACTCCGATTTTCATCGGGGTCTCCTCCACGACAACATTGCAGAAGTAGCAATGAAGGAAAACGCGTGGTACAATAAAATGTTTATGTCACGAAGAATATACCCTTGGGTGATATGAAGGTTGCTGCGTTATTCTCTGGCGGAAAAGATTCAGTGTTCGCTGTCTCCATCGCGCAGCAATATGGATGGGAGATCACTCATTTCGTCACTCTCGAGTCGACGAACACGGCATCCTGGATGTTTCATTCCGTGAATATTCACCTCGCAGAGTATCTTTCTCAAGCAATCGGTATTCCGTTGGTTACTCAGCCAACCCTTGGGAAAAAAGAACATGAACTAAAAGATTTACAGCATTGTCTTGAGTCTCTTTCTGTGGATGGGGTGATTAGTGGTGCCATCGCCTCTGAGTATCAACGTACACGGATTGAACAGGTCTGCTATAATCTCGAATTAAAATCGTTTACTCCCCTATGGCATAAGAATCAGGAACTCCTGTTGCATCAACAACGAGATGCCGGGTTTACAACCATGATCGTTGGCGTGTTCGCGCAAGGCTTTGATAAGGCATGGTTGGGGAGAATACTTGACGAATCATGCATCCAGGATTTGGTTACTCTTCAGAAAAAATATAGGGTTAATCCAGCTGGTGAAGGTGGTGAGTATGAGACTCTTGTCCTCGATGGACCAATATTCCAGAAAAAATTGGTGTTAGATGACGTATCCGTTGATTGGAGACGAGATAGTGGCGTCCTGCAAGTGAACAAAGCGCATCTTGAGTAACTGTTGATTATAAGGTAAGATACCGTAATTTGTTCATTTGATACAGAAAGAGGAAGAGTCGTTGATCAATATTTTTCTGATCCGGATATTCATTTTTCAGACGGTCAAGGATTTGTTGCACGGTTGTGTCCCCATCACATTGTGCCCAGACGAGTGATCCGAGTTTATCAAGATTCGCGGTGAAAACGTTTTCTTTCCGGACAAGCTGACAAAACTGTTTACCCACCGTGCTCGTGAATTTCGGGACGGTGATATGGACGAGCCCCTGCTCATCGGTCTCCCATGGAAAATCTAATCGTTTCGGTTGAAAACGCAAGAACTCCTCAACGGTTGGTAACCGGTTCGTGTCACTCTTCTTCGTCGTCCTTCGCATAGATCTCCCTAAGTGGGATGTACGCGAGGAGTACGGCGATGAACACCCAGATGAGTATTGCAGGCCAGATCGGCGGATAATCAAAAACCGCGAATTTAAATCCGAAGACGATGAGGAATGCGACGCATACCCCCATTAATGATTCTCCTGCGATCAATCCCGCAGTTAACAAGAGTCCTGTTCTTATAATCTTTTCTTTCGGTTTCACATCGGTTTGTTTAATCGCAAGCTCCCAATCACTGATCTCTTCTTCTTCCGCGGACCCATATTTCTTCGCGATCGCTTTATTCGTGAAATAACGGACGATACCACCAGCGAAAATCGGTGTACTCAACGTGAATGGCAGATAAATACCGATTGCGACGGGTAGCACTGGTAAATCAATGAGGATCAGCACAATCGCTAGTACTGCTCCAGCGATTACAAACGGCCAAATCATTTGACCACCCAGGACGCCTTCCACAATTCCTTTCATAAGGAAAGCTTGGGGTGCTGGAAGATTAGTACTCCCAATACGATACGCCTGATGAAGCGCCTGAATAACAAAGGCGAGAATCGGAGCTGCCGCCGTCACACCAATGATCTCAGCTATCTGCTGGTTCTTCGGGGTTGCCCCAATCATTTGACCACAAGTCATCGACTGCAGGACATCCCCTGAAATTGCTGCTGCACAGCAAATCACCGCCGCGATGAGAATCGCGACTCCCGCGGCACCAATATTCCCCGAAAGACCAAAACCGAGCAGAATCAACGACGTTATCAGAAGAACAGAAACCGTGACACCCGAGATCGGATTATTAGATGACCCAAGTAGCCCTGCCATGTACCCTGCTATCGCACTTGCGATAAACGCGAATAATACGGCAAACACGGCCATGACTGCTGAGACTGCCCACAGACTCGAAATCCACGCATACACGAGGAAAATAGGTATCGTTAAACCAGCAATGAGGAGAAACACTAACTTATAACTGATATCTGTATCCGTCCGTTTTTTTGTCTCCGCTTTTCCCCCACGAATACCCACGATTGCTTCACGGATACCGCTCGCGAGGTTTGACCGGAGTTTAAAAATAGTGTATAAACCACCGACCACCATCGCACCAACACCGATGTACCGTATGTATTTACTCCAAATATCATAGAAACCCCACAACAAACTCCCGTACCCGAGATCACCCCCACCAAGAGCACGAGCATCAGCGATCTGTTGTCCCGCCTGAATCGCAGTCAGACCTGGCGCGGTACCCGGAGTAGGTAACCCAACTGCAAGAGCAATCAATGGGGCGAGAATAACCCATCCGATTAACCCACCAACAAAGACGAATACAGCGATACGCGGACCGATAATCCATCCGACCCCAAGTAACGCCGGAGAATTCGCAACTCCCCCATAGAGATACCCGGGTTTTTCCCCTAAACCAATCTTGAATTTCCCAATATTAACAATACCTTGCACTGCGCCACTAAAAATGTTTAACGCGACCTGACCAAATTTGAATAATGCAGCAACAAGGACACCAACAATAAGCCATATTCCACTGACACCGCTACCTTTTTTCTTTCCTCCTTCTGCGGTCTCTCCACCAACTGTGGTTGTTAATACGGCAGCAACCGCGACTCCTTCAGGGAACGGTAAATCAGTTTTAATAATCAACGCCCTTCGAAGAGGAACCATCCAGAGTACACCAAGGACACCACCAAGCCACGCAATAATCGTGGTTTCCATCCAATGAATCTCCGACCACGTTCCAATCAGGACTAACGCAGGGATAGTGAAAATCACCCCAGCAGCCAAGGCTTCACCAGCCGCAGCCCCCATCATACCGATGTTAACCTCAAGGATTGTCCCCTTAAACGGTTTCAAAAAGGCAAACGCCATCACCGCTCCAGGGATAACCGCAGACACCGTCATACCCGCATACAAACCAAGATACGCATTCGCTGCACCAAGGATAATCGCGAGCAACGCTCCAACAAGTACTGCTTTTATCGTTAACTCAGGAACCATTTTCGACGTAGGTATAAAGGATTTGAAGTCATCTCGAGACGCTGGCATGATATCTTACCAATATGAATAATATATTTAAGTATTTATAAAACCATCGGTTTTTCTACTCAACACACACTATAAGATAAAAAATAAAAAAATACGATGTTTTTATAAATCAACAGAATACCGCAAAATCCCCGCAACCCCATCAAACGCCTGATACAACGAATCCCCCTCCTCACTCTCCTTAGAAATCAGCTGCACCTTACCACCTTTCGCCTCAACCTTATCAGACAACTCATCAATCAAATCAACCTTACCCACAACCACCATCGACTCATTAGAGTTACACGAAGAACACTTCGGGGGAACAAACGTTTCTAACACTTTCTCAGAAATTGTGAGTTCCTGCTGAACACCACAGGAATTACATTTCAACGTGATTCGATAACTCCGCAGATCCTCAGAAAGCAACAAGGTATCAACCAAGCCCATATCCAAGGCTTTCCGCACCTGAATCTCCCCATACACGGCCAGACCCCCCTCACTTTTCGTCACCTCCTTCAAAAACCGCTTCATAATCAGTTTTTCTTTTGATATCTTCAGACTAGACATCGTCTCCGTCGCAACCGATACCAACTCCCGCAACCCATACTCGTCCGTATACCCCGTATCAAAAACATCAACGATCTTCTTCTGCATCTCATAATGAAGATACCCCTCATCAACAAAATACTGCTTCGTCGGACCAGAACCACCCACCAGAATCCCCTTCAGATTCTTCTCCGCCAAAAAAATCTCGCTCGCCCGATCACCACATTTCACAAACCATTCATGAGCCGCAATCTCAGTAGACCGCTCAAAACGACGCTGTGATTGCCCCCCTCTCCCGTGCTTACCGGGGACTTGCGACGTCATATACCGCAGCAGATCCACCCGGTTCCCCCGCAACATCCCAATCGTACATTCCCGACGATCAATCAAGAACAACCCGTAAATCTCCTGCTCCTCCAACATCGACTCAATCGGCTCAACAAAAAACTCAGAATCACATCGATACAAAAAAATCGAAATCGGCAGTGGCGGCTCAACCACAAACGCTACCATATCTGACTGATCCGCCCCGATACTCTTATGACCCACAAAAAACACGACACCATTCGGTGGCGGCTGCTTAAACTGTTTCAAACGACTCATAATCGACTCAATCGCTGATAATACGTTCTTCCGCGTCGTCTTCGATTTAATATTCTGCGACTGAGAAAACTCGTTCTTCAAATACGCATTCGCATCAGAGATCTGCTTCGACGGGGGAACATACAACGAAATCAACTCGGTATGTCGCCCTTTACACGCCTTAATCTCCTCAAGTTTACGCTTCAAATCATATTTCTGCCGCGCGTTTAACTCCGTCATTCTTCCTGCACCAAACTCCACGTATCCGAATCATCTTATTCTTGTTCTATTCCTCATCATTCAATACACTCAAGAGAAACAAACTCTGTAACACGCATAGTTACAACTCTACAACTTCCCCGGTCTTGGGGGTAAGAACATCCGCGAAACCCTGCAACGGTTCCACCAACGGCGTACGATCCTGACTATGAAACAACACAATCTTCTCCGGATGACACGCCTTCGCAAACTTAATCAAATCACTATGACCCGCATGAGCAGAAAAATCATAATATGAAACATCACAATCCACCCGCTCCTCAACACCAAAAAAATTCAACTTATGTCTCGTTATCAACAAATGACTATTCGTCCCCTCCACCTGATATCCTGTGAGGAGGACCGCGCTCTTCCGATCATTCTTCAAATGATTCATGTACCACAACACGGGACCGCCATCCATCATCCCACTCGAGGTTACAATCACTTCAGACTTCAAAGCAAGCTTTCTCCCATGATCCGAATGAACCAGATTCACTTTTTTCATCGCTTTCCGTAAATCCTCAACAGAACGCACATACTTCGGATATCTCAAAAAAATCTTCGAAATCTTTCTCCCCATCCCATCAAACCAGACATTAAACCCTGAGTTCTTCAACGCCAGAAGCAACTCCTGAGATCGAGCCAAAGAAAACGAAGGAACAACAGCCACACCACCCCGCTTCACCACATCATCGATTTTATCCAAAAACGACTTCTCCATCTCCCCCCGCTTCGGATGCTCCCGCCCCGCATACGTCCCCTCCATAAACAAAATATCACATGAGACCGGATCCGTTCCCTTCACCAACCTCGTATCATTTACGTTAAAATCACCAGTAAACAACAGCTTTTTTGATCCCACCAACTCAAACATCATCGAACCCGGGATATGACCCGCCGAATGAAAACGAACTGTATACTCATCGCCCAACTCTCGCTTCTTCGACACATCCACCGGGCGAAAACTATGCTCCGCTGCTTTCACATCAGCGTTCGTAAAAGGAACCGAGTACCCGTCCATCGCCGCAATCTTCACCGTATCCTTCTGCAGCAACGTACTCAACTCACGGGAAAGCTCAGTCCCAATAATCCGCTGATCAGACTCAGCACACAACCATGGAATCATCCCCGAATGATCAAGATGTGCATGACTCAAAAACGTGAAATCGACTGGAGGCGGCGGAAGAGGAAACGATGGGGGCTTCCCCGGTGCCATACCATAATCAAATAGAAGCTTCATCTCATTGAGCTCAAGCACCATAGCTAGATTCCCGACTTCTTCACATCCGCCAAGGAACCGACACCGAATTCCATCATCCATCAAAATCAAACCTTTTAAAACTGGACACCCCTAAGAAAAAGAGGTTGATTAACCTTTGGTTATCTCACTAGAGGCTTCACAACTAAAACCGTTTCATCCTTCATAATAATCTCAACTTTCGTATTCGGCTCAATATTCACGTCTGCTTTCGCCTGCCAATACTCCCCATTAAACCGTACAAACCCCGGTTTCTCTGGAGTAATCCGATCAATAGCGACTGCGGTCTCACCAGCAAATCCACCAATCGACGGTTTTTTCTTCCTAATCTGCAGAACCTTATATAAAAGAAAAACAAAAAATACCGCAAAAACCGCGATTACTACTACCATGATTATTGATGCATCATTCATATACTCACTCGATATCAACCATTTTCTTGATGGGTAACTTGGGATCAGAAATATCGACCCAATAATTAAACAGATGACCCCGCCAATGCCAACGACACCAAAGCCGGGAAGAGCAAATATTTCTATAACCAGTAATACACAACCGATTATTATAAAGATTATGCTTAACGTTGGAATACCGAATCCCGAACCAAACAAGGAGAGCAGAATAGCGATCACCCCGAACACCTCGGCACCATACCCTGGAGTAGAAATCCCAATAATCAAAGAAAAAATCCCGAGCATCAATAATAACGACGTCAGAATAGGGTTTGAGACCAATTTCAGAATTTGGGTCTTCAACGAAGGCGTATGCAGAAGCTGTTCCGCGTTTTTCGTCTGCAACGTAACAGTCCCAATACTTGTTGTGACATTTCGCCCATCAACCTCAACAAGGAGTTGATCAATAGATGCAGAAACATACTCGATAGCTCCAAGATTTTGTGCAACAGTCGCATTCACATTACGATTTATCGTGATAAACTCTTTCGCGAGCGTCTCATTCCGTCCATTCATCCGAGCTCGTTCCTGAATCCACTCGACAAGCGCGTTGATAATTTTTGAATCATTAATGAACCGTGTCCCTTCAAGGCTCGTTTCAACAGGTTGACACGATCCGATTATGGTATGATCCGCCATCGCAGCCACGTGCGTACTCATCAAAATAAACGTCCCCGCTGACCATGCCGCAGCACCGCTTGGATACACGTACCCGATCACCGGTATTCGACTATTTTTGATCATCTCCGCGATATCAAAGGTCTGATCTAAACCACCTCCAGGGGTATCTAAAAGAAGAACAAGTGCCTCTGCATTTTCTGATTCTGCTTGTCTCATACTTTCTGAGAGAAGCTCAACAGTTGATTGATCGATGGTATCATTGATTTCGACAAGTACGACTTGTGGATTTTGAGCAGGAATACTAGACGGAATTAGGAGAAGAAAAAAAGAGAAGAAAATAAAAGAAAAAAGGAGTCGCTTCATTATTCTTTTTTTCTTTTATTCACTGCTTTCGCAAGTCCCGCCATTGTCCCCATTTCACCAGCGGGAACAATAATCAGATTTTTCTCTCGTGCTATTTCTGCAAGGGTCTGAAGTTCTCGTAGACGGAGAGCAGTCGGTGTCGTCTCATAGAGTTGTGCTGCCTCCATCATTTTCTGTGCTGCGTTAAATTCTCCTTCGGCGATGATGATTCGTGATCGTTTTTCTCGTTCTGCTTCAGCTTGTTTTGCGATTGCTCTGAGCATTTCTTCTGGTAATGAGACGTCGCGGATGGTGACTGCTGATACTTTTATTCCCCAGGGGTCGGTGCCAATGTCGAGGATGGTTTGTAAGCTTTTGTTGAGTTCTTCTCGTTGTGATAAGAGTTCGTCAAGGTTTTTTTGTCCGAGGATATCTCGGAGTGTTGTTTGAGCAAGTAAGCCTGTTGCGATATCGTATCGTTGGACTTCAACGATTGCTTTTTGTGGGTCAGTAATCCGGTAATAGACGACGGCGTCGACGTCGACGGTGACGTTATCGCGGGTGATGACTCGTTGTTTTGGGACGTCGATGACACGTGTCCGTAAATCCATTCGGATAGGTCGGTCAATAATCGGAATAATGAACACGAGTCCTGGACCTTTTATCCCGAGTAATCTTCCGAGTCGGAAGATGACGATTCGTTGATATTCTGGCATGATTTTTATTGCTGATGCTAAAACTGCAATCAAAAATACTACAATGATAA
Organism: Methanobacteriota archaeon; assembly: GCA_043806635.1. Taxonomy (GTDB): domain Archaea; phylum Thermoplasmatota; class E2; order DHVEG-1; family DHVEG-1; genus JAZDGT01. The sequence goes on along the minus strand of JAZDGT010000002.1, from coordinate 105,402 downwards.
ATGCGGCTATTAAGAGTGTTTCTAACATATGGTTGCCTCCATTTGGAATAAACAAGTCTATATTCTTAAGTGTTTCTGTAACATTGGTTTATTCCTAATTGCTGATGCTAGGAGGCGACGATATTTATAAAAAGGCTGCAGACTTATGATGATTCCTTATTGAGGAGGATTGATCCATGTCTGAGATTGAAGGTGTGAGAGCACGTGAAGTCCTTGATTCCCGTGGGAATCCAACAGTGGAAGTTGATGTGGTAACTGAACATGGTGTTTTTCGGGCGATGACTCCAAGTGGTGCGAGTGCGGGGCAGCATGAGGCGTTGGAGTTACGTGATAAAGATGCTGCGCGATATCTCGGGAAAGGGACGTTGAACGCGGTTGATAATGTGAATAAGAAGATCGCACCGAAGCTTATTGGTTTGAATTGTTGTCAGCAAGAAACTATTGATAATCTTATGTTGAAATTGGATGGGACGGAGAATAAAGGGAAACTTGGGGCGAACGCGGTTCTTCCTGTTTCTATGGCGGTGACGAAAGCGGGTGCTGCGGCGAAGCAGATCCCGTTGTATGAGTATATTGGTGGGTTGTTTGGAGTGAAACCGTATCGGTTACCGGTTCCCATGTGTAACGTGATTAATGGGGGGAAACATGCTGGGCAGGAGAATTCTATTCAGGAGCATATGTTGATGCCGACTGGTGCGAAAACATTTACAGAAGGTATTCGGATGATTTCCGAGTGTTATCATCATCTTGCGAAACTCTTAAAAGGCGAGTTTGGCGCTGGTGGTATTCTGATTGGGGATGAAGGCGGGTTTGCTCCTACTCAGGTTACTGATGTGAATGAGCGATTGGAGTTGATGTTGCAGGCGGTGGAGAATTCAGGGTATGCGGGGAAGATGAAGATCGCGTTAGATCCTGCGTCGAGTGAGTTTTTCTATGAGGGTGTTTATAAAATTGGTACAAAGTCGTTTTCTGGTGGGGAAATGGTTGATTTTTATGTTGATCTGTGTAAACGATATCCGATTGTGAGTATTGAGGATGGTCTTGCGGAGGATGACTGGGATTCTTGGGTGGAGATGACGAAGAAACTTGGGGGTAGGATCCAGATCGTGGGTGATGATTTATTCGTGACGAATACGAAACGGATTCAAAAAGGAATTGAGTTGCAGGCGGCGAACTCGGTTCTTATTAAACTCAATCAGATTGGGAGTGTTACTGAGACGTTAGATGCGATTAAGTTGGCGCAGGATGAAGGATGGACTGCGGTGGTGAGTCATCGAAGCGGAGAAACCGAGGATTGCTTTATCGCTGATCTCGTTGTTGGAACCAGTGCTGGACAGATTAAAACCGGTGCACCTGCACGCAGTGATCGAAACGCGAAATATAATCAGTTGATTCGTATAGAGGAACAACTCGGGAATGCTGCAGAGTATCCTGGCGTTGATTTCAGAGAACTCGCGTTTAGAGCGTAAACATATTTATCTGTGAGACGATACACCTCGTGGAGGCAATGTTATGAGAATATTGATTACCGATAAGATTGAAAATGATGTTATTCAACAAATAAAAACTGCAGGACATGACGTCACTTTTAACGAGATGGATCCTGCAACCCTTGTAAATGAGATTTCAAAGTATGATGGGTTAATGGTACGCAGTCGGACGAAGGCAACTGCTGAGGTGGTTGAGGCTGGTGCGAAAGGAAACCTCAAAGTTATTGGTCGTGCAGGCATTGGGGTTGATAATATAGACCTCCCCACCGCATCGAAACATAACATTAAGGTGGTGAACGCACCAACAGGAACAACTGAAAGCGTCGCAGAGCTCGCGTTCGGACTAATGATTGCAGCATCGCGATCGATCCCGCAAGCGGATCATTCCATGAAACAAGGAATGTGGGAGAAGAAAACATTTAAAGGTGTTGAACTCAACAAGAAAACCCTGGGTATTATTGGAATAGGGCGCATTGGTACCGAGCTTGGGAAACGAGCACTTGCCTTTAACATGAACGTGCTCGCCTATGACAAGTACATCCAGAAGTCACCCGCACCAAAGATCACCATCGTTCCCCTAGAAAAACTCCTCAAAGAATCAGATTATATCTCGCTACATATCCCCTTTATAAAAACCGAAGGAGCAACACTTAAAGAACCGGAATTTGAACACATGAAAACCGGTGTCATCTTGATAAACTGTGCCCGTGGCGGAACCATTGATGAGAAAGCATTGGTGAAGTATTTGAACAATGGAAAAGTCTCTGCTGCTGGGCTTGACGTCTACGAGACTGAACCACCTGTGTTCAAAGAGCTTGTGAATCATCCAAAAGTCGTATGCACCCCGCACATTGGTGCATCTACGAAAGAAGGGCAGCTCCGGGCAGGAAAAATCTGTGCAGAACAAATGATGATTGCGTTATCCGGGAAGACACCAGAGTTTTGGGTAAACAAAAAAATGATGGAAGGAAAATGAGCGAAAAAGAGAACGTGAACGACGCGTTAAAGAACCTTGATCATATCATCGAGAAAATCGATCATCACATCAACGAAAAAGATAAGGCTCGAGATGAAGCACTGAAGCATTCACGAGACGTCATCATCGCATGCAGAAAAGCAATCCAGCATCTCCATCAAGATCACCTCACTGAAGCAGAAAGCTTTATCACGCAAGCCTCCACGAAAATAGCACAGTTGTATGAGCTCACCAAGGATCATCCTGATATTGTTCATGCGGGTTTTGTCGAGAACGCCGCGCAGGAGTTCGTCGAAGTCCAATGCTTATACAATATTATGCAAGGAAAAGAGTTACCCGATCCTGACACGCTTCAAACTACGTACAGTTCCTACCTCATGGGATTATGCGACGTCGTTGGTGAACTCCGCCGAGGCGCGCTCGATTTCATGCTCGAAGGAGACACCACACGAGCGAATGAGTACTTACAACACATGGATCGGATCTATGATGCGGTCATGAGTTTTAGTTACCCCTCTGCACTCGTCCCCATAAAAAAGAAGCAGGATATGGTCCGCGGCATCATCGAAAAAACACGCGGAGAATTAGTAGTCGCAAGCTGTGAACAACGAATCGGTGATAAAACCAATGAATTCCGCGGGTTACTCGATGAAATGAACCATGGGAAACCGAAACAAATAAAGAAACAACAAGATGATGACGACATTGATCTTGATCTAGATAAAGTCGGGTAGTAACCACGACACCGTGCTTTTTTCTAAGAAGAACGCCCTTTTTCACGCGAATAAACCTTTATATACTGGCTTTATATACTATAGGGAGGGAGGCTGTTGATACGACCAGATTCACAATCGAAAACATAGTTGTTACCACAAAGATTGCAGACGCTTTTGATCTTGATCATGTTTCAAGGACGTTTCCTGATTCACACCGTAATCCTGCTGAGACCTCATTGGTTGTCATCCATAAAACTACGCCAGTCCAGGCTGCAGTTATGATTTTCCCAAACGGTACTCTTATGTGCACGGGAACAAAAACCATACACGATACTGAGACCATCATTCATACCACCATAAAACTCTTACACGCCGCTGGTTTTCCTGTGAAAGAAAACCCAGAGATCCTCGTACAGAGTATCGTTGCATCACAAGAACTCCAGAAAAAAATTGATTTATCTGCACTCGCGAAATCACTTGGAGTTATGAAAGCATCGTATAATCCTTCTGAATTCCCCGGATTAATCTACAAAAAAAATGATAACCACAACATCAGTGTACTCCTTTTTGATACTGGAAAAATCGTCTGCACCGGAACAAACGTTGATGACGTTACTCGTGCGTTTGAACACATAACGAATGACCTATTATCATATGGAATAAAATAAGAAGATGGAGGAAAAAATATGCCGGAAGTAATCGTAGAAAATATTGTTGCGTCCACATCCTTCTCCGACAAGTTGGATTTAGACGTAATAGCGCAATCATTAGAAGAAGCAGAATATGAGCCGGAGCAGTTCCCTGGTTTGGTCTATCGTCTTGCTAGCCCAAAAACTGCCACATTATTGTTCCGCAGTGGGAAAGCGAACTGTACTGGTGCAAAAAATATTGAAGACGTGAGGACAACGATCCGAATTATCGCTGATAAACTCAAAAAACTTGGTGTCGACGTATACAAAGACCCCAGTATTGTTATTCAAAACATTGTTGCCATCTCTGATCTTGGTGGTGAACTAAACCTTAATGAGGTTGCGATGGCACTAGGCTTAGAAAACGTTGAATACGAACCGGAGCAGTTCCCAGGACTGGTCTATAGAATAAAAGAACCGAAGGTAGCTATGTTACTGTTCGGCTCAGGAAAAATCGTGTGCACGGGTGCTCGAAAAATCACTGATGTCTCCTTGGCTGTTGATAAGTTATCAGAAGAGCTTATCTCGCTGGGGCTTATTCATAAGAAGAAAAATTTGAAAAAATAGATTTTTAGACGAATTCACTGAATGTTCCGATGGTTCAGGGACCATCGGAGCCCAATTTTCCCTGAGTAACAGCCTCTGTTTTTATCCTTATTTTTAGAGAAATATTATAGGTTTATCGATGCTCCTCATTTTATAAAGTTTTCATAAATACGCCTTTTTTCTCTATTTCAGTATATGAGTATATTATTATAACAAAGACAGATATCCATTCTAAAAATCAGGGGAGACATGAAAAAGGAGACATTCACCCGAGTAGACGACCTTGTATGTCCTTTATGTGGAAGTGAAAAAATCCTTACAATACGAGGGGAGATACGAAAGCAAGATAGCTTCCAAGAATGTAAATGCACAACATGCGACGGAGATTTTTTAGTCTCATACACCGTCCTTCGAAAATAATTTTCAAACTATTACTATAAAAATGTGAAGATTGTCATCATATCATATCGTAAATGAAAAGGAACTATTCCCCATATTTTATTGATTCAAAAACAAAGGGTTTTTTTAGAAAATTAGACAACCTCATAAACCACTAAGATATTATAGTAATGTGGGGATAAATGGAGAGATTATTACGTTTTAAGAAGGTACTCTGTTGCTGTTTTTTCTTTTTAGTTGTTGCGGTTGCTCCGCTTTCAAATATTAACGGAGTAAATACGGATATAACTCGAATCAATACACGAAATGACTGGGGAGAGAGTTTTACTTTAACATTCTCATTTCAAACACCTAATCTCACCAAGAAAACACAAGATCAGCGGTATAACCAAGTAACCATACCTGGTTTACCAAACCACGGTGATTTAGGAAAACCAGTATTACCCGTGAAACACGTTGTACTCGTACTTCCTTTCGAAAAACAAATGACTCACCTTGAAATCGCGTATCCCCAACAATTCATTAAGCAATATGATACTCTTTTTATTGAGTCAGGGCAACTCCCCACCCCAGATACGGGGTGGATACAGGGGAACCATACTCAGTGTGTTGAACCTGATAAAACCGTCTATTCCTCAGAGGATCCCTACCCTTCACAGTTATCCGGGAATATACGTCTCCAACACTGTAGGGGATATACGCTGGTATCTGTTGATCTCTACCCTCTTCAGTATCTACCAGGATTACGGGAATTACACTATTATAATGAAATCACGGTTACGGTTTATACTATTGAGAGTCCTTCTTCGTCTGATTGGTATCGAGGGTGCACCCTGGATAAAGAATACGTTAGTGGTCTTGTTGATAACCCCGAAATTCTTGATACCTATCCGATGCGTACCCAGGTAAATGATACGCGTTATGAGTATGTGATCATCACCTCCTCTGCGTATCAGGATGTTTTTGAACGCCTTCTTGAATGGAAGTCAACTCGTGGTTTATACACACCCTATCGTAATCTCAGCTGCAAGCTAGTCTCTGTTGAGGATATCGTGAGGAATACTACTTTCTGGGTCAATGGATTTTGGGGTGATGGTGGAGACGAAAACCACTTTAATGATACGTCTTGTCAGATACGGAATTTCATAAAAATGGCATATCGGAACTGGAGTACGACCTATGTATTGTTAGGCGGTGATGCAGAAGAACCCGTGATTCCTCATCGAGGGATGTACGTGTATACGATGAATCAGAGCTTCTATTCTGACTATGATATCCCCTGCGATATGTATTACGCGTGTCTTGATGGAAGCTGGGATGCTGACGAGGATGGTATTTTTGGTGAAACACCCTGGCCGTATCCTGGTGATCCACCAGAGGATTTTGAATCAGGTGATAACGGTGAAGAAGCTGATTTTTATGCGGAGATAAGTATCGGGAGAGCACCCGTTGATTCAGTCGCTGAAGCAAATCATTTTGTGAATAAAACAATCGCCTATGAATATACTGTAACACATGATGATTCCTATGTGCAGAAAGCGCTTATGATCGGTCCTCGCTCAGATAGCAGAACAGAAAGAGGGACCTCAAAAGACGCGGTCCTCGGCATCATCCCTCACTATACCGTTACTCGTGTGTATACTCGTGATCATACCTTTAATCAAACGAGAATATTTACCGAATTAAATCAAGGAACACATATTGTAAGCTACAGTGGGCATGCGAATAATCATGGATGCGAAGGTGTTACTGTCCAGACGGCTCATCAGCTCACGAATACCCGCTATTGTCTGTTTTATAGCGGTGGGTGTTATTCCGCTGCTTTTGATAACCGTGATTTCTATGGTGAATACACAACGGATGCTCTTGGTGAAGAATTCGTGGTTGCATCAGGTGGAGCATTTGCATATATTGGTAACTCCCGGTATGGGTGGTACGAACCGGGAACTATTGAAGGGAAGAACGATCGATTTGAGCGATCGTTTTTTCGGACGTTAATGGAGTTTTCCGCGCATCATCAACCAACAAACCTAGGGGTGGCTCTGCAACAATCAAAGGAATCCGAGGGTGTTCAGGATTGCTATGATCGATGGACTCAATACACCTTAAACTTACTAGGGGATCCTGAAACCCAGATTCAGATGAATCTTACCCGCCCTACTGCTCATTTTATGACCGTGATTGAGCAGGGAAAATACCTTGTGTTTCCCCCCTCATATCATCAACAGGTCTCACTGAGGGGACGTGCCTGTCGCGGGAATACCCCAGAATCCACTTTTCATCATTATATCGTTGAATATGGATCTGGTTTTCAGCCAACACTCTGGATGAATAACGGAATAGTGTTACCTGCGAATGGTACTGAAGAAATCATTGACGATGTTGTCGCATACTGGGATACCAGAAATCTGAGTAATGGCCCCTACACCCTGCGGTTAACCGTTATGAGTCAAGAAAAACAAGTGAGCCAGGATCACCTTGTTGTCATGATAGCAAATCAATCAACGGTGTACAATATTCTCAAAAAAACGTATTATTGGACGATTCAGGATGCTGTCGATGAAGCGGATACTGGTGATCTCCTCTCCATTGATGGTCGAGAGTATTATGAAAGCGTGTACATTGATAAACCACTTACCCTTATTGGAAATGCTGCATATCACCCTGTTATTGACTCGTGTCATATACGCGATGGTATCTGTGTGGATGCTGAGGACGTTATTCTGAGGCGACTCACCATTCGTAATCCCGGGTTCATGTTATTTGATATCTTCGCTGGGATCAACATTTATGCAAACAACGTCACGGTGTTGGAAACCAGTATTACTGATGCAAATTATGGTCTCTGTCTGCATGATATACAGAATTGTGTTATTTCTGGGAATCTCTTTACTCATAATCGCCTTGGTCTGATCTTGTATAGTCCCTTTTTTCAGAACTCCTACAATACGATCATCGGAAATACGTTTCTTGGAACCATCGCAGGGTATTCAACCGGGGTTATGTTTGTGGGGTCTTCGAATAACACGCTGATGGAAAACACTTTTATAAATAATACGAAAGCAATCGAGCTTGCCTATTGGTCGCAGAATAATAGTATCACGGGAAACCGTATCACAGACAACATCATGGGTGGGTATCTTTCTGCATCACGATACAATGTTTTTGTTGAGAACATTTTTCTTGATAATAATCAGGGTGTTAGGTTAGAAGACAGTACAGCATTCAACCTCTTCTATCATAATACTTTTGATAACCCTGAAAACGCGTATGATTTGGGGAATAACCAATGGAACATCGAGTATCCTGATGGTGGGAATTATTGGAATACATATCCGGGTTGTGATCGTTTTTCAGGGCCGGGACAGAACTGGTCAGGATATGATGGTATCGGGGATACCCCCATGAATATTTCAGGTGGAACTAATCAGGATCAGTACCCGTTTATGTCTTGGAGCGGCTGGGATTTGAATTATCCTCCGTTTGAACCGTATAATCCGGTGCCATATCGGGGTCAAAGCTATGTGAATGTGTATTCCTCGTTGCAGTGGACTGGAGGAGATCCTGATGATGACCCGGTGATGTATGATGTGTATTTTGGGAAAACGAATCCTCCTCCATTAGTACAGAGGAGGTTCTCCGTCGCTGAGTTCATGCCAGGGGTGCTTTTCCCTGGTGGACATATGGAGGGTATGACGAAATATTTCTGGATGATTGTCGTCTATGATGGTCACGGTAATCATCGTGATGGTCCGGTTTGGTGGTTTAAAACCGCGTATGCATATGAAGAACGTTAAATGAATTTTTTTTAATGAAGATACCTGTGAAATATATTAGAATCGATTTCCGGTAACAACTGTACAGAAGCTGGGTACTACGTGTACAACAACACTTTATAAGGTAATCCTACAGAATAAGGATTGAGGAGTGATGTGAAATGATTGATGTGAACAAGGCCGTAAAACAACTCAATGAAGACGCCCTTTATGAGCGGTTTATCAACAAAGGGAATTCAGAGTGGAAAGCGAAAACAGAAGCCTCGTTTTTTTCAGAAAAAATATAATCTTTTTTCTTGTAAGCCGCCGAAGGGATTTTAACAAAAGGTTCAAAGCCCCAGCAATTGTTCTAATAATTTACTCCAGTAAGAAGATGTTTATATATCAAATTCAAATCACTTTATCTTTGAAAAAATTCCGAACAGACGTTTATTTCAATTATTAAAAAGTTCTTTATTATTTTTAAGAAAAATATTTATATTAAGATGGTTAATTATCTAGCAATGAATACTAAAGCAATTATCACCATCATGATCTTTACTTCATTCCTTTTACCCGTAGTTTCGAGTAATATTAAAACTGATAATTTTTCAAATATTATGAACACTATTTATAACAATATTTTAGATATTAAAAATATCTATTTAAAAAATCTTACTGGATGTTATGATTTAATTGCTTCTGATTCAGTAGACTCATTTCAAATATATTGTCATATGCCAATAGTCTGTGAAAGTCAGTCTCCTATAATCGTAAATAATGTTTGGACTGAACCTGTCAACAAAGTAACAGAATTTGGAATAGCTAATGATTATTCAAGTTTAAACTCTTTATTGAGGATTAATTTATTAGGTATGACTAAAGGAGAAACTCTGAAGCTTTTTTGGTCCATATCTGTTGTTGTTAGAGAAAATAACTTCGACGATTTACCTGAAAACATTAGGGTTACACCTAGAAAAGATTTACCAAACGATGTTAAAAAATGGTTGTTGCCCTCTGAATTTATACAATCTGATCATTGGAGAATTAACCTACGGGCTAAGATGTTAAAAGGAATGAGTAACGATGTTATAAAACTCGCAGAAAAAGTAGCTGATTTTACAGGACCTTTAGAATCCAGAGGAGGGTATCAAGATGCGCTAACAACTCTTAGAACTAAGGGCGGTAATTGTATGGGATCAGCAAATCTTGCTTCAGCTCTTCTAAGAGCTAATGGTATACCTGCAAGAGTACTGATGGTATATCCAACTCATTATATTATCGAATATTATGCTCATCCATATGGTTGGATTAGGTTAGAATCAGACATTGGAAGAATGCCAGAATGGTATCAAAACTATACAATACAATTTATTGCATTTCCTTGTGATGAAACTTCAAGTAATATTATTAATGGGCATCATCCTGAAGGAGGTTTGATTGCTTATTGGGGCACATCTAATGCTAATATAACGTGGTCTTTTAACTGGTCATTTTGCGAACAAGAAATATTTCAATTATCTTCAAATATATTTTCTATTGATAAGGTACTTAACATTACAGAAAAAGTTTGGGATTACTATGAGGATTATCTTAATAGAAATATGTCAGATAAACAAAAAAATCATTTTCTAAATGCAACAAATTCTCAGAAACTTGCTATCGGTTGTTTTGAGGTGAAAAATCTTGAAGGTTATATTGAAAATATGAGCTATTCTCTTAGTGAATATCAGAGGATTGAGGATAAATTCCGTGGTATTGCTGTAGGTTCTGATATAATTGGTGATGAATCATCGATTTCAGAAATACTCACATTTATTGAAGAATGTAACATAAATCATGTGATCGTTGACTTTGGATGGATTACTTGGTCATGGGAGAATACTCAATTTGAAAAAGTAGCTGATTTTCTAAATGAAACACAACAAAGAAACATAACGCTATGGTTAATGTATAGAGCTAGAACTCTGCCTGGAGATGGATATAATATACCACATCAGGTCCATCGAAATGGGGAAATAGATGAAAGAGAAATTTGTTTTAGTAACAAAAAAAGTCGAGATTGGGCAATATCTTGGTCTGATAAGTTATTAGAAAAATATCCAATGGTCAATGGTATCATATTATACGATCCACGCTTTTTATCTGATTGCTGCTATTGTTTCCAAAGCAACCTTAAATTCATTTTAGAAACAAAAACATTAGGATTTCCAAGATTTTTCAGACAGGGAATGGAAAAATATGATTTGTGGATGGAATGGAGGAGCGATGAAATTGAAGAATTTATTAAAGAATGGAGAAATTATATTAAACAGTCTTATCCAAATTTGGAAATCGGTTCAGTTTTACTTCCGGAAGAATATGGAGCTTACAATATGGCTCAAGATATGTCAAAATTAGAGAGTAATTTGAATACAATTTTTCCATTTGTGGCATTAGATAATGTTAGTGATCTTAATATTGCTGGGCGAATCTGTAATAAAACTAAGGAAAAAGTATCCTGTCAAATAGTGTCTAATATCAAAATCTACGGTCCATATAATAATACAGATAATGATATTGTGAATGCTATAAAAAGTTCAATGGAATCAAACGGAGATGGTTTTTTTATTTGGTGTTATGATTGTTTAGATCCTGAAAAATATGATTTAAATAAAATTATAAATGCATACAATGGCATCTACAATTAGTGAAGGAAAGATTATAAGTAAAAATCAATTTTTAATAACATGTTTATGATAAGGTCCCCAATAATACATAGCTTTGATCAAGGTGAAGGATTGAGCATATGGACGTTGTAATTATTCTGGTTTTTTTCTGTTTAATAACCGTGCTAATTATTATCAGAGCCGCCGAAGGGATTTGGACCCCTGGTCTGCTGATTACGAATCAGCCGCTTTACCGGGCTAAGCTACGGCGGCGTTCTTAGCTGGAATAAAGTCTCATATTAAAAGAATTGCCTCTCTTTTCTTATACGTAACCTCTTTTTACTGATAATTGATACACGACACTGATGATCTGTGGTATTGATGAAGCTGGGCGTGGGCCCGTGTTCGGTCCGCTCGTCGTTGCTGGAGTAACTGTCCAGGATGATGCTCCCCTGATGCAAATTGGGGTTCGTGATTCCAAACAGCTCTCTCCTGCGAAACGAGAACAATTAGTCACCGAGATACAGCACCTTGCTGTGAACTCTGAGGTTATCGTTGTTTCTGCTACTGATATTGATGATTTACGGAAAACAATGACATTGAATGAGCTTGAAGTCTCTCTTTTTAGTAAGGTTATCGAGAAACTGAAACCTGATGTGTGTTATGTGGATGCTGCTGATGTGAATGAGGTCCGTTTCGGTAAAAATATTGCTTCAAGACTATCGTGGAAACCAAGGATTATTTCAGAACATAAAGCAGATGAGATCTACCCCGTGGTAGGTGCCGCGTCTATCATTGCGAAGACAACCCGTGATCAGCATGTTCGAAAGATAGCGTATGAATTAGAAAAAACACTTGGGCTCCCATTAGGGAGTGGGTACCCGGCTGACCCAATCACAAAAAAATTTCTTATGACGTGGGTTGAGCGGTATGGTGATCTTCCTCCTCATGTTCGACGATCCTGGGAAACTGCTCAACAACTCATGAGGAATCATAAGACGAAAACTTTGGATGAGTTCTAAAAGAAAATGTGGCAGAAATGCCAGCGTTTGTTGGGGCTGGCATTATCCCCCGTATCTCGCGTCTAATTAGTACGTCATCGCTGTCTTTATTTATATACGTCAAAATAGGGTCAGTGAAAGTATTACTTGGCTTTGTCTCGAAAGTATTGGTTGCCTCCTGATAGTCTTTACTCGTTCTATTCTTGCCCCAGAGAGCTATATTGACTTTTAAGACAATGCCGTATTACTTCTGAATAAAAGAAAAAAAGAGTACCGATATTGGGTTATGTTATCGATATTCTTTCACAACTGATTCTTGTTGGTTTTGCTCGTGGAATTCCTTTAAAAATTTACACAATACTTCGACACCTTCAAGAGACATCGCATTATACACCGATGCGCGCATACCACCAACGTCTCGATGACCCTTCAAACCAATGAGCCCTCGTTTCTTTGCTTCTTCAACACATTTCGCTTCAAGCTCAGGGGTTGCAAGATTAAAGGTGATATTCATCAATGATCGAGAATCAGGCTGTGCAACACCACGATAGAATCCATTTGATTTATCAATTACGTCATACACCATTTTTGCTTTCTTCCGGTTCTGTTTCTCCATGGCAGGGATTCCACCAAGGGATTTCAGATACTCCAGCACGAGCTCACAAATGTAAATAGCGAAACATGGGCTCGTATTGTACAAAGAATCTTTTTCGACATGGGTCTTCCATTTCAGCATCGTAGGTGCATTCTCAGGAACCCGGTTGAGGAGATCCTCTCGGACGATCACAACGGTGACTCCTGCTGGCCCGAGGTTCTTCTGAGCACCCGCGTAAATAACACCAAATTTTTTCACATCGATAACCTTATCCATAAAATTCGAGGACATATCACATGCTAGAGGAACAGTGCTTGGGACTTTCGGCCATTCGAACCATTCAACACCTCCGATGGTCTCATTCCCGGTGATATGAGCAAACGCGGCGTTCTCATTAAACACCACATTTTTAGGGATATACGAAAATTTTTTATCCTCCGAGGAGGCAACAATTTTTACTTCACCATACAGCTTTGCTTCTTTAATGGCTTTCTTCGCCCACGCACCCGTGAGGACGTATTCCATCGGTTTCCCGGGTTGCTGAAGATTTAACGGCACCATGAAGAACTGCGACGAGGCACCACCCTGTAACCAGAGAACCTTATAATCGCTTGGGATACCCATAAGCTCCCTCAGAAGCTCGGATGCTTTCTTATGGACTTCATCATATTCTTTCGATCGATGGGAGATTTCAAGGATGGACATCCCGGTTCCATGGAAATCAAGGAGTTCTTCTTGAACTTTTTTTAAAACAGTAAGCGGTAACGTTGCTGGGCCTGCATAAAAATTGTAGACACGTTTCGTCATATCTTCATCTCCTTCATATTTCTTAGATTTCGTGTATATCCAGAAGGGATTTAAAGCATTCGGAACCCTTATGTAAAAGAAGGTTATACGAAACACGACATGAGCCTCCTAATCCTCTGCATCGGAAATCGAGACGGCGGAGACGATGCTGTTGGCCCCTATATTTATGACACTTTACATAAAAAACACTCCACTATCTCTGCGATTGATTGCGGAACAACACCAGAAAACTATACCTCCGTTGTGAAACAACAGAAACCAACCACCCTCCTCCTCATTGACGCCGCAGAAATGCAGTTACCCCCTGGTAAAATCCGAATCATCCCCAAAGAAAAAATAGGAACCATGCACATCAGCACTCATGGGATTCCCCTTTCTATTCTCATATCATATCTGGAACAATATGTAAAAAAAATATTTTTTATCGGAATTCAATCAAAAACCATGCATGGTCCACTGACAAGTCCGGTAAAAAATAGTGGAGATAACTTAATACAAATCATTAAAAGTAAAAATTTTAAGCGAATAAAAATCCTATAAAATAAGAAACAGAAAGAGGCTTACGGCCTACACCCAGCACAACTATTTAAATTTGAATTTAGAAATTATCTGATCTGCAATATGAAACAACTTATCTAAGGATCATCATTACTTTGTTAATTTCTTTTTTTATTTCTTTCAATTGTTTTTCTAATAAAACAAGATTATTATCTACAGAATCTGTTGTGAGAGCTCCCTTGCTAGATGGTTTTATCATTCCTCTTTTTTCTAGTTCGCTCAAAGAATATCGTACTAAATGTCCCGGATATTTTGTTAATCTGGATAATTTCACGATCCCGAGAGGTTCATTCTTTCGCAGAGTTTTAAGAATAATTATATGCCTCTTGAGTAAGTTCAATTCCTCTATAACATTACTTAAATTAAAGACATACTTCTTGATTTTCATTTCTTTAACCTCCACCAAACAATAATGTTATATCATTTTTCCATTATTAAAATCTTTATCTATATTAGACGTTTTTCACGAAAAAAATACATATTCTAAAGCTTTAAAGTTCAAATTCAACAGGATTGAGAAAAAGGTTGATAGCTTACTCCGCCGCCCCGATTACTTTCCAAAATAATGTTTTCATGATCTTCTGTCTTCCAATTTTTATAAAAATTGTGTTTTTCTCCTGTTGCAAAGAGGCTTACGGCCTACACCCAGCACAATTAAAAGGTAGAAGTTTTGTGATAGCAGAAAAAGGAGAAACTTACTCAGAAGTGATACAAAGACTTATAGATTATTTTAAAGCCGCAAAAAAGTAATAATTATTTCTTTCAACCTTTTATATATCAAAGAATAATCTTTAAATCAGAAACACCTAACTTTACAACATTCCCTTAGAACATCTTGTTTTATGCTCAACGTTGACAATGAATTTAAATTTTATTAAAATCCTTGGAAACCTTTTCAGATAATAATTTTCTAAAATCTTCTTCTTGTTGGCTATTTTCAAATACGCGTTTAGGAATAAAAGTGCGAAATAATTCAGTGATTATTTTAGAACGTAAACTCCTTACAAGAATATATGTACTTTTATCTTCTAAAACTTTTTTATAATTATTCCATCCCAATATCAAATTAATCTGTTTTGTTTTTATTTCAATTCCTTCATCAGTAAAAGTGATATTAAAATCATCGTGTAATTTTGGATGTTTTCGGAAGAATCTACGAGGTTGTATATAAAAATCATAAGAAAATATGAATAATCCAAAAATACCCAAACTAATCCATATAACAATCAAAGTTGTCTCGTTCCAGAAAAGCCAATTTATTAATCCCATGATAATAAAGCAAATGTAATAAAATATTTGCCATTTATAAAATTTATAATTTAATTTTTTCATTGTTTTAACAAATTCATCTTCTGTATATTTGAATTTAAGAATTATATCAGTCATCCTGTTCTCCTCAATCTGTGTTGTTATCAGGTAATGATTTATAAAACCTATTGAAAAAATAGTAATTTATTTCGTGAAAATTACGTCTTCTAAAATCTCAAAATTTCTTATTTTACAGGAATTATAAAGAGGCTTACGGCCTATACCCAGCACCTAAAAAATTAATTTTTTTCGTAAATATTTTTTCTATGACCTATGAAAAGAATAGATATCTTTTTTGTCTTTTCATCGATATCAGCAATAACTCGATAATCTCCAACTCTAAGTTTATACTCTTCTCTTGCTGTTAATCGCTCAAAATAATGAAATGGATTTTCTTTTGTTGAACTAATTTTTTCAAAAATTCTTTTCCTAATTTTCTTCTCTAATTTTTCTAGGTTTAGTAAAGCTTCTTCATCGTATTCAACGGTATACATTCATTAAAGCCCCAGACGTTGTTTTGCCACTTCTTCGCTGACGAAATGTCCTTTTTTAATGCGCTCTCTTGCTGCTTCAATAGCTTTGATGGTTTCTTTACTGACTTCTGGTTCTTTTTTTAAGTTTTTTACAATATAGATAAGCTTTTTGATAACCTCGTCATAGCTCTCGTTTTTATATTCGCGAAATTGATCGATTTGTGATGTCGTATCATTTTGGATTTTAATGGTTGTCGTACTCATAGTACACCTAAGTATACCTATGTATACCATGGTATATATAACTTTCGATATACAAGTTTCTTCTGTCCTCAATTTTCATAAAAATTTGTCTTTTTCTCCTGTTGCAAAGAGGCTTACGACTCGCTCACAATAACCATTAATATGGGTATTTTTTCCCTAACGACTCCGTCGTCGAAAGAGCAGCAACCGCTCCTTCCGCACACGCAGTAATCACCTGACGCACACCACCCGTGATATCACCCGCAGCATACACCCCTTTTATGTTAGTACGCTGCATCCGATCAACCACAATATACCCATCCGTATCAAGAGCCACTTGAAGCTGCTGAGCAAGCATATTCTGCGGGATATGCCCAACAGAAACAAACACGCCATTAACCCTCAGCGTCGATAGTTTCCCTGTCACCATATCCTTCAGATGCAGCATCTGCAGAACATCCAACCCAGAAATCTTTTCAACCTCTTTATTTAACACTATTTGAACATTTTTCTCCCGAGCCTCAGTCTCATAAATTTTTTCAGCCCGAAGCTGATCCCGCCGATGAATCAGAAACACCTCAGAACACCCGATCTGTTTCAAGAACAACGCCTCCATCACCGCAGTACTCCCACCACCAATCACCGCCACTGGTTTCCCTCGGAAAAAAAACCCATCACAGGTTGCACAATACGAGACTCCTTTCCCCTGGAACTCTTTCTCTCCAGGGATATCCAATGTTTTATGCTCGGTTCCTGTGCTGAGGAGAATCGCCCCAACCTTGTAATTTCCTTTACTTGTCTGCAATGCAAACAGGTTTTCCATCGGTTTAATGGTTTTTACTTCCTCATACAAATGCATCGTCACATATTTACTCGCATGATGTTTCATCTTCTCCATTAATTCAGTACCGGAAATAGATTCGAACCCCGCATAGTTTTCAATGTTCGGGGAGAGCACTGCTCGACCTCCACCATCACCACGATCAAAAAGAGCTGTGGTAATACCAGAACGAACCGCATAAATCCCTGCGGAGTACCCTGCCGGTCCTGCACCAATAATTGCTAATTCGTAGTCCATACGTAAACGAAAAGGGGAAAGTGATATTTAGCTTTTTTATCACCCGACTTGGTTTCCTCATCGATAATCTTAAGACGACCACATGATTCTCCTTTTTATTATACACGGTCTACATGTTGTAGGAGATACCAAATGAAAACTGATGAGCGTATCGACCCCATCTGTGGTATGAAAGGAACAATACCTGCGCATGGCCACTATTTTTGTTGTAACGACTGCATAAAAAAATATGAGAAAGAACACAATCTTCAACCCGAGCCCTCTTGCCCATCTTGTGCCAAACCAGCGAAGAAATGGTACCAAGAGCGACTCTACATCGTTCTCTCATTTGTTGTTGTCTCAGTCGTGATCAGTTATTTTATCCCATTCCTTAATCCATACTATAACGGGTTTATCGATTACCTTCGGTTAATCTGGTGGGCAGTCCTCATTGGATTTCTTATCGGTGGTATCATTGATTATTTCGTTCCACGAACCTATATTCAAAAATATCTTTCCCGGCATCAGAAACGCACTATTATCTACTCGGTCATTTTTGGTTTTCTTATGAGTGCATGCTCTCATGGGATTTTAGCGATCTCTATCGAGCTTTATAGAAAAGGAGCAAGTACCTCATCAGTGGTTGCATTCTTACTTGCGTCACCCTGGGCTAACCTTCCCATCACAATTCTTTTATTCGGGTTTTTTGGTTGGAAAGCATTTTTCATTGTTATCTCAGCCCTTATCATAGCGATTATCACCGGTTTACTGTATCAGATGCTTGAGCGAAAAGGACTTGTTGAATGTCAGCAGTGTAATAAAGGCGAAGACAGACCAGTTTTAACAGATTTTTCTATTCTTCAAGATATACGACGACGATGGGACGAGTTCCGTTTCACCCGTCATAATGTGTGGGAAGCAACCAAAGGAACATTGAAAGGATCATGGTCACTGACAAAAATGGTGATGTGGTGGCTGCTCATCGGCATGGTGATGGCAGCAGTTGCACGAGCATACATTCCTCACGATATATTCATGACATATATGGGACCATCATTACTAGGACTTCTTGTCACGTTGTTTTTTGCAACCGTCATTGAAGTCTGCTCAGAAGGGAGCTCCCCGCTTGCGTTTGAGATTTTTAATCAGACCCGCGCGTTTGGGAATAGCGTAACCTTCCTGATGGCAGGGGTTTCGACCGATATGACTGAGATCGGGCTTATCTGGAGTAATATTGGGCATAAAGCAGCGATATGGTTGCCTCTTCTTACCGTCCCTCAAGTCCTGTTAGTCGGTTATCTTTTTAACAGTTTATTATAGGAGTGATAGTCTATAGTAAATTACCACGATATTATTGGAAGACTTACAGCTATGGCTGATACGAATGCAGTACAAGGGATGGCACGATACGGAATCAATCCACAGAATAACCTTGGAGTCTCAATTTATAAACTCAGACCGCTAGCAAAAGAAATAGGGACAAATCATCAGCTTGCGTTACAATTATGGGATTCCGGTATTCATGATGCTCGGTTGCTTGCAGTACTTCTTGATGATCCTACACAAGTAACTAGCGAACAAATGGATCAGTGGGCAAAGGATTTTAACTCATGGGATGTCTGCGATCAAGCATGCACGAGTCTTTTTGATCAAACAAAATATGCGTGGAAGAAAGTGTTTGAATGGGCGAAACGAGACGAAGAGTTTGTTCGACGTGCCGCATTTTCGTTAGTTGCCGGTCTAGCGGTTCATGATAAAACAGCTGCTGATAAACAGTTTGAGAACGTTTTTCCGTTGATGAAAAGATATGCGGTTGATGAACGGAATTATGTGAAGAAAGCGGTGAATTGGGCGTTGCGAAATATTGGGAAAAGAAACCAGACTTTGAATAAAAAAGCAATATGGTGTGCACAGGAAATCATGGAAATTGATTCGTCGTCTGCTCGGTGGATTGCCCGTGACGCGCTCAGAGAATTATCGAGTGAAAAAATTCAGACGAGATTGGTCCGTAAGAAATAATTCTAACCTGGTTTTCCGTCTATACGCCTCGTATATAGCAGGTTTGAACAAAGGATTTTACGGCGTCGCACATTTTTTGAAGTTGGTCTTTTGTGTAGGGTTGAATTTTTTCTAGTTTTGAGGAGACTAACGGTGGGTTAATCCGGAACTGCTGGAGAAAGTATCGTTTTGCTCCCTGGATCCATTGCGCGATCTCAACAATATCTTCTTGTTTGAGTAAATCAGGAACAACCGTGGTGCGGAACTCGTAATCGATTCCCGCGTTTTTTATCAGTTCAATGGATTGGGCTATCTTAGCAAGATCTACTTTTATGCCAGCAAGCTCGTCGTATTTTGTTCGTGGTGCTTTGATATCCATCGCAATATAATCGACAAGATGTTGTTTAATCAGCTCGAGTAGTTTTTCTGGTTGTGAGCCATTCGTATCAATCTTGACACGATATCCGATTTGTTTTATTCGTCGTACAAATTCGATGATGCCTTCTTGCAGGAGCGGCTCTCCGCCGGTGATGACGACGCCGTCGAGGAGTCCTTGTCGTTTCTCAAGGAACTGGATGATTTCTTCCTCAGGAAAAAAAGTGAGCGTCGTGCCCAATGCTATGGCTTTGTTGTAGCAGAATGGGCACCGGAAGTTACACCCTATGGTCCAGACTATTGCACTCACATTATCCGGATAGTCTAAGAGTGATGTTTTTTGTAGTCCACCAATCTTCATGCTGTCACTGAAACACGTTCAGTCATATCAAATGTTTTCCGGTCAATGAACTCTTGTTGTTTTCCTTTGTTCCATTGGTTCACCGGTCGGATGTACCCGACAACACGAGAGTACACCTCGCATTCCGTCGTTTTTTTCTCTGCTTGACAGGTCGGGCAATGCTGGTGTTTCCCCGCAATATACCCATGATCTGGGCAGACACTGAATGTTGGGGTGATCGTATAGTATGGGAGTGAGTAGTTTTCTGCGATACGTCGAACAAGTTTTTTCGTTGCTGTTGGCGAGGGTTCTTCTTCTCCTAGGAAGATATGCAGTACGGTTCCACCAGTATATTTTGATTGCAGAGTATCTTGTAAGTCAAGGGCTTCAAAGATGTCTGAGGTGTAGCCGACAGGTAGTTGCGTTGAGTTCGTATAGTACGGCTCAACGTCTGTTCCGCGGTTCACCGTATAGACTTCCTGGTTGTAGACACGAAGATCAGGGTACTCTGCTTTATCGATTCGTGCGAGTCGATAGCTGGTCCCCTCAGCAGGTGTCGCCTCGAGGTTAAAGATATTTCCTGTGTCTTCTTGGAAATCCGCTATCCGTTTCCTCATGTAATCCAGTACTTTTTCTGCGAATATTTTCCCGTCTTTATCACCAATGCTTTTATTCATGAAATTCAGTAACGCATCATTCATGCCAACAAGGCCGATAGTAGAGAAATGGTTTTTCCAATACTCACCGAAGGTTTTTTTCACATCTGCAAGATAGAACCGGGAGTACGGATGAAGCCCGCTATACGTGAGGTTTTCAATAAGTTCACGTTTGATCTCCAAGCTATGTTTCGCGAGCGTCATGAGTTGATCAAGTCGTTCGAAGAAATCCGCGTCGTTTTTCGCGAGGTACCCGATTCGGGGCATGTTGATGGTGACAACACCGATGGACCCGGTTTTCGGGTTCGCTCCAAAAAGTCCGCCACCGCGTTTCCGGAGCTCCCGATTATCTAATCTCAAACGACAATTATGTGTTAAAACCCCTGTTGTTCCTATTGTGAAGACAGGAGATCCATTTTTCACCTCAAAACAATACGCAGCGTTATTAGTTATAGGTATGATTTTTTTAATTTTTACCCATAATTTTTTATTTTTCTTAAACCAAATGTCACTATAATTTTCTCTATTTAATTTATATACTAATACTGCGTAATTGGGTTCTTCTCCAAGCCTTCCTTCTCGACTATCTTCGTAAATACTGGTAGTCGTACCCAATGTTGCAGCTAGCATGTTTAACGTTTCTACCATTTGCGGTGAAGATGTATAGATTCTGCTCCTGTTGCCTCCATCAGTGGCGTAATGACCTGTTACTACTCCTTTTCTAAAAGTCGAGCTCGCTGTAAAGACTCTTGCATTATATCTTTTATTTCTCTTTATTCCTTCAACATAATCTCTGCATATTCCGACAGCTGCTTTAGAATGAACCTTTAATGTTGTCAATTTCGTTTTTTTATCAGCAATGACTGTACAATGTGCACCAAAATAATCTTCAGCTATTTTTCGAAGCTTTGTAATAACATTCTTCTTATAGTGATTCTCTAAAGAAAATATAACAGTGGTATCTCCATCAAATGATCCATCTCCAGCATATGCTCCAATAAAATACCCTAGTTCTTTTGTTCCTCCAGACCCTTCATATTCATGTAACGAATATGGTAAATACATACCAGGTTGTAATTCCCTTGCTTTCACTACTATCTCTTTCTTTTCCTTCTGATTATTCATTACATAGTTCAAATGATGAGAGGACATTTTAATTTCGTGTCCATTTACCAGTTTAACTTTTACCATTTGTTGATCATTCCATTTGTTAAATCTCCCTTTGATAAACTCCCCGTCACTATAGATTTCGTATTCCTCTTGGTTACTGTTCCCCTCATAGATATTTCGAATTGATGAATATTCAACAACTCTTCCTCTGGAAGATTTAATAAGGACTTTTTCATCACCCGCTAAAGGACACATAGATCGTGCATCATCGGGTTTCATATCGCTATTAATAAAATTGGAGAAGTAGGGGATACCATATTTTGCGGTCATCTCCCAAAGTGGTTCAAGACCGTTATTCTCCCAACTGAAATCCTTCGTAATATTATAGGTGGGTATCGGAAAAGTGAATGGTCGTCCTTTCGCGTCTCCATCATACATGATTTCAGCAAATGAATGGTTTATCATGTCCATCTCTTCGGTGTAACTATTGTAGTTATCATCCACGAGTTCTCCACCGATGATTGCTGGTTCATCCGTCATATAGCTAGGGACGGTGAGATCCATGGTGATATTGGTGAACGGGCTTTGAAACCCGACCCTTGTAGGCACGTTCATGTTGAACATAAATTTTTGCATCTCTTGTTTGACTTGGGTATAATTCAATCCATCATGGTCGATGAACGGAGCAAGTAATGTGTCAAAATTTGAGAGTGCTTGTGCCCCTGCTGCTTCCCCCTGGAGGGTGTAGAGGTAATTGACGACTTGCATGAGCGCGGTGCTGAAGTGTTTCGCAGGTTTACTCTCAATTTTTCCAGAGACACCGCGGAATCCAAGAAGGAGAAGATCTTTGAGGTCCCAACCAACACAATACGCCCCAAGGGTGCCGAGATCATGAAGATGGAATAATCCTTTCGAATGTGCCTCTCCGATCTCTGGCGGGTATATCTTATTCAACCAGTAATGGGAGATGATGTTCTCGGTAGCATACACATTAAGTCCTTGGAGTGAGTAGCTCATGTTACTGTTTTCGTTGACTTTCCAGTCCATCATGCTCAGGTATCCATCGACGACATCGATGTCTTTGAGTAGTCCACCGATTTCTCGCATATCCTGGTGTTGTTTCCGGTAGAGGATGTAGGCTTTCGCGGTTTTTGCATGGCCGTCCTCAATAAGGATTTTTTCTACGATATCTTGGACTTGTTCAACAGTCGGGATTTCTCCTCGTTTCAGGTTTTTCTCGAGATACGTAACCACTTTATCAGCAATTTCGATTGCTTTTTTGTAGTCTTTTCCTCCGACTGCTTGCGCTGCTTTCCAGATAGCTTCTGTGATTTTTATCGGGTTGAAATCCGCGATTTTTCCGTCTCGTTTGATGATTTTTCGTATCATATTCTTCCATCTCTCCTCTTAATTCATGTTTGTTCGTTTATTAGGTTTTTTACCTCTTTTTCAAATGAGGTGACATCGGTGAATGATCGATAGACTGAGGCGAATCGTATGTACGCGACTTGGTCGACTTGTTTCAGCGCTTCCATGACGTATTCTCCGATGACGGATGTTTCGATTTCATCTTTTCCGTATCGTCGTATTTTTTCCTCTATGGTATCGAGCATTTCTTCTATTTTTTCGTGGCTGATAGGTCGTTTTTCTATGGCCTTCATGATACCGTTTTTTATTTTATTCCGATCGTATTTCTCTCGTCGTCCATCCTTTTTTATGACGAAGAGGGGTGACATTTCGATGTATTCGTAGGTGGTGAATCGTCTGCCGCAATTGAGGCATTCTCGTCGTCGTCGGATGGAGTACATTTCGGTGTCCCGGGAGTCGGTGACTTTACTGTCTGGATTGTTGCAATAGGGGCATTTCATCCTCATCACTCCATATACAATAGATTGTATATAAAAATCTTCAGCCTACTAAATATGGTATATCCGTGGTGTTTTTAAACTTTTTCATTTAACCAAAAATTAACACCCACCACAGCCCATCGAGTCAACTAAAAAAAAGACTATAATTGAACGATTTGAACACCCGCAATCGCCTGCTTAACCAACCGCTCAACATCCACGTTTTGCTCCTCAGCTAACACCTGATCCAGCGATGCTTTGGTTGATGGTTTCACCGGTACCGCCCCACACCCCGCAGACTTCATAATAGAAAACTCATAGGTACCAATCTCTTTCGCAATCTGCACCACATCCTCCTTATCAAACCCGATCAATGGCCGCAACACCGGTAACTTAACCGCTTGCTCCACCACCCTGATATTCTGCAGGGTCTGCGATGCCACCTGCCCCAACGAATCACCCATCACAATCGCATCCGCATGCTCCCTCACCGCCATACGTTCCGCATACCGAAGCATCATCCGCTTACAAAACACACAAGTAAAACGACGCTCACTCATACGCTGATACATCGCTAAAGTTTCTCCATGCGGAATAAGATACGCTGAATATTTCGATACTCCCAACGATTTCAGATACTTAGCCAGACGAACAAAATTCTCCACCTCACGATCATCCGTAAACGGCCGATTATCCGCATGCAACAGAACCACTTCCTCAGCTTCTTTCGAAAGCAGATACGTCGCAACCGGAGAATCAATACCACTAGAAATCAAAGAGACATACTTCATACGGTTTCATCTTCAACATACTCTAAATACTCTTTCAACCCACCAACAGGTGGAAGCACAAGAATCTCAGGAACATCATACGAATGAAGACTTCGTATCCTCTGAATCGACTTCTCAACATTCTTCTCCGTTGTCTTCACCAATAAAACGCATTCATTTCCTACTTCGATTTCTCCCTTCCATCGATATATTGACTTTATCTTTGGAATGATATGAACACAAGCAACCAGTTTTTCTTTAACAAGTATATGCGCAATCTTCTGTGCTTCTTCCTCACTACTAGTCGTTGAATAAATAATCGAAACCATACTTCTCTCTTATAAGAAATAGATGTTTTAAGATTTTGCATTTATATATTTTTTCATTCCTAACCTATTCATTACAGAAGTAAATTGAGATAGGGAACCAGTGAACAAATGACTCTCACAGGAACAATCGCTGCAGCCAAAACCTTGGATTGATTGACATGTTTTTTTAAAGGTTTCAGCAATAAAGCATTCTGTCTTTTTTGTACTTTCTTGGTAATAGATGGATTTGATTATTGCATGATTCAAGAAATAATCGATATGCCAATGTATCTTTTTATGAGGATCCATGTGCCTGTGAATTCGTTTTTCAAGTCCATTTAATGCTGAGCCAACATAAAAATAAAATCCCTTAGGAAATCGTCTCCATCCCAATTTACCGATACATATATTCGTGTTTTCTTTCAAATATACTTCTAAAAGATAGGTACCCTTCATTATTGTATGAAATACTATTTCACTAATTAGGGTATTGGTTCTCGTTCCCACGTGATCTTTTCTTGATCTAGAACCATGCCATTGCTATCCTGTGTGACGGTGACTATCCAGGTGTATTTTCCAAATTGATTATCCGTGTATGCACAGAGTATCCAGAATTCAAAACCATTACCACCATACATCGTCCCTTGATACCACGACTGTTGTTCTCTTTCCCCATCAGGATAAATCATAATATGTCTGATAGTAATGTTGACGGTAGAGTAATCGTGGTTGACAATGAGTGTATGGATTTCAAACAGTGGATCAGTAAATTCGTATATCTCTAATTCGTCTATTCGTACTTGTGGTTTAGCTGTTAAACAGATTGGAGGCGGAATGATATGTCCAGCAACCAAGGTCGACATCAGACCAAAAGTAATCAAAAGAGCAATTTCACTGATAGCAAAAAATCTTAGTCCATTTTTTTTTCTCATGATCTCAAAATCCCACGTAATAATATTATATTTTACCACTATATAAATATATTGAATGCCAATTTTTTTAATATCTTCTTACCTATTTTTTATATATCATATGACATTTTTGCCTAAGGTATTAATAACAAGAATTACGTTGCCCAATAAAGATGGTAACACATAAACCTTGCATCATTCCCATAGCATCATTGAAGGATGCACAAAGAGAAATACAAAATATCGGAAGTGACCCGCGTAGTATCGATATCATGGCACCAAAGGCGATTACTCGAGTCATACGCCTCGAACACGTCGTCCTTCAAGATGCAATCATCATCAAACAAGACATGTTATCAATTGGGGGTGAGGTCGCACTACCCAAAGAAGCATTTGCGCTGAAAGAAACAACAGCAGATATTCTCCTCATAGGGACTATTAAACAACTGAATGAGTTAATCGAAAAACTGAATCGACATTATCCTCGAATACAACAAATTTCAAAGGAGCTTTCCACGTTTTTACCCACAATTTTATGAAAAAACAATCGTCCAAAAAACCATTAAACCACCAGAGTATTCATGGTTGATGGAGAAAACGACTATGGATAACCCTGTCTGTCCCCTAGATTTTCGCTATGGAAGAAAAGAGATAACCGACGTGTTCGGTGAACGAAGTAAACTTCAGTTTTTACTCGATGTTGAAGCAGCCTTAGCAAGAGCCCATGCAAAAGTAGGGAACATCCCGAAAAGTGCTGCGGAGGAGATAACAAAGAAAGCAACAGTGAAGTACGTGAAAGTGGAGCGAGTGAACGAGATAGAACAGGAAACGAAACATGATATCATGGCGGTAACTAGGGCACTCGGCGAGGTGTGTCAAGGTGATGCAGGAAAATATGTGCATCTTGGTGCGACAAGTTATGATATCGTTGATACCGCGAATGCGTTACAGTTCGGTGCAGCTACAGGGTTGATCTCAGCGCAGTTGAAAGAATTACGAAAAGCGTTGGTCACCCTAGCAAAAACTCATAAAAACACGGTCATGCCAGGGAGGACGCATGGGCAGTATTCCGTCCCAATCACGTTTGGGTTGAAAATGGCGGTCTATGCCATGGAAGTGGATCGTCAGATGGAACGGTTATATGAGTCAAAATCACGTGTTTTAGTTGGTAAAATGTCTGGAGCCGTGGGTACTGGAGCAGCGATGGGGAAACATGCGTTACGGATTCAAACGTATGTGATGCAGGATCTGAAGATAGGGGTTGAGGAAGCAGCGACGCAGATCGTTGGTCGAGATCGGTATATCGAATTGCTCTCGGTTCTTGCGAATATTGCGACGAGTATGGAGAAGTTCGCGACAGAGATTCGGAATCTGCAACGCAGTGATATTGGTGAGGTTTCTGAAGCATTTGAGGCGAAGAAACAGGTGGGTTCGTCGACGATGCCGCAGAAACGAAACCCGATCATGTGTGAACAAATCTGTGGTCTTGCACGGGTTGTTCGGGCGAATATCATCCCTGGGTATGAGAACGCGATTCAATGGCACGAACGAGATTTATGTAACTCTTCTGCTGAACGATTTATTCTCCCGCATGCATTGATTCTCACGGATTGGATCGTGTATCAGATGACGAACGTATTCAAGAATCTCCAGGTCTTCCCTGAAAAAATGGGGGAGAACCTAGCGCGGTCACGCGGGTTACCAATGGCTGAGGCAGTGATGACGAAACTTGTTGCGAAAGGTATGGGGCGAGGAGATGCTCATGAGCTCGTCCGTGTGTGTTCCATGAAAGCGGTTGCCGAACAAACGGAGTTAAAAACGGTCTTAGCACGGGAGAAAAAAGTGATGAAACTTTTATCAAAACGAGAGCTTGAAACAACGATGAACCCGAAAAACTACCTCGGAGTCTCCAATGTGATCGTTGATTCTGTTGTGAAACGATTAACGCGATAACAAGATCTTTTTTTTTTTTATTATTCATGCCCTCTAAAACAATAGAGATTCCCATCGCAGGATGTCACGTAGACGCTGTTACATGCGAGTACTGGCGTCGACATGAGATAATCACCAACCTCGTATCTCCAGATAAACATTCCACTGGTTGCATTTAGGCAGTAGAGATAATCGGGTTCAACCCAGAAATTACTGATGCCGAAGTAGACTTTATGGTCAGCAACTGAACAAAAATGTACGGTTGATTCCACAGTATAATTCCAGAGTTGTTGGCCCGTGTTCACATCAAGACAAAACAGTTTTCCGTAGTGAGGATACGGCGGCTGCATCTCGATAATATACGATCCTATGTAGACGCGACCATAGGCGACTGCGGGAGACGTTCTATCTCCTCCGAGTCCAGCCTGGGTTTTCCATTTCAATGATCCATCGGTGGTGTTCAGACAGAACACCATACCATCCGTGGTACTAAAAATCACATTCTGTTTATAGATGCTTGCTGATGAGGCGATGTATCGTTGATAGATCAATGGTTCTTCATCCTCATCATGGATTTCTCCTGTTAGATAACTACTCGTATCATAGGACCAGATGAATCCTCCGTTTTGTGCGTTAAGGCAATACATGAAACCATCATATGATCCAACAAAGATCCGCTCTTGAGCAACTGCGGGTGTCGCATCAACCCAGTACCCGGTTTGATACCACCAGATGAGATCATAGGTGACTCCTTCAGGATCGTTGTACCCTTCATCACTGTCCATCCAGTTGATTACTCCATCGCCGTTATCATCAGGGTTGGCGTCAAGACAATAGACGCGCCCATCCTGACCACCAATGTAGACTCTATCATTCGTAAGTACCGGGGAAGAATATATCCACCATGAAAGGGTTTGATAACTCCAAAAAAAGCTTCCATCATTCGCGCGAAGACAGTACACGATACCGTTATCCGCCCCAAAAAACACTTTCCCTTGTCCTACCGTAGGAGACGACCTGACCATGGATCCGACTGAGTATCTCCATAGTCGTTGACCCGTATTCGCATTCATACAATACATGTAGGTATCATCAGATCCAACGTAGAGACGACTTGAGACAACCGCTGGTGAGGAAAATATACGATCGCCAGTCGAATTCACCCAGAAAAGAGTATTCGTGTCCGGTGCTTTCGATGGAGAAAACCCGGTATTACTCAGATCATGATGATGCATTGACCACCAGATATTTTTATTCAGACTCTCATAAGTGATTTCACCAGTCACTGGAATAAAAAGAGTACACAAAACCAAACCAATAAGAAGACCAAACACAAGGTGATACACAGGTTTCCTTAACACCCTATATTATTTATCTGAATTCATATAAATAGTTTTCTAAAAAATCTCACAAAAACGTTCTTTTCATTATCGAAATCACCATAAATACCATAAGCCATTTACCCTCTTCATATGGATAAACTACAACTCCTGACGATGAACACCGAAGAGGTGGTAACAGAAGAAGAATTAAAACAGGTACTACAAAAAGATAAACCTCGCGCATATATCGGTTTCGAACCGTCAGGCACTGTTCATCTCGGATGGAAAATCTGTACCAACAAAATAAAAGATTTCCTCACTAGCGGGTTTCATTTCATCGTGTTGCTTGCTGATTGGCATGCATACATTAACGATAAACTCGAAGGCGATCTTAAAAAAATAAAACTCTGTGGAAAATACATGGAGGATTGCTTCGCAGCGATGGGTCTCGATACCCAGAAGATCAAGTTTGTATACGCGAGCGACTACGTCAATGATCCAAAATATTGGGAGCTCGTCCTCAAAACAGCCAAAGCGACCTCAGTTGCACGAGTAAAACGAGCAATGGACATCATGGGTCGATCAGAAGATGAAGCAGAGAAAGATTTATCGAAACTATTCTACCCAGCAATGCAGGTCTCTGATATCTTTTATCTGAACTTAGATGTAGTGTATGGCGGGATGGATCAACGTCACGCTCATATGCTTGCACGTGATGTCGCTAAAAAACTTGGTAAAACACCCCCAGTTGCCTTGCATACACCGTTACTCACCGGGTTACAAGCGGGTGGACGGATGAACCCAGTTGAGGTAAAGATGAGTAAAAGTA
The DNA here is from genome assembly GCA_043806635.1 of Methanobacteriota archaeon. Taxonomy (GTDB): domain Archaea; phylum Thermoplasmatota; class E2; order DHVEG-1; family DHVEG-1; genus JAZDGT01. The sequence goes on along the minus strand of JAZDGT010000002.1, from coordinate 75,743 downwards.
AACCGGATTCCATGATTTCTATCCACGACTCCCCTGAGGAGATTCAGAAGAAAATGAGTAAGGCATTCTGCCCAGAAAAACAAATCAAAGGAAACCCTGTACTCGAAATATGCAAATACGTCGTTTTCCCTGAATTAAAAAATGAATCTTTTATCATTGAGCGACCAGAGAAGTTTGGTGGAGACCTCACCTTTTCTCAGTACCAGGACTTGGAGCACGCGTTTGCTTCTGGTCTGCATCCGTTGGATTTAAAAAATGCTACAACGAGGTATGTGAATACGATTCTTGAACCGGTTCATGCGTATTTCAAGAGTCATCCTGCGAATTATTTGAAAATAAAAGAAGTGGGGATTATCCAGGAGCACCCTTGAATACAATTTTTTTTACTCTAAATCATTTTTTTTTTTATTCATGTTTTTAAAAAAGATTTAAATGATAACTTTTGTTTCTCCCCATCGATGATGTTTCCTAATCCCTTTGCACAGGTTTTTGGGATGGTTCATACTGTTATTGGTTTAATATTACTGCTTATTGGTAGTGTTATTTTCGTTCTGGGAATGGTCTGGTTTAAACATAAGCGTCTTATCGAGAATATTCCCACGTCGAAGATCCGTTCGCTTGCGATGGGGCTTGTAGAAATCTATGGGCAAGTGTTTCCGGTGGGGGATAAACTCCTTATTAGTCCTCATACGCAGAAGTCGTGTGTCTATTATCGGTATCTTGTGGAGCGATATGAGACACATTATGATTCGCGTACGAAGCGTACTGAGGGTCGTTGGGTTACGGTGAAGAATATCTCGGAGCGTATCTCTTTTTATGTCAAAGATGAGACGGGGACGGTGCTAGTGGACCCGAAGGGTGCCCATATTGAGATTTCTACTGATTTTCAGACTCGTATGGGGAATATGCGGTATCATGAATGGGTAATTGAGCCGAATGATTCTTTGTATATTATGGGGAGTGCGGGTGAGAATCCTTTGGCGGAAAAAGGGGCGATTACGAGCATTGAAAACATCCTTATTCAGAAAGGGAAGTATGAGAAGTTTTATTTCATCTCGGATAAATCTGAGAAGGATATTCTGAAGATGTTGAATATTAAAGTCTATGTGTGTTTGGCTTTGGGTGTTGTCTTCATTGTTATTGGTCTTATTGTGTTGTTAGGATTGGTCTGATTGGTTATGATACGGAGAAGGAGTGTGTTGGTATACTGGATCTTGGAATGATTGTGTTGTTGATTATTGGTTTGGTGCTCCTGACGTTCGTTCTTTTTCTGGTGGTAATCTATAATGGTCTTATTCGTCTGAAGAATAATATACGGAAATCCTGGGCGAATATTGATGTGTTGTTGAAGCAGCGTTCTGATGAACTCCCGAATCTTGTTGCGTCTGTGAAGGGGTATATGGAGCATGAGCGGGATACACTGGAGATGTTGACACGTGCTCGTGTTGATGTTCTGCAGGCATCCTCGTTGTCGAGGAAGGCGGCAGTGGATACTGCTATCTCTGATTCGTTGAAAACGATTTTTGCGGTGGCCGAGAATTACCCTGATTTAAAGGCGAATGAGAATTTCCTGAAGTTGCAGCTTCGGATTACTGCTCTTGAGAATGAGCTTGCGGATCGTCGAGAGTTTTATAATGATAGTGTGAACGTCTATAATATCCGGATTCATTCGTTCCCTGATCTTCTTGTCGCAAAAATGTTGAAATATATCGACGAGCAAATGTTTCAAGTTTCTGAGGAAGATAAAAATTACGTTGCGATAGCACTCTGATGCTTCGTCTGGTTTTTCTTTATTTTTTTTGTGGTTTTTCTGGTATCGCGTCAACATGATCAATGATTTGTCGTGATTGTCGTCGGATTTCCGCAACATCTTTGGGGATGAAACCAAATTTTTTAATCATGAATTCTGAGGTGAAAATCAGGGAGTGTAGGAATAATGCTGGGCTGATTTTTTCATCCTGAGAATATTGGAGTAATTTGTTCGCACTTTTGATGACATCCTCTGTTGAGTAATGACTTGTCTGTCTTTCAGCCATTGGTTATCACGTGTACAAGGAAATCCTGGTTCAAATAAATGTTTTTCGATAACGATCATAATTATTTTTTTCGGGTAAAATATTGATTTTCGCGTTCTTCTCTTGTTCAGAAAACGTAAAAAAGTATTAGTTACACATTTATTAGCCTAGCGTTTTTAATCTTGTGGTTAATTGATGTAAAACATGTGTATCAGCTTCAACAAACTCGTAGTTAGTTAATTGATCAACTGAAACCCATCGGCTATCTTGGCAGTCAAGGTTCTTGATTTGACCTTGATTCCAATCAGCAAGGTATATGTATAATTGAACCGGGTATTCTTTTCCCTCTTTGTGGTAGGTATGTGAATGAACTGTGAACAGCTCTTTTATGGAGATGTCTAGGTCGAGTTCTTCTTTTATTTCTCGGACGAGGCAGTCCTCAGGGTGTTCGGATTGTTCTATTTTTCCTCCGGGGAACTCCCATTTGTTTGGCTCAAGCCAGCTATCTTTTTTTCTTTGAGCGATAAGGATGAGGTCACCTCGTTTGATGATTGCCGCGGCGACGGCAACAGGTTTCTGGGTCATGTGAGTGAAATAGGTGAAGGGGTAGGCTCTTTAAAAACTATGGCTTACTCTTCAATCAAAAAAGGTTTTTATTGTGTGAACGAGACCCTTTTTAGTTATATCGTTGTTCTATCCGTTTCGCGGCTGTCTCCAGTTTTCGGTTCAACATATCGAGGACTATGCCCTCCTGAAGGGTGTGTTGTTCTTTTCGTGGAAGGAGTTGATGGGCTGGTCCGCGAGGGATGTATTGTCGATATTTCACTCCGTTGTCTAATGTATAGATTTTATAGTTCTGTGGCGTAAGCGTTATGGTGTATCCTTTCTCTTTCATGAGATGGTCGAAACAGGGTTCGCACACTTTTTTAATATGTTCTATGGGAAACGACATTCGTTCTCTCATGAGGACTTGTTGACCGCATGCTTTGCATTTTGTCATATTCTCTGAATGATTTTTTGTTTTAAGGATTATTTAAACGATGTTGTTCATTTGGTACCGAAACAAGGTTTTTTACCTTGAAACGAGAATTTTTTTTCTGGTTCATTTCTTTCCAAAAGTATAAGTTCTCTCACGGTATACATGGTGTTTAGTATTTGGAGGTTGGTCATGGAAAAAAAGCAGATATATGTTAAAATCCAGATTGAGAAAGATGCCCAAACTGATCAGTTGATGCTGAAAGCGAGGTTTGATCCTGAAGCCCCGAATTTTTATCAAGATAATTATGGTATCAGCTGGGTTCCCACTCCCGCAGAGCTCGCCTTTATTAACGAAGCGTTTCGGATGATTCCTGGGTATAAGAAATAGGGTGCGAATATGGAAAAGATTGAAAAAATTTTTATTAAATTAGAGTTACAGAAGACTCAGGATACTGAGGATCTGCAATTTACGATTATTTTTGATAAGAACGCACCGAATTTTGTTACTGATAATAATATGACTCGTTGGCATCCCACGTTGAAAGAGGTCGAGTTTATTAATGAAGCGTTTGAGATGTTCGGCATTGAAGCGAAACCTGGTAAAACTCGGATGACTGAAGAATTATCGGATACGGTTCATGAGCATGATGTCGGTGATACGGTTCTTCTTGATGATGAACGTGATGTTGTGGAGAAAGTTTTAAAGAAAAAGAAACAACTGTAAGGGAATATGGTTCTCTGTGTTTTTTCCTTTTTTTTCTTTTCTAGTTCGCTCTAGTAAATTTTTTTTTTAGTATTAAGAAATAAAAAAGGGAAGAATAGAACTGTTTTCTATTCTTTTTTTGTGATTTCCTTCACGAGTGGGCTGTCCTCTGCGGTTTTTTGAAGGAACATCTTGATGAGTTGTTTCTGTTGGGGGGTTAAGGTCATCTGTTCACCTCTTCAAATGCTATGTTATCTCATAGCATGATACAGTCTGTAACTCATCCTTAATAAACGTTACGCGTAAAAATGTCAAAATGAAAAAAAACAAACCCACTTAATTACGGTTGCTCCAAGGTTGCATGACGCAACCGCATCGACGTCTCCGTCTCCCCTTTCCGCTCCATCAACTCCGCGACCAACCCATCAAGAAACACCCATGCACTCGCCTCAAACAACGTCCCCAACGGCGCTAACTTCTTCTGCTCTGGCTCCTCACAATCCAACGCAAGCACAATCACCACGTCCGCAAACTTCGTAATCCGTGAATTCTTCTCCGTCGTGATCACCACCACCTCAGCACTAATATCCCGAGCGATCTCCGCCGTCATCACCGTAGGAATCGTCTCACCTGAACCAGAAACCAACACCACTAAATCCCCTTTCTTAATCGGGGCACCAATTGTCTCCCCAATCACAAACGTCTGAAACCCAAGATGAACCAGCCGAATCGCAAACGCACGAGCAACCAACCCGGAACGACCCGCGCCATACACAAAAATCCGATTCGCATCAAAAAACAACGTCATGATCTTATTCAAATCACGACGAGAAACACGCCCCAGAATATCCTGAATTTTACGGTCAATATACACGACCGTCTGCTCAAATACTGGCTCATTAGTCATAAATCTCAGACAAATCCTTGTAATAAGCTTGCTCCTTTCCCGTCCGCTTCATAATCGCTTTCTCCACCTGCAATCGGATATACACTGCATCATGCTCCAACAACGGTGACTCAGAAATCAACGTCACATTATACTGATTATCCATAATAATCTCTATCAACGGCGCAAGCGGCATATCCCCCTTCTTAATCGGCAGATGATAATACTCATTCCCATTCTCATACAACACCCCAGTGATATGCATCAAATAATGTCTTAACCGAAGGGGTTTCAACGTCGCAAACATCTTCTCAAAATCCTCCCGCTCCTTCAAACACCCATTCCCCCGAGCATGAATATGCCCTAAATCAATAACAGGAACAACCTCTTTCACTTCTTTACAAACACTCACAATCTCCTCAAGAGTTCCAAACACTTTCTGCTTCCCCATCGTCTCCAAACCAAGACGCGTCTTAATCTTCTCCTTTTTGAAAGAACTCGTAATCTTCTTCGCATTTTTAATGATCTTTTTCAACGTCTTCTTCTCACTATTCTCCCCATAAAACCCGGGGTGAATCACGACGGTTTTCGCCCCCATCTTATCCGCCATTTGCACCGAGTTCTTAATCTTCTCAAAACTCATTTTCACTTCTTCATCATCACCCGCTAAATTAATATAATACGGAGCATGAACATGAACTTCAATATCATTCTCACGAGAAAAATCCTTAATAAACTGCGACTCTTCATCAGACATCATATACAACCCGCGGACAAACTGGATCTCAATCGCATTCAAATCCAGATTCTTCTTCGTATACACGACACCATCCTTGTGCGTCCGACCCTTGCATGATAATGGTATCCCCGCAGGCCCTATACGAATCATCTTTCCTTCTCCCCCGCTCTTCTTTTTCTTCATACTCGTTCATCTCACAAGAAACAATAACGGAAATATTTTCTAACAACCCTTACCATTCATTGATTAGGCAAGTTCTTCTAACCGACTCATAATATTCCAAATCAAGGTTCTCCCATGAAGCGGAATATTCGGGTCATTCGCTAATTCATCTAATAACGAGGTCGCAGAAGCTACACGAAGATCAATAGGGTCAGAATCCGTACGCAGAATACGCTTCACATCCTCCGCTCCACGTCGAATATTCCTGGGTATAGAGGTGTCTCCACTAAGCATATCCAACCCGTCGCAAATCTGAGAGATTTTCTCGTTCGTCTTCATCGTAGATCACCTGCGTATGTAGCGAGGGATAAGCAACAACCTGGATAAAAATATTTGTATACCTCTATTCATACAAAGAAAAACGCGGTATTTTTCTTATTTTTTTTCATTCTTTAGATACATCTCCTTGATCCTTTGTCATAAAGAGAAAAATATAACACTTACCATATTATCAGAGGAAAATATACTATAAACTATTAAAAAAAAAGGAAAAAAAAGAGGGGATTTACTTTTGTCCGACGCCGCCCCATTTTGAGATAAAGATAATACCTAGGACGGAGACTACGGTAATTACTAGTCCAACAACTATACCAACAATAAGAGCATTTACATCTGCAAATCCGCCCTCTTGCCACCATCCGGGTAGCTTCATAGCTCCAATAATAATATCCTTCCAGATTAGAGCTATAATAAAACCAAATGCTGCAGCTATCGATACTGCTATCGTGCTCTTTATTTCTTTTATGGTTACCATTTTTCACCTCCCCAATATTTTTAATTTGCTACTGGCAGGATTTAGAAATATATAACATTTTCTAAAAAAACTATATAAAAACCACTATTTTCCCGAATAATTATCTTCTAGCACTTCTCCTGTTCAATTATTTCGAGAATCTTCTTCAGGAGATCCTCAATACCCTCCTTTGTTGTACAGGAAATCTTCAAATATGGAGAATCAGTGTTTTTCACATCAACTTTATTCTCAACAATAATCAGAGGAGTATCGATAAATAACTTCTTCATCCGCTCCAATAAATGGTACTGGTCATCCATCAGATACCCGCTTGTCTCCGATGGGTCCATCACAAACACAATCAGGTCAGCGAGATGCGTCAATGCTGAGATTGCTTGACGCTCAATCTGGTTTTTTTCCTCCATTGGTCTATCAAGAAGACCAGGAGTATCAATTACCTGATATTGATATTTAATATGTCGTATCGTTCTGTGGATATGACCGACATGGATCTCTTTTGTGGTGAACGGGTAGGGTGCAACCTCTGGTTTCGCATCAGACAAACACCGTAACAAGGAGGATTTCCCCACGTTTGGGTACCCTGCGATTACGATCGTGGGTACATCGGTGATCTCTGGTAAGTGTTTCATGAGTTTGTGTGCTTGTATGAGTATTTGTAATTGGTCATCGATTTGTTCTACGACGGAGGAGAGTCGTCCGTAAAGTTCTTTTTGTTTACATTGGAGATACATAACGGTTTCTGTTTTCTTTAATCGTCTCTTCTCTCTAAAATAAATCTTATTGCTTGTTTTTCGTGCCCAGTCTACTGCGCCTAACGCCTTCTTGAGTCTATCGGTTTGCAGATAGATATTGAGGATATCCTGGTGAAATAGGGAGAGGTGACCGATGGAGGGGAATTCTTTGACGTAGTGTTCAAGCTCTGAGGTAAGTACGGAGACGAATGTTTCTGTTTTCGCGATGATCTCTTTCTTTTTTTTATACTCTATGTTTCTGTCCGATATCTGGATTTTTTTTGTTTTTTTGATGGCATGATCAATGATTTCATCTGCTGATCGGATAAATGGGAGGTTTAGGCTCATAGGTCGTGAAAAGCTTTATGTGGAACATCTAAATTAAGATGTTGGTGCTTTGAGTATGAATGAAGGGTTTATTCTCTCGAATAAATATCGGACGATGATTTTTGATGCGTTCACCTCTGGGGAAACCCGTCTGGATCGTATCATAAAAAAGCATCATATTGTTCCCGTGGTGGCAAAACGAGTGATTGCGGAGTTCATTACAGAGGGTCTTCTGGTGAAGAAGGGAGATGAGTATCGGTTAACCCCTGAGGGGGAAAAATTGGGTGTCACGTTACAACGATGAGGATGTGAATATGGAGGGAGGCAAGGTGAAACCGTATCTATTACAAACACTAAAAGAGATCGCGTTGCTTGGTGCGATGAATCAAAAAGTGGAGATTTCCTCGTTAGAGCTTGCGCGGAAACTGCAGGCGAGTCAGCAGACCGCGTCACGGTATCTCCTTGAGCTTGATACCACAGGATGTATTATTCGTGAGCTTGGGGTGAAGAAACAACTGATTTCGATTACGGAGTCCGGGGTTGATGTGTTGCAGGATGAGTATGCGCAGTATCAACAGGTGTTTGAACTGGAGAAGAAGGTGCGTTTCAAGGGGAAACTTGTTTCTGGTCTTGGTGAAGGGAAATATTACACGAGTCAGAAAGGGTATCGTGATCAGTTTGAGGCGAAACTCCATTTTGTCCCGTATCCGGGGACGTTGAATGTGGAGATTCAACCAGTTGAGCGGAATAAACTCCGATTGTTGAAGAACTATGGTGGCGTGTGTCTGGAGGAGTTTAAGACGGAGAATCGAACATTTGGTGAGGTACGCTGTTATCAGGCGACGATTAATGGAGTAAAAGGGGCGATCGTGCTACCGACACGGAGTCATTACTCAACGATTATTGAAGTGATTTCTCCCCAGTTTTTACGGGATGGTCTGAAGCTGAAGGATGGGGATGACGTCGAGATCGTGGTGAAGTTGGAGAAATAGGATTGGGGATGAAGAATCAACTCGTTGCTGATATATTCTACATGGTCGGGGATTTGTTGGATCTTCAGGGTGAAGTGTTTTTTAAAACGCGTGCGTATCGAATGGCTGCGCAAACGATTGAGGCGTTAGATGAGGATATCGAAACCGTGATGAAGGAGAATCGGTTGGAGTCGATTCCAGGTATTGGTGAGGCGCTTGCGAAGAAGATCACGGAGATTGTGACAACAGGGAAGCTAGAGTATTTGGAACGACTAAAAAAAGAGATACCGGCGGGTCTTCTGGATCTGTTGCGTGTCCCTGGCCTAGGTCCACGGAAGGTGGCCGCATTGTATAAGACCCGGGGGATAACCACAATGAAACAGCTGCAGGATGCGGCACGCAATGGGAAGTTGCGTGAGTTAGACGGGTTCGGGGAGATCACGGAGCAGAATATTCTTCGTGGGATTCAACTCCTTGAGAAAACCAGTGGACGAGCACTACTTAGTGTCGCGTACGCGGATGGGATCAACTATGTCGCGTATCTGCGGAAATGCAAACAAGTAGAAGACATCAACGTGGCGGGGAGTCTACGGCGGATGAAGGAGACGATCGGTGACATCGATATCCTCGTGTCGTCGAAGAACCCTGAACCAGTGATGGAGTGTTTCGTCCAATATCCTCTCGTAGATCGAGTGCTTGCGAAAGGCTCGACGAAATCCAGCGTCCTCCTAACAGATAACCTCCAGGTTGACCTCCGTGTAGTGGAACACAAGAGTTATGGTGCCGCATTACAGTATTTCACCGGTTCCAAAGAACATAACGTGACCCTGCGGAACCTGGCGATCAGACGTGGATATAAACTCAATGAGTACGGGTTATTCGATAAAAAAACAGAGCGCTACTTGGTCGGGAAGACTGAGGAGGATATTTACCGAAAAATCGGGTTATCGTATATCGAACCTGAGTTGCGGGAGAACCATGGTGAGTTCGAAGCAGCAAAAAAGAAACAACTCCCTCATCTCGTGGAGTATGACGAGATCCATGGGGATTTCCATGTGCATTCAATGTACAGTGATGGCAGCGATAGCATCGAGACCATTGCTCAGACCGCACAATCTCTTGGGTACTCCTTCATCGGGATCACGGATCATTCCCAATCATTGAAAATTGCTAACGGTCTCACAGAACGACAAGTCGATAAAAAACTAGAGGAGATAAAACGAGTAAACAAAAAATTTCCGCAGCTCAAAATCTTCTGCGGAACAGAATGCGACATTAAACCAGATGGAACCCTGGATTACTCGAACAAGGTCCTAAAAAAATTTGATCACGTCTACTGCGCGATACATACCGCATTTAAAATGGATAAACACACGATGACAAAACGGATTACCCAGGGTATGGAGAACGAGTACGTGAATTTCCTTGCTCATCCCACCGGTCGACTCATCGGGAAACGCGACCCCTACGAAGTCGACATAAAACAACTCATCGACACCGCAAAAAAAACAGGTACCCTCCTAGAAATCAACTCGTTCCCGGATAGACTCGACCTAGACGATGTGCATGCGAAACAAGCGAAAGACCACGGAGTCAACATCGTCATCGGTACCGATTCTCACAATGTGAACCAGCTCCCCTACATCCGCTTCGGAATTGCTACCGCACGACGAGGATGGCTCGAAAAAAAGAATATCCTCAATACCTATTCCCTACCACAAATACAAAAACAACTGAAGAGGTCAGGATGATGAACAAAAACGAGGCGAAAAAAAAGATTCAGCAGCTTCGTGAAGAAATCAACTATCATAATTACCAGTACTACGTCAAAGACAACCCGGTAATATCCGACTATGAATATGATATGCTTCTGAAAAAACTTGAGGCGTTAGAAAAAGAACATCCTGATTTAATAACATCTGATTCTCCGACGCAGCGGGTGGGTGGTCAACCCCTTGAAGGGTTTACGCAAGTCACCCATAAAGTCCCGATGCTCTCCCTCGATAATGCATACTCCTATGATGAGCTTCGCGAGTTTGATACGCGCGTGAAAAAAACCGTTGACGATAGCGAATACATCTGCGAACCAAAAATCGATGGAACGAGTATTGCCCTGTTTTACGAAAACGGCGTGTTCGTCCGGGGAGCGACTCGCGGTGATGGCGTGAAAGGCGATGACGTAACACTCAACCTGAAAACGATTCATAGCATTCCTCTCAGATTACACGGCTCTGCATTGACGGATGCGGAGGTGCGTGGTGAAGTATATTTCCCGATTTCTGCATTTAAAAAATTCAATAAAGAACAAGAGAAAAAAGGAGAACAAGTATTTGTAAATCCGCGGAATGCAGCTGCAGGTTCTCTTCGACAGCTTGATCCTCGTATTGTTGCCCAGCGACCACTCGACTCCTTCTTATATTATATCTCGTATACTGAAAAAGATTTTAAGACCCAGGAGCACGCCCTCGAAGTATTACGCACCTCAGGATTTCGCGTCAACCCCTTAATCAAAAAAGTAAAAAATATCGAAGAAGCCATCAAGTACTGTGCTGAGCTGGAAAAAAAACGGGACACCCTAGATTACGAGATTGACGGTGCTGTGATAAAGGTGAACTCGTTTTCACAACAAACCGAGCTCGGCTCAACGATTAAACATCCTCGATGGGCGATCGCCTATAAATTTACAGCGAAACAAGCGACGACCAAATTGAATAATATCGTGGTTCAAGTTGGACGGACAGGGACGTTAACACCAGTTGCAGTTCTTGAACCAGTGCAGGTTGGAGGCGTAACGGTTTCTCGGGCGACACTGCATAATTTTGATGAAGTAAAACGCAAAGATATACGCGTCGGTGACACCGTCCTAGTGGAACGTAGCGGTGATGTGATTCCTCAGGTTGTAAAAAGCATCGTTGAAAAACGCACTGGTAATGAGAAAGCCAAAAGTATCCCGAGGAAATGCCCAGTGTGCGGCACCGATGTTGTTCGTACCATTGATGAAGTCGCGGTCCGCTGCCCGAACAAACAGTGTCCTGCTCGGTTGAAATGGCGCATCGACTATTTTGCTTCCCGGGATGCGATGGATATTGATCATCTCGGTGGACAAACCGTGGATAAACTCATAGACAAAGGACTCATAGATAATATCGCAGATCTGTACAGCCTCACCAAAGAAGACTTGATGAAACTAGACGGATTTAAAGATAAGTCTGCAGAAAACCTGCTAGAATCGATTGCGAAGAGTAAACAGCAAGGGCTTGCCCGATTGATTTATGGTCTGGGGATTCGTCATGTTGGAAAATTTGCTGCGCAACTCCTTGCTTCACAGTATCCGTCCATTGATGAGCTGGCTAAGGTATCTGCTGAGGAGCTCCTGCAGATCCATGGGTTAGGTGAAAAAACAGCAGAAGCGATTGCGACGTTCTTTGCCACAGAAGAAAATATGGAACTCATTAAGAAACTAAAAGATATCGGGATTCGAACGAAAGAAACAAAGAAAATTGGGGAGCTCTCAGGTAAAAAGTTCTTATTTACTGGTGGACTGCAGACCCTCTCTCGTCCTGACGCTTCTGATCTCGTAATGAAAAAAGGTGGCATCGTTGTCTCATCCGCCGGGAAAGATGTTGATTATGTGGTTGTAGGAGAAGATCCCGGATCTAAAATTGAGAAAGCGAAAAAACTAGGGTTAACCATCATTGATGAGGACGCATTTAAGAAGTTGGTTGGAGTGAAATAACCATGGTTGAGTGTAAAATACAAAAGAATAAAGAAGATTGTAATTGTAGTTATCCGTGTAGTAGGAAGGGGATGTGTTGTGAGTGTATTAGTTATCATCGTGATCGGGATGAGCTTCCTGCATGTTATTTCCCTGATACGGTGGAGCGGACGTATGATCGGAGTGTAGAGATTTTCTTGCAATGTTCAAGGAAATAAAATATATTTGAATTATTTTTTCCCTTTTTTTCGTGATATATTCTAAATGTTACATAATTTTATAAAGAAAAAGGAATATTTAAATACGTGTTTACTCATCATTCTCTATATAATATCTATTAAAGGGGAGTAGAAAGAATGCAGAAAAATATGTTACAAATTAAAATAAAAAAAGCTGTAGTATGTATCCTCTTTTTTATACTAATAACCTCAGGAGTTTTACCAACGGTTGCTACCAGATTCTCTCAAAATACATTACCGATATTACCAGTAGAAAATAATTCATGCGACTGTCCATCAACAAATCAAGAAAATACTAAACAAAGATCAGAACCATTCGTGTTTTATGACGAAGAAACACAGCGAACGGTCACTCGTTATGAATTTGACCCCGCATGGATATACGCGAGTAATGAAAATCAAGCAATTTACCACATCGATCTTGAAGACACCTACGGTTCTATGGTCACTAGTCATCTCATTACGGACCTGGGTGATCCCTCATCCGTTAATCTCAATGATAACATCACCTTTATGCTTCATGGGCACCATCCCTCAATGTCAAGTATCCATGAACCATATATCTGTGGAAAGAAAAATCAACAGGACGTTGGTGTCGTCCATGATAGCATTTTCCTCTCCTCTCTTCCGTATGATTTTCACCAACTTGATATCACACTAAACTCCTACGGATGTTATCCCCTTATGCGTGAGGGGTCGTATATCGATATTAGTACTTCTGATGATGACGCACGGGTTACTGCGTATGCTGGTGATTATTATACAGGTTATAACGGGATGGTTTATCAGGATGAGAACGCGTTTGGTACATTAGTTCAATCGTGGGTGTTTGCTCATGGGTACCATTATTCCTTCATTCCTGATCCTGATGATTGGACTACGTTTGTGACGAACTGGCGGAGAGCCTATTCAAGTCTGACGATTTTTAACTATAAGGGATTTGGTATTCCTGGATCTATTTCAGAGAAGAGAAAAGCAGATGTCGCCTTTGTTGTTACATGGCAAGGGACCACTGATACCAACAAAGTGTATCCTGTCGGGTGTGCTGAATGGGGATATCAGGTAAGCGCAGGAGTTTGTACCAATTATCCGCCTGGTGAAAAAGTAAAATCCCAAGTATTGGATAAAGGTGGTTCGGATCTTCTTTTTGATTTCACATTTAATGGGATGGAGACGTTAGCCACAGAAATTGCAGATGTTTATTTAGCACGTATTGCAACCCAAGCAGGAGCCGGTGGTGCGCGTGTATTGGGGACTGTTGGTATCGGCGCCTTATTGAGTATCCTTGATTTCTCCATTGATATGGCGCTTATTGATGAACGAACAAAAGGTCATAAAGAACTCCAATTTCGTGATGTTTCTCTCAGTAAGAACTCAGAGAATTATATCTGGATTGCTGCGTCTTCCTCTGTGAAAGCTGGTGGTGCAGCCGCTGGGTACGTGAATTTCATGTACAGCGGTGAACCGTTCCTTGATATCTGGAATGATCGAGAGAACAATCATGAGAGAGGAATCTGGATGCATAGTGCAGTAATTTATTTTGAACCAGAGGAACTCCCAATTGTTAATATTAACTATAATGATCCTGGTCCCTATCGAAAAGGATCATCCATCCATTTTAGCGCGGAAGTCATCAAGGGGGATCCACCATACACGTATGAATGGTATAATATCACCAAGGATAAACACGGTGATATTACCAGTAAAACCTTGTTTCAAACCTCTGGTCAAACAAATAGTCTTGATTACAGTTTCAATAAAATCCTGTCACCGGGGAAGTACCTGATTCTCTGTAAATTAATTGATGGAAACGGTGGTATAGATAACGACTCCTATGTGTTAGAAGTCCTTGAGCCACCTAGCGCCCCCTCCGTGCGGATCTCCGATACCTCTCCGAATTTTAGTGAAATCTTTTTCATTGATTGGGAACCAGTGGACCGCGGGTATTACTATGTTGTTGAAGAAAAACATGGGACAAATAATTGGTACACACACGCAGCACAGGGGAGTTACACGTTTAGAGCATTCATAAAAAACGATAGTTTTGTTGGGGATACGCTCCAGTATCGTGTCACTGCATATGATAAACTTGATCAAGCAAGTTCTGCAAGTAATATCGTCCAAACGATAATCTCAGCGCCACCACTCGATGCTCTTAAACTTGATGTGAACAGAGACCGCATCGGATCTGGAGACGTTTACGGTGTTGTCTGGGAACGCGGAGACGGCGTAGTATATGGGTATAATCTCACCGAATATCAATGGGTGAACCTCACCGCAGGGGATACCTACCGGTTAGAACGAAAACCGATTCGAACCATTCACTATGATGGACCACAAAACGCGACATACTCATCAGAATGGGGCGTAAATATCTGTAAAGTGAACATGACACACACCGTCTCAGAACATACGGTCTACGATTACAATATCACCCGAATTGATCAATGGGGACATGAGGGGAGCTCCAGTAACTTCGACGGCATCGTTATCGTCCGCGCGCCACAGAACACCACCGTTCTCCTTGAATCTATAAATACGGTTGCCTCGAACATCTCCTATCGTATCGAGTTCATAAACAACGTCAGTGATGCTGATCACTACGTTATTCAAGAAGACACTGACCCCTATTTCGGTTCCCCAACTGAGAAAGAAACAGATAACACCACATACTTCTCGTTTAAACACACAAACAGTGAAACCGGCACATACATTTACCGGATGTGCGCGGAAAACATCGGCGGACGAGGACCCTGGAGTAACACCATCCAAAAAACTGTTGTCCCTCAAGGGACCACCCCCGGAACCCCTGTGCTCTCCACAGACAAGACCTTGGTGTACTCAGGGCAACCATATACGATTCAATGGACGCGGGTTGACGCGGAATGCATCTATAAAATAAAAGAATCCAAGAGCGAAACATTCGCTGAATCACAAGAGTACCTCCTCGGCGGTCTTCACCTCCTCCCACCCATGAAAAAAACATTTAATTATACACAAGACAACTCCACCACCTACTATTATAAAGTGAAAGGAATCGGTGTCGGCCCTGAAGGAGCATATAGTAACGTAATCGCAGTTGATGTTATCGGCAGCAAAGCTCCAGCCACACCCATCATCCATGATCCAGGGTACGTCCGCGCTGCATACCAAGCATATGATGTAGGCTGGGAGTCCATGGATAACGTGCAATTTCAGGTAGAAGAAAGCATTGATCCTTCGTTCCTCACAAACGTACAACATTTTTCTTCGTTCTCAGGTGATTACACGAATTTCTCCCAAGCAATCGGAAAAATCATACACACACCCACGAGTTCAACCACCTACTATTACCGACTTCGAGCCATAGATGGTCATGGTTTTTCCCCCTGGAGCAGCAACGTTGACATGCAAGTCCTTGTCCCAGATTGTACCCTGCTTGGCATGAGTCCACCTGTAGGGACACCCATAATCACGGCACCGATTAATGGATCGAATATTTTGTCTCAGCAGCAATTCACGATAAGCTGGACATCGGTACCTGGGGCAACGTTTTATATTCTCCAAAAAGGTGAATATGTCGGTGGACAATGGATTTTTCCATCAGATCCTGCAAAACCTGGTGGTCAAGAATACAGTGGACCAGCAACAAGTATCAGCTTGTTCCTTCCACAGGCGTACCAAAATCCACCTGCTGCGTTCCGGGTGATCGGTGGGAACTACTGCGGACTCGCACGGCAATTCTCTGGCGGTCCTTTAAACTGGGGAACACCTATTTACGCGAACCTTATTCCAGGTTCCCCTGGTGGTGGTGAAGAGAACCCCGGAGGAATATCCCATTTTATACAGAATGATATAGGATTATTTTTCGGTAACAATGAGGGACGAACTATTTTAAGTCAAAAACTGGATAATTCCAGGTTCAAAGAACTCCTCAATACGAATATTGGTAGTATGGTTGTGCAAAATGGCCTTGGGGACATCGAAGACAGCCTGTTCGGGTTACGTCAAGTCATGGGTGTTTCGATTGATGACTACGACGATGATACTCACTTAGATGTTGGACTCATTGAAGATTTCAATGCGAGTGTTCGTATCTACGATCGTTTTGGTGGGCTCATATCTGAATACACCGGGTTGGCAGGAGCCCGTGGTTTAGCCATTGGTACTCTTGATAATGATGAATTCAATGATGTCGTTATCTCAGAATATGAACGTGGACTGGTAACCGTCCATGATCAATCCCGAGGGATCATTTTGCAACTCACGAACCTGAGTGGTCCTTTGGGTGTCTCTATCGGTGATTTCAACAATGATGGCGATAACGATCTCGTTGTTGCTGAATACACACGAGGAAGTGTCACTGTTTATTCTAACACCGGTGATATTATCACCCGGTTCACCGGGTTGGATGGTCCTGAGGGTGTAACGATTAAGGATTTCAGCCGCGATGGATACAACGATCTTGCAGTCGCAACCGAGGATGGACCCGTGATTATTTTCTTCGGTTTCATTGATCATCGGAATGGAACCAATGCCACACAAACCTACAACCCGTTCATCGGTGATACCTACGAGAACTGTTTAGCGGCTCCCTTACCGTATAAGAGTATACTGGACTATTGTGACGTTGGATACGAGACGATGCTGACGAAACTTGTTGAGCCGCTCGGTTCCGCAGTCGGAGATTTCGGCAACGATGGATCCCAGGATATCGCACTTATTAATCCGGCAGGGGTCCGCGTCTATAATCGCTATGGGCAAATCCTACGAGAATACAACGTTCCAAACCCACGTGACGTCTCTATCGGCGACTACAACAACGACCTGCTGAACGATGTTGCAATATCCTCTGAGACGGGGGTCGTCTATATCTACCGAACCAACGGACAACTCATCGATGAATTTTATGGACTCGCCAATCCACAGGGGATTTCTATCGGTGATTACGACACAAATGGTCAAAATGATCTTGCGATCGTCCAAACTGGTGGAGTCACCATCTTCAATCAGAATCATGAGCTACTCAAAGAATTCATGGGAATAGGAAACCCACGAGGCGTCTCAATTACAGATAACAATCGCGATGGATACCAAGATGTCGTCATCAGCGACGATATCGGTGCAACCTATGCCCTCCCCGTACACTACGTATATAGTCCACCCTATCAACCCTCTAATCCATCACCAGCACATGAGGCAACAACGGTCATCCTCACCAGTGATCTCAGCTGGACGGGTGGCGACCCTGACGCTGGTGAAACCGTTGCCTATGATGTTTACTTTGGAGAGACAGCAAACCCATCATTAATCTCCGATCATCAATCCTCAACTGCTTATAATCTTCCCGATCTCGCGTACGATACCACATATTATTGGCAGATTATCTCCTGGGATAACGCTGGTCTCTCAACACTTGGGCCAATCTGGTCGTTTACCACGAAATCCAACCTCGCACCTACCACTCCTCAATCACCCACACCGAGTAATGATGCTCTGAACGTCTCGATTTATTCTCACCTGAGTTGGAGCTGTAGTGACCCCGATCCTGAGGATACCCTCACCTATGATGTGTATTGGGGATACGATCCTACTCTTTTCACTATTGTTTCACAAGGACAAACCACAACAACCTATAACCCTGGTACGCTTCATGATAACACCACCTACTACTGGATGATAATGGCTTATGATTCCTACGGGTATTCTACCGCAAGCTCGATTTGGCATTTCACCACAGAAACCATTACTACTGGAGCCGTCGCAGGGTATTGGCGGTTCGAAGAAGGATCAGGAACGATTGCTCATGATTCCTCACCAAATCATAACGATGGCACCATCACAGGAGCAACCTGGACCACCGGCTGCCAAGGAAACGCACTCTACTTCCACGGTGGCGGACAATGGTACGACGGCGACTGTGTCACCGTCCCACATTCAACTAGTTTAGCAATCACCAGCCCATTCACCGTCGAAGCATACATCAAAGCCACCGGATCAGATAACTACCTCACGATTGCGGATAAGTATCAATATATTAGCGGTTCTGATTCCAGAGGATTCACCCTGTATCTCACCAACGGGAGACTCCGTTTCTCCCTCTACAGCGGTTCTCATGGGAACCAAGACGTCATGGGAACGACTGATCTTCGAGATAACATATGCCATCACGTTATCGGAACCTGGGATGGAAGTGCCATAAAAATCTATGTCGATGGACAACCACAAGGACAAACACCGTGGTCGTATGCACCAGCGGCGACAACCCAAAACCTAGGTATCGGTAAACGACTCAGCGGCTGGGGCGGTTACCTCCCGTTCCTCGGTGTTATCGATGAAGTAAAAATCACCACATCACTCCCCTTATTAACCATTCAAGGACATTGTTACTACCCGGGTATGCAACCGGTGAATAACCTCACCGTGGAGATCCGTAATTTGAATACGACAGAGACCTGGCAGGCAGAGACAGAGACTAATTACTATTCTACAGCTATCATTAATAGTGTTGATGTCCACCAAGGAGAGATCCTCCGATTTATCGCTCGAGACGAAAATGAGTCCGTGAACATCACTGATCACATCGTTACCAGTTCTGATATCAGCACGGGAAGTATCACCCTTGATCCTATTCTCACTGTACATTACCGTGATCTCAAGAGTTTCCCATTCTATGTATCCCAAGTTGATACCGGTGCGACCGTTGCACAGATGATGCTGAACTACCTCATGTGGAACAACACCCAATATTCAGAGCCACCCCTGACGTACCCTGATCAACACGAATTATTTATTTCACTTAACATTCATGGAGGAACATACCTCGATGGAGACGAACTCTGCAGCGGACTCAACAGACTCATTGACGATCGCAACCAAACACCACCATGGCAATACGGATACTTCTTCGCACCCTATCACAACGCGAGTCCCACCCCTGCGTTAAAACATATCTGTTACTGGTTGGATTACCCTGTTAACTACTACAACTACCTTCGTGATGTCGATGTCCCTAAACTCGGTCACCCGAACCACGTGCCCGTCGCGATACCCTTATATGGAGCCTATAACAACTGGGCGGTAATCCGTGGGATACATACGGATCAGAACGCGTGGCTACCCCCTGAACAACTCAATGTGTACGGGTTCTGGCTCAACGACCCCAAACCAAACGGAGTCGGCAGTAATACCTATGTGACTGTACAACGATTCCTCGACGTCTACTACAAACCCATCACTATTCTGAATGATACCTACAATGGGACATACCTAGCGATAACCGATCCGCCACGAGATATTGCTTCTCCTGTTGCTGATACAGCTGTAAATTTCGTTGAATCACCTGTTAAGTTCTCAGCAAACGAGGCACGACTTGTCAATCGACTAGTGAAAGGAAAACTAACCAATATCATCACTGATAACATTGTTATTCGCGCTGCGTATGAGGCAGCAAGTGATGTCCTTAAAAACGATCCTGTGTATGCGGATCTTTTTACGTCAGCACAACCAACCGCAAGACCACGATATGAGAAAGCCACCTGCTTAGTCAACTTTGCTCACCAAGGTACCACCTTTAAAATACTCATCAATACACTCGATGGATCCCTTTTAGAAATACAGATATCGACCCAACAGGTATCCGTGCAGTAAAACATATCTCTCCTTTTTTTCTTATTTTATATTATTTTAACCTATTATTATGAAGTATGTTTTATATATTGAAATGTAAATACCAATACGGGAGTTGGAGGCTATATGATAGAAAAAAAATTGTTTAGTTTTATTGTTGTTCTGTTGTTGATTGGAACTATACCGCCATTAGCAAATGGATTACTATATTCACAATCAGCAAGTATAGATAAAATAAATGACATGCAGAGAGAACCTTTGGTTCCTCAGGTTCTCTGGTATTATAATCTCTCTGCGCCATCGTTTGGTTCTGCAGCAACCGCGGACATTGACCATGATGGGAATCTAGAGATTGTGTTTGGTACGTATTTCAACGATGAAAATATTTATGCATTAAACGCAGAAAATGGGACGTTGCTGTGGAAGTATGATACTGGTGGGTGTAATGATGCATCACCAGTGATTGCTGATGTAGATTTAGATGGTGATTTAGAAGTCGTGGTTCCTGCGTCTTCACCATGTCGAGTGTATTGTTTTAACGGCTCTACGGGAGCAGTTGAATGGTCGCGCTCTACATCTCCTAACTCTATTGATTCTCCTCCTGCGGTTGCTGATGTTGATAACGACGGGAAACCAGAAATCATCTTTGGAGCATTCTATGGGTATGTGTATTGTTTGAATGGGGAGAACGGATCCGTTCAATGGAGGATTAACCTTGGCACAAACAGCTATATTCAATCTGAGCCAAACATCCTTGATGTTGATCTTGATGGTCAACTTGATGTGGTGGTCTCCCAATGGGCAGGAACTTGTCGTGTATACGCATTGAATGGGTCAACGGGTGCAACCAAATGGTTTACGGATCAACCGAATGATTACATGTACCATGGGTGCTCATTTGCTGATATTGATGAAGATGGAAAACCAGAGTTAGCAATCGGCTGCTATGATAATCATGTGTACGTGTTTAATGCTGAAAACGGTGGACCACTCTGGAATTATCCGACCACCTATTACGTTGGTGCACCAACCAGTATTGCTGATCTTGATAATGATAACCATCTGGAAATCGTCTATGCAGCCTACACAAAAATAGGAGTCCTGTCTCACACAGGGGGTCAACAATGGAGTTATTCTGCGGGAGGAGGAAACTTCCGTGGGATAGCTATTGCTGATGTTGATGGAAATCATATTCTCGATGTCGCGTTCGGTGCAGATGATGGAATCCTTCGTGTACTCCGAGGTGATAATGGCGGTGTCGTATGGACATACAACATCCAAGCACATTACGGCAGAACCTTTGAAATCGACCATGCACCCATCATCGCTGATTTCAACAACGACGGAAAACTCGATATTTTTATTATCGGAGGATACGGGATCTCCTCACCACCAACCAATAACCATGGACGGGCGTACCTGCTGTCCGCAGGAGACGGCACCGAACCAGGGTGGCCAATGTTCCGTCATGACATCCATCATAGCGGGAATTTTCATTATCTGATTGAACCACCGGTTGTGTATGTCGATGATAATTATGATCCGTCTACACCAGGCTGGCAGTTTGATCATTTCAATACGATACAGGATGGTGTTGATGCCGTCATAGAACGAGGAACCGTACACGTCTACAATGGGATGTATACTGAAAACGTGATCGTAAACAAAACCATTAATCTACTTGGAGAACAAAGAGAAACAACCATCATAGACGGCCACGCACGAGACGATACCCTCCTCGTACTAGCTAACAAGGTAAATATCAGTGGTTTTACTCTGCAGAATTGTGGAGTTGGTTGGGAAGACGCAGGCCTTGATATCCACTCCAATAATAATTCTATTTCAAACAACACGATACAGAATAATCCTGGGGAAGGCACGATACTCTCCAACGCAAACAACAACACTATTATAGACAACATATTCACTGATAATGTTCATGATGCGATTATGGTACGGTCCTCATCAGACAACATCATCAGTAACAATCAAATCATCCTCAATCCTGGGAACGGGGTGTTCCTCTATGATGCGCATCGAAACACGTTAGTTGAAAACGACATTTATGAAAACGAAGGTACTGGCATTGTCCTGCAAACAGGGTCATCACAGAACATAATAAATTATAATATGCTGTCACAAAACCTAATAGGAATCCTTGCTGATCAATCATTCAATAATTTGTTTTCAAACAACACGATCGATCAGTACCTAGAAACTGGTGTTTCCCTTGGGTATAGTACTCAAAACACGATAACCAATAATACAATCCGTTTTCCGCTTACCTCTGGTATTGGTATCTCATTGTATGTATGCGATAATACCGTCATAACCGGTAATAGTATCCAAGAAAACACTGATGGTATTGAACTGTGGCTTTCAAGTGAGAATCAGATTATTGGTAATCTCATTGATCATCAAGAAATTGGATTACATTTTGGGTATTCAAGCTACAACCTTCTTTTGGATAACACGATTTCAAATAGCAGTAGCTATGGGCTGACCACCATGACTTGCGAAGATAATTATTTTTATCATAATAATTTCATGAATAATATGCAACAGGTGAATGAATATGATACCACCAATACTTGGGATAATGGGTACCCTTCAGGTGGTAACTATTGGGACGATTACTCTGGAGTAGATAATAATCATGGTCCAAATCAGGATATACCTGGACCTGATGGCATCGGTGACATACCATACCTTATTCCACCCCAGAGTAACCAGGATACGTACCCGTTTATGAAACCGACTGGGTGGAGATACATACTCACTGGATCAGTATATTATCAGAATCAAAGCCCAGTATTCAACATCACAGTAGAAATCAGTAATCTTAACACAGGTATGAAATGGTGTGCACACGCGTTTGATAACATATACTCCCTTCAATTGTATCCTGGGAGTGATTTTAATGTTGGTGATATGCTTCGATTTATCGGACGAGATACTCATGAATCAGTCAAGGTGTACGATTATCAAGTCACCACTGATGATATCAATAATGGAACCATCATTCGTGATCTTATTTTAGATATCCACTATAGGGACTTGAAAGACTTCCCCTTTTACCTCTCTCAAATAGATACAGGTGCGATGACGATGAAAATGATGATGGACTACCTCATGTGGAATCAGACAATGAACCCTGAAGGGCCACCCGATGTCTACAACGAACAAACCCTCTACAACACCTATAAAGGAACTGATAACATTATTAATGGAAGTGAACTCACCTCAGGATTGAATAACGAAATTGACGACTATGGACATGGGTGGATTTACGGGTACTTTTTCTCACCGTATGCTAGCACCAACGCGAACGATGTCCTGAAACAGATCTGCATCTGGCTCGACTACCCCGTCAACTACTACAACAACATCCGAGATGTCGATGTTCCCAAACCCGGTCATCCGAACCATGTCCCCATCGCCATCCCTACAGGTGGAAATTACAACAACTGGATGACGATCCGAGGCATCCATACTGATCGGAACGCGTGGCTGCCACCAACGCAACTTAATGTGTACGGGTTCTGGCTTAATGATCCAAAAGCAGGAGGGTTAGGAGCAAACACGTACGTCACCACGCAACGATTCCTCAGCACCTACTTCCTCAACCTCACCGTACCCGGGGATCTCTACAACGGGAAACGCCTCGCTATAACTGACCCCTCACGAGATATACTAGTGTATACTGATCAAGTCACTGTTACGATCGCTGAACCTGCGACGGGATTCACCAAAACTGAAATGAAACTTGTTGCTGAAAGAAGTAAAACAACTACTACAAAACCAATTGATAACCTTGTCATCCATGCCGCAGCAAAAGCCGCGAAAACCGTACTCCAATATGATTCTGTGTATAGTCCTTGCTTTGAAAACACACGAGTCATACGAAAACCAGTCTATAATAAAGATGATACCTGTACGGTCTTCTTTGACACCGCTGGATTGGTCTTTGAAGTGCAACTCTATACAAAAACTGGTGCTCTTGCCCAAATCGTTATTAAAAGCTCAGAAAAAACTAGTGAAAAAAATCAATAAACTCTTTTTTTATTTTTTATCTGTTTCGTTGATACAGACATATCGGGTAATCGTCTTGTTAATAAAATTCTATTTGAGCATATTGTCATAAAGAAGAAGAATTTAAATATTAAGATAATGTATATTAATATTAACACCCCATAATGAAACAAAACATATGAATAGGGAGGAATACGAAACCATGCAAAACAATGTGTTAAAATATTTTCTAGTTCTAGGAATCATCCTACTGTTCATTGGAACAAGCATTGCACCCTGCATCTTAGGAGCCTTTGCTCAACCAATGAAACAAGAAACTACACCTTATGCCGAACAAAAAACAAATGACAGTCTTACCGGTATAGTCACCCATCTTGCGACAAAAGAAGACATCGAAGCATTGAAACAACAGGCTGGGGTTTACGACCCAGCAAAAAACTATAACATCATCTACGATGGTCATGGAACAGGGTACGCACCACCGAGTGAAGCAGACTATATCGAGATGGTTGGGTCTCTTATTATCGTTGATGAGCTTCCTCCACCAAATCCACTGCGGTCTGTCGTCGACCTCTCCGCTGATTCATGTTTTCCAATAATAGGTAACCAGGGCGGACAAGGGTCGTGTGCCGCATGGGCAGCCACTTACTATGCTACTGGGTATGTCATATCGAAAAACTATGATTGGACTCAGGCGCATTCAGGGAATTCCAATCAATTATTAAGCCCAGCATGGACGTATAACAAATGCAACTATGGATATGATAGCGGGTCTGTCACCTGGGAGAACATGCGGGTTTCTCAACGAGTCGGCACTGCTCGACTGAGCACAATGCCGTATAACGATGGAGACCCTGTAGGTTGGGGAAACGAAAATGCATGGAGAGACGCCCCCCCGTACCGAGTGAATCAGATCTATCAGGTTACAAAAAGTCTTAGCGTATTAAAAGCAACACTTGATGCAGGATACCCTATCACGTTTGCGCTTGATGCAGATAGTTATGGGTATTTCGGAAGTGACAATGTCTTAGGTTTAAACGCGATGCGCTATAGTATTAATCATGCGAACACGGTCGTTGGATATGATGATACGAAAGTCGATGCGGAAACAGGTGAAACCGGTGCATTTAAAGTCGCGAACTCCTGGGGATACTGGGGACCCACAGGTACAGGCTATTACTGGATGACGTACGCTGCGTTACAAGGAAGCTGGAACACTCAACCAATGAATTATGTGACAGCCCTTTATACTCCTGGGACACACCCAACAATTCTTGGGCGATGGAGCTTAAACCCTCGACCGAACCGTGACGCTTCTGTAACCCTCGGGATTGGTCCACATGGAGCCCCTCTTGAGACGAGACAACCCTGGTGGAATGGATACTCAGGTTCAATGCATACGTATCCCTCATTCATGTGTCTCGATATCTCAGAATTCTTTAACGAATGGATTAGCGGTGGAGACTCGTTCTATCTAGAGATAGGAGATGCCGCGCAGGATGGAACGATCACCTCGTTTAAAGTAGAATATTATGAAACCATCTATACCCCCGGGAGCCCAACGAGAACATCCCCAGAATCCCCGGATACACCAAAAAACACTCCAGGGTACGTCACCGTTCAGTTTGGATTCATCGATTATTTCAAACCCCAATGGCAGAATCAAGGGCAGAACCGTACAACAATCCAA
This sequence comes from Methanobacteriota archaeon, assembly GCA_043806635.1. GTDB lineage: Archaea > Thermoplasmatota > E2 > DHVEG-1 > DHVEG-1 > JAZDGT01. The sequence continues at coordinate 50,133 of JAZDGT010000002.1, read as the reverse complement.
CGAGGAGAACCCATCCTCCTGACTAGCCAAGGAAAAGACGGTATCTCATTGAATAAAGCATTCCTTGCCACCAATGAGACTGGAGTCTGGCAGAACATTACATCAGGAATGTATGGATCACCAATAAGTTATGGTGGTATTCAAGATCAATGGGTCTGGTCAAACTTCAGCTGGCACACCTGGGCAGTTCCCCAAGGACGACGAGTCGGATGGCGCATCTACTACAATGACACCTCAGGTAACTGGAATCGAACAAATATTATGAGTTTCTATGTTCTCCGAAACCCGATCATCTATGATTACACAAGCCTTATTGCATCCACGGGATCAAGCTTCACATTCAACGCTTCTGTCTATGACGATGACGGTATCGCAGCTGTGTACGTCGACTATTGGTATGAAGGTGGCGTTCACACGAATGTGAGTATGATGCTCACCGGTGGATATTACCAGCGGACTATCACCGCTGCAGCAGATAAAACACTATTATATTATATCATACACGCAAAAGATAACCTGAATCTCTGGGGTCATACCGCTGAAAAAATCGTAACAATCATCGATACTCTCGACCCTGAGATACGCAATCAAGGACAGTCCTCATCCGCAATCCCCCCTGGAGGAAGTGTTACGCTTTCTGCTCAAAGCCGGGACAACATAGGACTTGATTTTGCGTACCTCTCCACAAATGAAACTGGTGAATGGGTTGATTACGCTACATTAAACTGGTGGAATTTCAACTGGGAATACTCAAAAAGGATAACGATTGATCACACCAAAGTCCAAGCTGATTTCACAGATTTTCCTGTGGTAATCACCTGCACCTCATCGGATTTCACTAACCATGCGCAACCTGATGGGGACGACTTCGTCTTCGTTTCACAGGATAACTCAACCCAATATGCTCATGAAATCGAATATTATTACAGCCCAACAGGCGAGTTAACTGCCTGGGTGAAGATCCCGTTTCTTAGCTCAACAACAGATACAATTCTTTATCTATATTATGGAAACCCATCCTGCAATAATCAAGAATACGTTGAAGAAACTTGGAGTAATGGGTTCATTATGGTACAACATATGAGCGGAGCAAGCTATACAGAACTTGATGATAGCACTGCGAATCACTGGGATATCACAAGCTCCGGAGGCGGCCCTCTCTTTAATCAGCAGGGCAAGATTGGAAAATGCGTAGATTTCGATGGATCCAATGATTATGTACAAACATCAGGATTCCGAATACCAGCAGATGCAGCATATACTGCTAGTGCCTGGGTATATGTTGATGGCAACAACGGACAACGACGGTATCTTTTCGAAGGAGACGGAGACTACAGTATCTCCTTACATGTTTGGACTAATGAGAGCTTTAAAGCTCGGACTCATACTTCGACAGATATCCCTGTGTGTTATAGTGATACCCACATCAGCACATCTAACCCACAATGGTATTACACATCTACGAGACTGAATCCTACGACTGATCTTCTCGAAGTTATGGTGAATGGATTAACCGAAGCCGGGATCTATTTCACCGGTACCATAAACCCTGAAACAATCGGTCTCAACATCGGAACCAACATGGATAACAATGCATATTGGATGAACGGAAAGATCGATGAAATTCGTATAGCAAATGTGATTCGAAGTGATGCATGGACTCGAACAGAATACATCATGATGTCTCAGCCCTCATCGTTCGCAATAATCGGAGAAGAAACCGAAGGCATATCAGCATATGGTTCACCATTAAATCTGAACACAGAACCAGGTGTATGGGCCTGGGCGAACTTCACCTGGCAGAACCCCGGAATACCTGAAGGAACCCGAGTTGGATGGAAAATAACGTTCGGTGATACAAGCTACAACATTGTAAGCACTGATATTATGAGTTTCATGATTGGCGAAATGAGTTTGTTCGAGGTTAGAGGATATTGTACCTACCCCGATATGAGTCCTGCGAATATCATCACTGTTGACATCAGTAATCTTAATACGGGAGGGCAATGGCAAGCAGACACGAATAACAATTATTATACCCAGTTCTTGGTACCAGGTGATGAGATACATGCGGGAGACACCCTCCGCATTATCGCTCGAGATAATGATAACTCAGTCAATGTCACGAATCGATTAATAACCACGTCAGACATCGCTGCAGGATATGTTCAACTTGATCTGACTCTTAAAGTTCATTATCGCGATCTGAAACAGTTCCCATTCTACCTCTCACAAGTAAATAGTGGTGCGATGGTGATGAAGCAGATGCTTGATTACTGTATGTGGAACGACACCCTGTTCCCAGAACCGCAGAGTGTGTACAATGAACAAACATTATACAATACGTATGCGGGTGGGAACCAGATGAACGTCAGTGAACTTTCTGGTGGTTTGAACGCGGAAATCGATGACCATGGTCACGGGTGGATTTACGGTTATTTCTTCGCTCCGTCTGGGCATGATCTGGCAGTGGATGCGTTGAAGAGCGCGGTGATTTGGCTTGATTATAATATTAGTGGGTCGAACGAACACCGACTTGTTGATGTACCAAAAGAGGGTCATCCGTATCATGTCCCGATCGCGGTCCCCACTGGTGGATCGTATGATCATTGGATGGTGATCCGTGGTATTCACACGAACCGGAGCATGTGGGACACTAATGTACCTGGTGATCACGAGCTCATTAATGGTCCGGTAACGATTTATGGGTTCTGGGTGAATGACCCTGTATCCGGTGGCGTCGGGAATAATGTCTATGTTACGTATCAATACTTTAATAGTACATATTTCCAGAAATTAAACGTCCCCGGCGATTACTATAATAACAAGTTTGTGGTGATCACTGATCCGCCACGCGATGCACCCGCAGTTAACACGAATAGCATCAGCTTAAAAGTAGGAACACAGAGCGGATTCACCCTAACTGAGATCAAGACTTTGAAAACGAACGTTGGATCTTTCGTTCTAGGACAGCAAGCCATTGATTTTGTGAACAGTGTCCTGAGTAACGACCTCACCTATGGTTCACTCATCTCTGGTCTTAGGACGGTTGGAAAACCAATGCGCACAGGAAACGGCTATATCATCACCGTTGGTAACACCAACATGGATATCACAGTGAAGCTTGGCGTTGATGGTGCAGGACAACAATTCTCAGTACACCTGAAATAACCACACATCGGATTCAAAGCACGTCTCAGCGATCATAAACAACACCGTACTGCTCTATCGTACGGTACAACAACGAGACGATATAACAAATGATTATTCTTCTATAGTAATAACAAATATGATATTATTTGTTGCATTTTTTTAAGGAAACAAAAACTTATAAGCACTCATAAAATATAATATTTCACTCTTATAAGGGGGATAAAAATATTATGCGAGAGAAAATACTACAAAAAGAGATAGTGTATGGAATAGTGTGTCTATTCGTTTTATTGAGCATTGTTCCATCAATAGGAAGCCGAAACACTCTAGACGAAAATAACCAAACAATAAATCTCCATATAGACATCCCAAGTATCACTTACGGAAATATCCAAACCACACAAGGCATATTCGCAACACTCGACCTTCCAAACTATGGGTATACAACCATCGTCGGCGAGGCGAAACTCCCGGTTATTACAAAAATACTTGAAATACCATACGAATCAACTCCTTCGCTCACACTTTCATCGGTGGAATGGAGAACCACATCGCTTCAACAAATAGGTCTCTCAAACCGAATACTTCCTGTGCAACCATCAATACCAAAAACCTTGGACGGAAACAAGAATACACCTTTTACGATTAATCAAAATTACTATCATCAAGACCTGTTTTTCCCAGAAACACCTGCACGGATAACCGAAGAGGGAGAAATACGAGGGAGTCGATTCATACTTATTGAGATCTCCCCAGTCCAATATAACCCTGTTTCCGGGGAATTACATGTGATGAAATCCTGTGATATTCAGATTAGTCTACCAGGTAGTGACCTGGTAAAAACATATACGAATAAAGCACGATATTATTCATCTGATTTTAATCTTCTGTATCAATCTTTTTTTGATAATTATGGTCAATTCAATCAAGGATATGCAATTGGTGGGAAGGATCAAACCGGTTTTTTAATCATCGTACCTGATGTGCTCTACTCAGCGATTCTTCCCTTTGCGAATTGGAAAGATTCTATAGGATATGAGGTCACGGTAACCAAAACCTCACAAATCCCCGGCGGTCCCACAAAAGAAAACATCCATACCTATATTGATCAAGCGTATCAGGAATGGCCGGTACCTCCCTCGTTCGTTCTCCTAGCCGGTGACGTCCCTCAGATTCCTACCTACACCGGATCTTCAAGTGGGACTGCGACGGATCTCTATTACGTCACAATCAGTCAAGGTGATATTTTCCCAGATATCTTCATCGGTCGTTTTCCCGCAGCAACTGAAGCGGAGATGAATATCATCGTAGGAAAAACATTGGAGTACGAACAAGGAACGTTTCCTTCAACAGAGTGGCTTGGGAAAGCAGTGTTTATGGCATCAGAGGATAATTGGCAGGTTTCCGAAGGAACCCATAATTATGTGATTAGCACGTATCTTGATCCTGAGGGGTATGTCAGTGATAAACTCTATTGTCACACCTATAGTGCGACGACTCAGCAGGTGATTAATGCCCATAACGATGGTCGTGTGATCTCGGTTTATTCAGGTCATGGGTATTCAGGGGGGTGGGCTGATGGACCACCGTTTGATCAGAATAATGTCCGATATGATCTCACGAACGCCCATATGTACCCGTTTGTGTGCAGCCATGCTTGTAGCACTAACCCGTTTGATATCAGTGAATGTTTTGGGGAAACCTGGCTGCGTGTCCCCGACAAAGGGGGTCTCGCGTTCTGGGGAAGCTCCGCCTCAACGTATTGGGATGAGGATGATATCTTGGAGAAAGCCATGTTTCATGCGTGGTGGGTTGAAGGCCTCTGGTTTTTAGCGGGTATGACTGATAAAGCAAAATATGACACCTGGCAACATTATAGTGGTGGCGGGTTGAGCACGTATTACATGGAATGTTACAATTTATTAGGTGATCCGTCATTGTCTATCAAACCACGGTTTTTACCTGAGCATAACGTTGCAGTTACATCGATTGATGTCCCTAGTCATGTTCTTCCTGGTCAGCTGGTGCCTGTTGAGGCAACTATCGCAAATAACGGGCAAAACGATGAATATAATGTTTTGGTGAAATTCCTTGTCGATGATGAAGAAATCGACACGTTTACTATACCATTTAGTGCGAGTCAATCGTTTACTCAGGTGAATTTCGAATGGACGCCCCTGGAGATTGGGGTCTACCTTTTAACGATAAACGTTTCAATCCCTGGAGTAATCGAGGATGTCTACTATGATAATGAGATGAGCACGCTTGTGGTAGCTGGTCCTGATGTTGCGGTGACGAGTATCACGGTGAATGATTATGCCGCGGTTGGTCGTCTGACAATAGTCGTCGGTACCGTAGCAAACCCGGGGACAACAAATGAATTAATCACGGTTTCATTCAAAGAAAACGGGGTTGTTCTCTCCACACAGCAAGTATTTTTGAGTAGTGGTGGGAGTACGAATGTGAATTTCAACTGGGTACCAACCATTCCTGGGACATACCCGGTCTCCATTGCTGCATCCATCGCTGGTCAAGAACCGTATCTTGGGAATAATGAGCTGAGTAAGAACGTTTCTGTGTTTATCGCAAACGGGTACGTGTTGCTAGTTGATGATGACTACGGAGAATCTTACGAGACATATTATATAAATGCACTTATGGCATGTAACTACCTTTATGATCGATGGGATCGAAGCTCACAAGGAAGCCCTTCATCAACGATAATGGCAACCTATGACGCAGTAATCTGGTTCTGTGGAGATGACTGGTCAGACACCCTTGACTCGACGGATCAGGCGAACCTCCAAAACTTTTTAACCAATGGTGGTCGGTTCTTCCTCACCAGCCAAGAGATAGGATACGATATCGGGACGACACCATTCTATACGAACTATTTACATGCGACGTATCAAGTTGATGATACTAATATTTACACGTTATTAGGAACCGTTGGTGACCCTATCGGTGACGGATTAACCCTGGGAATCTCCGGTGGTGATGGAGCAAACAATCAAAATTATCCTGATGGAATTCAAGCGATTTCACCAGGGACCGTGGTCTTCACGTATCAGTCATCAGCATACAAAGCAGCAGTGAAAACAGATACTGCCGGATACAAAGTCGTGTATTTTGCGTTTGGTTTTGAAGCGATTAATACACAGACGAGCCGAAACGAAGTCATGAACCGAGTCCTTGAATGGCTGATTGGCGCCAACCGAGTCACTATTGAGGGATACTGTTATTACCATGATATGAGTCCGGTGAACTCCGTGTCTGTTGAAATAAAGAATCTGAACACCGGGGAACAATGGGAGGCAAGTACCAACAATAATCATTACTCCCTTGTCATATATGCAGGCCGGGATGTGAACGCAAGCGAAACACTTCGTTTCACCGCACGAGACAACGATGAATCAGTCAACGTCACTGACCATGTCGTAACCGCGGGAGAAATCAGTGCGAAAAGTATCAACCAGAATCTGATTTTGAATGTCCATTACCGTGATTTGAAGCAGTTCCCATTCTACACGGCGACGATGGATACAGGGGCGGCAATAGCGCAGATGATGCTCAACTACTTGTGGTGGAATAGTACGTTGAACCCGAGCGGGCCACCGATGCACTACGCGGATCAACAACAATTGTTTACCTGGTTTAACACGCAGGGTGGACTTACGCTCACCACTGATGAGATGTGTGCTGGTTTAAATCAATTCAAACCCTTGCCTATTGATCTGTATGGGTATTTCTTCACGCCTGCTTCGAACACGAGTGCAACCGTTGTGTTACGGGATATCTGTATCTGGCTTGATTTCACGTACGGGGTTGATTATGATCATAACGGTGATTTTGGGTACCCGACGTTTTGGCCGAAACCCGGGCATCCCACAAATGTACCAATAGCGATCCCCACCTATGGGAATTATAACAACTGGATGACGGTACGAGGGATTCACACGAACCGGAGCGCATGGCAGAACTACCCTGATTTCCCTGTGATCACGGTGTATGGGTTCTGGTTGAATGATCCGAAGACTGGTGGTTTGGGTGGGAACACGTATGTGACGACTCAGCAGTTCCTCACCACGTATTTCCAACCTATCAGTATTATTGGTGATACGTATAAGAATAAATATGTGGTGATCACTGACCCACCTGAAGGCGTTGTCACAAATACCGAAACGTGTACAGTCTCCTTTGCAGAGACGTCCTCACCATTGACTCCTTCTGAGATAAAACTCGTACAAACAAACCTGAAACGCTCTGGTGTGCTTCATGATTATGCAGTGAATACACTCGTTACAGCAGCACGGAAATCAGTTGAGAATGTGTTGAAATACGACCAAGCCGAACTCTACAATCTTTTTACGGAAGCATCAGTCGTTGGGAAACCACTATACCATGGAGACACCTGTATCATCACATTTGAAACCGACCAAGTCACCTTCATCGTGCAACTACAGTCAAAGACCGGAGTGCTCACTCAATTCACGATAAACGGAATTTAACACCACCCCTAACCAGTGTTTCATCATCCCCCCTCTTTTTTTCTTTTTTCATTAAAATATATTAGAAATACCTCTGCCATCCTCTCCATACAACAAACATTTATATAGTCAATTAATATTGAAAAAATTAACTTTGTTAAAAGGGGGTATGAAAATCTTGAATGGAAAAGGAAGCATAGTACGAACTCTAGTTATCTGTGGAATAATAGGTTTGTTTTTTGGAGCAAGTACCTTACCGATCGTTTACGGAACACTATCCACCAATGATGAAACCATACAAAACCAGCAAAACATAGATATCGCAGCACAAACAATTGGAGATACCACCACAATCACCTATCATCTGAACGGTTTCACTATGAAAACTGTAAACATAAACAATCAAGAGTATTCGCATATTCTTCTTGAAAAAGAATCTCATACTCAAGTGAAAGGATCACCTGAACTTCCTCAAGTCAGTAGAAGTATTATTATCCCGGATACTGGTGTTACTGATATCCACGTAAAAGACATGCGATATCAGGAATATACGAATGTATTGATTGCCCCATCAAAAGGTGTTCTGTCTCGTACGATTAACCCTGATGATGTCCCCTATGAATTCAATACACTCTATGAAACAGACGCATGGTATCCTGCACAGATTGCCTCACTAAGTGAACCATATATTTTAAGGGATTTCCGTGGACAAGTGGTAACCATGTACCCGTTCCAATATAATCCCGTAACGAAAACATTACGATTTTACACGGATATCACCGTTGAAATAACACTTGTTAATCAAGGTGGTGTCAATGTACTCAAACGAGACAGACCATTAACTTTTCTTGATTCTGATTTCTCGGATATCTATGTGCATCATTTCTTGAATTTTGGTGGTGAAAAATATACCCCCGTAAGTGAGCAGGGGAAGATGTTGGTGATTACGTATGATAGTTTTTGGGATGCGATGCTTCCGTTTGTACAGTGGAAGAATATGAAAGGTACTCCGACGGAGATGGTGAGGATATCAACGATTGGTAACAATGCGAACTTGATTAAGACCTATATTTCTAATTATTATGCTGCTCATGGTCTTACCTTTGTATTATTGGTGGGTGATGCTGCGCAGATTACCACATTTATTGCTGTAGGGGGTGCTTCCGATCCTACGTATTCATATATTCTTGGTGGCGATCATTACCCTGATTTGTTTGTGGGTCGTTTTTCTGCTTCGACGGTTGCTCAGGTGCAAACCCAGGTGTTAAGAAGTGTTGAGTATGAGAAACTCCCGCAGATTGGTGGTACGTGGTATCAAAAAGGGACAGGGATCGCATCGAATGAAGGCACCGGCGATGATGGGGAGTATGATTGGCAGCATATGCGGAATATCCGCACAGATCTTCTTGGATACACCTATACGGAGGTCGATGAGTTCTATGATGGTTCTCATGGTGGTGGAGACGCGTCTGGTAACCCAACTACCAGTATGGTTTCTAGTGCATTAAACGCTGGTCGTAGCATTATCAATTATTGTGGTCATGGATCAGCAACCTCTTGGGGTACGACAGGGTATAGTAACTCCAATGTGAACGCGTTAACGAATGATAATACGCTTCCGTTTATCTGGTCAGTCGCATGCAATAATGGTGAGTTTAATAATTATGATGCGTGCTTTGCAGAAGCCTGGCTTCGGGCATCACATAATGGTGAACCCACCGGTGCGATTGGTGCATTCATGTCCTCAATCAGTCAATATTGGGATGAACCGATGGACGCCCAAGATGAAATGGTCGATATCCTCAAGGAATCATATGCAAATAATAAGAAGAACACTTTTGGTGGATTATCGTTTAGCGGCTGTATGCATATGAACGATCAGTATGGTTATTCCGGATGGGACATGACTGATACCTGGCATGTTTTTGGTGATCCTTCATTGCAGGTTCGCACCAATACCCCAAGTAGTATGAGCGTACAACATGACCCAGTTATCCCCTTGGGAGCAACTACGTTCACTGTTACCGTTGCTGGTCTAAAAGATGCGCTCTGTGCAATCTCTAAAAACTATGTGTTATTGGGGAGCGCGTATACGGATGTGAATGGGCTTACAACTATTACGTTCAGTCAACCTATCATGGAAGGACCAGTTGATTTCGTCGTCACTGCATACAACAAGATTCCCTATATGACCACGCTTGAGGTTGGTTCTACGGATGTGCTTGTATCTGGCAGCTGTTATTATCAGGATATAACCCCCGTGGATCCAGTGTCTGTCGAAATCATTAATATGAACACAGGTGATCGATGGGAAGCAACGACTAACAATAATCACTACGCACTGATCCTCCACGCTGGCCTTGACATCAACGCGGGTGATCCTCTCAGGTTCACCGCACGCGATACTGATGAATCAGTGAATGTCACTGATCATATCGTGACAACGACAGACATAGATACCAGAAATATCACGCGTGACCTGATCCTTGATGTCCATTATCGAGACCTTAAAGATTTCCCGTTCTATGCTGCTGACTTTGACACGGGTGCTGCGGTGGCGCAAATGATACTGAATTATTTATGGTGGAATCAGACGCTTAATCCTGAAGGACCACCACTTCATTTCCCAAGTCAGCTTATCTTGTTCAACGAGTTTAATACCCAAGGGGGATTATGGATTAGCGGCGATAAAATGTGGCTGGGACTGAACGCGCACACACTCACCCCGATTGAACAATACGGATACTTCTTCAATCCAGTAAACTCTACGGATGCCAATGTGGTGTTGCAGAGTATCTGCATCTGGGTCGACTATAGTATGAGTTTCTATAACCAGTATCACCCCAGTAATCCTTGGCCAAAACCCGGGTACCCGATGCACATCCCCGTAGCCGTTCCCGCTGATGGAACATACAACCATTGGATGACCATCCGCGGGATTCACACTAACCGTAGTGCCTGGCAGAGCTACCCTGACTTCCCACCTATCACTGTCTACGGATTCTGGGTCAACGATCCCAAACAAAGCGGTCTTGGTGGAAACACCTATGTAACCACGCAAACATTCCTTGCAAACTACTTTAAATCTATGACAGTTCGTGATAAATACAACGGAAAATATCTTGCGATTATTGATCCACCACAAGGTATTCCTGAACCAAAATACAATCCGGTAAACATTGGACAGACACCAGCAGAGTTCAGTAGTAATGAAGCACGAGTGATGCGCCTTGCTCAAAATAGTAAAACATCGCCATTAGTCAAGGAATTGGCAAACAGTGTGATGATCAACGCAGCACGGAGAGCAGCTGGAGAAGTCCTTAAATATGATCGTTCCGACCTCGCAACACTCTTGGAAGATGCCAACGTTTTAGAAAAACCAATCTATACCAGTGATTCCTGTATAGTCTCCTTCCATAACAATGGTATTAGCTTTGATGTACAACTGTTCACGATTACTGGTATACTCAAGCAATTCTCGATTCAAGGACTATAAATACTTTGGACGAACAGGTAAAACGAAACAAGGAGATGATCGCTCTCCTTTTTTCTTTTAAACCATAAGATTTTATAAGTCTTGATTGATATAATCCTGTTTATCTTGGAATAAAGGGGGACCGTTATAATTATGGTGAAGAAAAAAAACAACAAGGAACTTGTTGTCATACTTTTAATGTTGATGATAACAGGTTTTATGGGCAGCAGTATGAGTACTCAAACCTTTGTTGACGCGAAAGACTCAATGGTACAGAAGTATGTTTTGCTTCGTGATAACCCCGGGGAGATTAACGAACGTGATGTGTTTCACACCTATGATCAAATGGTTGCTGATCTGCAACAAATCGCTTCAACCTATCCGTTGATAACTCGGTTGTATGATCTTGGACGCTCGGTTCAAGGGAGAACCATCTACGGGTTAAAAATAACGGATAATCCAACCGTTGAGGAAAATGAACCTGAGTTTCGGATTATTGGGGCGCATCATGGGAACGAAAAAATGGCTGCAGAAGTTCCTTTGGAAATGTGTTGGTATCTCACCCAGAATTATGGGAGTGTCCCTCTTGTCACTCATCTAGTGGATGAACGGGAAATCTGGATCATCCCGATTATGAATGTGGATGGACATGTCGCGAACAGTCGGTATAACTCAAATGGGGTTGATCTGAATCGTGATTATGGATATGTCTGGGGACCTGGTTGGACGTCACCTTCACCGTATTCTCAGCCGGAGACGCGAGCAATAAGGAATCATGCGTTTAATAGCACCTTTGGTTTATCATTATCGTTCCATTGTTCAGGTGACATATGTAATTATGTCTGGAACTATAAACCGGAGCACACGGTAGATGATGCGTTAGTGTATGATTTTTCTGTTGACTATGCTGCTCATAATGGGTATTGGGTGGTGGAAGGCTACGACTGGTATCAGACTCGTGGCGACACCAACGATTTCAGTTATGGATGCCGCGGGGATATTGATTGGACGATTGAAATCCAAAGCAGTAATTTTGCTCAGGCGTGGAGTTTGAACAGGGATGCAATTCTTGAGATGATGAATAATCAAGATATTGGGCTGAAAGGGATTGTGACTGATGTCACCACTGGATTACCACTCAAAGCAACGGTGTGGACGGAGCCGAATTTCTGGCCGTGTTTCACTGACCCACTGGTGGGTGATTATCATCGATTGTTAGTACCGGGGGATTATTCGGTTCATTTCCAAGCGAATGGGTACCAAGAACAGATCCATAATATCCATATCGCTGATTCGACACCGGTGGTGTTAAATGTTGCTCTGAGTCCTGGTGGGGATCGGTATGGGTATCAAGTCGTTTGGGCATATATTTATGATCCCTATCCGTCGGCTGGAGGAAATAACTTCATAAACAATCCAACAGAAGTTATTGCAGCGTTAGGAATAAATGATGGGCAATTCGCATCGCTTGGGAAAGGCGGAAGCGTCTGTATTGACATGGCTGAGTCCGGAGAGATCTTGAATGGTCCTGGATATGATTTCACGGTATACGAAGCAGTAACACCTGAGGGATACACAGTGTATGTGTCTCAGACTGGTGAGTATAGTGGTACCTGGGTTTCCTTGGGATCCGCGACCGGGACCACATCGTTTGATCTTGGAGCTGGTGGTGTCTCGCGTGCTCGATATGTGAAAATTACTGATGATAACGTTGGGGACGCGTATGAGACGAACCCCGGGTTTGATTTTGATGCTATCAAAGTGTTGCATGCGGTGCAAGAAACACCAGTGGTGCTAAACGGTGATTGTTTCTACTACGATATGTCACCAGTGAACAATGTTACTGTTGAAGTAGTGAATCTAAACACGAGTCATCGGTGGAACGCAAGCACGATTAGCAACCATTATACGCTTCAACTAGTGGTAGGAACAGATGTGAATGCAGGTCACACTTTGCGGATTATTGCTCGAGATATGGATGAATCGGTGAATATCACGGATCATATCGTCACTACTGCTGAGATTAGTGCTGGGACGATCGACATTAATCCCATCTTAGATGTTCATTATCGTGATTTGAAAACCTTCCCGTTTTACACAGCAACCATGGATACGGGTGCTGCGATAGCACAGATGATGCTGAACTACCTCTGGTGGAATAGCACCCTTAACCCGAGTGGTCCACCCCTGTATTATCCCAGTCAAAGCATCTTATTTACCGAGTTCAACACACAAGGTGGTTTATGGCTTAATGGTGAAGAGATGGCTAGCGGATTGAACTCACATGCGCCCTCACCGATTGAGCAATACGGGTACTTCTTCAGCCCCTCAAATTCAACCAATGTGAATGAGGTGATGCAGAGTATCTGCATCTGGGTCGACTATAGTATGAGTTTCTACAACCAATACCACGAGTTACCATGGCCGAAACCCGGGTACCCGATGCACGTCCCCGTTGCCATCCCAACTGGTGGGAACTACAATAGTTGGATGACGGTACGCGGTATTCACACAGATAAAGAAGCCTGGATGAGTTACCCTGACTTCCCTGCTATCACGGTGTACGGGTTCTGGTTGAATGACCCAAAAACCGGAGGCATCGGTGGGAACACGTATGTGACCACGCAGACGTTCCTCACCAACTACTTCAAAACCTTAAACGTTCGAGATGACAGATATGATGGTCAGTATCTCGCGATTATTGAGCCGCCTCAAGGTATCCCCCAGCCTGAGTATTCCCCTATAGTGATTGAAGAAACACCCGTTCGATGTACACCCGCTGACGAAAACATAATACGGCTTGCTCTTCAGAATAAAGCGTCGCCACTAGTCAAAGAACTATCGAACAACGCATTAATTAAAACAGCACAAAAAGCGGTTGACTGGGTTTTACGATATGACGAGTCACTCAATATCCTGTTCACTGAAACTGTTGTCCATAAAAAACCTATGATAAAAGATTTAACAGCTATCGTTTCCTTTGTTCATAACAATGGGACAACCTTCGAGGTACATCTCCATTTACCAACTGGTGAGCTAAAGGAAATACGACTCGGGAATCAAAACACCATCATAGAACCACTACACCCGATGTCATAATTGATTTCTGTGTCTATAGAGGTGTGATGAGTAAGCGTTTGAAGAACGATCATGTATTCTGGAGTTCTTTAACGATATATATGGTACGAAAAGGGAAACGAAATGACTATCAAAAAAACCTATGTGATCAACGTTGATGGGATGAGAGCGGATTATCTTGGTGCTATGGGTCATCAAGGTTGTCTTACGCCAACGTTAACTCGATTAGCGTCTCAGGGGATTCGATATTCTTGCTGTACATCAATTATGCCTGCGAATACAGGGACGAATCATACTGCTATCCTCACCTCATCTCATGCGGGTTCTCACGGTATTCTTGGTATCGGTGGGTATTACACAGGGTTGGATTTTCAACATTTTCGTTTATCACGAAAATACGGGATGGCTAAAGCGAAGATCTATGAGCATCGTCATCTACAAGTTCCAACGTTTTTTAACAAAATAAAAACTGAGGACCCTAGTCTTATCACCGCATTTATAACTGGGAAACCATGGTTGGGTAGGATCATCCCTGATGAGGATTGTGATGTCACAATTTACCCAGGAAATTCAGGTGATGATAATCATAGGTCAAACCCTGGTTATGTGCATCCGTCTGGAGGGTATGTTCTTGGGGGTGTGGCTCATCCAGAGGATAATGAGGTGTTCCCTCGGGTATACATTCCACAGGCGTATGAAGATACTCCAAAGGCGCCACCAGGAACCATTAATCTTTCTGCTGCAGATTTTGATGCGGATAAACTACCGAGTGATCAGTGGGTTATTGATCAGGCGATTCGTTGTATTGATCATGAGAACCCAGATTTTTTATACATGGTTCTCATGAATATGGATCTTGCGGGTCATGCGTATGGTGCGTTTACTGTTGAAGATCACCCAGGTGATCTGGATACGAAGAATTTAAGTATGGTTCGGAATCCTGCAGCGACCCGGGATCAGCTTGCTCTGACTGATGGTGAGATTAAACGTTTTATCGAGTATCTTTTAAGTCGATCATTGTTTGATAACGCGCGGATCGTAATCACTGCGGATCATGGGATGAGCACGATGAAATCGATGCTTTCGGAAGTATCACGAAATAGTATTTTTCAGTGGATTCTTGGGAAACTTCATTTTATGAGGGATCCTGATACGTATTATCCGGTTGTTGCCCCATCAGGTATTGAGCGTCTTGATATTGATATTCGGCAGATTCTTGCTGATCAGGGGATTCATATGCGGGCGAGTCCTGATGTTTTTCTTCGGCGGTATAATTCGCGGGGTGATTATGATTGGTGTATTTCAGAAGGACCAAATGGGTATATTTATAACGCATCTGTGGAGACGCAGCAGCGGATTAAGGATATTTTACTGCGTTATTCAATTACAGAAAATGGGAATACAATTTATCCTATCTGGAAGGTGTTGACTCGAGCAGATCAACAATATACGATTAATGAATACACGGGGCGTCCATTCAGTCTTGGAAAAGAGGATTTTCTTGATGTGATCTGGCCGAGTGTAATGATTTTTACTCATCCGCATTATATGATCCCGTTGTATCATGATCAGTTGATGTCTGCGTTGATGCCTTTGATGATTAAACTACGTCTTCCTGGTTTTCTTGATATCCGTACGGCGACTGGTGCGCATGGGACGTATCGTGAGCAGGCTGTGCCGTTGATTCTGGTGTCTCCGACGGAGTCGGGTGTACCTGCTGATGTTGTTCAGGTTGATCCGGTGTCGGTGGTTGATATTATTCCGACTCTTACGAAGTTGAATGGGTGGAGTACGCCTTCCTCATTTGAGGGTGTGTCTCTTCTTTGAGTATGGTTCTATGGTTTTTTTCTTTGTATTCTTTGTTTTTCTTCTTGGAGTTTTCTCCTTTTAATGTAATATGCGGGGTAGAGTATTCTCATAATGAGTACGATTAAGAATATCATGATGAGTACGCCGAATATGATGGCGGTGATGGGGAGGATATGGTTTTCTAAGAATGGTTGTTTGTGGTAGATTCCTTGGAGTGTTGAGGTGTCTACTTGTTGTTGTTCTCCGTTGAGGTTCACGTATACTGTTGCTTCTATGTTGAATTGTTCTTTTGTGGTTTCGGTTTCTCGGAGTTGGCATTTGATGGTGAATGTTTCTATGGTTCCTGCTGGTATGTTTTTTTCGTTGCTTCTCCCGAGTTCGGTTCGTTCAGTGGCTAACCCTTGGAGGGTGTAGTATGGTTCTATCTCTGGTAGTATGGATGGTTTTTGTATGAGGGAAATCTTGACCCAGGTTGTTGCGTCGAGTAAGCCTTCGTTTGCTACCTGGAGAGTGACGTTGAAGGTTGTTTGGTGTTCTTCGAGGATTTCAGGGACCGTAAGATGGATTATGTTGATCTTGTTTTTTTCGGTGAGTGGAGATTTTGTATGGGTCCCTTGTGTTGTGGATGTATCTCGAGTGATCCAGCCGAGTACGGGGACTTTTTGGAGGAGTACTGCTTGGATGTTGTATTCTTCTTTGTACCAGTCGGTGTCTCCTTCGCGGATGAGGCAATTGATGTCGAAGGTGAGTGTCGTTTTACCTGGGCAGCGTATTGGTGTGGTTTCTCCAATATTTTTTTGGATGAGGTTGAGTACACCATCGAGGAGATCAAGTCGTATCATGAGTTGTGCTGGGCGGAATCGGTTGTTTTGGAGGGTGACTGTTACGGTGAAGGTTTCCCCCGTGTTTACGGTGTCTGGTACTTGAAATTGGGTGATTTGTATTCGACCGGTTGGGAGTAGCGTATCTTGGGTACGTGCTTCTGCAGGTATAGAAAAGAAGATGAGCATGAGGATGAAGCAGTATTGGAGGATTTTTTTTATGTGCATGGTTCGTTCTTCTTTATTTATATTTTTCAATCTATTAAATACGTATTCTCTTCTTTAATGTTTTCTTTTTCTTGATTGATATTTAAAAGGAGAAGTCGTGGTATTTTGATAACATCTGTACATTAACATTTATATAATAGTAGATTAATATTAATGTGTCGTGGTCAAAATAATGCCCTCTAAAAAAATACTGGCCTCACTTGGCGTACTACTCGCTCTTATTATCCTCTGTAATCCGCTCTCCGTTACCACTATCCACGCTGCTGACGACGTCTCCGTCGAATGCATGATTGTCGACGATGACGGTGTTACCTCAACTCCTGTCCTATTATCCCAAGAAGAAATTGATACATTCCTTGAAAAAATTTCAGCATTATCCGATCAACTCAATCCTGACCAATCATACCTTGAAATATTACGAACAATCACTGATTTTTCTGACACCCTGGATGATCACTCAATGCTTGATCAAAATCTCTTCGAAACCATCGGAGATTTTCACCTAGGACTACTCGGAAAACGAGTATTTATTCTCAGCTACGGACACGGCGTCCAACTCAACCCCTTACGGAAATTCCAAATCAACTTCCTCCGCCCCTCATACCTTCTCTGGTTTTATCCCGATATCACCCACAACGGTATCATCCGAGATGCACTCTCAGACCGAACCATAATCATCGATCCCTCGCCCTTCCGTGTAAGAGTACTCGATGGGAGACAGATTGGTATGATGCGACGATTCATCGGTATCTACATCTTCATCCCTGGCCAATCACCTACAGATAGCACTGTGTTATTTATTGGATACACCTTTAAAGTATTCGGACTTGACCTTTCCCCAACACACTCATAATTTTATCCAATAATTTTTTTTTAATATGAAGTTTCACATTCTAACAGTTCTGTTTATCCAGTGAAATAATTTTTTTACGTATAAGACTTATCGTAAAAAGAACGAAAAAAAACGCGAGAAACACACCAGTCGCCGTACCAAAAGTCACCGAACCAAAGAATTCAAACGTAACAAAAAAATTATACAAACTATGAACACCTATCGCAAGCACAAAATACGGGATTATCCTCAAAAAAGAGGTATGCAACAACAACGTTTTCCCATATCCATACCCCGTAAGCGCAGTCGCAGACGCATGCAACAGACATCCCCCAATACTCCGTAAAATCATCAACACAACAAACACAAAAAAACCTTCAGAAAGAAACCCTCGCCCATAAAAAAGGTTCTCCGTCGCAGAAAAACCCAAACCCGCCACCGCACCATAAATAAGCCCGTCTTCCAACTCAGAAATACCACGTCGCACTGAACGAAGACGAAGTGCAAACGGTTTCGTGAATTCTTCCACAACCGGCGCAAGAAAAATTACGGTAACAAACGATAACGTGTTCTCGTTTTGAAGAGTAAGCGAAAGAGACACCCCAAGAATCAACTCAAGAATAAGAGCAGCGATAACCGCAATACTCGCACCCCACAGAAAACACAACAAAATCGAACCCCAACTCTGCCGATGACAATGCTCCGTATTTCTAATCCAAATAACATAAAACAACGGAGGAAGAAAAGAGACTATACACAAGAACACCCAAACCAGTAGAGGAGACATATAAAAAACCAATAACAAGTTTACTCATATCAACGTTTACATATCATAATAATACTCGCCATGAGAACGCTGCTGTCTATCCAAATACGAATCCGGTTTATTCACCCGTGGCCGTTTCGTTTCTTCATCACGACGAAACGTGATATCCACATCCTTCAAAAACCGATTCATCCCCTCATGCAGACTAAACGGTCCCTGTGCATACCCATGTTTCCCGGGTTCACCATTAAACACCATTAACGCATCACTCACCATATCAATGAAATATACATCATGATCAACAACCATCGCAGATTTCCCTGATTTCTCAATCACCCGTCGAATCGTCCGCGACACAATCATCCGCTGTTCACTATCAAGATACGCCGAGGGCTCATCAATCAAATAAATATCTGCCTCGCGAACCAACGCATACGCCACCGCAACACGCTGTAATTCACCACCCGATAACGTATCGAGATTCTTGTCAAGCAAATATTTCAGATGCAACGGCTCAAAAATCTCTGCAACGAAAAAAGGTTCCAGAAACAATTGCTGTGCGTTCCCCTCCAGAAACTCACGTACCGATCCCTTGAATTCCGGTGAAATATATTGCGGTTTATAACTAATCTTCAGATCAGAATCGATCGTTCCCTTTGTAGGAGGAATCACTCCAGACAACATTTTTACAAGCGTCGTTTTCCCGATGGCATTTGGTCCAACGATACCAACAATCTCACTCTTCCGAATTACACCCGTTTCCACCTCCAAGGTAAACCCCGGATACGATTTCGTGAGATTACCAAAACTCAGCAGAATAGTCAAGTTCTGCCGTCGTTTCGGAGGATGCGCGACAAACTCGATCTTCTGACCAAAACGAATATTCTCCTCCTTCAAATACCCGGAGAGATACGTATTAATACCCTGACGAACACCACGAGCATAGGTCACCACACCATACGCTCCTTCCTCGCCATAAACGAGATGGACCTGATCACAAAGAAAATCTAATACGGCTAAATCATGCTCAACGACAATCACTTTTTTTTCCAGTGCCAAGGAGCGGATGATACGCGATACTTTCAACCGCTGAAAAATATCAAGATACGAACTCGGCTCATCAAAAAAATACAAATCCACATCCTTCAACAACGTAGCAGCAATCGCCACCAACTGTAATTCACCACCAGATATCTCCCCTGCATCTATCCGCTTACTCAAGAGCGGTTGTAAACCAAGCTGAGCAACAATCGCCTCATACTTCCCCTGCGAGTCGATTTTTTTGAGGATGTCACCGATTTTCCCTTTCGTCACCTTCGGTAATCGATCAACATATTGTGGTTTGACCACAGTCTGCATCTCATTCGCAGCAAGCCGTGTAAAATGATCCGCAAGCTCTGACCCAGCATAATACTCCCGGATTTCTTCCCAATCCGGCTCCTGCTTATACTTCCCAAGGTTTGGTTTCAACTGACCTGCAAGTATCTTCACTGCGGTTGTTTTTCCAATACCATTCGGTCCAAGGATACCGGTGCATACCCCTTTTTTCGGTATAGGTAATCGGAATAATCGAAACCCGTTTTTCCCAAATTGATGAACAAGATCAATGGTTAACTCTTCAGCTAATCCAATGATTTTTATCGCTTCAAAAGGACATTTATGGACGCAAATCCCACATCCGACACAGAGCTCCTCAGAAATCACTGGTTTTCCATCTTCACCACGGACAATAGTCTCGTCACCCGCCCGTACTCTAGGACAATATTTGATACACTCGTACGAGCAATTCTTCGGTTTACACCGGTCTTTTAAAAGGACTGCTATCCTCATAATTTAAAAAGGGAATAGATAGGAGGTTGTTAAAAAGGTTTTTATTATCTTATAGGAAAGAGTAAAAAAATAAGATGGTTAAATCGTTGTGTACACGTTTTCGATGTTGAATTCGAAGAGGAGTTCTTCCAACCGTTTTTTATCATATTGTTGCTCAAGTCTGCAGAAGAGATCCTCGTTTCGTTGTTGTTCTAACTGAGATAATATTTCATGAGTCTTTTGGAAGATTTCCCATTCCTCGATAACACCGTGAAGGGTTTTATGGATCGCGCATTGGTAAATATGTTTACAGAGTAATACTCCATCTTCAAAGGTTAAACTTTTCTCCTCAATCACACCTTCTGCCTCCCCATAAAAAGATATCATGTATCTCTTTATAAGATTTATTATATAAACAAAAACATATGAAAGTATCTATAGTAATTCATGGAATTAAATAAGTTTATTCGGGCACACTGTCCTCATGGAACATGCTTTGCACCTCCACGGATCGTTATGATTCAAAGAGATAATCTCCCGTTGTAGTGCGGTTCTCATCGTGGTAATCACTGATTCTAATTCGAATCGTAATTTGGGAGTAAACGAAATAGGGTATTGTGTGTTATTGTATACAAGAATACCATAGGGGACAAATCCCCCATAGGTGTCTTCGAGAAGTTGGCAATAGGCTGCAAGCTGGAGTATATGGTTTCGGTGTGGAGTTGATGAGGATCCTGATTTCCGTTCAACAGGGATGTAGTGGTTGTCTTTTTTCACGATGTAATCTGGTTTGCCAGTGAGTTTATAGCGTTTTGAAAAAAGTGGTTGTGCTGGTATGTTTAAATCAGTATATGTGATTTTTCCTAGGGGAATATGGTGTGTTTTTTTTGTCTGTTTGACTTTTTTTGCTATGAGTGTTGACCAGGAGAGGAGTATGATCGCGAGGATGCATATGATGATACTGATGAGGAGTAGGGGGGGGTCTATAGTATCACCTCAGCAACGAGGATAAAGCTAAGGAGTAGTAATATGAGGAGGCCTATGAGAGCATACCATCGTGATCGTCGTATTTGTTTTTGAAGGTCATCAAGGGTTTCTCCAAGTTCTGTATGGAGTGTTTTTCCTTGTTGGAGTGATTCTGACTCAGGGGTATACCCGCATCTTTGAAGATACCAGGAGGTCGAGCAATAGATGTATTGACCGATTTCTGATGCAGAGAGAACCGTGTTTTTTCGTGGTCTTTTATCGGTTTTCTTCATGTGTATCTTGTAGGTAGGAGAGGTCTATTAATAGTTACTTAAGGGGAAATTGAAAGTACTTGTAGACTTTGTCTCGAAAGTATTGGTTGCCTCCTGATAGTCTTTACTCGTTCTATTCTTGCCCCAGAGAGCTATATTGACTTTTAAGACAATGCCGTACTTGTACAGTTATGAAACAATTTTTAAATATAACGAAAGATATTTAAATGGTCAATGCATACATGCTACAGGATAACAAACTCCGTTTACACTGAGATGGACCCAAAAAAAGTGAGAGGAGAAAAGGAAGGGATATTATCTTCATCATTTCCTCCCTATTTTTTATCCCTTCCTTAAATTTGACATGCGGTCATTACACCATTTTTTTCTATACAACATCTCTATCCATTTCGGTAAAGCAATGTTTGGTATTTCCCGAACGTTTTCCGACACTTTATAAACGCTCTCGAATATACTTGTAGACATAACAAAATAATTCATTAAAAAAAAGATGTGAGAACATGACCAAAACAAAACAAGTTCAAGGTTTAGGATTGATGCTGATAGGAATCCTTATCATCGCAAGTGTAGCATATATCGCCACACTTCAACCTATAGGAACCGGTGCGATCACCACTTATGACGTAAAAAATTTTGAGTCCTATCGGGCATTAACTGTTTATCTCCAAGAAAGCCAAGGAAACACGGGGTATTACCCAACCTTAGGCGGCAATATGTTACGTGACTCGGATTTCGCTCTGATTTCTGAGGAGGCATCTGGTGCAAAAAGTACTGATGGTGGTCAGGCTGTTGATTATTCACAGACGAACGTCCAGGTTGCTGGCGTCGATGAACCCGACATCGTTAAAACTGATGGAACCTATTTATATATCGTCTCGAACAATAAAGTCTTAATAGTGAAAGCCTACCCTGCTGGGGAAGCAGTGATTGAGGCAACCATTACTGTAAATGAGAACTTAACAATACAGAATATCTTCATTAGTGGCACACGTCTCGTAATCTTTACTCAATCGTATAATCATCCGATTCTTTTCAACGAAGTAAAAACCGCGGGAAACGAGGCATCAATTGAGGTCCCCTGGTATTATTCTCCTGATACCTCTATCATCATGTATGATTTATCGGTGATTACCAGTCCTGAACTGGTGAAGGAGATCGTCGTACCAGGTTCATTTTCTGGTGCCCGTCTTATCGGAGACTATATCTATCTCATCACCACCCAGTATTCCTACTCCAACAACGATATCGGGGATGATCAGAGTATTATACCGCGACTCCTAGTAGACGGGGTAGCAGTCGATATTCCCCTAGATGATATCTACTATGTTGATATCCCTGAAAAAAGTAATACCCTAACGAATATCGTTTCTGTTAATATTCAGGATGATTCTGAGCAGATACATAACAAAATATTCCTGTTAGGATCAAGTCAGACCCTCTATGTATCTGAGGAGAATATCTATATAACTTATTACACGGGCTGGTATTATGACTACACAATACTACAAACACTCGTTGATGAAGTCCTCATGCCGATTCTCCCTGACTCGGTTAAATCACAACTCGATAGTGTTAAAACGTTAGATCTTGAGGACTACCAGAAACAAGAGATCACCTACTGGATCCTCCAGAACTACGTAACAAATAATATGCCTGAGGATCAAAAAACACAGATTACCCGCGAGCTCATCCGACGAACAGAGCAGACGATCATTCACCGAATCAGTATCCATGATGGCGAAATCACCTACGAATCGCAGGGCAGTATTCCAGGCTATATCAACAATCAGTTTTCCTTAGACGAATACAACGGCTATCTCCGGGTATCAACCACGGTTCAAGGTTCCTCACTAAGCTACCTCATCGGTAGTATCGACCCGGAGACAAACATCTATGTGCTGAATATGCAACTGAACATCACGGGGAGCCTCGAAGATATCACCCCTGAAACAGGAGAGAGTATCTACGCAACACGGTTCATAGGAGACACTTGTTACTTAGTCACCTTTAGACAAACCGACCCATTCTTTGTCATCGACCTGAGCGACCCAACCAATCCTACCATACTTGGTGAATTAAAAATACCTGGGTTCTCAACATACCTTCACCCCTATGATGTTACCCATGTCATTGGAATCGGTCGAGACAGTAGAAACGTTAAAATATCCTTGTATGACGTCACTGATATGAATAACCCGGTAGAACTTGCGAACTACACTATTGTGAACCCTGATGAGAATAACTGGTGGTGGACTAATTCCGTTGCGTTATACGAACATAAAGCGTTCCTGTTTGACAAAGAAAAAAACCTACTTGTGATACCCGCTGGGAACTACTCCAAAGAATCCGCATACGTCTTTAGCATCTCCCTAGAAAATGGACTCAGCCTGAAAGGAATCATTACCCATGACCTTGAGGTACAACAACAAGAACCAACCTACTATTGGTACGACTCCGGCAACACCATCCAACGATCCTTGTACATCGGCAACATCCTCTACACAATCTCAGAAAACCAGGTGAAAATGAATGATCTCGATACCCTTACTGAGATCAACAGTGTAGCACTTGTTCAATAAATAATACTCGAACAAAAACAACATAGCTCTATGAGTGAGGGGAGCATCCCATCCTTTCTCCTCTCCATTCTACTCCCCTCCCTCATCCTACTTTTTTATTAATGGAGAACTCCCCCTTTTTCATATCTCATCCACAAAACCTATTAAACCTCAAAAGATGAGGTGTCCTAGGTTCATCTAATGAGTGTAACCCTTGGTATACGCAGAGAAGATAAAAACCGCTGGGAACGCAGAGTTCCACTGACACCCCAGAATGTGCTAGAATTAAAAAAAAAGTATAAAATTGAAACAATCATTCAACCATCAAAAATACGCGTTTTTTCAGATATAGAATATCAAAATGTTGGTGCACATGTACAAGATAGTCTCTCTGCTTGTTCTCATGTTTTCGCTGTCAAAGAAATCCCCATAGATTTTTTTGAAAAAGGAAAAACCTACGTGTTTTTTTCTCATACCACTAAAGGCCAAAAATGTAACATGCCGATGCTGAAGAAAATGATGGAGAAGGGTTGCACCTTAATCGATTACGAAAAAATCGTCGATAACAAGGGCCGGCGTCTCGTTTTTTTTGGCAGATTCGCTGGTCTTGCAGGGATGCTAGATTCGCTATGGGTTTTTGGGCAGAGACTACAGTGGGAACAGGTAGACTCCCCTTTTAACAAGATAAAACAGACTATCCATTACAAGGATTTAGACGAAATAAAAAAACAGGTAACCCTGGTTGGAAAAACTATTCAAACCGATGGTCTCCCTCCATCCTTGGCACCATTAATTATTGGATTTGCAGGATACGGGAACGTCTCAACCGGTGCCCAGGAAATTCTTGATCTCCTACCCATAGAAGAAATCACCCCCACAGAAATCGAGTCAATCTCCCATAATCCTTCAAATAAAATCGTCTATAAAGTCGTATTCAAAGAAGAACACATGGTAGAACCTCTTTCAGCTGGTAAAACCTTTGATTTACAGGAATACTATAATCATCCTGAGCGGTACCGCTCTGCCTTTGAACATTACATCCCTCATCTTTCTATTCTCATGAATTGTATCTATTGGAATGTCCAATATCCCCGTCTTGTGACCAAAGAATATTTGCGCAACTCTTACCATAATAAAAAGAGGTTGTATTTGAAAGTGATTGGTGATATCAGCGTTGATGTACAGGGTGCTATTGAAATTACAGAAAAAACAACTTCTTCAGATAACCCTGTTTTTGTATATAATCCAAACACTAACACCATAAAAGACGGATATACTGGGGAAGGCGTGGTCGTAATGGCAGTGGATAATCTCCCCTGTGAATTACCTCGTGAATCATCACAATCTTTTAGTGAGACCCTCATGCGTTTTATTCCAGAAATCATGAACGCTGATTTCACGATAGCTGATTTCGATGAATTAGCATTACCCTCTGAGATAAAAAACGCAGTCATCCTTTATCAAGGAAAACTAACACCAGCATACCGCTATATCAACAAATTTTTATAAGGTAATTTGTTTCGCTGCTTGAGCATTTTACCTATTTGGAGGCATATATCATGAAAAAAATACTTGTTCTTGGCGCAGGCATGGTATCACGACCGATGATTCGATACCTGTTGGATCAACCTGATTTTCATGTGATCATGGCAAGTCGGACAGTCAGTAAAGCAGAGAAGATGATCGATGGGCACCCTCAGGGGGTATCATTTGAGTTAGATGTGAACGATGATAAAAAGGTGGAGGAGTTCGTTTCCAAAGCAGATATCGTGGTTAGTCTGTTACCATATACATATCACGTGAAGGTTGCAGAGATGTGTATTAAACATAAGAAACACCTGATTACGACCTCGTATGTTAGCGATGCCATGCACGCGTTAGATTTAAAAGCAAAGAATGCAGAGATCCTTATCCTGAATGAATGCGGTCTAGACCCTGGTATAGATCACATGTCTGCTATGCGAATTATACATGATGTTGAAACAAACGGGGGAAAGGTAGTCAGCTTTCGGTCTACAACGGGTGCTCTTCCCGCTCACGAAGCGAATACGAATCCTTTTGGGTATAAGTTTTCATGGTCTCCACGAGGTGTTCTTCTTGCGTCTCGGAATGCAGCGAAATGGTTAGAAAACGGGAAAGAAATATCTATTCCTGGTGAGCAACTTTTTGAAAATTATTTTTTACAAGATGTACCCGGTGCAGGAACCTTTGAGAACTATCCTAATCGGAACTCAGTCCCCTATAAAGATATCTACGGACTCAAAGACGCATCAACTGTGTACCGAGGTACCTTTCGATTGACGGGCTGGTGTGAGACGATCCGCACCATTGTCGCTCTTGGTTGGCTCAGTGAAGAACCAGTTAAAGGTTTCACTGGGAAAACCTATGGAGAACTCACCAGACATTTCATCGGTGCGAAACCAAAGGAACAGTTACCCCAAGCAACAGCAACGTATCTCGGCCTCAAACCTTATTCTGCGGTGATCAAACGACTTGAATGGCTCGGTCTATTTGGTAACGAACCATTACCCACAGATAAGAATAATCCCTTAGACTATCTCAACGTTCTCACCCTCAAAAAAATGTCCATGGGTAAACATGAACGAGACATGGTGGTCATGCATCATGAGTTCGTCGCAGTCTATCCTTCAAAAAAAGAATATGTCACCTCAACGCTCATCGACTATGGATTACCTGATGGTGACACTTCTGTTGCACGAACAGTCGCATTACCTGCGGCGATCGCGGTGAAGATGATTCTTCAGAAAAAAATCATCATGACCGGTGTTCGTATACCGGTTATCCCAGAAATCTATAATCCTATCTTGGATGAGCTCGAAGAAATGGGTATAAAATTTGATGAAAAAACTGAGATCCTTAAAAAGTAATCTTCTCTAAATCAAACCCCCGTACCGATATCATTTTATAACGATATAGGATACCGCTCTCACAGATAACAAAGAAATTTTGAAGGGTAATAAAACTATGTCTATAAAACCAACAAATGTCCATAACACGCTCAGCAAATATCTGCTTGCAGACGGTTTTGATTTAGTTTTAGATCTCAAAAAAAGCAAAGGATGCCGTATTTTTGATTCTCGAACAGGAAACTCATTTCTTGATTGTTTTTCGTTTTTTGCGACAGCTCCCTTGGGATGTAACCATCCTGAAATGAACAATCCTGAGTTCATTAAAAAAATAGGAGAAATCGCGATTCATAATCCGACAAACTCTGATATTTATACCGTGGAAATGGCTGAGTTTGTTGATGCATTTGCGCATTATGCGGTACCAAAACACTTCCATCATCTTTTTTTTATCGCCGGCGGAGCTCTCGCGATCGAAAATGGTTTGAAGACCGCATTTGACTGGAAAATACGGAAGAACATCACGAGAGGAAAAGGAGAGATAGGCAGAAAAGTCATCCATTTCAAAGAAGCGTTTCATGGAAGAACCGGGTATACGATATCCATGACTAATACTGCTAATCTTGATAAAACAAAGTTGTTCACGAAGTTTGATTGGCCACGCATTATCAACCCTAAGATACGTTTTCCTCTTACAAATGAACATCTTAGACAGGTAAAAGAGCTTGAACAACAGGCTGTACATGAGATTGAACAGGCGGTGGCGAAAAACCCTGATGATATCGCTGCTCTGATCATCGAACCAATTCAAGGCGAGGGTGGAGATAACCATTTTCGTAATGAATTTTTCCAAAAATTACGTCAACTATGCGACAAGCATGAGATGATGTTTATCATTGATGAGGTCCAGAGCGGAGTCGGACTTACAGGTAAGATGTGGGCGTATCAACATTTTGATTTCGAACCTGATATTCTTGCGTTTGGGAAGAAAACACAGATCTGTGGTATCATGGTGGGAAGTCGCGTTGATGAGATAAAAGACAATGTCTTTGCTGTACCCAGTCGTTTGAACTCAACCTGGGGTGGAAACCTCGTTGACATGGTGCGTTGTCAAAAGTATCTTGAGATAATTGATAAGGAGAATCTTATTAAAAATGCTGAAGTACAAGGAAAACGGTTATTACAGGGATTAGAAGAGCTAGAGCGGAAGTATCCAGATATTGTCTCGAACGTACGTGGACGAGGACTCATGTGCGCATTTGATCTTCCAACACCTGAAAAACG
This sequence comes from Methanobacteriota archaeon, assembly GCA_043806635.1. GTDB lineage: Archaea > Thermoplasmatota > E2 > DHVEG-1 > DHVEG-1 > JAZDGT01. Next base: position 21,707 of record JAZDGT010000002.1, on the reverse strand, counting down.
CGATGCATTCAAAAATAAATTATACAAAAATAATATGATTATCCTTGGATGCGGCTCTTTAACGATGCGGTTCCGTCCCCCGTTAATTATTTCTTCACAAGAGATTGATGAAGCTCTTTCGATAATTGAACGGGTTGCGAAGGGTCTATAAACAAATTTTTTTGTCAAACGATTTCAAATAAACTATTTATATCATTTTAAAATAGAATATTTACCAATTAGAGTTGTGAGAAAGAAGTAGAGATTGTTCGATGTTCAGACAAACATCCATATAAAGAATATGATAGACTATTTCTTAAGCATTTCAAAATACAATTGTGAAAATTAATTATTAAAACAAACTCGTATAACAAAAGAAGTGAACGACAATGAAAAATAAAACAATAATATATGGTTTTCTCTGTGTATTCTCTTCCCTATTACTAATGATTGTTACTCCAGTTGGGTTGAGTAGTGATACCAATCCTGAAGGAGACTTGATTATTCATTTTCAAGAGAGTTTTGTTATCGAAGGTCAACAATTTGTGATTAAAGTAACCAATGAAATAGAGGCACCTGTTGAAAACGCTGAGATCACAGCAGAATGGTTTACTGAAATGGAAAATCCTTTACTTACAAATAATACAGGTGATGTTACCCTCATCGCTCCTTTTGTGGATATTGGTACCGAGTATATCATTACTGCAACCAAGAGCGGATATAAACAGGCTCAACTGTGGCTTGTAGTAAAAGACAATGTGACAACACCTATTGAGCAACTTAATATTGAAGCCTCATCGACTGTCACGGAGGGAGCAGCATTCCAGGTTAGAATCACTGCGAGTTCGGGTCCGATTAGCAATGCGACCATCCAATTCCTCGATCAAACCACGCACTCCAATGCGAATGGAATAGGTTTCTTAAACGCACCTTTCGTTGATTCTGATACATCATATTCAATTATTGCTAGTAAAAATGGGTTTACGTCTAAAACAATAACAATTACTGTGTTAGATCTTTATCCTGAAAATAGTGGTGGAGAAGGATGGATTTATGGTCAAGTATCTACAATTATAGGGATGCCGTTAGAAGCTGTTTCTGTGTGTGCAGTTCGATTAAGCGACACCGGTACATATTGTACCTCTAGCGATGGACAAGGGCGGTATAACCTCTCTCTTCCACTGGGAGTTTATCTGATCAACGCAAGTACGCCAGGGTACCAATCAAGTATTGTCTCTGATGTTATTATCGAAGAACATTTGGGGACCCAGATAAACCTTGTGCTAGAAATCGCAGAACCTGAAGAGGAATCATCTGAAAATCAAACACTCATAACACAAGCTATAGAAAATGGTGCGATTGCTGGGAAAATCATCATTACACAAGAACAACGCACGGTTACATATACTAAGACCATGTATGCGAATATTACGGTTGATTTATCTTTAAATGAAGAAAAAAAGATTATCTCACTATTCATCCAGGGAGAACATGAGACCGGGAAAAGCCTTTTAGTTGTTATAGATAAAACCTTATTCTCTTTGGATACTATTGTTGTCGAATACGATGATGCCCGTATGAAAAAAGCAGATAGTCTTGCGGATGTTCTCAATGCTAATGATGATGGTTCAACACCGGAATACTACATAGTCGACGATACCTTTCTTGTAAGTATCCCTCATTTTAGTACCCATGAGGTCACCATTTCCCAGGTTTTTGACAGTATCATGGTAATCATATGGTATGTGGTTTGTTGTGGTATTGTGGTGTTGTTTGTGGGTGTGCATCGGTGGCTGGTGTGGCGCTAAAGTGGTAATAGTTATATTCTTTTAGGTGATTTCAGTTCTTTGGTGAGTGGTGAAGAAAACATGATGACTATAGAGTTGATCTTGATTTATGCAGTCATTACTATTTTGTCGTGTGTTTTGTTGTTGGGGACGTTGTTGAGTTACCTGCGATATAGGAACAAGAAATTGTTGTTTGTTAGTTGTGTGTTTTTGATTCTTTTTCTACGAGGAATACTACTGAGTATTAGTTTAGTAAATACAACTGTCGCTACTCTGATGGTGAATGGGTATATTTGGTTGTTTGATATCGCGATTCTCCTGTTTTTGTATACTGCGTATTCCCTCAGAGAGAAATAGACTATGGGCAAGGCTCAGGACTTAGAGACTCAGAGAACTATTTATCAACTTGTGTTAAAAAATCCTGGGATGAATCTTACGGGTATTGCTGCAGCCATTGGGTTAAGTCCGCAGCTGGTGGATTATCATCTGCATATCATGATGCAACAGGGGTTGCTATCAGATGTAAAAGAGGAACATGAGTATAAGCGGTATTTCGCTGTTGGAAAAATCGGGAGTACTGAGAGACGTGTGTTATCACTTGCTCGGCAAGATGTTCCGGTCAGGATTATTTTTTTTCTTCTTGATCATCCATTTGCTCGGTATCGTGATATACTGGGTTATCTTCAGTTGTCTTCCCCACGCTTGTCCTATTATCTAAAAAAATTGGTTAAATCTGGTTTGGTTGCGTTGTCTTCCTATGCTGAGAAACCAGGGTATGTAGTCACCAATGAATTTGAGGTTATCCGGTTGCTTGTGAAATATAAACCATCCCAAGCTCTGAAGATGATTAAGGATACCTGGGAAGATTTTGGTGATCGGTAGTCTCAACGAGTTTTCTAATTGATTTATCAAAGACTATTTTCTCTATATTCTATTAATTAAAGTACATAATTTTTTTAATAGTATTAGAAAAAAATCGGTTTTGTCAAATGGTTTCAAATAAAATATTTAACCAAATAAAGTTAATAATTTTAGAAGATAAATAAAAAAGGAGATAAGATAAAGATGATGAAACAAATAGTAATTGGTATGCTCTGTGTGTTTTTGATACTGCCTTCATGTTCATCGATGGAGACAAAAGTGACACCATCATTAACCGAATTTAAGAATGGAGATGCTCCTCAAGGTGGTGCACCGCTTCGAGATTTTACCCATACGGTGCTTGGTGAGGAAGCAACAGCAACATGGTGTGGTTTTTGTCCTTATGTCATACAATATCTCGATGAGATTTATCATTCAGGGCTCTATGATTTTTACTACGTCGCGTTAGTTGCAGATAAAAACCCGTATGCCTCCCAGAGAGTACTCGATGAATTAGAGGTGACAGGATATCCTACAGTTTTCTACGATGGTGGATATAGGCAGGTCCTGGGTGCCGGCGGTGGAATACCACTGCATACGGCTGCTATTAATGAGTGTGGTGCACGGGCTGTTGCGAACATTGATTTAAATCTAACGGTTACCTGGAATGTAAACGCACAACTCGATGTAACCTTAAACATTACCAACAATGAAGCCACTGAATATTCTGGTCATATCCATGCGTATGTCACTGAGATTGATTCACGGTGGTGGAATCAGGGTGTACAATATCATTTTGCCATGATTGGAGACTACGCCCTGAACCAAAACGTGACAATTCCAGCAGAAGGCACATCCACCTATTTCACAGTGTGGGATGGAGCTGCCTATGGGTTTGAGGATATCTCCCCTGAGAACATCATGGTGATTGTGTCGGTGTTCAGATCAGGAACAAATTACGTTGATGAAACCGCTGCAGTAATTCCCCAAAATCTCTTCCTTCTACCAGATTTAACCTGCTCTATTAATAGTTATGAGCTAGTAAAAAATATGGTTGTTTTTCATACAACGATTAGTAATACAGGTTTAATCGATGCACAGAATGTGTTAGTTGAACTGTTTGAAAATGATCCCTTCCAAGGGGGAATATGTATCGAAGAGGCAACGTGTTATGTCCATGTCCCTGCACAGACTGAGATACCTCTCGATATAGTCATTCCACTGCCACCAGGATGGGAACCCGGGTATACAACAGATCTGTATTTGATTGTGGATCGTCTCAATCAGATCGATGAAGTAAACGAAGTAAATAATGTCGATGGCCCGTTTTTTTTTGTTGTAGGATGGTCTTCCCCTACATTCCATATAAGCACAGGGATGAGGCCAGTTATTTCTGGGAATAAGATCGTCTGGCACGATTATAGAAACGGAAACTACGATATTTACCTCTATGACCTCGGTCCTGATGGCATGTTTGGAACTACTGATGATAGTGGTGAAATCAGGATTACAACCGATCCAATGTATCAGGCGGGCGCAGTTATTTCTGGGAATAAGATCGTCTGGCACGATAACAGAAACGGAAACTACGATATTTACCTCTATGACCTCGGTCCTGATGGCATGTTTGGAACTACTGATGATAGTGGTGAAATCAGGATTACAACCGATCCAATGTATCAGTGGGACGCAGCTATCTCTAGGAATAAGATCGTCTGGTTCGAAAACCAAAGCAGTGACCAATATAATATTTATCTGTATGATCTTGGCCCTGATGGCATATTTGGTACTGCTGATGATAGTGGCGAGATTAGGATTACAACTAACCAATCACGTCCAAGGAGACCAGCAATCTATGAGAATAAGATTGTTTGGCAAGATTCAACAAATTGGACTAACCCAGATATTTACCTATATGATCTCGGCCCTGATGGTCTGTTTGGTACTGCTGATGACAGTGGAGAGATTAGGATCGCAACCGACCTATCGTCTCAATCAAGGCCAGCAATTTCTGGAAATAAGATCGTCTGGCACGATGTTAGATCTGGTAAAAGTTGTGTCTATTTGTATGATCTTGGCCCCGATGGTCTGTTTGGAACTGGAGATGACAGCGGTGAGATAAAGATTTCAACAAATGAATCAATAGCGGACTATCCGTCAATCTGGGGGAACAAGATTGTCTGGCACGATTATAGAAACAGCAACTATGATATTTATCTGTATGATCTTGGGGAAGATGGTTTATTTGGGACTATTGATGATAGTGGTGAGATTTGGATAACAGCTAGTTTATTGACCGAAGTATACCCCGTGATTTCAGGGGATAAAATTGTGTACGAAGATTACGGAAATTCTGAAATATACCTCGTAGAATTAGAAGTAGAATATCATGATTGCTTTATTGACACAGGAGAGACGCCAGCTATCTCTGAAAATAAGCTTGTATGGCAGGATGACAGATATAATAATGAGGATATCTTTTTGTATGATATAGGTTCTGATGGTCTTTTTGGGACTGCTGACGATAATGGTGTGGTCAGGATTACAACAGATTCGTACGACTCGTGTTGTCCATCTATCTCGGGAAATAAAATTGTCTGGCAGGATAATAGATATGGTAATGAGGATATTTTTTTATATGATCTTGGCCCAGATGGTTTGTTTGGAACTGCTGATGACAGTGGAGAGATCAGGGTCACAACAAACTCGTTCAACCAAGAAAATCCCGCAATTTCAGGAAACAAAATCATCTGGGTAGACAGCGGTGAAGACCACGGTATTTATTTATATGATCTTGGTCCTGATGGCATATTTGGGACCGAAGATGATAGTGGAGAAATAAGGATCATAACATATAGTCCAAATTATCCGGATATCTCAGGGAATAAAATCGTCTGGGGTGTAAGCGGGAATGTCTTTTTGTATGATCTTGGTCCTGATGGCATATTCGGAACCGCTGATGACAGTGGAGAAATAAGGATCACAACAGATTCATTCAATGCGTTTGTTCCATCTATCTCAGGAAACAAGATTATCTGGGAGCACATGTGGTTTCCAGGATTCACCTGGGATATTTATTTGTATGATCTTGGTCCTGACGGCATATTTGGGACTACTGATGATAGTGGATATGTCAGGGTCACAACAGACCCAACACAGCAGTGGTATTCAGATATCTCCGGGAACAAAATCGTCTGGATGGATGGGAGAAATGGCAATTATGATATTTATTTGTATGATCTTGGCCCCGATGGTCTCTTCGGAACTGAAGATGATAGCAGAGATATACAGATAACATCTAGTTCAGCACATCAGAAGTTTCCAGCAATCTCAGAAGATAAAATTGTTTACGAAAACTATGAACATGGTGATCCAGAAATTTATCTTTTTCTAAAGGGATTGGAGCTAGATCCTTATCATTTCCGTATTCTCGAAAAATATCCGTTCTTCCTTGCTCAAGTTGATTCTGGTTCAGCGGTCATGAGAATGATGTTGAACTATCTAATGTGGAACAAAATACATAATCCTGAGGGACCACCCGACATCTACAATGAAACCACTTTCTTCAATAATTACTCTGGTGGGGATGTTATCAACGGCGACGAACTCACCTTTGGGTTAAATCAAGAAATCAACGACCCAGGGAACAACTGGCAATACGGATACTTTTACTCTGCACATGGTCATCAGGACGCGAACGACGCTCTGAAGGACCTTGCAATCTGGATTGATTATAATATCAGCCAGTACAACGATCTTCGAGAGGTGGATGTACCGAAACCTGGTCATCCTTACCATACTCCTGCTGCGATTCCTCTCGATGGAGACTATAGTCACTGGATCACGGTCCGCGGTATCCACACGGATAGGGTCTTGTGGCAGGATAATCATACCATCATCTCTGGCCCGGTTACCATATATGGGTTCTGGGTCAACGACCCCACCCCTAGCGGAATCGGTGGGAACACCTACGTCACTGCGCAACGCCTAATCGACCAATATTTCCTCCCACTTGATGTTTCTAATGATCCATACGATAACCAGTTTTTAGTCATTGTGGATCCGCCTCAAGGTGTTGACGTAGAAGAAGACAATGTCGCGATAACAGTCGCAGAAACAGAAGCAGCGTTCTCCGTAGCAGAAGCCCAACAACTATTCCACGCGCACAAAGGTAGAGGAATGAACAAAATATCCGCAGACAAAAAAATCACCACAACCGCTTACGAGGCTGCATGGGACATTCTCCGATTCGACAACTCCCATCAATTGCCATTCACGAGCGCTCGACCAACGGGGGTACCCCTATTAATGAATGATGAGTACATAGTTCGATTCATAGACGACGAAGGAATCACATACACAGTGATTACTTCCTTGCTTGGGTCGCTCCTAGAAATTAGGGTGGACCAGCCTCCCGTCCTCCCGAATACAATAAAGTAACAAGAAGACTCACTAAAAAAATTAATCGACAACAACCAGCAATACTCTTCGTATTCTCCCCTTATCATTTTGAAGGTGGTGAGGATAACTTCTCATGGAACACTATGACAAGATCACTAATCTTAACCCGCTCTTGCTTCGTCGTATCACGATCGCGGATAGTCACCATCTTGTCCGTAAGAGTTTCATGATCAACCGTTACACAAAACGGTGTACCAACCTCATCCATCCGCGCATATCGACGCCCAATGGTTCCCCCATCATCGTAATATGTTGTAATCCCAGCATCCCTAAGGGTTCGATCAATTTCCTGTGCGATACCGATGAGTTTATCATCAGAAAGTAACGGAAACACCCCAACCTTAATCGGTGCAACCCGAGGATTCAGGGTTAACAATGTGTACTCTTCCTCGTTTTTTTTCATTTCCTTATAATTATGTTCCAGAAGGAAATACAGGATGCGATCAATACCATATGATGGTTCAATCACATGGGGCACGAATTTTTCACCCATGAGTTTTTCTTCAACCTCTTCAATCTCATAACATTTATCAGGAATTTTTATAATCTTCCCCTCAAGTGTTACCGTGATCTTCTGTTTCTCTTTCACATCCATGGTTTCTAAAAGCGCTTTAATCTTCCCTGCTTTATCAGTAAACAACGGTCCAAGTTCATTCATCTTGGGAATAATCTTTTTTTGTTTCACACTTTTTTGTTGATCAAACTTTCGTAACGCATACATATCAACCCCTGAGGAAACAATATGTGCGTTGAGGTCATACGCTGAGCGATCGGCAATACCAACACATTCAACCCAACCAAATCGCTCACTATACAGCTCAGCGTCCCAGCATTCTGTTGCATAATGCGCGAGTTCATCAGCAGCATGTTTCCGAAAACGGAATTTTTTCTGGTCAACCCCTGCAGCGAATAAAAACTCTTGAGTCAGATACATGTAATATGCGAGTGCTTGGTTATTAATGATTTTCTTCTCGACTGCTTTTTCTAAAGACACTTTGAATTCTTGGATATTATCAAATAAAAACAGTTCTTTCTTTTTCACCTCATTAAAACGATGATGTTTTTTATGAGAAGGATCAAAAAAGATTTCTGCTTCAGCCATTGAAAACTCTCGTTGTCTGATTGTTCCTTGTCGTGGGGAGATCTCATTGCGGTATCCTTTACCGATTTGGACAACCCCGAAGGGGAGGCGTTCTCTGTGATATCGGTAGAGGAGGTGAAAATTCGTGAAAATCCCTTGAGCAGTTTCTGGTCTAAGGAATGCTTTTCGTCCTTCACCAACCCCAATAGTTGTTGAAAACATGAGGTTAACTGGATGGGCATCATGTAGCGGAGATTTGCATGTTGGACAGATGATCTTATCTTCTTTTACCGCATCCTCAACAGAGACAGTATCATCGATGATATCCTCGACTTTATACGAGCGCTTACATTTCTGACAATCAACCGTCAGATCAGTGAACTCCTCAACATGACCAGATGCCTTTAAAACCTCATAGAGGGTGATCGTCGGAGTATGAATCTCAATGCAGTTGTCTCTTAATACGTAAAAACTTCTCCAGAGGTTTTCAATGTTTTGTTTCAACTGAGCGCCCAGCGGTCCATAATCATAGAACCCTGCGACGCCACCGTAGATTTCAAAAGACGGATAGATGTATCCTCGTCGTTTCGCTAACATCATCAACTTATCGAAGGTGTCCAGTACCATCCATATCTCCAACCAAAGGGATGTTAAAATACGAAATCAGCTAATGGGATTTAAATATACACGCCAACAGATCAATATCAGAGACCATACCTACTAACCTGTTATCAGCGGTGACGACGGGGACGTGGCTAATCCTGTTCTTCACCATCTTCTGTGCAACCTCACTTACGGTAGAAGTCCTGAATGCTTTACAGACATTCGTGATCATGACTTCTTTCACCGCAACCGGTGGGAGATCAACTTGTGTGGTGGAATAATACAACCGCATCGTATCTCGGATTCCTTCCCAGGTCCACTCATCTTCATCACCACCCATACCCATATCGGTACGAGAAATGCTCTCTCGGATATGACTCAACTTAAACAGGTCTCCTTCACTGATAATCCCTGCAAGCTCCCGTTCATCATTTAACACAGGCAGTGCGGTCTCATTCGTAATATTGATGATTTCCATGATGATCGTTATTGGCGTATCCTGATAGACGGGGACGAGGTTATGAGTAAAATAATGCTCGACAACTTCCCTCTTTTTATCAGAAAGAACCCGAAGAATATCAGTAGGACTGATGATACCAATAATATTTTTCCGTTTATCAATGACGGGTAACCCATGGATTTTTTTCTCATACAGTATTTTAGCCGCTTCTTCAACGTCTTGATCTCGGAAGACGGTGTGAGGATGTGATGTCATGATTAATGCAAGTTGTTCTTCATCGGCTTTACGGAAGATATCACTTCGAGTGACGACACCGACGACTTGTTTCGTATCTTTTTTAAGTACGGGCATCCCGGACACATTATGTTTTGCAAGAATCCTGAGCGCGTCTTTGATTGTCCCTGGAACATATCCAACAATTATATCCGTAGACATGACTTCTTCTACTTTCATGTTAATCCCCTTTTATTTGATGAAATATATATTGGTTTTAAAGTGACCCGTTCTATAACGATGAAGGTGGACGATAAATTTGGAACCTGAATGTAGGCATCCTGATTTAAAACTTTCCGCGGAGTATAGGTTATCATATTAAAGAGTTCATCGAGTGTAAACTCCTTTGTTGTATCTTTAATATATGCTAGTTCTTGGAGTATGTTTGGTGGTGTGATCATTGCGTTATCTGTTCCGAGTAATAGGGTGACACCCGATTCTTTCATAAGATGGTACTTTGGTGTCAACCCAAAATACGTATTTGATCGTGGACAAAGGACGATGGGTATGTTTTCTTGTTTTACTCGTTCGAGGTCTGATTCTGTTGCGTGAATCATATGGATTAAGAGATCTGGATGGAGATCGAGGATAAGGTCGATGTTTTCTCTCGTTGTTTCACTCGCGTGTATTGCGAATAGTTTATGGCGATGATGTTTCGTCTCTTGTGCTATCTTCTGTAACTCAGAGTATTCCCAATCGGAGATGCTACTGAGTCCAATTCCTTGGCTCTTTTCCAGTATTGCCCGGAGCTCTTGTGCGTTATAAGAAAGAGTTTGAGGACGTGCGAGTAATACCGCTTTGATAGTTGGTTGAGTTGATTGTGTCTTGCTGAGTTGGTTAAGTCCTTGTAGACCATCTTCACGGAAATCACAAAAACAGATAGTACCCGATTGTTTCATCACCTGGAGAGACTCTTGCATTCCTGTGATAATTTCTTCTTCTGTAGCAGTGTGTAATAGTTGATGTTTTAGTCCATTTGGGGGTGCGACAAGTTCTTCTACCGTATGGGGGAGTACCGGGTGTTTCTTTTTGATGAATGAGTCACCGATATGGGTATGCATGTTTATGAATCCGGGTACGATGATTCCTTGAGCTATGGGCGGTTTCGGGGGTGATCCTTTCCCTTGTTCGATTACCCCGTCTTCGTTGAATCCGAGATGACCGGATCGAAATCCATCCTGTGTGAGGATATCACCTTGAACGTATTGCATAGAAATTGAAGGTAATAGAGAGGATGATATTATATCTTCTCTTATTCATCGATTTCTGTGCATATCCTTTTTATATCCTTTTTTTATTAGTGAATAATGAAAAGGATTATAGACTTTGTACTGGTTGAGATAGACTATGTTAGATGATATACGATTAATGGCTGAGGTTGATAAGTCGAATATGTTGGATGTTCTTGCTCGGTTCCCCGATCAGATCACTGAGGCAGTGGATCTCGTGAAAACCGTTCAAATACCTGATTTTATTAAAGTTGATCAGGTGATTATTACGGGTATGGGTGCTTCTGGGATTTCTGGGGATCTTATTCAGAGTCTTTTTCGGGATGCAATTGATGTGCCGTTGGTGGTGAATAAGGAGTTTGATTTACCGAAATGGGCGAATAAACATACATTAACCGTGTTTGTGAGTTACTCAGGGAATACTGAGGAGACCCTGAATGCTTTTAAGAATGCAAGTCAGAAAAAATGTAAGATTATCGGTATTTCATCTGGCGGAAAATTACAGGAGCTTTGTGAAAAACGGGGGCTGACTCATATTTGTGTCCCTGGTGGTATTCAACCGCGATCAGCAATCGCCTATTTGTTTATCCCCCTAGTTTATATTCTTGAGCGAAACCGTTTAATAAAAAATAGTATCGATACGGATCTTGCTGAGGTTCTCACGGTAACCACTGAATGTAGGAATCAAAATAATAAAATGGTGAATGAGCAAGAGAATCTTGCGAAGCAAATCGCTCGCACATTGTTGGGTACAACTCCCCAGGTATATGGATGGGGGATTTATGCACCAGTAGCGAAACGATGGCGAACACAGTTCAATGAAAACAGTAAGGTTATTGCACGAGATGATGTGGTTCCTGAATGTGATCATAACGATATCGTTGGGTGGTCAGCAGATGGAAAGGTAGCGAAGCAATGGTCGGTTCTTTTATTTAGAGATAAGGATGAGGAGTCTTTGTATCAATCAGTGCGTCTTGATTTCATGGAAACCCTTTTTACGGGATCGGTCGCGCATCTTATCGAGGTTGCTCCTAGAGGAAAAAATAGGCTAGCAAAAGTATTGTATACTCTTTATCTAGGAGATTTTGTGAGTTGTTATCTCGGCTTATTACGGAATATTGATCCCTCACCAGTGGATGCGATTACTGCATTAAAAAACCAATAAGTAGAGCTCTAACATTTTTTCAAAAGACATAAATATGCCGTAGAATATCTTATTCTATCTTTAATATCTATTAGCCATGCTAATGCACGGTGGCCAATGAGGAAAGAAGTCTTACATAAAATACATGCTACGTACCATATTTTTTTTACCAGTTGGTTTTTTTTATTATTATTTTTTAGTTTTTTTTCCTCCTCATTGGTACATGGGCAGGAGCAGGAACAACTACGAATAGTCCTCTATGATCATCAACCTGATACGGGGATACCCAAAGAGGATAACCTGTTTATTGAAGGTCATGAATACGGTATCGCTATTTTTTATGAGCATGAAAATAATGTTGGTGAGATTGTTGCTACTGATGTCCTGGTTACTGTTCCTTGGGCAACGTATAAGACTAGTGAAACCGCACCTGAGATATCACTGGTTGCTCCTCGGTTTGAGGAGTATCGGCAATTTGTTATTACTGCTTCAAAAACTGGATATCAAACAGCTGAGAAGTTAATCGCAGTGATCAAGGGGGAGTTGGTAGTGACCACTGATCGGGGTACAATCTCTGAGGGGGAGACGTTTCAGGTTACTGTGAAAGATCAAGCCAATAGACTCATCGAGGATTGTCTTGTCTATGTTCAAAGAGAGGGTCAGCAGGGTGACTCAGATATGACTGATGCTCGTGGTACGGTTTATTTATCTGCTCCGTTGATTGAGAATGATTCTGAGTTCGCGTCTGTTCTAGGGTATAAAGATGGTTATCGTGAGGGTGTTACAAGTATCCGGGTTGAGAACACCCCAGTGGTTACGATTGCTGCTGATCTTATGACTATTATTCCTGTCGTTCTGGCGGTGGTTGTGGTCGTTGTAGCGGTCATTGTGGTCCGTATCAGAAAAACGAGTAATCAACCGGACGTACCAACGATGACTGAGCAAGAACACCTTGAACCTGAGATAGTCATCTATGAGAAAAGAAAACTGTTTTCGTCAAATAAAAAACCGAGAAGCATCATGAAAGAAACTCTCGAAATTGAACCTGTTGCTACAGAGAGCGTGCCTCGTAATGAACCGAAGGTGGAAGAAATCAGGATTCATGGAAGTGGTAAAGCAAAAGAGACTACGATCCTCTCGACAAAGAAAGAAGAACCTGTTCCAAGTCGTCGGAAGGGATCTACTGACTGGTTTGAAGGCACTGACGAGGTACGGTATAAGATCGATCGATTAACACGGGATGCTAAGAAGAAGGAGAAAGATAAATGGTTTGAAGGAACCTCAGACATCCAAGAAAAAATCGATGAAGCGATATGTAAAAAACATAAGAAAAAAGAAAAATAATCAATTGAAAAGGAAGTAGTTTTTAAATACAGTTTTCATGATATCCTTATTGCATGAAGAATCGTTTGATCACTGATTTTTATGAGCTCACCGTCAAACAACTTATGGACAGACGTCTTTGGGATCTCCCAATCTTGGAAGAAGCATCTGATATCCACGTAGTATTGAATATTTTAAGCGCTCGTAATCATATATGGGTAGTGAACAATAAAACAGAGCGGGAATTAACTGGTGTTATTACTGAACATGATGCTCTTACGATTCTTACACCAAAAAGGTTTTCTCCATATGTATTTGGTTTACCTGACATTCGTTCCCTTCAATATGGGACGGTGAAAACAGCAGGTGATATCATGATGACGAAATTAATTACCTGTTCACCTGAGGATAAAATCATAACAATTCTTCAAAGGATGGCAAAATATCAGTTACGAAGACTACCTGTAGTCAACAGGAAAACTCTTATCGGTGAGATAACCTTGAATCAACTTATCCAGAAATACTACGATGCCACACAATATCATGCCATAACTGATAATGAAGAAGGTTGACCAGTACGACAGCAGAGGTTCAAATCTTCAATGTTGTATTCTCAGTTGCCCTTGCGTTACTTTTCGCCCGCGTGTTCGGGCACCTCCTTAATCGATTGAGACAACCACCTGTTATCGGGGAAATCCTCGCTGGCTTCCTCCTCGGAGGTTTTGGATTGAGTCTTCTTTTCCCTGAGTTGAACTATACCTCTGATGAATTCATGCTACTTGCAGAGTTCGGCATTCTCTTTTTAATGTTTATCTCCGGGTTAGAAACCAGTTTTTCAAAATTAAAAAAAGTGCAGAAACCAGCGATCCTTGTTGCTGTGGGTGGCGTGCTCGTTCCGTTAGTGCTTGGTATCCTGGCTTCTTTGTTCTTCGTTTCTTCATGGCAAGAACGATTAATCATCGGCTTGATCCTTGTGGCAACCTCGGTTGGGGTACCGGTGCGTGTATTAATGGATTTACATGCTCTTAATACTGAGGTAGGACTTACGATTCTCGGGGCTGCCGTCATCGACGATGTCATCTGTATTATCCTATTTGTGTCCGTGTTTGGAGTCGGCGCCCAATCAGTTGTTCTTGTGAGTATCCAGATCCTCGTATTCTTCCTCCTCTTTTTATTCGTCGGCTTGAAGATAATCGATAAAATCATGGATCTCGGGGAACGGATCCAGTTGCCGAAAGCATTGTTGAGTCTTTCTCTTGCTATCTTTCTGATTTATTCGTTCTTCGCGTATCAGTCAGGGATTGCAGGGATCACCGGAGCTTTTGTCGCAGGGATCGTGATTGGACACGCAATAAAATCGAAGAAGGTGGTCGATGATATCAAAGCAATAGGGTATGGGTTGTTCATCCCGTTGTTTTTCGTCTGGGTGGGGGCGACAGTTGACCCTACTGTGTTCAGCGTAGTCACCGTTGCTGCGTTTGCAGTCATGATTATCTTTATTGGCATCATCGGAAAAATCATTGGTTGTGGACTCGGAGCAAAACTCGCAGGGATGACAAACAAGCATTCACTCAGGGTGGGGATCGGGATGATCCCTAGGCTTGAGATGGCGTTGATTATCGCGGGTACCGCGGTTTCTCATCATCCTCCTATAGTAGAGAATGCGAATCAAATTATTGCTATTACCGTTCTTCTCACTCTGGTTACCACATTGATCACCCCATTTTTATTGAAAGTCGTGTTTAAAAAAGAACCAGAATCATCACAAGAGTTTTAAAATTAGGTAATTTTTATTACGCTGCTCTCCAATATCCTTAATAATACAACATGAGACGCGCAGGTGATTATGAACATTCTCTTTGAGCTTTCAAAAGAACACTCAACCCTTCCTCGAGCAGAAGTTCTCACCTGTCTCCATGCAGAAGATATCCCGTACACCGTTGTGGAGACGAACGACAACGTGCTCGTCATCAAATCCTTTGTATTGGAGAGAAGACTCACACGCCTCGCTACCCGCTTATCGCACACCTTCTACATCGATGAACTCCTCTGTTCCTGCCCACCATCACCTGCAGAAATCAACCACTGCATGGAACAACAAGTGCTCCAGAGAAAAGGATCCATAGCAGTACGAGGTAAAAACCGTTCAACAATCATCGACTCTCAACCGATTTTAGACATCATAGCAGACCGATACACATCAGGGAGAACCGTTCGTCTCCAACACCCAGATATTGAGATACGCGTGTTCATCACTGATAACATTGTATACATCGGCAGAAAAATCAGCCAAATTCAAAGAAACCAATTTGAACAACGAAAGGTGCAACATCGACCATTTTTTTCACCAATATCCTTACATCCAAAACTCGCTCGAGCCCTCGTAAATCTCTCCTGTATAAGACCTGGAGAAACCTTACTTGATCCCTTCTGTGGCACAGGCGGTATACTCCTCGAAGCAGGACTACTCGGTGCGCAACTGGTCGGGAATGACATCGAAAAAAAAATGATTACAGGATGCAAGGAAACACTTGAGTTCTACAATATAAAAAAATATACTTTGTTTTGTTCTGATATCGGTAATCTCAACCATTACGAGACTCATGTTGATGCTATTGTCACTGATTTTCCATACGGTAAAGCAACAACAACGAAAGGTGAAGATCTTGGACAGCTCTATAAAAGAGCATTTGAGACTATGTATCAAATATTAAAAAAAGGAAAACGTGCCGTTGTTGGTCTCCCGCAGAGAGAGATGATAGCACTCGGAGAACAATATTTTACCATACAAGAAATATTTGCGATACGTGTCCATCGAAGCTTGACCCGCTATTTTGTTGTCTATCAAAAATAACCACAACGCTTTTAGAATCCCCGTGCATCCTTTATCTTCGATGACACAGTGTAGTATTATATTCCTTGGAACCGGTGGGAGTTGGCCGACCGCGAAACGAAATGTTTCTTCAGTTGCAGTGAAGCGTGGGAGTGAAACCCTGCTTTTTGATTGCGGGGAGGGAACACAACGACAGTTTCAAAAATCATCGTTGAGTTATATGCAGGTTTCAAAAATATTCTTGACTCATTTTCATGGGGATCATTTCCTTGGTCTTCCTGGTCTGATTCAGACTATGCAGATGAATGACCGGAAAGAACCGTTATATGTTTATGGACCGACTGGTGTTGATGCTCTTGTGTCTCAGTTGGTGTCTTTAGGGTATTTTAAGGTAGCGTTTCCTGTGATTTCAGAGAAAGTTGATGATGGTACTGTTCTTGATTTCGGTGAATATGTAATTAAGGTGTTACGGGTGAAGCATAATGTCCCTGCTGTGGCGTATGCGCTTGAGGAACGTGTTCGACCTGGGAAGTTTAATAAACCTCGGGCTCTAGAACTTGGTATTCCTGAGGGTCCTTTATTTAGTCGCTTACAGAAAGGAGAATCGGTGACGTTGAAGAATGACCGTGTTATTACTCCTGAGATGGTGTTAGGATCACCACGTCCTGGGAGGAAAATCGTTTTTTCTGGAGATACAAAACCTTGTCAGAAACTCATCGGGTTTTCACAAGATGCAGATGTGCTTATCCATGATGCGACTTTTGATTCGACTTTTGAAGAGGTTGCCGGTGAGTATGGGCATACAACCGCGTATCAGGCAGCAGAGATAGCGCAAAAGGCAAGGGTTGAGGTATTGTATCTCACTCATATAAGCCCCCGATATCTGGATCATCGTATCTTGGAAAATGATGCGCGTAAAATCTTTTCAAAGTCTTATGTGCCAAGAGACTTCCAGGAAATTGAAGTGAAACTAAAAACATAATGTACTAGCGGATTGTTTTATAAGGAACCGCGGTATTCCTTTTATTTGAACTGTGGGGAGTTTTTTGATGAATGTTGTACATGTTTCAGGAAAAGAGAAAGCAAAAATCATGTTGTATGCGCTGAGTACTTGTGTTTGGTGTAAAAAGACCAAGCAGTTGTTGGGGAAGTTGGGGGTCGCTTATGATTATGTTGATGTGGATTTACTTGAGGGTGACGAAAAAGATCGGGTGGTGAAGGAGATTGAGCGGTGGAATCCTCAGTGTTCATATCCGACTCTGGTGATTAATAATTCTCGTTGTATCGTTGGGTTTAAAGAGGATGAAATTCGGGATGTGTTACACGCATGAGTAATCGTGTTTCTGCGGATGCGGTTGATTCGTTGTGTCGTCGTCTTGATCGTGAGGCGGAATCAGCAGGGTATCATTTGAACCCTGATTCTGAGTTTACGAAGGATCTTGTGAAAGGTTTACTGGTGAATGAGGGGCGATATGGGTATTGGGCGTGTCCGTGTCGTCTTGCATCAGGGAAGAAAGAGGAGGATCTGGATATTATTTGTCCATGTGATTATCGTGATGCAGATGTGGTAGAGTTTGGTTCTTGTTATTGTGCGTTGTATGTCTCTGCTGCAGTGAAAGCTGGAAAGAAGCAGGTTGGTTCGATTCCTGAGCGTCGGCCGTCTCGTGAAAATCGACAACAAGATAGAAATAAACAAGAAAAACAGGGGCCGTCTTTGTCAGGTCTATCAAAACCGGTGTGGCGGTGTACGGTGTGTGGGTATTTGTGTGGTCGTGATGAGCCGCCTGAGGTGTGTCCGATTTGTAACGCGAAGAAGGATCGTTTTGAACGTTTCTTCTGATTTTCTTGGGTTTCTTGTTGGTCTTTCTTGTGGTAGCTGTTATTGTTGATGAAATCATAATTTTCTTAAGCAGGTAGGGTATGTCTTTGTTGGGGTTTTTGATGAAAGAACGACCGTCATATGATGCCTATTTTATGGAGATGGCGCATGTTGTTGCGAAACGGAGTACGTGTTTGCGGAGATCAGTTGGTGCATTGCTTGTGAAAGATAAGCATATTTTGAGTACGGGATATAATGGTGCGCCGAAGGGTTTTCGTCATTGTGCTGAGGTGGGTTGTGTGCGGGAAAAATTGCATATCCCTTCAGGGGAGCGTCATGAGTTGTGTCGAGGGCTGCATGCGGAGCAGAATGCGATTATTCAAGCGGCGGTGTTTGGTATTTCGATCAAAGGTTCTGTGTTGTATTGTACGAATGCTCCTTGTGTGGTGTGTGTGAAGATGTTGGTGAATGCGGGTGTGGAGGAGATCGTGTTTTCTGGTGATTATCCTGATGAACTTGCTGAGCAGATGTTGCGGGAGAGCCATCTTAATATAAAAAGATTTAAATAGTATATTTATATATAAATTTTTGAATTATAAAAAATTGAAAAAATGAGAAAAATATAAATACACATGAATGAATTACATACCGAGGAGAAAGCATGAAACGGAAAAGATCATTCGTATTGGATGAAAAGGATGATAAAGCTGTCCATTTGTTCACCGATCTCGGCATGCCAAAAAACCTTGCTAAAACGCTTATGTATATCTCACAAGTTGAAGAGTGCCGGTCCGCTGACGTTGAACAAGGGGCAGACCTTCGACAACCAGAAGTCAGCGTTGCCATGCAAGAGCTTAGACGCCGAGGCTGGGCAAAAAAAAGAGATATCAAAAAGAAAGGCAAAGGCCGCCCAGTCCACATGTACAAAATGACACAAGCTTTACCTGACATCCTAAAAAGCTTCGAAAAAGAAAAAATGAAAGAAGTCGAAACCATCAGACAAGACCTCACAGAACTCCAAGGCCTGATCAGCAAATACGAAAGTAAACTATAAATCATACCGTACTTTCGATGACTTCCTTTCCCTTTTTCTATTTTTCACAAAATTATTTTACAACATAAGATAAAACAGTATCTCAGCTATTAAGGGTGAAAAAAACCGTGAAAAAAAGAATAAAAACGATTTTCAACAACATAGAAACACCCCCTGATGCACTTATCATAAAAAACGCGACTCAACCCTTCCTAGATCCATCATTCTTTTATATTACCGGGATAGAACACGGGATCTTCGAAGGATCGTACGCCTTCGCATACCCTGATGGTACCCTCGATCTCATCATACCCGAACTTGAAGCAGAAACCGCGAAACACACCACCGCACACCTCCACATATACAAAACAAAGGATGACGTGCAACAACTCTTAAAAAAGTTTACCGCCCCCCTACATTCCGTTGGAGTCAACTCTCAAGCGATCACCCAACGAGACTACCAAGCTCTCCAAGAACTCTGCCCTCACCTCACATTCAGAGATATCTCATCAGCACTCATCCAAACACGACTCATCAAAGATACCAAAGAACTCGACCTCATCACCCATGCCTGCCATATCACCGATACCGTCATACATGACATCCCCTCACTCATAACCACAGGATTACGAGAGAACGAACTCGCAGCAGAAATCGACTACCGAATGCAAAAAAACGGAGCAGAAAAACCCGCGTTCACCACAATATCCTCCTTCGGGAAAAATACGGCTGAACCCCATTACAGCCACGGTGAAACAACCCTTAAAAACGGTGATTTTATCCTCTGCGATTTCGGCGCCTGTTACCATAACTACAACGCAGATGTCACCCGAACCTTTGTGCACGGTAAAGCAAACACCCGACAAAAAGACATCTATCACACAGTACTCCAAGCCCAGACTATCGGTCTCGACATGATACGCCCAGGAATATCTGCATCAGATGTCCACCATGCCGTGTTTTCATTCATCGAAACCACCCCCTGGAAAGGACGCTTTATCCATTCCACCGGACACGCACTCGGGCTCTCCGTCCATGACGGCCCAGGATTCACCGAAGACTCCCCATTAACCCTCAAAGAAAACATGGTACTCACCGTTGAACCCGGAATCTACATCCCCGGATATGGTGGTGTCCGTATTGAAGATGATATTGTCGTCACAAAAAATGGCTACAAACTATTAACTCAGAGCTCAAAAACATTACAAGAACTACAATAAAACATTGAAAAAAAATATTAGAATAGGAAAAACTAGTTTCCCCCCTCATTCTTATGGCCTATCTTGTTTATACGACCAATTAATCTCACTATTTATTTTCTTATACAATATTGCTCCTTTCTCTAACGTTTTTTTATCCAATAAAACATCTAATGCTTCATCAGCAAACACCTTCATGACGTCTCTGAGTTCTTTCCTGTTCGATTTCAGGAATTCAATACCGATATTCATGAGTTCATGAACGATTTCTTGGACGTCCTCGCCTTCTATACTCACATTAATTTTAACCATGGTTTTATCCCCAATCACCTTTAGTTATCTTCTATCCTAACGCACACGCATGACCAATTTTATTTATATACCTTTTCGTACCTTAATCCATAAATTTTTTGAAAAAAAACATAAATAAGAGGGAGGAAAAGGAAGGGGGGGCATAAAGGATGAAAAAACAGGGGTAGATGACTGCTCCCTTCCTCACCAATATATATCTTTGTCGATCACAATATTTAAACCTAGCGTGGTAAAATGTCAAAATGCTATTTTACCAGAATAGGCTTTTATAGACGATTCTTCATCCGCCCGTTCGACCAACATATACGGCAGACCGCTTAACCATCCTGACCATTTTTTCATGTTCAAGGTCTGCCGCATCCCATCCCCTTCATTATTACTAGATAATCCATCAATGCAAAACATTCTTAATCACAAGAGAATTTCCCAGTCGCTACAGATGATCACGAAAAGGGGGTTTTTCTCAAAACCTGAGGATATGGCAGCAATTACTACTATCTCCTTAGTTAGCCTTGGAATCCTCCAGGTTATCCTCGGAGAAACTCTTTCCCGTAGTATTGCGTTAACCGCGAATGGTATTGATTGTATCGGTGATGGTTTTGTTTCAGGTATCGTATGGCTTGGTCTCCGATTCTTCAGACGACCTGCTGATGGTCGTTTTCATTTTGGTTATTATAAAGTTGAGAATTTATCATCGATTGCTGCAGCAATTGTTATGTTTTTACTTGCGGGTTATATTCTTGTTCGATCGTATTTTCAATTCATTGATCCACAGGAGATTCAACTGCCTTTATTAGGTGCTGCTGTAGCATTCCTTTCTGCTCTGGTTGCTTGGGGGTTAGGAGTAATCAAATATGTTAGGGGAAAACGACTCAGATTAGGTTCTGTGAGATTAGACGCGTTTAATACGATAAAAGATGGGACATCATCGTTTCTCGCGGTGATCGCATTAATTCTTGATTCGTATGGGTTTACGATTGCTGATGCGGTGGTTGGTTTTATTATTGCTGGAATCATTATTGTTATTGGCTTTACTGCGATAAAAGAATCTGGTTTAATGTTGTTGGATGCCTGTGATCGATCCTGTGTTGATCAACAACAGGTGGTTCGGAGTATTATTTTAGCGATACCGGGTGTGGTTGGTATTCATGGTCTTCGTCTGCGTCGTTCGGGACCTGTTGTTCAGGGGGAGGTTGAGATTGTTGTGTCTGGGCAGATGTCGGTTTTGGCGTTGCATCAAATTCAAGGGGGGATTCAGAAGCGTGTTCGAAAGCGTTTTTCTGATATTGAGCGGTTACTGGTGATGGCGA
>JAZDGT010000001.1:0-8583 GCA_043806635.1 Methanobacteriota archaeon | reverse complement strand
ATCCATAATTGCTGCAGCGCTTAAACGAAAAGTTGAACGAGAAACGATGAAAAAAAAGGAGTTCGACAATGTTAATGAAGCCTTAGGTATGGTACAGCACTTCCGAGAAGAAATTCTCCATACAAATCCATGTGATATACTCCTATCTGAAATCCCTAAAATACGATGCGAATTCAACTCGATACGTGAGTTTAACAGGTTTTCTTTTGAGATTGGAAAATTTGGGAACGTCAGCATCGACGATGTGTACGTATTCGAGAATAAATACATCATCACTATTTCTATTCTCCCCCCAGGTAGTTTCAAGATGCGATAACCCGGTCACATACTATTTACCAATAATTTTTTTTCATTTACACCAAAATACTCTTCTTTTTTTTACTGGTTCTCTTCATCTAAGAAAAAAAATATAAAGAATTTAAAATCAGTGCCTCTCTCGATATCACACTTTAAATATACTCTCGAACCCTGTACTGAGTTGTGTCCACCGAAGAGACAATACGTGGCCCCCCTTTTTTTACCTCCCTTACCTCACGTACTCTTACCTCAACACCGGGACCAACCTTATCCTCAAAACCCTTTTGTAACAATGACAAAATCGCGTCCACCGACGCACCAACATCACATAACTCAGGATCAATCACTACCTGAACTTCTACCTCAGTCATACTCGGCTGCAGTACTCTCGTCTCCTTCAACTTCGTCGTCTTCAACTCATACAACACCCGACTATAAATCTCAGAAAACGATGACGCCAACAAAACACGCCCGTTCGGAAGATACAACGCGAGATCATCCCGACCATAAATACGCTGAAGCAACGAACCAGAAACACCACACCCACAAGGTTTCGAACGAGAAGCAATAATATCATTCACCGCAACATACCGAATAATCGGCGTCCCCCCACCATACAGCTTCGTCACCACCAACCGACTAGGCTCACCAGTCCCGACCTGCTGACCATCCCTACCAAGTACTTCAAGATACACCAAATCAGAATAAACATGATAACACCCCTCCATACATTCAAAAGCAAGAGGACCAGACTCGGTCGCCCCATACACCTCAAACACCGATGCACCAAATGATTCACCAATAAAACGCCGCAACGACGGATCCAACACCGACCCGGTCGACCCGATACACCGCGGAGAAACATCCTCCCCGAACCCCTGCTCCTTCAACAACGCGAGATGACCAAGCATCCCCGCATACCCACCAACGAAATCAGGCTGAAACCTGTTCAGCTCCTCCATCACCTGCTTCGGAGGATCATTCGTATTCAACCATTGCACATTCTTGAATAAAAACCGCGTCCCCGTCTGCGCCTGAATCCCCCGCTGAATATACCCAGTCTCCGCAGTATGCGACGCAAAATCGCCAATAATCGACAGCTTATCCTTCCGCCAATTTAGACCATGCTCCGTAAGCGCCTGCAGATACGCAAGCAACCCCACCACCACATCAAACAAATCCACGTACAACGCAAGCTTTTTCCCCGTCGTCCCCGACGTTGAAATCTCAATCAACTGCTTGCGCTTCGCTTTCGACGACACCAAACCATCCGGGTAAAACGCGAAAAAATCTTCTTTCGAAACCAACGGGAGCCTCCCGATATCTTTCACTCCATGAATATCCTGAGGATGAACCCCGGCATCACGATATTTCGCGCGATACATCGGCACCGTATGATACGCCCAATCAACCAAGTGACGTAACCGTTTATCCTGATAACGACGAATCCGGTCATCATCCCACCGCCGCAACCGACTCCGATCACGCAAATACGCTTTCAACGCCTTCGCAAAAAACACGGGATGAACATACGGGTTCATACGCTCACAAGGAAATGTACGATTCCTTAAATACGTGACCCCCAATAATGACAAAGAGTGAACACGAAATGAACATCCTCATCATAGAAAACGTCTCCATGGGAACACAACGATATCACGTCTTCGATAAACTCCTCCTCACCATGTTCTCCATCCTCCCCACCCTCCACTCCAGACAACTCGCCGCAGTCACCCCAAAACACCATACCATCACCATCATCAACGAACGCTACACATCCATCCCTTTTGATACACCATACGACCTTGTCATGATCAACTATACCACCTCCACCGCAAAACGAGCCTACGAAATCGCAGATCACTACCAAAACAAAAAAACACGCGTCGTCCTCAGCGGCATGCACGCATCACTCCTCCCCGACGAAGCCAAACAACACGCAGACAGCGTCCTCATCGGCAGAGGAGAAACCACATGGCCTCAACTCATCGCTGATGCAGAACACCACCAACTCAAACTAATGTACACAACAACAAAAACAGAATATACTCAGTCTCTACCACCAACCAATATCCAACTCCCCGGCCTCATCATAACCGGTGCGATTGAAGCCACCCGCGGCTGCCCCTACACCTGCGAATTCTGCCCCGAAGCAACCACCACCTGGGGCACACCATTCACAGCCAGACCAGTCGACGACGTCATCAACGAAATACAAAACCTTTCCCAAAAAACCTTCATGTTCTACGACGCCTCACTCACCATCAACCCAACATATACCAAAGAGCTTTTTACAAAAATGAGAGGACTTCATAAAAAATTTTTTTGCAACGGTAATGTAGACATCCTCGCTCATGACGAAGAACTTGTCCGACTCTCCAAAGAAGCAGGATGCGTCTCCTGGCTCATCGGATTCGAATCCATTTCACAACAAACCATTGATAGCATAAAGAAACGCACAAACACCGTCACCGACTACCAAAAAGCAATACACAACATTCATACACATAAAATGGCGGTCGTCGGTGATTTCATCTTCGGATTCGACACCGATACACCGCAAGTATTCGAACAAACACTGAACGCCATCAAAGAATTACACATTGATGTTGCAGACTTCTGCATCCTCACCCCACTCCCCGGCACACTCCTCTACGAACGACTTGAAAAAGAAGGACGCATCCTCACTAAAGACTGGACACAGTACACCTTAAAACACGTCGTTTACCAACCCAAACACATGACACCAGAACAACTCAACATAGGTGTCAAAAAAATGTATACCGCGTTCTATTCACCACTCTACACGATGAAACGACTCACCAAAAGCATGCGACTCGGAATCTACCCGTTCACCCTGCTAATAGCACGAAACATGATCGCTCTCATGAACGCACGAAAACTATCAACCACAAACGATTCTCGACCACAGTAATTTTTTTATCACAAGAAAATCGCAACGATATCCATACTCACCGTCGAAGACTTACCATGATTCGTGAACGCGGTTGCCGTAATCGTATGCCGTCTCAAAAGATGCTTTACCATCCCGAATTTTCGTACCGTCACTGAATATGGTGAAGATGTATCATTCACCAGAACAGTCCCATCAACAGCGAATTGAACACTCGTAATGGACATGTTACCAAACGTAGAAGCATTTGCTATCAACGTCAATTTCCCGATCACAATCGTATTCCGCTGCAAAGGTGTCATCCGATTCGCATTCCCAAAAATATTAAAATGATATTTTTTCGGATACGAAAACCCAACCGATGGAGGAAGCGTACCCCCTTTCACCACCTCAGTCGCATTCACCGCATCCGCATAATGCGCATTGAACGGATTCAGATTAGGTGGCTGAGAATACCCTTGATGCGTCTCAGAGTTGAACACCACTGCAAACACCATCAGGTTCTCTGGATCTAACGCCGATGCATCCCACTGCTTCACTTCAGTTAGACTGTTCCCTGCGGGAATAATAATATCTTTATTAATGATGAAATCAAGGAAACCAAACGAATACGCTTTCCCATTATAATCCGCCCATCTGGATACTTTCTCAGTCAGGTACACTTTTAAACTACCCGTATACGATGTTGCTTCCCCATTACTCACCGTCACATTCGTAGTAAATTTCTTCGTCGTCGTATTATAGGTAACGTTGAGAGTAACTTGTATTTTTGGAACGTCACGGTTCATCGCCGCAGTAATATTCTGCTGGAACGAACTAATGCTTTTTTGACCAACGATAACCTTGTATCCTCCATCAATGTACACGCTAGGAAACGCATAAATGTTGTATGATTCATTCAATCGTTCTTTCGCTTTCTCGTTTTCATCATGAACCAAACTAACATAATAAAATCGATAATCCTCAGAACCGTACAAATCATGTAAAATTTCTGCGACAGCAGGACAGTTACTGCACCATCCCGCAGTAGCCTCCTCAATAAACACTATATGAGTCGCCTCCGCAGGTGAGGTGATCAAAATCGTTGCAGAATCATTTCCACTGTTATTATACGCGTCCACAACCGTGAGATTCACCGTAAACGTTCCCGTTTCATCAAAAACATGAGTAATATCCTGACCAGACGCATTTGTTCCATCTGAGAACACCCATTCCCACGAATACGGGGGGATACCACCCGTCGCAGTGCCATGGAAGGCTAACACATGATCAACAAGTCCTTCATAGGAGCCACCAGCATAAACAACCACAACATGCCGCTCAACTGTGAACAGCGTAGTCGCGGAGACGTTATTGTTTTCTAGAATAATGAATGCGTTAATCCGATACACACCAGGTGGAGCAGTTGGTGGCAAATCATAGGAATACGTGTAATATCCGGATGCGTTCGTAAGTGCAGCGAGAGTAATAAAAAGTTGGCAAAACGGATCCATAATCTCGATAGTTATAGTTTTACAGGAAATACCAACCCCGTTATCGGTTAACCGCCCAGAAATAATAACCGTCTCACCAGGCAGATACGTATCATTATCAGTCAGCACAAATAAAAGATATCCAGACTCCTGTCCATAAATCAATGCGGAAGTAGTATCATCACCGGTTCGATCTCCGGTATCGGTCACCGTGAGATGAACAGGAAATGTTCCTTCGTCAGGGTAAGTGCACAACGGGTTTTGCTCTGTGGAGGTGTCCCCGTTCCCGAACTCCCAAAGCCAGGTGTACCCAGGTTTTCCACCACTCGCTGAGCCAGTAAACTGGATGGGTTCGCCAACAAAGGCTTCATAGGGGCCGTGAGCGTCAGCAAGGATGGTTTCTGAGACGACTTCGAAGGTTGTCGTGTTTGAGCCTTCTGATCCGTCAGCATACCAATGTACATAAATCAGATAAGTTCCCAATATAGCGCCGACATCAAGATAAAAATCATTAATATATAAAAAACCATTTTCATCACTTGGATAACACAATCCACCATAAATCATGTTGTCCTCAGGGTCTCGTACCTCAGGACAGAGACCACCCGGGTATCCTACACCGTTCTTCAGTAATTGGATCGTAATCAATACTTGTTCGCCGGGGTAATAAAAGTGTTGATCAGGGGTGATAATGATTTCATAAACCGGGTCATCAAGCGGTCCAACTGGTCCTTCATGACCGTTAATTTCGTCACTTAATCCTGTAAATGATAAGAAACCCAGGCTGCTTATCAACAATGAGAATAAAATAAAAACGCATCCAGTTTTTACAAGAAAATTATTTCTAATCCAATGCATGGTCATTACAGATTCCTCCCTATATCATGAATAATATGACTGTATAGTAAATATCTGTATAAAAGTAATGAATGTTTGTATTATTTATATCTTTCTGTATAAGATAGAAAGGATAATATACAGAATGTTCCTATTTATTTCTATCTGGTTATGGCAGAAACTATAATATAACACCTGTTATTAACATATGTTATTTTCGGGAGGTTATTAGAAGATGAACACGAAAAAAAATATAATAAAAATTTTTAAGGCGGGTCTTGTCTTAGTCATGTTGTGTTCAGCAACTATCGCAGTGTCAATAAGCACAACCAATACAGATGACGATAAAGGTAGAGGCGGAAGTCCACCTCTTCTAGCAAATCAACATACTGTTCTCACAGAGGAAGGAACCGCAACCACCTGCGGATATTGTCCTCAAGTAATGGTGATTATGCATGACCTCTTTGAATCTGGACTGTATGATTTTTATAATGTTGCATTAGTCATCAATCAAAACACCTATGCGTCTTCACGAGCAAGTGAACTCGGAATAACTGGAACTCCTACTGTTGTATTTGATGGCGGATATTCACGAATAGTGGGGGCTGGTCCTCCCCCTTCAAGTTATATAAATAATATAAATAGTTGTCACGGCAGGACTGTTGCTGATATCGATTTACATCTTGATGTGCTTTGGTTAGGAAATGCTCAGATACAAGTTGCTCTTAATGTTACGAATAACGAAGTCACCGCGTACAGCGGGCATATCCATGCCTATGTCACAGAGATCAATTCCCGCTGGTGGAACTCCGGAAATCAATATCATCATGCTATGATTGGGGCTTTAGCTCTGAACCAAAATGTTAACGTACCAGCAGTATCTACATCTACTTATACTTCTGTATGGAATGGAAACTTATATGGTATGGGTGACATCGTTGCAGAGAACATCATGGTCATCGCCGCCGTGTTCAGAACCGGGACAAACTATGTTGATGAAACCACAGCATCACTCGTCCGCGATATCGCCCCCCCAACATGGCAGAACCAGGGCCAAAACCGGACGACAATCCAACGCGGTGAACCAATCACCCTCTACGCACAAGGAAAAGATAATCGTGCATTGAACTACGCAAAACTCGCCACAAACGAAACGGGCACCTGGCAAAACTATACTGGTGTGTACGGGTCTCCGATTTACCTTGGTGGTATCGGAGATCAATGGATCTGGTCTAACTTCAGCTGGCAGAACTGGGCAGTCCCACAAGGGCGACGCGTCGGCTGGCGGATCTACTACAATGATACGACAGGGAACTGGAATAAAACCAATATCATGAGTTTCACCGTGTTACGAAATCCGATTATCCATGATTATTCAAGCACTCTAGCGTCTACCGGGGAGAGCTTCATGTTTAACGCCTCCGCGTATGACGATGACGGTATCGCCAATGTCTACGTCGACTACTGGTATGATGGCGGTCATACAAACCTGAGTATGAATCCCGTAGGCGGGTATTATCAACGGACGATTACGGTTGCAACGGATAAAACCGTATTACACTACCTCATCTCAGCGAAAGACACCACTGGTCTTTGGAGCCATACCAGTGAACGAATCGTGAACATCGCAGATACGATTCCTCCTGAATGGCGGAATCAAGGGCAATCCGTCTCGGTGATCCCACCCGGTGGAACCGTTATCCTCTCAGCACAAGGCAGCGACAACATTGGGCTTGATTACGCGTACCTCTCCACGAACGAGACCGGGGTCTGGCTTGATTACGCGAGTCTTGACTATTGGGATCTAAACTGGGGTTTCTCAAAACAGATTGTGATTGATCATACAAAAGTACCTGGGGATCTAACAAACTTCCCTGTGCTAATCACCTGCACATCTCCTGATTTTGTGGCGCATGCGCAGACGGACGGTGACGATTTCGCGTTCATCAATCCTGATAACGAAACGAAGTACGCGCATGAGATCGAGTCGTATACTAGTGTATCTGGTGAGCTGGTCGCGTGGGTGAACGTCCCCTTCATCAGTTCAACCACGGATACAATATTCTACATGTATTATGGGAACCTGGGTTGTGCGAATCAGGAGGATGTCGAAGGAACCTGGAGTAACGGGTACGTGATGGTTCATCACCTAGATGGTGCGGTGTACACCGAGTTTAAGGATAGTACGAGTAATCATTGGGATATCACCAGCATGGGTGGTAACCCGGTGTTTGATCAGCCTGGTAAAATTGGGACCTGCGTGGATTTCGATGGGAACGGAGATTACCTGAAAGCTGACGCGTTCCAGATGCTCTTGGATGGGTCGCATACTGCGGGTGCATGGGTTCGAGTAGATGGGAATGCTGGATCACGAAAATACTTGTTTGAGAGTCACAGTGACGCTGCTGTGTCGTTACTTATTTGGACGAATGAGACATTCAAATCACGGACGCACACCTCTGATGTCTTCCCTGTTTGTTATGCTCATACACAAGTGAACCCCTCGAATCCTCAATGGTATTATGTTTGTACGCGGGTGGATGCAGCGAATGATAGATTGGATATCTTGGTGAATGGTGTCTACGAAGCAGGAACATTGTTCACTGGTACTGTCAACCCTGCGACAGGGTTTGATATTGGGATGTCTAACTTGAATAGTTATTGGATGAACGGGAAGATCGACGAGATCCATGTCTCAGATGTGGCTCGAAGCAACGAGTGGATTACCACGGAATACAATATGATGAATGATCCAACAACGTTTACCTCGGTCGGTGAGGAGATCATGGGAATCTCCGCCTACGGATCACCAGTGGATCTGAATACAGGATCTGGTGAGTGGATATGGACTGATTTCACGTGGGAGAACCCCGCGATACCTGAAGGGACTGTTGTCGGATGGAAAGTCACCTACGCTGATTATACCCGGAACCATGTCGTTACCAATATTATGAGTTTTATGATCAGCTCAGCGACCTTGTTCCAGATCACTGGAGACTGTTATTACCAGGGGATGATCCCTGCGAATACGGTGTCTGTGGAGATACTCAACCTTGACACGGG